>CAZNKI010000020.1:0-55122 GCA_964573665.1 uncultured Candidatus Cloacimonadota bacterium | reverse complement strand
TGTATAGAGTACAAAAATGAACACGCTCGAAACTTCCGCCATAGATGATTTCATAATATGTATTCAGTTGCTGTCTGACAAATTCGCCCCATGTAATCATGAGATCATCGCACCCATCACCATTTACATCTCCGATGTTTATAGGTGAGAATGTCTCGTATTGATCATAATCTTCAGCGATTAAATAAGTATAAGCAGGAATACTATCTGCTTCGGGACCTCCATAGTAAAAATCAATGAATGCATCAACAATAATGCCTGGAGAGTGTTTCTCATTTCGTGATAATGCAAAATCATCATATCCATCTCCATTAAAATCACCGATACCCGCAAAACAAAATTGATAAGAAAAATTGGCACATGGATATTCATCTGGAATGATTGTGAAATTAGCTGAATCTGGAATTCCGTTTGAACTACCATAATGCATGTATATTTTTCCTCGTCTATTCAATGGCCCAGTACTACTTGAATCTTGTACAGTTATGAAATAACCATCATGAATAAGTAAGTCATCATATCCGTCCGCATTGTAATCCAAACTTTTAAAAGATATTCCAAATCCATTGAGATTATAATTGTCATCTTCCAGCGTCTTCCAGAATTCCTGTTCATAGATCGGCTGTATGCTAAAGATATTAAGTGTACAAAACAAGCTTAGTATTAACAATATGAGGATGACTTTTATGGGATTTCTCAAATTGCCTCCTGTTACTTTATCATCATACATTTTTTTGTCATTTTGATCTGATTGTCAACAGAAATCTGATAAAAATATATTCCATTGCTCAAAGCCTTGTTATTATCATCTTTTCCGTTCCATACGATCTGATGTTTACCTTTGGTAAAAAATGTATTTGGTAATGTTCTTACTTTTTGTCCTTTGACGTTGTAAATATTTAATTTTACATTTGATGATTTTGCTAAAGAAAACGCAATAGTAGTTGAAGGATTAAAAAGGATTCGGATAAGCGGAGTATAAAAAAAATAGTATTAATACGACCAGCTCCATTCCCATCTGTGGAGGTGTGGACGACTTGGCGGATGGGGTGGTCAGGTCTTGCATATTACTTAAGTCATAGAAGAGACGCGATTTATCGCGTCTGAATTCGTAACACGAGCAACCAGCTTGCGATTAATCGTAACGCAATCAACCTGATTGCGAGCAGTAATACACACTACCAGCTTGTGTATATAAGCTATTTTAATTTATTTTGGTGAATTTGATGATCGAAGACTGACCTTTAGCGTCGATTTGTCTGATGAGCATTATTCCACTGGGCCAGTTTGTGCTATCTAAATGCAGTATGTTTTTACCTTTGCTTAGTACTTGTTTACTTTCATGTAGTGTTTGGCCTTTGATATTAAAGACTTCAATCTTGGTCGTACCTGGATTGTCAATTGCTAAAGATAAGCTTAGTTTGTCTCCTCGCGCTGGATTTGGATAAGCTTGCATATTCTTTTCTGGTTTTACTTGTTCATGATCAGTAGAAGTAGGTGCTACTTTCCAAAATTTAAAGGTATTTCCATATCTTTCTGGGACCACTCGGTTTCCTTGTTCGTCAATTCCAATCCCTTCTAGTAAATCTCCACCTGGACCGCGATTTTGAATATGTAAAATTTCTCCAGTTTCATTAAGATATTTTACTCTTTCGTTAATTCCTCCGCCTTCATGCAGGGCAATGATTTCTCCATCTTCCCCCATAAATCCATGAGCATTAATTTCATAACTTTGAGGAGTAGTATAAAGATACTGAACTGCGAAATTATTTAAAGGATCTGCGCGTTCGAGATTTCTTAGATTATAATTTTCATCACAGGTAGTAAATTGAACCTTGTTGCCATTGGTTAGAGGATTGATAATCATACTATTTTCTGCTTGAGTTACAAAAACATAATTATTGCGATCAACTAAACTAAGATATTTTCTCCATTCTTTTTGTCCAGTTTGTTGATTTTCATACCAGATAAAAAATCCTTCGATAGAATTAAACATTAGAGGAGAACCATAAACATGGGACCATCCAGTATCTTGTCCATTATTATCAAAAATCGAATAAGCAGTTCCGCTGGCTAATAAATCAGTTTCTTCGACCCCATCAACTCCAACGGAGATATGAGGAAGATAATATCCATCTTCTCCAATACTGGCAAAATAAGCTCTACCATCAATAGATCCACCATCTATCGGTGGGAATTCCATGGGATAATAAGTCCCAACTCCTTCTCGAGGAAGAACTCCATTTAGATCATTCATGGTAACAACATAGATTCCAATTGCAAGTCCCATCGCCATTTTATCGTCACTTAAACGATATAAAATAGGTTCACAGGATCCAGTTCTATTTAAATTATGAATCTGAAAATTATAATCTCCATCTTCATAAACTAGGCGGTATTGGTAGTCTACATATCCACCACCTTCACTGATAGCTTCAAACATCTTGTACCCTGGATAACCATCTTCATTGAAATAAAACTGACAGTCAGGAGATATCGCGGGAACAGTTCGACTTCCTAGAGTTAAAGCATTAAGCAGATTGGCGCTGGCTTTGTTTTCCATCAAACCCCAGGAAAAAGCAGTAAGAGAAAGAAGAGCTAAACCTTTGGTTAGAACTCCACTCGGGAGAATATGGTTCATTTTGTTTATGGAGTTTTGAATCTTATTCATCACTTTACTAAAACCAGAGAGGTTTTCATTGGCATTGTTAAGTTGATAATGTACTTGCTTTTTCATGATAAACCCTACCTTCTTTATTTTATCCCTTATTACCAAACTATATTTTTTTGCAAATCTGTCGAGTATTTTTTTTGATGCAAGGAGCTCATAAAGGAGACCCCACGCTACGATCTGGGTGACAGAGGATCGGAATTGTCATTTTGTTGGAATAATCAGTCTAATGCTGATCGGTACATCGAAAAATTGTCTCAAAAATCTGCTCGTTTATCTTCACATTGTAAATCTAAAAAAATCCTGACCACCCCGTCAGCTGCCGCCGCTACCCCTCCACAGAGGGGAAAAAAGATGCACGTGGTTTTTAGCTGATTTAGGGTGATTGAGATGTTTGATTTGATCAATTAATCAAGCATCTGATTCATCTTGTAAATAGTATTAATACGACCAGCCCCGTTCCCCTATGTGGAGGGGTGGACGCCTTGGCGGACGGGGTGGTCAGGTCTTGCATATTACTTAAGTCATAGTAGAGACGCGATTTATCGCGTCTGAATTAGTAACACGAGCAACCAGCTTGCGATTAATCGTAACGCAATCAACATGATTGCGAAAATGAATTATATATCACACCAACAGTGCTTTTAATGCTAGCTATAACTTAGTATTTAGGTTATATAGTAGATTTAACTTTGTATGTTACATCTTATTGATGCAATAAGCGTTAAATTTTCCCTCTCTTGTCTCTCTTGCTCTCTACTTAGCTATTTAATTGATAGGACTTATATAAAAGCACAATCATTAAGATAAAAATCATGAACTAAAACTATAAACTATCTCACAAAAAACAATGAATTGTTTGAGTGATGTTAATTAAGAAGTGAAGAGGGAGTGAAGTGAGTGTGAAGAGAGAGGCAGATTAATAATGTATCAGGGAAAAACGTTAAATAAATAAATTAATATAAATAATTATCATATAACCATCAAGTTCAATTTTCTAACGATAAAATACATTTAATTCTAAAAACACTTGCATAATATTTGATCTCATATTTTCTGGTAAATGAATAAAGAGAAAAATATAATTGGAGGAATTATGTGCGGAATAGTAGCATATATAGGAAAAAGAAATGCTGTTCCTATCATGATCGAAGGACTTAAGCGTTTGGAATACCGCGGGTATGATAGTGCAGGGATCGCTATTATCAATTCAGACAATCAATTAAAGATATATAAAAAAGAAGGAAAAATCGTTGAACTGGAACGTTCTTTATCAGGTGATGCTTCTCAGTACAATAGCCATATAGGTATTTCTCACACTCGCTGGGCAACACATGGTGAACCTACTGAAATCAATGCACACCCTCATTATGATCAGGATTCAAAGATCGCATTGGTTCATAATGGTATTATTGAAAATTATAAAGCATTGAAACATAGTTTAGAACAAAAGAATTATCATTTTAGAAGTGAAACAGATACAGAGGTATTGGTTCATTTGATTCATCATTTTTATGAGAAAGAAAAGGATCTGCTCAAAGCCATACAACTCACTTTAAAGAAGATTGAAGGCACTTATGGGATCGCAGTCATTCATCAGGATCATCCTGATCAGATTATTGCAGCCAGAAAGGGTAGTCCTGTCATTCTTGCGATAGGGGAGAACGAGTTCTTTATCACTTCAGATATCAATGCGACCATCGTTCATACGAAGAAGGTGATTTATCTTCAAGATGGGGAACTGGTTCGTATCACACCTGAGAACTATGAAATTATCAATTATGATAATCAAACGATAAATCCTGAGATCTCAGAGATTGACTGGGATATCAGTTCAATTGATAAAGGCGAATTTAAACATTTTATGCTTAAAGAGATCTTTGAACAGCCTGTTTCTGTGTTTAATGCATTCAGAGGCCGTTTGTCTGATGAACTGTCAACCACACGATTAGGCGGTTTAAGCAGTAACACCTCTGATTTACGAAATGTGAAAAGAATACAGATTATAGGTTGTGGTACATCCTGGCATGCTGGGCTTATTGGAAAATATATCATTGAAACCTTAGCTCGAATTCCAGTAGAAGTGGAATATGCAAGTGAATATCGTTACAGAAACCCAATTGTGCCTGATGATACTTTGGTTTTTGTTATCTCTCAATCAGGCGAAACTGCTGATACACTGGCTGCATTAAAAGAAGCGAAAGCAAAAGGCGCTAAAGTGTTTGGGATTACCAATGTCGTCGGTAGTACAATTGCCAGAGAAACAGATGGTGGGGTTTATATTCACGCAGGATCTGAAATTGGTGTCGCTTCAACCAAGGCTTTTACCTCTCAAGTGACTGTATTAAGCTTGCTTGCTGTACTTCTTGGCAGAATGAGAAATATCTCTCCGCTTGAAGCCTGCAATATTATTGAAGAGATTCGGCAGATACCCGATAAGATTCAATTTATTCTTAATAAAAATGATGAGATCAGAGAAATCGCAAAAATAGTCGCACAGTCAACGAATGCGCTTTATCTTGGCCGAGGTATTGATTATCCTGTAGCGCTTGAAGGTGCATTAAAATTGAAAGAAATTTCATATATTCATGCCGAAGGCTATCCTGCTGCAGAGATGAAACATGGACCGATTGCTTTAATCGATGAAAATATGCCTGTAATTGCGCTTGCATCTAAAGACTATTTATATGATAAATTACTCTCAAACCTTCAGGAAGTTAAAGCCAGAAGAGGAAAGATAATTGCGATAGCAAATGAAGAAGATAACCGTATCAATCAGATTGCTGAACAGGTCATATATATTCCACAGAGTTTACCTGTGCTTAGACCTTTACTCAATGTTATTCCTCTGCAATTACTCGCTTACCATGTTGCTGATTTAAAAGGACTTGATGTAGATCAACCCAGAAACTTAGCAAAGAGTGTGACAGTAGAATAATTAATGCAGACAATCATCTTTTATTCTGTTGCGATTATTGCTTTAACATTATCGTTTTTTTTTGATAAAGGAAAGACCCAGATGGCTTTAAAAAAAGCATGGGCTTCCTTTTCTTTTATATTGCCTGACTTGGTTGGGATTATGTTTTTGGTTGGTATCATACTTTCTGTATTCAATCCAGAGTTAATTTCTAAGTATTTAGGTAAAGAAAGTGGTTTTTTCGGCATGTTTATCGCCTCAATATTTGGTTCAATTACATTAATTCCTGGTTTTGTGGCTTTCCCATTAACCGCTACTTTATTAAAGAATGGTGCTGATTATCCACAATTAGCGTCTTTTATTTCAACATTGATGATGGTCGGAGTGATCACTCTGCCCGTAGAGATGAAGTTTTTCAGCAAAAAAGTTGCGATCATAAGAAATGTCTGTGCTTATGTATTTTCTTTTATTGTTGCATTTATTATTGGAAGTGTATTATGAATAAATTAGTCAAGAAGTACTCATTTGCTATTGTCTCATTTTGCTTATTGATCATTCTATTTATAGTTAATCATACACTTGCAAAAACAGCAGTAAAACATTCATTACTCAGCATAAAAGAGATGCTTTTTGTTATTCCGCCGATCTTTATTTTGCTTGGTCTTCTGGATGTATGGGTTTCTAAGGATAGCATGGTGAAGTATATGGGGGAGAAGTCTGGGTTGAAGGGTATTCTCTTAGCGATATTCTTAGGCTCAGCTGCTGCTGGTCCGCTGTATGGCGCATTTCCCGTTGCTTCAATGTTAATGAAAAAAGGGGTGAAGTTTTCGAATATATTGATTTTTATTGGCGCCTGGTCAACTACTAAACTACCAATGCTTTTATTTGAGATCGTCACAATGGGGAAGACCTTTGCTTTACTAAGACTGTTGATTGACATTCCTGGTATTATTATCATTGCTCATTTGATATCAGTGTTTGTTTCTAAGAAAGACATAGAGCAAATCATAGAAAAGCAATGTAAAATAGGTCTTTAAGAATGTAATATCATAGATTTTATATATGATAAACTCTAAAAGCCTTTCTTATATACTACTTTACCTTTTATCATTACTTGTCTGATTTGATCTTCCATTGAAGTAAATACTAATTTTGAAACATATTCATCGGCTGTATTGATATAATTGTAAGGATTTTCAAAGATTACGAGATCTGCCTCTTTTCCTACTTCAATAGAACCAATCTTGTGGTCAAATCCCAATATTTTTGCTGCATTTAAAGTAATTGAATTAAACGCATCTTTGGGGCTAAAAGGATAATGGCTTTGACGGAAGATACTCATCTTTGCATGATATGGCATATAAAGGCTTGAACCAGCGCCGATATCAGAAGCAATCGCAAAAGGAACATGATGTTTGTTGCATTCCTGAGCATTGAATTCTCCGCTTTTTAGGTAGAAGTTTGAATCTGGGCAATAAGCGATCTTTGACTGTGTTTTTTCAAATAGCTGTAATTCTTGATCTGATAAATGAATACAGTGACCAAAGATTGATTTGTGTGTCATTAATCCTGTCTGATAATAAATATCAGTGTACGACTTAAATTCAGGATAGAGTTGTTCTATCCACTCTATTTCATTTCTGTTTTCTGACAGGTGAGTTTGCATAAAAGCATTGTGATCCTGAATGAATTGGCCAACATATTCCATCATTTTCTTAGAACAGGTAGGCGCAAAGCGAGGCGAAAAGATATAATTCAGGCAATCATTGGTGTTATTCCATTTCTCATAGAGTTCAATACTCTCTTTTAAAGATTGATCTGTATCTTCTTTTAGGAAATCCGGGCAATTCTGATCCATCATCACCTTGCCAATAAGTGCACGTATCCCGATTTGATCAGCATTTTCAAATGCTATTTCACATGCCTCTTTATGAATACTCATGTAGCCAACGATGCAGGTTGAACCTTTGCTTATGGCTTCATGAAAGAAGTCCTGAGTGATTTGATGGGCATAAGATGGATTTTCAAACTTAGCTTCTTCTTTAAAAGTAAAATCATTTAGCCAATCGATCAAATGAGGGCGATAAAATCCTCTAATGCGATGCTGAACTATATGTGTATGAGTATCTATAAAACCAGGCGTGACAAAACAATGCAAGAGATCTTTGTAAATGCCATTATGTTCTTTTGTGATACTTTTTATCAAGCCGTTTTCAATTTCTAAAAACACATCCTTATCAAGGATTAAATCATTCTGACTATTCATTGTAAGAATATTTGTTCTATATATCATCATTACCTCTTATTCTGTCCAAATAATATTTGCTGAAACTGTACAAATTTGTCAAATTGTTTTTTACGAATTATCGTAGATATTGTATATGCAATGTTTGAGAAGGTTCTTTTAACAAAAATGCTTTCAAACTCACTTATTTAAGGGATCTGCCTCACTTGTCTCCTACTTAGCACTAAGGTCTATCCTGTAGAAAAATTATTTAATTGTTCTTGAACTCTGAAATTATTAGCAAATAACAGTTGACAATAAATTAAAGTAAATTAGTAAGTAATTATGAGGTTTTATGAAAAGAAGAAAATTTGTGTTAATCATCCTTATATTAATAATTTTTGCATACATAATTTATCATTACTATTTTATAAAAGGGTTTAATGAAAAAGCGTTCAAAGAATCTGTCAACACAGTGACAAAGAATGAAGCAGAGAAACACAAGAAGCCGATTGAGATACAAGAGAACAATGTCTATCAGGAGAATTCTCAATTTAAAGCTAATCTAAAAAACAAGAAAGCTTTACAATCTCAAAAAAAAAGCAATGTCTATCCATTAACACGATTGACAAAAGAAGATTCATTACTTTATCATGGTGCTTTAAATGATTTTTCAAATGACGATTTTCTTTCTGCAAAACAGAAGTTGTTGAAATTTCTAAAGCACAATGATAGGAACTCTTTTTTAGAAAACAGCTTTAAATATCTGTATTATTCCGAATTTCATACTGATAATGATTTTGAAACTCTAATCAAAATGCTTAAGAAATTTACACATAGCTCATATCAGCCTTCAACTATTAATGCAGCTTGTTTTCATATTGATCAAAGTTATTTGGTATTAGATGATTACAAATCAGCAATCATAAATTTCGAGAAATGTTTAGAACTTGATTTAAACCCTATTGATTCACTCCAGGCAATTATTGATTTGGGGCAAGCATACACCTTACAATACCGATTTAATACAAAACAAATGTATTTTGGAAAATTCAAAGAATTTATTCCAAGTTCAATTGAAGACTTTGATATAAGAAAAAGAATTATTGAAGATCAAATCAAAGATATAATTTTATCAGACAATTAGAAATGGAAATATAGAATGAAAAGAGTATTAAATATAATTGTGTTATTAGCTCTTGCTGTTTTTTTTATCGTTTTTATTCGATTTAATCTAAACTTATTGAAGCATGATTTCAATGTTGATAATGGCAATACTGAAATTGAACAAAAAGAAAAACCTGTATTCCAGAAGTTTTCCTGTTTAATAAATACAGATGGGACTGATTTTATTGAGTTTAAAGAGCATAACATCGCAATCTTCACAGAAGATTCTGATCAATTACTAATGCAAAAAGACGATGGATTATATATGATGGATTTTGAAGGAAAATCAAAGAAAATCTCAAATCAGAAGTACGATTTATCTCTCTACTCAGTAGTTCCAAAATATTTCATTAACGATATGAATCCAAAATTTTTAAGTCTTACTGATTTGAATGGAAATATTGCTTTGAAAACAGATACAAAACAATATGGTGAATATATATCATACAGTATCTCCAATGATAATGAAAAACTCTTTTTAACCTACTTAAAAAATAAAACATATTCTTATCATGAATTAGATTTAAACAGTTTTAATCAGAAAGAGATTTTTAAAGATTCATTATTGCATCAGATAATCGGGTATGATTATGAAAATAATCTTATTTATTTAAGCTCAGATGGAAAATTATGGACATCTCAGCAACAAAATCAAAGAATGCTTATGTTTAAAAAAGTATATAAAGCAATGTTATCAAAAAATGGTGAAGTATTATTGTTTGCGAAGAGTAGTTCTATTTTCTCGTACAATTTGATTAATTATCAAAAAAGAACTCTTAATGCGTTTGCAGACAAAAAAAACAATTCAATTTCAGTAAGTGATTTGGGTGATATTGTGTTATTTAAAAATCATTTTTTCTTGTCATGTTATGATTTAAAAAAAACTATCCAAGAAGACTCTTTTTTACCACATCAATACTTCTATGGGACTCTTTCACCTGATGGGAAAAAGATCTATGCATGCTATTATAAACTAATCAAGCAAACAAATTAAATTTTAGTTCTTAATCAACGAAATCATTTGACAATAAATTCAAGCCTTGAAACAATCACTCAAAAGTGAGGTTATTAGTACTATGAAAAGTAAGTATTATATATTGTTAGTTTTGATCATGCTTATCTGTGTGGCATTAAATGCTCAGTATGATGAGAAGAGGATTCAACTCAATCAGGCAATGTCATTTGAAAATTTAAATCAATTCACCCGAGCACAGGCTGTATATATCGAATTACTAAAAAAAATGCCCAATGATCAGGAAGTAATCCAAAGACTTATTAGTAATTATATCCGCAGTTCCAGTATAGATAAAGCTGATGAGTTGCTTGAAGAGAAAAAAGAGGTTTTAACACCATTTGTTTACACTCAGAATAAAATATCGGTATATGTACTTAGAAATGAGATTAGTCAAGCCAAATCACTAGCTGATCAATTTATTAAGTTAAATCCACTTTTAGTAAACAATTATCAATTGATGGCTTCTGCATTTGAAATCAATAATTTGCATGAAATCGCTTCAACATATTATCTTTCAGCAAGAAAGATATCAAACAATCCAACAATTTTCGCTTTTGAGTTATCTAATAATTATTTCCAGTTGCAGAATTACAAATTATGTATTGAAGAGTCAGTCAAACATCTGGCATTAAATCCAAGTTATCTTTATTATGTGAGTGCACGTTTTAAACAAATGGTAAAAAGTGATACTCTTTTGATTTCAGTCATTCAAAGCAATTGTCAAAATTCTACAGTTGAAGAAGTTCGAGAACTTTATGCAATATCTTTACTTGAGATGAATAATTTTGATCAAGCTTTACTTATTTATCAGACCCTGAAGCCAGATAAATTGCTCCGGTTTGCAGATGAACTGTATTCAAAAGAATCTTTTGAATATGCATTGAGCGCATATCAACTTCTTGTTGAGCAAGCAGAAAATATAAGCATTATCGCAGATGTAAAAATGAAAATTGCTAATCTTTATTTTAAACAAAAAAAGCTAAATGAATCAAAACAAATCCTTTTATCATTGATTAATTCAGCAGAGTTGAATCATCGAAATAATCTATATAAAACAAAAAGTCATAGAGAATCCCGAGAGTTATTTTCAGAAATATTAATTATGGAGAATGCTGATAAGAATGAAGTGTTAAAGTACTTAAAAATGGCTGAGGAGTTCTGCTTTAATGATGCAGATAAAAAGAGTATAGAATTCAAAAGAATCAACTACTACATAATGAAAAAAGAGTTTTCAATAGCAAATCAATCTATAGAGAATATCAATAAAAAAGAAGAACCCGGATCTCCAATATTAGCTCAAAGTTATTATTATCTCTATTTATTATCACTTATGCAGAAAGATAAAAGAGCAGATTCCTTAATGACTGAATATATCATTTATTTCCCCGAAAATCCTGTGATTAACGATATGCTTTTTATGTCTTTGTTTTTATCAACGATCCCCAAAGACTCTATAGAAGAGTTTTTTGATGCTTATCGAAGTAAAAATCTATATCAGAATAAAGAAGCGATATCAATATTAACTGCTCTTCTCGATCGTACGCAAGATGATGAAATCAGTCTATTGTTAGCCGATTGGCTTAAAAATGATTATCAATTTGATAGAGCAAAAGAGATATATGCACGCACATATAAAAATCCTGTTTATCAGGAATTTGCAAAACTTGAACTCATTCGTTTGTCAGATGACGAATCTCAGAAAAAACAAAATATCAGTGATTATTTGAAAGCATCACCCAATAGTGTGTTTTCACCAGTATTCAGGCAATTGTTATTTAAACAAAGTTTAAAAACTTGAAAAGAGGATGATTATGAATAAACTAAGATTTATTGTTCCATTGACCCTTTGTTTGTTTCTATTGGTATCATGCAGAGTTGTTAATCCTTCTGATAATCCAGATTTACCTGGTGATAATATGAATATGGATATCATATCTTCTGCAGCAGTCATAAATTCATCAAGTAATCTCACACTTGATTTCCCTTACATATTTTCTTCAGATGGATTAGGCAGAATTACTGTAATTGATGCTTATATTCCGTGGAATATCAATCGAGTCGCTTCTTTAAAATTTTATAATAATGCGACAGACAGGATATACTCAAGTGTCAGAGATAAGCGGAATACTCTTTATACTGCCTTAGGAAATTCTGGATTCTTCATTTTGAATACTAGCAATCCAACTGCACCAACCGTACATAGTGTTAATACCAATATAGCTCCCAAAAGTATTGATATTGATGAAAACAATGTATATTCTGACTTATTGGTAGCTGCTGGAGATGATTTTTGGAAAATATATGAAGTCATTGGTGCAGGTCAACTTTTAGAACTTAGTTCTTCAACTTCGATTTCTGGGAAAATCTATAATAAGATAAAGGTAAAATTTCCGTACATGTATGTAGGTTCAAATTTTTCTATTGATGTTTATGATATTACTAATCCATTTTTACCCTCTTTAGTTAGATCTGTCCCTGTGTATTATTTAACTGATTTTCAACTAATTGGCAATACTCTGGTTGCGATCACATCGAATCAGCTCATATTTTATGATAATTCTCAACCTGAGTATTTAAATCAACTTACTTACTATATTCTTAATGTTCCACCTGTTTGCTTTTCTTTAATTAATGGGAATTTATTGATCGCTTATGAGAATAAAAAACTCGTTTATTATCAGATTTCCGATTTAACAGCGATCACAGAAATTGCCTATATTCAATTCAGCAGTTTTGTACAAGACATAAAGTATTATAATGATTATTATTACTTGGCAAACAGTGAAGATGGAGTGGTATGTATGCAGTTAACTGATTTGAAGAAAGTAAAGTAAAGTAACTTATTCTAAATTATCCTTTATTATCTTTAACCCAATTTTTTTATTTTCTTGATCCATATTGATCACTTCGACATTGAGCATCATACCCGGCGCAAAAAGAAGAGGATTGTATTGCATAAAAGAAGATCGGTAAACTAATCCGTCATACCCAACATTAATATCGATGAAGATCCCAAAATCAGTAACATTTCTGACTGTTCCTCTGGTTTTAAAACCTATGAACAAGTCACTAATTGATCGAATACCTTCTTTGAAATTGGCTTGAGGATATTCTTTTCTTGGATCAATTTTTCTAAAAACAAGTGCATCAATAATATCTTTTATTAAATCTTGAGAGGTTTTTAATTGTTCTGCTAAATATTCATAATTAAGGCTTTTTAGCATTGGGTCTAATTGAATTTTTATTTCATTTAAATTCTTTTTTTCTATGTTGAGGATCTTTAATAATCTATCAGCTATCAGGTATGACTCAGGATGAATAATCGTTTGATCAAAGATATTCTCTGATTCTAAAACTCTGCAAAAACCGGCACACAATTCAAAAGTCTTGTTGCCTAATCCTTTAACTTTTAGTAAATCTTTTCGAGAAGTAAATCCACCATTTTGAATACGATAGTTAACGACATTTCTAGCAATGTTATTTGAAAAACCAGAGACATATTGTAATAGATACTCAGATGCTGTATTGATATCTACGCCAATATAATTCACAGCAGATTCAACCTCGAGTCCTAGTTTTTCCTTTAAAAGGGTAATAGGTATATCATGCTGATACATCCCAACACCTATCGATTCAGGCGGAATCTTTACCAATTCATTTAACATATCCTGAATTCGTCTTCCTATAGAAATCGCACCTCTTAAACTCACATCATATTCTGGGAATTCTTTTTGAGCAGCTTCAGACGCTGAATATACAGAAGCTCCGGCTTCTGAAACGATGACATACTTTAAGTCTTTATCATCGACTTCTTTAATCAGTAGATTAACGAATTCTTCAGTTTCTTTTGATGCGGTACCATTACCAATAGCAATTAAATTAACATGATATTTATTGATATGTGATTTAAGTAGATTAATCGATTCTTTGACTTTTAGATGTGGGGGAGTAGGGTAAATGGTATCACAAGTAATCACAGTTCCATTTTCATCAATTAGTGCTATCTTGCATCCAGATTTAAACCCTGGATCTATACCTAATATTTTCTTTTTTGTCAAAGGTGGGCTGAGGATCAGGTGACGAAGGTTATTTTGAAAAATTTCTATTGATCGTAACTCTGCTTTTTCACTTAAATCAGCTCGAATTTCTCTTTCAATAGATGGAAATAAAAGTCTTTTATATGCATCCTTAGCGCTTTCGTATATTTCTGGTAAATATGGATTGTTTCTGTAGATACCATAGATATATAATAGTTGATAAAAAACACCTTCCAGCTCTTTAAATCCTGTTCTTTTATAAAGGAACGTGTTGAAATAATCCCAATAAAAACTAAGTTTGCAACGTATGACTTCAAGTTTTTCTGCTCTATTTATTGCTAAAACTTTCCATTCAGGCAATAAGTTAATTTTGGACTGAAAATCATAATAAGGTTTGAAAACTTCCTTTTTATCGTCAGCATCTTCTTTTTTGGAACATATCAATAGGCCGTGCCTATTAAGATTTTCCCTGATAAATGAGCGAACAGAACTATTACAAGATAAATCTTCTGCGAAAATATCAAGCGCTTTCTGAATCGCTTCTGCTCGTGATTTCAATTTATCATTTGATTTGACAAAACGATCAATGAAATGATCATTTTTAGCTTTTGCATTTAAAAGAAATTCATTAAGCGGTTTTAACCCCATTTCGATGGCAATACTTGCTCTCGTTTTTTGTTTCTTTTTATATGGAAGGTATATTTCTTCTAACTCTTTTAGAGAAAGGCAGGAATCGATTAGTTCAGTTAAACGATCATTTAATTCATTTTGGTTTTCCAATGATTGTTTTATTTCTTTTTTTCTATTTTCTAATTTATCATGTTTAGTCATAGAATCAAATATCACCCGCAAATCTTTTTCATCAAGAGCGCCTGTTTTATCTTTGCGGTACCTTGCAATAAAAGGTATTGTACAATCCTCTCTAAATAATTTAATCGCTTGATCTATTTGCCAGTAATCTTTATTGATCGCGTGTACGATTGATTCGATCCAATATTCTTTATGGATCATAGTTTACCATAATCCTTTTTTAAAATTAAATTTACTTGTTTGAGGTATATTTATCGATTCATCAAGAGATGTGTTGATTAAGTTAAGCACTTCCTGGTTGATGCTTGTAAATGAGACATCAATAAGAAATTTTGAGAAGCCTTTATTAAGAAGCTTTTTTTGATATTGAAATAATGAGACAGCCTGTTTTGATGTAACTACAGTCATTCCTTCTCTGATATATTTTCTGTATTCATTTTTAATATCGCTTAACTCTACCTCTTTTTTTATATTCAATGGCATTCTTGAGTAAAATAATTTTGGGAAGAAAAATAAAGGAATGATTCCATTTCGGTCTTTTCCTGTAAATAAATTATCAATATCATTTTCTAAAGGATAAATGTATCGATTGATTCCGTGTTGTTTGATATAGTCAATCGAAAAATCGTTCAAACAATAGATCGATTCATTCGAAATGATCTCAATATCATTCATGTTTTCAAAAAGTTCTAATTGATAAATCTGAGAAATTGAATATTTTCTGAATCCTATATTGATAGAGCTTTGAATAAAGGATTTATAGTATTCAATAAAATTTTCGCTAATAAAAAGTGGTAATTCAATATATACTTTTGATTTAATCACTTGTAACTTTTGAATAAATTCAGCTTGATCTTCCCAGTATTTCTTAGTGAAAGCAATAATAATACCTGTATATTGATCACTATTGATTAATGAAAGCCATTCTGGGTGATCTAATCTTAAGTACAACTCTGGTTTACTGCTTTTATATGATTCATGATAGCGAGACCTGATTAGCTTATCCTTTATCTTTGTATTAGTAGGTCTATTATATTTTTTAATCTTTGGGAGATTAATTTTTACATGACTTTTATCAGATACCAAATAAACTTCATCTCCAATTTTGATATTTTTATCCTTAACTGAAATACAAATTATCATTCCTTCTGCAGCTTTATCAATGTTTTTATCTTGAATATCAAACATTTCTGATACATCAATGATATCAGTGTCAAAATCATTTTTGCCAATAATTCTTATCTTTGACCCTTTATTAAAACTACTTAACAACTTTATTGAAACTATGTTATTGCTGATATCTACTATATTGCCAATTACTGAACCAACAGAAGGGGTATTTGATAATGAATTCTCGATTGAGTTTGATAAAAAGTAAGCTGTTTTTTCTCTACCTAAATCATGTTCTAAAATTTTTTTTGCTTCACTCATTTTTTCAGGATGATCAAGTACTATCCTATATGCGGTTGCAGTATTATATGCATAATCAACTGATTTCATTCGACCTTCAATTTTTAATGCATGAATTCCAAGTTTACATAAGTCAGGCACAAACTCAATTAATTGTAAGTCCTTTAAACTAAACAAATAATCATTTTCTTTATTTACTGTAAAAAGTCTTCTGCAAGGTTGTTTGCAATTACCTCTATTCGCACTCATACCACCTAAAAAACTACTAAATAAACAATGTCCCGAAAATGAATAACATAATGAACCATGAACGAATAACTCTAACTCAATATTTGATTTTTGTGAAATCTGAGTTAACTCATTATAAGTTAATTCTCTTGATAGTATTACTCTCTTAATCTGTTCTTTTTGTGAAAAAGATATACCTAATGAATTATGGATTCCCATTTGAGTGCTTGAGTGAACAGCTAATTTATTGAAGTATTTTTTTATCAAATATAATAAACCTAAATCCTGAACGATAACACCATCAACTTTTAGATCTGAGATTAGAGATAAAGTATCGACTATATCAAAAGTCTCGTTGTTTTTTATTAATGTATTTAGAACGATATAAATTTTTTTATGATTGTCTTTTGCATAATCGGTTAATGTTGAGAGTTCATTTATTGAAAAATTCTTAGCTCTTTGCCTTGCATTAAAATCCTGGAGTCCGGCATATACCGCATCTGCTCCTCCTTGATAGGCAGCAATTGCCATTTCAAGATTACCTGCTGGTAATAATAATTCTGGTAAATGTTTCATGATTATTCCTGTAATTTTTAATAATAACTGGCTAATACTTCTAATGCTTCGATAACACCGAAACTAAAACTATTATTGCATAAAAATATTGTGTTGGAACTTTTAAAATCGCATATTTTTACATGTTCCTGAAAGGAATTAATTGAATTATATGAAATGCGATTTAACAGCTCTTTTGATGCATTGGATGGAAGAAAGCAAAGATTTGAATGTAAGGCGAGATCAATATCGTTCATAGAGTCTAACAGAGAAATTATTGTTTGATTGCTACGAATACTATCAATTCCAGTAAATTTGCTCACACCAATTGGAATAATATCAATTGCAACATTTGAATAGGTTGTGTAAACTTTGTCTGATAGATCCGAATTTAAAACAAATTCTTCAATAATTTTAAAGTACTTTTCTGGAGATTCTCCTTCTGTTTCTGATTGAGTAAAAGCACTGATACTTGCTTTTCTTTCTGCAAAATATTTGATAAAACCAAATTCTTGTTTTTCGATCTCTTTCTTAAGTTTTTCAATATCTTTAATTAGAGAAGGTTCTATCAAAAGTCTCTCAGATACACCATCAGAGAACACTCCTCCGGTTTCAAGAATAAATCCCTTAAATAATGATAAAATTTCATCTGGTAAATATCTTATTACAAAATCAAGATTGTTGCCTGTGCAGATATAAAAATCAAATGACTCGTTAAGTTTATAATATAAAGTTGAAAATTCATTGATTAGCTGACTTGGAAAATGCCAATTCTGATCAATGAGAGTACCATGTAAATCGATTGCAATTATATTATCTTTCATTACTCACAATAAAAAAAATATAGAATTCTTTGTCAACTGATTATTCAATGATATCACTCACGAAAAAATTTAAAAATGATGTATTACTGCTAATCTAATATGAATTTTTCTTAACTTAAATTACTCGTTTCTTGTGATTTGAAATATAAATTTCTACAGGATAGTAGAAAGATGATCGTAATAAGTGAATGGGAGATAAGCATAAAAATTGAAAGTTATAAGATTTGGCAATGTTAATCAAAACTCTCAAGAATCTCCATAAAAAAAATCACTTGCCAGATTAAACATACTTTTATAATTTTGTTAAATAAGTAAAATGAAATCAAAAGGAGAATAAATGCTAGAATCAAAATTTATAAAATTTATTGAGAAGTTTGAAATCTCAATAGTCATCGTTCTTATGTTATTGATGGTATTTACAATTTTAATATCATCTATAGAATTAGGTGTCTTAGTATATAAAAAGATTCTAGATTATCCAAAATTTTTCATAGGTATTGATAGCTTATTAGAAATATTTGGTCAATTCCTTATTGTATTGATAGGTATTGAGTTATTAGAAACGATTAAATCTTATCTTCACAAAAGCGTTATAAGAGTTGAAGTCGTAATTATGGTAAGTATTATTGCTGTTGTTAGAAAAATTATTATTCTTGATTTAAAAAGCATTGAAGATTTAAAGTTGATTGGAATTGCTTTACTCGTTACTTCTTTGTCTGTTGGCTATTACTTAATCCATAAAATGAAATAGTTAAATGTCTCTAAATTCATTGATGTAGCAGAACTCTGAAAAATCTTTTCGTAATGGTCTGGATAACTCTTTTTCCTTTTCGATTTCACTTAAACTCGAAAATATCTCTTCGCTGAATTGGCCTACGATTAAAAGTGTGATCAGAGAGTAATTTTCAGGTACTTTTAAAGTTTCTTTTATCTCTTTTTCTTTGTAACCAGCAATAGGATGAATAGTTAAACCTATTTCAACTGCTTTTAACTGCAAAAAAGCACATGACATACCTGTATCAAAAAGGAAATATTCTCTATCTTGAACAATGCAATCATCTTCTTTTTTGGATAGCACTGCAATAATCATTGAAGCTTTTTTAGCCCAGGAATTGCCTTTTGATAAAAATGATTTTATTCTTGTTAATTGATGATTATCTGTTATAAATATATATTTCCATGGCTGATTATTATAACATGATGGAGCCATCTTTGCTGCTTCTGATAATATATTAATAGTTTCTTCAGTTATTTCTATACTGTCAATAGATCTATAGGATCTTCTTCTTTTAATCAGGTTGTCAAATTCCATAGCTTCTCCTTAAAAGTTAACATATAGCTCTATTTCTGCTTTCTCTTTTAATTCTTTTAGAAGTTTTATTAAAATTACCTCTGTTTGAAGTTCAACCAAATGTTCTCTTAAGGCTTCTTTTACATCATTATAACATGACTTTTTATGCTTTTTTTTATCTGTTACGATTACAATATGATATCCAAATATTGTTTTTATTGGTTCACTAATTTCATTTAAACTCATATTGAACACAACTTGATCAATTTCTGGAATTAGTTCTCCGCGTACAAAATATCCTAAATCTCCTGATTGGCAGCATGTTGGACACTCTGAACAAACTTGCACAAATCTGAAAAAATCATCTGAGTTCCTAATACTTTTCCGTATTTCAAGCGCTCTGTCTAAGGCTTCATCATCATATTTTTCTATCAGAATATGAGATAATCTTACGGTATCTTCTGAAACAAAGGCATCTGTATTCTCATTGAAAAAATCTTGTAAATGTTCTTCAGAAATATCAATATCTTTTTTTATTGTTTCTAATATAAATTTTTTGATTATTAATTGATTCTTAACATAGTTGAGTAAATTGTTCTCAGTAAGATGATTCTCACACATAAATTCAGAAAAATTGTAACGATTGTTGAGCTCAAAAAGGGTGTGTATATAACTTTCTTCCACCTCGCTATTACTTACATTAATATCGTGTAAGGTTGCATATTGTATAAGAAGTGTATCATCAATAATTCGTACTAATACATCATTTTTTATTGATTCTTCTGTACACATAATTCGCGAATCATTCGTGATAATTGCTAACTCCAATAAATAATCTAATTTTGAAATTTTAAATCCATTCACAGAGGCAAGACTCATAAATCCTCCTTTTATAGTTAGTTACAGAGCTTTAAGCATCATAGTTACACAAAATATTCAATTAAGATGATTAAAAAACTGATCAATCATTTTCTTTATTTCTAATAAGTTAATACAATTATTATAAATTGCAAATTGAAAATTACATTTTTTATACCAGGTTATCTGCCTTTTAGCATAATTTCTTGAATGTTGCTTTGCTAAGCTGACGCAGTCTGCAAGGGAATTATTATCAGTAAGATATGGGAGAAACTCTTTGTAACCAACAGTATTTAAACCATAATGATCTGAATGATATCCAAGAGATAACAAAGTCCTTAGCTCATCAATTAAACCATTGTTAATCATTTGATCCATTCGTTGGTTTATTCGTTGATAAAGAATATCTCGTTCAGGTTGAAGTAATATATTAAAAACTTCAAATTGATCTTCTTTTAACTGATTACTCCAATGTTCTCTTAATGATTTTCCTGTTTGAAACCATACTTCACATGCCCTAATAATTCGCTGTTTATCCTGAGGATAAATCTGCTCTGATAGCTGAATATCAAAATTTTTTATGATGGAAAAAAGATATTCTATTCCTTTGTCGGTTAATAGGTGATTGACTTTCTCTTTTACATCTTGGGAGATGTCATCAATTTTAAATATCCCTTCAAGTAATGCTTTGATATATAAGCCTGTTCCACCGCATATTATTGGTATTCTTCTCTCTGTTATTAATTTGTTGATTACTTTCTTACTTAAATCAACGAATTGACCAGCACTAAATTGTTGATCAGGTTTAATTATATCAATTAAATGATGCTTTATTCTATTTTGATCTTCAATGCTAACTTTTGCGGTTCCAATATCCATGTATTTATAAATCTGCCTGGAATCAGATGAGATTATCTCTGTGTTCATTATTTCAGCTAATTCAATAGCTAACGATGATTTTCCAGATGCAGTTGGTCCTTGTATGATGATTAATGGGATCATATTCTTTTAAATCTTTTTTCTAATTCCTGATAATCAATTTTTATTATTAATGGTCTGCCATGTGGGCAATAAAATGGTTCTTCGCATTTATATAAATCATGGATTAATGATAGCATCTCTTTTTTATGGAGTTTTTTACCTGCTTTTATCGCTGCTTTACATGCCATAGATTTTGCTAAACTATCGCGAAAGTCTTCAATCTTGCTAAACTCCTCTTGTAACTGTTTGATTAAGTCGATAAAAACATCTCCGCCATCCCAATTATCAAGTTCACATGGAATCTCATCTATTACAATTGAATTTTGGCTGAATGTTTTGATACTAAAACCAATTTTGTCAAATAGTTCAATATTCTGCTCTATCAAATCAAACAAATATTCTGACAAATAATTAGGTAGATCTACAACAACTGGGAAAAGTAATCTCTGTCTAACTGTCTTCTCTCCATGCATTCTTTTTATCATTTTCTCATAGATGATTCTTTCATGTGCTGCATGTTGGTCGATTATAAATAAGCCTTTATCATCTTGTAAAAAGATGTATAGATTATTCACTTGCCAGAGATTGCTAAACTCATCAAGATTTTCAAATAGTTTTGAGTAAATCTCAAATTCATAAGGTTTAGTATTAGAACTATTCAAATAATTTTTGTATTGTTGTGTCGATAAATTAGGCTGAGTATGATTAAAAGAATCTAAGACCACTGTTTTGTTTATGCTATTATGATTTTCTTGTGGAATGAAACTTTGAACAGAATTTTTTGTAAAAGTTGAAATTTGTTGCTTTTCTGTTGACGGGTGTTGAGTTTTGATTTCATCTTTATCATCAATGTTAAACTGTTTTCTGACGATTTGATTCTCAAAAGACGTTAAGTTTTCGCCAGAACTTGTAAATGATATCTTTTGCTTAACAA
The DNA here is from genome assembly GCA_964573665.1 of uncultured Candidatus Cloacimonadota bacterium. Lineage (GTDB taxonomy): Bacteria > Cloacimonadota > Cloacimonadia > Cloacimonadales > WRIO01 > JAGOCT01. The sequence goes on along the minus strand of CAZNKI010000020.1, from coordinate 33,200 downwards.
CCTCATACTTCATTCTTTCATACTCGTTTAAACAGTCAATTACACTTTGTCTGATAAATTGATATACCAACTGATTATCTCTGAATCGAATTTCTAATTTAGCAGGATGAACATTCACATCAATTTGCTCAGCTTCAATATTGAGAAATAAAATATATGAAGGAAGTTTACCTATCTGGAAGTGATTATATTTTTTTAAAAAAGGTTCTAATGCTGAGCGCAATGCTGAAAAGATTGTTTTATCATTAATAAAACGACCATTTACAAAAAGATAGTGGATATCATCTATTATTTTCTCGGAATTTTCTATTACTTCAATGTAACCTGCTACATTGATCTGATTCCATGAATTTGATAATTTGATAAAATTAATTTTTGAAAAACTTGACCCAAATATATCAAGTAATCGTTGCTCTGTATCAACAGCAATAGGATAATTAAATTTTTCTTTACCATTATGAGTGAGAACAAAGCTAATATGAGGATAAAGAACTGACTGATAATGCATATAATTTAATATATGTTTATACTCTACTGGTTCAGTTTTAAGAAATTTTCTTCTTGCGGGTACATTTACAAATAATTTTTTTACCGTGATACTGGTTCCTTGATTGGCTGAGCATGGAGTAATTCTGATTAGTTTGCCTGAATCATAAATTATTTCACATGCAATATCTGAATCTGAAGTTTTTGTTGTTAAAGTAAAATGGCTAACTGAGGCAATACTTGGAATTGCTTCACCACGAAACCCTAATGTATTTATGTGTATAATGTCATCTACATTTCTGATTTTACTTGTTGCATGTCGCTCAAATGCCAATTGAGCATCCTCTTCATTCATGCCGATACCATTATCGATCACTTGTATTAAATCTCTACCTCCATTAACTACATGTACGATAATTTTACTTGCCTGAGCATCAATACTATTCTCAACAAGCTCTTTAACAACAGAAAAAGGTCGTTCAATTACTTCTCCTGCAGCAATTCTATTGCTTACTTCTTCAGACAATATCTTAATTTTACTCATTAATTTTTTACTACTCTCTTAATAATTATGAACATTATCTTATCTCAAACTCAGAAGTAACTGTCACTGAAATCTGTTTCATTTTCGTATTTGTATTGTAGATTCCATAAGACTGGATATCAGTTGAAAAAGGTTCTGTTATCTGAAAAATTCCAACTTTGGCATTTAAAAGTTTCTTCACTTTCCTTCCTGAACTTTTAGCAACTTCATTTGCTCTTTTCTCTGCATCTTTTGTTGCTTCTGAAATTATGTTATGTTTGACTTCAGCAAGTTTAGAAATATAATATTGAAACTGTGAATTTCTTATAAGTAATTTTGGATCATTTAAAATCTCTTTATTGAACTGATCTTCAACTAAAGAAAACATGCTACTATCTCTTACAATGATACTCATTTGCTGTTCTATGTTATATTGTTTGATTTGACCACTTTGATCATACAAGGGATATGAAAAGGGAGAATTTATTGAAATTTCACATTTGAGTTTTGGCTTAGACTTAATCAGTTCTTTGATTTTTTCTATATTCTGACTCAAAATAAGATTAGTTTGTCGTAATGTCTGTTCATTGCTGATCGTTCCTAATGTAATTTGCCATTTCATAATATCTGAAGCATATTCTAAACTTGATGAACCAATAACTCTCACTTTGTCTTTGTCTTTCAGCGCTTCAATAATACTATTCCCAAATATTAATGAAGATATTATCAATGTAATGCAAATCATTATACTATTTGCTCTATTCATCGTGATCTCCTAATTCTATAGAAAATATAACTCAGTTTAAATAAAATGAGACATCATTTTTTAAAAAGATTTTGAATTATTTCACTGGGCGTAACCGCTGGTGTTTCCATAATCTTATTTAAATATTCTGCAGTTTCACCTAAGATGTAAGCAGCGTTTTCAGCAGCTTTTGATAATATTGCTTTTAAATTAATCTTAGAATTATTTAAACTTTTCTCATAACAAAGATATTGTCCTGCAAATGATGCAATTATTCCTGCTAAAACATCTCCACTACCACCAGTGGATAAACCATCATTACCTTTTTTAATTATATTAACTCGATCATTTGAACAGCAAAAACTTATCGATGATTTTAACAAAATTGGGATTTTGTATTCTTTGATAAAATTCTGAGTTTCTACAATGATGTTTGATTCTATTTCATCAATATCTTTTTTTTTCAATCTCGAATATTCTAATAGATGTGGCGTAATGATAGCATTTAAACCTTTTAGCTGTTTTTTAAATGATTCCTTGTTAGAAATAATATTTATAGCATCTGCATCAAAAATTACTGCTTGATCTTTTGCTACTTCAAGACATATTTTAACGAGTTCCTGAGCATATGCATCTGTAGTAATGCCTGGACCAATTAAAATACAGTCCATACGCTTTAAATCTATTATAAATTGCTCTTTATCTGGAAGAAGATTTGAATTCTCAGCTATTGGACGACAAATTATTTCTGGAATTCTTCCTTTGTAGTCATTACTCAATGTTGACCTATGAAATAAATATATCAATCCAGCACCACTTTTTAGACATGCTTTACTTGATAATAATGCTGCGCCTGTATATGAATCAGATCCAGCAATAATCGCAATCTTCCCATAAGAACCTTTATGACTTTCTAAATTTCTTTTTGGATAGCTTACATCATCTTTTGTCATTAAGTTAATAACGGGCTTAACTTCGTCAATGATGTTTTTAGGAATACCTATGTCGATAAATTTTAATGTTCCGGATTTAACTTTACCTTCATTGAAGAAATATCCGATTTTATTCGCTCCAATACAATATGTAATATCTGCAGTTAAGCTATATTCATCAGCATTTCCTGTATTTGCATCAACACCAGATACAATGTCGATCGCATATATTGTGCGAAGTGAATTACTGATTAAAGAAAATAATTCTCTAATACCTTTTTTAAGAACTCCATGAAATGATATACCATAGACAGCATCAATAAAAATTGCATTTCTTTGAATACTTTGTTCAACTTTTTTTGCTTCACTGAGAAAGATAATAGGGATGTTTAACATTTTACAACGCTGATAATTTGAATGACATTCTTGAGTGTATGTTTTAGGATCTTCAAATGCAATAATTTTACAATTTAATTGGTAAAGATGAAGCCAACGGGCAATTACAAAACCATCACCTCCATTATTCCCAAGACCGCAGCCAATCAGAATACAGTTCTCTTTTTCACGATCACTTAGATTATGATATATATCATCAGCAATTGTTTTACCGGCGATTTCCATTAAATGCTCTGAACTCATTTTATAAAAATCCAAACATTGCTGATCCACTTGTTTCATCGCCTCTCTTGATAAGATAATCATTTTTAACCTCTTAATCTTTATCTATTACTGTATCTGATGGGATTGCAATTTCTATACTTGTTCCTTCGCCAACTTTTGTATAAAGAACACGTATTGTCCCATGAAAGTAATCATTAATTATTCTTTTTGATAAACTCAAACCTAATCCCCAGCCTCTTTTCTTACTGGTAACCCCAGGATCAAAAATTCTTTTTGCTGAAATTTGTTTACTTATTCCACAGCCTTCATCCATCACAATGATAGATATATTTTTTCTTTTACCCGTCAATGTGATAAAGATATCTCCTCCCTTTTTTTGCATCGAGTCAATCGAATTCTTTAAGACATTTTCAAACGCCCATTGAAAGAGCTCTCCGTCAATATACATGATCAAATTTGGAAGTTCGTTGATAAAATGAATAGTAATTTGATTGTTAAAATGGGGGAGACGTACTTTAAAATAATCTATTGAATCAAGAAGAAGACGATCTAATTTATGACTTTCAAACTTGTTACTTGAACCAATTTTACTAAATCTGTTGGCTATCTTTTGTAATATAAGAACATCAGTCTGTATATTGTTTAGGGCTTGTTGAAATTCATCAGCACTATATTCTGTTTTTTGTAAATTTAATATTTCTACCCATCCCAGTAATGATGTAATTGGAGTACCAAATTGATGTGCCGTTTCTTTTGCTAAACCAATCCACAAATTGTTTTTCTCATTGTTTTTTATGATAAACAAGACATATATACCTAATGAAATAAATACAATCAAAAGAAAAAACTGAAATAATGGAATATAATTAAGAAGTCGGAAAGATTTATCTTCTTCAAACAACGCATAGCCTTTTATTGAGTCACTTTCACTTAAATATATCTTAATAGGAATCACATTTGCTGTTCTTTTAAATAGCTCCACTTTACGTCTTAATGCTCGTTTTTCTCTTTTTTTTAACTCTTTAAAACTAACAGAATCTCTGATGCTTATATTCTTCCATTTTAACGGTTTGAATAAAGAATCTGTGATGATTATTGGATTTGGAATATCATTTATTATTTTTTTAAGATAATGATGATAAAATTTTGATTCATATGTTTCATAATTTGAATAATAAAAATGTTGAGAATACAACTGAGGAATGATACTTGAACTTTTTAAATTTACCCGTTTTGCTGATTCATTATAATAATAAAAAATTATTAAAAAAAGTAAAGTACCTAAAATAAAAAAAATGTAAGCAAATAATTTGCTAAATGCTTTGTTCTTTAACTTTATCCCAAACAGCATCCATTTCCTCTAAACTTGCACTCTGAAGATCCTTCTTTGTGTCTTTATAATATTTTTCTAAAGCCTTAAATCTTTTAGTAAATTTATCATTGCTTTTTCTTAAAGCTGTATCAGAATCAAATCCTAATTTTCTTGATAAATTTACGACAGTAAATAAAATATCTCCAATTTCCTCTTCGATATTGACTGGGTCATTATTCGTTATTGCTACTTCTAATTCTTCGATCTCTTCGTAAAATTTTGAAAATATGGGTTCATATGAATCCCAATCAAATCCTGTTGAAGCTGCTTTTTCCTGGGTTCTTTGAGCAACAACTAATGATGACATTGCAAGTGGAATTCCTTCTAAAACAGAAGTCCTATGTTTTTTTTCTTGTAGCTTGATTTTTTCCCAGTTTGTTTTAACTTCAGAGCTGTTTAAAACTTGATCATCATTAAAAATATGAGGATGACGGGTAATTAGTTTGTCTATGATTTTTTGGAATACTATTTGTTCATCAAATTTACCTTGCTCTTCTGCAATCTCAATCTGTAACCCAATATGCAGTAGTAAATCTCCTAATTCTTCTGATAAATGCTTAAAATCATTGTGATCAATGGCTTCTACACACTCATATAATTCTTCTATGAAATTTGGAACTAATGAAGAATGGGTTTGTTCCTTGTCCCATGGACATCCTGTTTCAGGATCTCTTAATCGTTTTATAATACTCATTAAGCCTTCAAAATTATAATTCATCTTTATATTTCTACTCCAAATGTTTTATCATTAATGAAAAATTATCTTTGATATTTTGATTTATTTTTTGTTTTTGTAAATTCTCTAAAATGACAGGGATTTCGCTAATGTTAACTAAATGCTTTTTTATAATGTAATAGTTAATCATGTTTAGAAGATAATAGCGACATCGGTCAAATTGGATTAATGAGATAATTATTTTTAAATAGTTAAAATGAAATTTTCGGCTTAAAGCATAAATGATAAAATCTGAAAATATTAAATTTTCTCGGTAGGAGATTATCGAATCCATAAATGACAACCATTTTTCTGATTGTGACATACAAGCATTAAAAATGATGGCTTTGTTTAATATTTCATCTCGAGATCTGATAATCGAAAAGATCATTTGGATGTCAACTTCTGATAACTCATTCTCTTTTGTTGTAAGTAAAGAAATAATCAATTCTTCCTTGATCATAAGATTATTGATGTCCTCTTCATGCTTCTTCTTAGCTTCTAAAACTTCATTTAAATTAGTATTTCCACTTAGATTTCTTTCTAATTCTCGTTTAACATTTTCTATGTGTTTTAAATAATCATCCTGATCCAAAACCGTTTTCTTTTTAAAAGATTGAATATTTCTTATTTTATATTTTGAGTATTTCGTGAAAAATAAATTGTACTCTCTCCAAAACCAGTCTTCATCAAATAACCAAGTATTTTCTTTTAATAAATTGTCGATGATCTCATGGAATGGCAGATAGGTGTTTTCTGTCCCTTTTTGAAGTTTATCCAAGGAGATATCTGCTGTAACCTTTACATATTCATCACGATCGATACTTAGCTTTTCGAGATATTTTATGCTGTCTTTAAACGGTAAATATCCCAATGCTTTTGCTAAGGCAATTTTTAATCGAGGGGAAGAAGACTCTGTATATTTATTGATTAATGCAATAACTTCTGGATTACCTGTATATCCCAATGCTTTTATCACTTCAATCTGTATGTCTTCTGAAGGTGAACTTAGATATCGGGACAGGATGATGATTGTTTGCAAATCTTCGATTTTTGATAATGCATCAATTGCTGTTTTTTTGATTTCTTTTTCATCAGCTCGAATAAGATCATCAAGTTGACTCCATGCTTTTTCTGAATTCTCAATAACGATAACAGCTCTGAAAATGTGACTCTGTACTTCATATGGGACATAATCTGTCTGTGATTTGATAAATTGATATAAATTCTCAATTCGGTTTTCAATAATGTAATCAATAATACTGATCTTTACATGATTTTCATTCTTATTCCATAATTCTTTAACAAAATCTTCCGTATTTTCGTAGGTGTATTTTGGTAATATACTTAAAGCTTTATGAATGATGTTAGGATTCTGAAATGCACAGATTGTTTTTAATAAATTATAAGAATTCTTTTCTGGATAATCAAATATCGCTGAAACGATATCAAGGTGTTCTGAATCATCAAACTGAAGTGCTTCTTTTTCTAATTGCTTTATATATTGAAGTTCATTATTTGTTGCAAAGATTAATGTTGCGATTGTTCTACATTTTAATGAAGTAGATTGTAACAACTTTTCTAATTTATCTTTGTAGCTCTTAAAAGGTAATGATGAGAAAAATATGCTTAAATAATAGATCTTATCCCATAACTGATTTTCTATGACTTCATCAATAATTTGCAAAGCATCATTCTCTTTTAGGAGGTAAAGCTTGATTATTGCATACCCTGATATCATTGGATTGGAATCATAACATAATTTATTCAATGTTGCAATCTGTTCATTATTCGATAATTCTACATAGATCATTTTTGCTGTATCTTGGATTGATGAATGCGTAATATTAAAATATTTCTTCAATATATTCCATCCACTAAAATCTCCAAGAATGATCAGTGACTTTGCACGTTCTAATTCAAGAGTAAAATTCTTCTCTAATTCTAATTTCTTTAATATTATAATTGATAAAGGATGATTAATCTTCTTTAATGCATTTATTGCTTCATAATATATTTTATTATCGCCATTTTTCAATAGTTCAACTAAAATTGGAATCACTTTAGCTGTTTTCATATTGCCAAGCAACCTAATTAGGTGGTATCTGTTCTTTAAAGTCACCTTATTGTAAATTTGTAAAAAAATCTCAATTGCACGCTCTTTATTCAATGTAGCGATAAAGTCTAATGAATATTCGCAAACAAGAGCATTATTATCTAAAGCCATTTTTATCAATGTGACTTCATCAAAATCATCCATAAATAAATGTAAATGACGTGCAAATTCCTGTCTGATTAAAACATTCTTTGAATGTGCAAATTGATGGATATACTTGCTAATGTCATCGCCCAAATCTTTAAGAGCTATTACTGCATGTATTTGCAATACTAGATCACTTGACATTACAAAACTCTCTAATATCACTCTTTGTTGTTCTAATTTAAGTAATCCGATGAGTTTACAAACATTATATTGACCCTCTCGATTTGCATCAGAGACAAATCCTTTGATATCAGGAATATTTTCAGACAAATAACTTCTTTGATCTTCATTGATGACTTTTAATCTCGATACACTCATTATCCAGGTTTGTAATACAATGCCATAATACTGTGCCAGTAATACTCTGTTCTTATCTGCCTGTTCTTTCTCTAAAAGATCTTCTATTGTTTGTGGATCGCTTTGATTCTTTTTAAGTTTTAAATACTTTCTCTCAATTTCCTGATTAGCAATAAACATATCTTCAACAGGACGTCGATTAATCAAACTGCTTAAATAATTAAAATTATCATCACCGCCGATGATAATTAAAGCTTTAAGATAAAACTCAAGTTCAAAATTGTCTGATTTCATCCCTTCATTTATGAAGTTTTGCAAATCAAGTGAACTTTGTTTTAAATGCTCTAATATTTGTTTATCTTTAATAATCTCAAATAAGGTAAGATTAAGTTTTACACTTAATAATGATCGCTCGGATAGCTTATTTGTATCGCTTACAATATTTTTAAAAGTGTCATTTAATACTTCATTTACCCAATCAAATCCAGAATAAAAACGATTTAGCCAGTATAAATCAAAAAAGTAATGATTATTGTAAAAATGATCTACCCATTTCTTGATGATTGGGAGGGACAATATCGTCTCTAATTGCGAAAAACTGGTATATCTAAAATCTGTGAAACAGATGAAAAACTCAGGTAAATACAATTCTGAACGATTCATTTTCTCTAAAAATTGTTGTTTTTCCTGATCATTTAAATTGCTTATATTTATGATACTCACAAGATCATCAAAATTGTGTTGATCAAAACTGATATGCTGATGAATAAAATCTACAATAAAATCTATCTTATTATTGTGATTAATCTCAAATTGTTGAATAAAATCATAAACAACAGTTTCAGAATGATTGATTGTGGATGTTTGACTGATTTTATCATACTCATCACTCATTTCACTTTCGTCAATGATCATTTTGATTTTTAAATATTTCTCATCTGGTGCAAAGCGATTGATCTCTTCCTGGCTGATATTCTTCTTTTGTATTAATACGTTTTCGAGCATTCTCTTTGCATTTTGTTCTATTTTGGGATTTGATAATAATTGCTCAATCCCTTTAATGTCTAAATGTAGCTTGATGTAAACGATGACTTCTGACTGGATTTTTGATATCTCAAGCCATGATAATAACTGCTGAAAATGCTCTAACAAAAGCTTATGATGTTTCAGTAGATCTTTGATAATCTCTGCTTTTACTTCTGGATCTTTTTGAGCTATTGTAAGTAACTCATCAATCGCATTCAACTGCCATAATCGTTGAATTATTTTTAATTTATCGTCAGATTTGTTATGATAGCTGTCCAATAATTTTTGTGTATTTTTATTGAAAAAGAGATTTAATGATTTGAGCATTGTATGCCTTTCTATTTGTAAAACATAAAAGGGCGTATCGCCCTTTTATGTTTATCGTTTTGAAAGTTCTATTGCGATGAATGATGCGACATCGGTTGCATAAGATCCAGCGCCAAATCCAGCATCATACCCTAACTCAATTGCGAGTTCATGTGTTATTCGTGGACCTCCGCAAATAAATAACATCTTTTTACGTAAGCCTTCCGCTTCTGCAATCTCTATCAAGCGTGTTAAATTTTGAATATGAATATTTTTCTGAGTGACAATTTGCGAAACTAAAATTGCATCCGCATTACATTCTCTTGCTTTTGCCAAAAGATCTTCTGATAATACTTGTGCACCCATATTTATGGCGTTTATCATTTTATAACGTTCAAGCCCATATCTGTGATTGTAGCCTTTCATATTCATGATGGCATCAATACCTACGGTATGAGCATCAGATTCGATACAAGCACCAATAACAGTGATTTTACGACCCAAATGATTTTCGATATACTCATCGGTATCATCCATATTCATAACATCTGTTTCAACAACTTTTACCTGAATTTTACTCTTATCGATGCTTACACTTGTGTTGGCATATGCAACGATTTGTGCAAAACCTTCTGATAAATCGTTAATATAGCAGATCTCAATTTCATCTAACCCCATTTGTTTTAATAGTTGACGAGCTGCTTCTTTGCCACTTTCGTCAGCTTTTACAGGTAAAGAAAAGGAGAATTGCATTCTGCCATCATTCATGGTATCACCATAAGGACGGATTATATTTGGATTAGGATTTGTACTCATGTTTTCTCCTTAATTAATCTTTAATTCTAATTTTATCTTTTCCATAAATGGGTTAATGTAGTCTTCTGATTTCTTGAAAACACCGTCTAATCCCTTACCACCATTTTCTGGACGTTTTATATCAGCAAATTCACCACTGGCTAAAGCAACAAATAATCCTTGTTCTGATACTCTCTTTAAAAATTCAGTGGCTTGCTCTAATACAAGTTCTGCTCGTTGATTAATGAATCCGTCTTTATCGATTGATATTTCCTTGCTTAAATCGCGAGCAGTATTAAAAATATACTGGGCATTCTCTATACCTAATGCACGGTCTTGTAAATGAGGGGTATGAACTGCCTCTGTCAACATGCCTAATAACTGAACTCCTTGACCGGTTAACTGTGCAACTAGATTAAACATGCTGTTGATAATATAGGTTTTAAAAATATTGCCGGTGACATGCTTGGTGGGAGGCATATATTTAATAGGTGAGGTAGGGAAGAGGGTTTTGGTTAATAATGCATGAGATAATTCATACAAAAATGAGTTCTCTAAATCAGGGTCGATTTCATAAGCATGACCAATTCCCATTTTCTCGGCACGAACACCTGATAAATGAGCAAATGATTCATTGATTAATTGGGATGCAGTAACAGTGTATGCTTTCTCTACAGCGTCTGAAGTAGTGAGATAATTGTCTTCACCCGTTTGGATTTCGATATCAGCAAGAGCATTGATCATTCTTGAAAAATATTGATCAAGTAATGTTCTTTTGGGATTAATATCTCTGAAGAGTATGCCGTACATCGCATCATTCAACATGACATCCAAGCGTTCCATTGCTCCCATTGCAGCTATTTCTGGCATACATAGACCTGAAGCATAATTAGTTAAACATATATATCGATTTAAATCCGCACCGACTTCATCAAGTGCCTGACGCATAATTCTAAAATTTTCCTGTGTAGCAAATGTTCCGCCAAAACCTTCCGTGGTCGCTCCGTAAGGCACATAATCCAATAATGATTGAGCAGTTGAACGGATGACTGCGATTATGTCTGCCCCTTGTCGTGCAGCAGCTTTAGCTTGCGTTACATCTTCATAAATGTTGCCAGTCGCAACTATAACATATAAACTTGGTTTTTTACGATCACCATATTTAGCAAATTGTGCATCTCTGTGTGCTCTTTGATTTTTTATATGATTAATCATTTTATCTGTTAACTCGTTCATTTGTTTCATCACAAGATTTGAATCTTGAGCACTTATTTCGTGAAGTATTAATTTCCCATTGACGACCTGGTTCGCTACTTCTTGAGCACTTAATTTTGAATATACCATTGCGTTGCAAATCCAGTAAGCGACACCTCTATCTAAAACATTATTTTGCTTGAGTTGGTCAACAATATAGTTTGGAATTGGTGTACCGTCTTCTAATGCACCATCGACACCTAATAAACGGATGACCGTGCGTTCAATTGTTACTGAACTATACTCGTTTAACAATTCTTTGATGGTATGTGTGATTTGCTTTGCATATTGACGGGCGATGTCAATTTTTTCAGGAGCTATAGTTAAACTTAGCAAGTTGCCTCCTTATAGACTTTTTTTATTCAATATATTCACGATTGACCCTTATAGTCAAGCTTTTTTTGTTTGATATGGCGGATTTAAGTACGGGGATTTATGTTTTATAAAATTAAGTGAGTGCTAACTTCTTGCAGTTGTATTGTTTTATTGATGTTTGATGAACAGCAGTATCTTATTATAGAAGACTTGGGTTCAATAATCGGATGATAAATAGCGCTTCGGGTTAATTGATAAAATTGATAAACTTTATCGAGTAGTTTCAAATGAACGGCATCTTTTATATTTAAATATTGGACGATTTCTCTGAGAATTTTTAAACATTTCTCTGATTCGTAATCTTTTAATGAAAATCTTTTAATAATTCGATGGATTATTATCAAAAAAATACCATAAGAACTGATCCCTCGTTTTCTTAAGTGTGGGTATTGCTTCTTAAATCGCTGCGAATAAATTGTTAGCTCCTTTTTAAATGATAATCTAAGTTCTTGATAAAGCGATTTTACTATCTCGTTGACTTTGATGATCTGGTAGTTTTGCTCTTGTAACTGTTGTTTTTGATAATTTCTTGCAATGCAAACTTTGCCGTTTTGATACCAGGCAACGCGTAAGTCATTGATTCTCTTAGGATAATCAAAATGAGTGTCTGAAAAATATACTCTCATAATAAACTCCTTTTAAATAATTTAATATGATTTATCTCGAAATGCAAATTATATTTTCTACAGGATAGAAATAAGAGAGTAACGGGAAGTGAATGAGTCCTTATCCTGAAATAACGTGTACTTTGACCAATCAGACACTATTTAAGCCATGCAAAATTATGATATAGGGGAGACCTGAAAAAAATACTTGTCTTAATTCTCTCTTTAATAATATTGTGTATTAAAATAGTTTTAAGGAATATATTGTGAAACTTAAAAAAAGCTTTGGACAACACTTTTTGACTGATCAGCAAATTCTGTCTGATATTGTTGAAAATGCTTGCTTAAACGAAAATGATCAGGTATGGGAAATTGGCCCTGGTAGTGGTAATTTAACTGATTACATATTAAAAAAGAAAGTGAATCTTACTTGCTTTGAAATTGACAGAGATTTGTACCCACTCCTGAAATCTAAATATAATGAGCAAATCAATCTTATTGAAAGAGATATACTTAAGGTTAAGTGGGATGATTTATTAACAGGGAATAATTACAAAATAGTCTCTAATCTCCCTTACCAAATAACTTCTCCTTTTCTTTTTAAAGTGATCAAATACTACCAACACTTTAGTTCCTTAGTGATTATGATTCAAAAAGAAGTCGCTCAAAGAATTTGCAGTTTACCAAATAAAAAAGATTATGGTGTGCTAAGTCTAAAGATTCAGTATTATTTTCATACCGAATACCTTATGAGCGTCGGACCTGATAAATTTACACCTCCGCCTAAAGTTGATTCTTCTGTGATTAGACTTACCCCAAGAACTGATCATCCGCAGATTGATGATATTCAATTATTCTGGAGAATTGTTGATCTTGCCTTCGGTAATCGAAGAAAAATGCTTAGAAATAATCTCAAAGTATTGAATTATAATACAGAATATATTCAAATTGCAAATAATTCACCCATTGATTTTAATCGACGTGGAGAAACCTTAAGTGAAGAAGATTTTTACAATCTTTATCTTTATTTACAGCCATTTATTGTTAGCTGAACTTAGTGTTCATTCTTCTTATTTAAATTTTAATCATTTCACAAGGCTTGAAAATCAAATGCGATGGACAGCCCTGTTAATTGATGATTATCAGGTGAGTTATCTGGCTTCGTTTAATAATAATAACAATTCTTATTTTGATCGCTCAAATCAGGTTTCATTGATTAATTCATCAATAAAAAAAGATTTCAAATTAATGCCTTTGACATTATCTTATTCTTATAATTTCGAAAAAAATGGGGGATTACCAGAAGATACTGTTTCTGTTATTGATCGAAAAAAACAGACAATTACTCTTTTTACTGAAAAAAATATTAATGATTATTTATCTATTTCTCAAGAACTTACTCGGGCGCAGATTAAAAATGCTTTAGACTCCTATAACGGAAATCGAATCTATTCATCCATAAATTTAAATCTTTATAATCAATCGATAACTTTCAGGAATAAATCTTCTTATCTCTATCAGGATACTTTTCTTGATAAAAAAAGAAATCTTGAAAATGATTTAAACTTTTCCGTAAATAATTCATTGCTTGACGCAACTGCAAGTATTAAACTCAACAATTCAGTTCAAGATCTTTATACTTATTCTCAGAAAACAGATGAGTTAGCTCTTACAGATATTTATAATTCTCTCAGTACCAGAATAAATATCTTTGATGATTATTCGTTTAATTATTCTCATAATCTCTCTTATAAAAAGAATAATTATCATTTAAACAATAAGAAAAGCAATAGCATATTTGATTCTGTATTAGATACATACGTACAACAATATAATGATGATTATATATTCTTTTATGGATTTAAATACAACTACTATAAGAGAGAGCTAAACCTTGAAAGTCAAAATAGAAATTCTTTGACAAGAATGCTGTATGTAAATGGATTATTTAAAGATGTATATCTTGATACATTGCAGATAAATACATCAATTCTTCTGACGAAGAATATGCATTCAACACCCAACGAATTTCTTGATAATGATCGGCAAATTAAATCAATTTCTTTTATAGCTAAAGAATTGTTTAATCCTTTTTTGCTTTTTTCAACTTCTGCTTCATATCAAGTGACAGATGAAGTCTTTATAAGTAAATATCTATCAAGTAATAATAACGTCAAAAGTACTTATTTATTGCAGCCCGAAATAACTGGAATACTCAACAATTATCTTGAATTGTTTAACAGATATCAGCTCAGAGCAACCTTTGAAAATTACCAGTGGAATGACTTAAGAAATGATAGATATTATCGAAAGTTAGAATTTGAGAATGGAATTAGAATTAAAATTCAATCAAATTATTTCTTTCTGGCAGAAGTATTATACACGTACATAACCAACGAAACGGCTGATAAAAAAAATGATAGCTGGCTGAAGAATAACGAAAACATTGTAAGAATTTACTCTATAAATTTGAAACTACAAAATGAAAGATTTAGTTTTATTTTAGAACCTCAGTTAAAATATGAGTATCATAACTTCGAAACTGAGTTACTTTTTGAATCTGATATTAATCTCCAAAAAGATACTTTTATTAAGTTCTCTTTCAATCCAATTGGAAAAACCTTCAATACTTTTGTTTGGAAGGCATTTGTTGAACTATCGCTAACTTATTGAAGAATATGATATCTATGCTTGATGATTAATAGCATAAGGAATCTTATGTAAACCACAGCTTATTCTAAATTCATTCGCGTTATTTCGTATGGAAATACATCTCTCGGATATTCTATCTCATAAAGATAAAGTCCACATGCAGGCGCTGTAAAAAAATTGCGTTGCTCATGTCTTTGATCTTCTATCCATTGCTTGATAATTGAAGGATCTTGTTGTTTATGCGAAATTGAAACTAATGCTCCAACTATACGTCGAACCATGTTGTGTAAAAAACGATTGGCTGTGATTTTCAATATCCAGTATTCTTCTCGTTCTTCAAAACTTATTTTCTGGATATCACACACATGATTGCTTATTTCTGGATTAGGTTTACAAAATGATGTAAAATCATGCGATCCAATGATATAATTTAATACCTTCTGAATATGATCAGTATTTATTTTATAATTATATAAAAAAGCTCTGTAATTTCTATGAAATGGACTTATTCCTTTATTGATTAGGTAATGATAGGTTCTGCTTTGCGCTGAGTATCGGGCATGAAATTCTGAATCAACCTCCCAGACATTGATGATCTCGATACTTCGTTCAATCTTAGACTTGATGGCAAGTTTGATCTGTTCTGGTCTCATATTTATCCCAAAGTCAAAATGAGCGATCTGACAGCTCGCATGAACTCCTGAGTCTGTTCGCCCTGATCCTGTCACCAGTACTTGCTCTTTTGCAATATGACTTAATGCTTTTTCAAGCACTTCCTGAACTGTTGGCGATATATATTGTTTTTGCCAGCCATAGTATGATGATCCGTCATAGGCGATTTGAAGGGCATAGCGTTGATATTTCATGATTCCTCAAAAAGATAGTATTAGTATAAAGAAAGTAAATTGATATAATAGTATGAGATTTGCTTTATTGATGAAGTTTGATCCATGAGTCTCACTGTTAATCAACACTTGGACTTGGCGTTCTATCTTCGGTAAATTTTTAAAACCTTCTTGAATACAAGTGATAAAGATATTCACATAACTGTTTATGACAGATGTATGATCAATTTTCTTCACTTCTTCTTCCCAGCTTTTTCTAAGATAAAGTAATGATATATCTAATGATATGATAAAATAGACAAGAAAATATATGATCTTGTATCTTCTGATTTGCTTGCAATCTTTAAATGTATTCTTTATCTTGATACTCTGTGTTAAATATATTGATAGTTGCAGAAGAAATAATAATCGAACAATAAAATCTGTTTGTTTTAAGAAATCTATTTTGAATAGAATGGCTAAAACTAAGTATGATGATAGAAAGGCATTTATTCTTATGATGCTTCTTCCCCATTTTATGAGTATATCTGTATCAAATATAAAGTATATCAAATTAAGTGCACATAACAACAATACAATCTCAGTTCTTAAAAAAAAAGAGTAAATTAGACCCGTGAATATAAATGAAAGCTTTAAAAAAATATTTTGATCAGAGAAGTTAACAAGTTTCATATATTTGGCTAAACAAGCAAGTGTAGGATACGAAAATAGAAAATATCAAGATCATCCTCTTTGATTATAAACCGATTAAAAGAATTACCATCATTTATTTTTTCTATCCGATCTATACCTGTATCATTGATTTTCTCTTCTGATTCAATCTCTAATGGATTTGTTCCTGTAGAATCTGCATCTTGTTTAAGACTGTCAGACTGTGCATTCTTTTTTTCTAATTCATATCGTTCTATTTCGATTACAGATTGCAATGTATCAGTTTTTATGAACTTACTCCCATCATAGATATTTTTAATGAAAAGCGCGTAATTTGATTGTGGAGATTTTTGCAATACTTGATCTAAATACGATTTTGCAGATAAACTATCATTGAGATCAATATAATAAGTAATACCAAGAGTAAACAAAGATTTCAAAGCTAATTCATCATGTTCGCTTAATGAGATATCATTCAAAAGTAATATTGCTCTTTGAATTGGGGAGACTTGTGTACTGTCTTCTTCCCCACTTTCTATAGGTATAACACTAGAAATAGTATCATTAATTGTATGATAAATTAGTTCCAGAGCTTCTTCATAATTCCGATACAATTCTTTCTCTTGTTGTGTTAGGAAATCAACCTCTCTTTTATTGATATAATCATCGGCAGCAATCTTATATCGATTGTCTGGATACATATCTATCAGTATCTGATAAATACGGTCAATTTCATCTGATCCTTTGTAGAAAATATCATAGATCACCATTTGAACAAAATATGAAAGAGGAATGAATTGTTCCTGATATTGATTAACATCTTTGTCGATATTATCTATCCTTTGATTAAATGTAGTAATTAATGAATCTACATGATTAATAAATAGTGAGTCATTAAACGCATTGCGAAACATTAGAGTATCTTGAAATGACGTATTGTACAAAGTGAGAAGAGAATCAATCTGTATGCTATCTCCTACAACATCTTTAAATCTCGGTAAAAAATCTTTTTTCTCAGAGATTTTATTTTTTAACTGAATCAGTTCTTCTTTTTGTTGGGGTATCTTCTTATATATTACCAAAGCAGAATCGGGTAAATCTAATTCATACATATAGTATTCTGCAAGTTTGAATTGTTCGTTGATTAAAGTCTCTAATGGAATATCTGAATTGTGTTTTCTTAATTGAATTATTTGGCTGGCTATAGAGCTTCTAACAATAGAACGTTCAACAAAAACTGATGTGCTTAATTCTGTTTTTACTTTATTGTAAAACTCAATTGCTTTTTCATAATTGTGGATTTTTGAAAAATACAATTCTCCTGTATAAAAGCATGATTCGGCAGAAAACTCTGTGCGTGGATTATTCTTAATAATATTACCAAACTCTTCGATACTGGCTTCAGCGGATTCTGTTTCTGCCATTATTCTAGCTCTTAAAACATAATAAGAAGGGAACATATTATCGCGAAATTCATTTTTAATAAGTTTTTTGATAGTTTGATCTGCAAGTGCAAAGTTTTTTAAATAATATTGATTATACGCAACGTAATAATTTGCAGAAAGCTTTATTGTCTTGTCGATCCTGGCATTAATCAGATCTTTGTATACTTTAAGTGATTGCGTGTAATCTTTATTATCAAAATATGTTTTCCCTAACAAGAAATATGCATTCGGATATTCTTTACTTTTAGGAAATTTCTCGATCAGCATTTGTAGATAGAATTGTGCGTCAAAATATTGTTTATCGCGTATATATAAATCTGAAATAAGCACAAGAGCTTTCGGATGATCTTCTTTAAATTCATTTCTTTGAATAAAGTCTTGAAGCATTTTGTATGCTTCATTCTTCTTATTGAGATCATAATTGATTTGAGCGATAAATATATGTGACTCAGAAACAAAGGGACTATCAGGATAGAATTTGAGTATATCTTCAAATTTCTCTAAAGATTGAAGCTCATTATTCCCTCTGTAATACAAGGCTTTTGCTAAAAGAAACAATGCATCATCAGCCCATTTGCTGTCTTTATAATCAGTTAAGATTACACCACACTTTTTGATGACTTTATTATATTCCTCAATAGCTTGACTTGATGCTTTCCCTTTATTTGTTAGAGGTTTACTCTGCGCTGATTCATAAAACTTCTTTGCGTTATAAAAGGTATTATAGTAAGCGCACGAAGATAATAAAATGATTGCTAATACAAATAGTAATCTGTGAATAATCTTAAATGACAATATCATTATTCCTCTTTTGCTTATTATTGCATATCTATATATTTACTAATAACATCAATTATTACATTTGTTTCTAAAAAAGCCTTGGAATTTTCTATATCATGATAGATAATTCGATCTTTTTCTAATTTTGAGACGACTTCTCGATAGATTTTTCTAATTTCGTTGATGGCTTCTGAGCTTTCATAATCACGATTATCTAATGCCTGACATGCGGACATCAATTCAATCGCAAGTACATAAGTTGAATTACTCAAAATAGTTCTAGCTTTTACTGCGCCAATTGTACCCATACTCACATGATCTTCCTGATTGGCTGATGTAGGAATTGAATCCACTGAAGCAGGATGTGCTAAAACTTTATTCTCTGAAATTAAGGACGCTGCAGTTAATTGAGCAATCATAAATCCAGAATCTATTCCAGGACGTGGAGCTAAAAATGCATTCAATCCTCTGTTTAATGCAGGATTGTAAAGTTGTTCCATTCTTCTTTCTGAGATATTTGCTAATTCTGACACTGTATAACCAAATAAATCTGCTGAAAAGGCAACAGGTTCGCCATGGAAGTTACCACCTGATAACACTTTATCTTCATCTGGAAATATTAATGGGTTATCTGTTGCTGAATTAATCTCAACTTCTAAAGTTTGTCGTACAAATGATAATGCATCACGAACGGCTCCATTCACTTGTGGTGTACAACGTAAACTGTATGCATCCTGTACGTTTTTACATTCGATATGAGAAAGTCTTAATGGACTGTCTTTGAGCAACTGATACATATTCTTTGCTGATTTGATTTGTCCTTGGTGAGGTCGAACTTTATGGATTAATGAATCATAAGCGCTTGGTGTACCCATTAAAGCATCTACTGTCATTGATGCGATGATATCGGCACTTTGTGCAAGTCTCTCAGCTTTAATTAAATTGAGGGCCATGATACCTGTCATTACTTGTGTACCATTATTCAGCGCTAAACCTTCTTTTGCTGCTAACTTCACTGGAGTTAATTTGGCGCGACGCATAGCTTCAGCTCCTTCAAGGATCTCTCCTTGATATTCAGCTTTTCCATGCCCTAATAATACTAAGGCTAAATGTGATAATGGAGCTAAATCCCCACTAGCGCCAACTGATCCTTTTTCAGGGATACATGGATGTATTTCTGCATTGAGCATATCAATTAGCACTTGCAATGTACTAAGTCTTATGCCTGAATTACCTTTAGCTAATACATTTGCTCTTAACAAATGAATTGCACGTGTCTCTTCAATTGAAAGATATGCGCCAACACCGGTTGCATGACTCAATATTAGATTAGTTTGTAATTCTTCAATATCTTCTTTAGCTATGGATATCGTTGCAAACTTACCAAAACCTGTTGTTAGACCATATACTATTTTACCGTCATTTATGACTTTCTCAACATAATCTCTACACTTAATTACTTTTACTTTTGCATCTTCACTCAACTGAATTTTTGTTCTGTTAACAGCCACTTCATATACTTGTTCAAGTGTAAGCGAATTGCCATCAATATAAATGATCTGATCCATTTATGCTCCTAATATTATATTACTTTTTTTTATTTTTTTTATTCAATATATTTTGTCAAACTGCTTTTTTCTTAATAATAAATAAAAACAATAATTATTGATGAAATGATTAAATTCAGAACTGTAATAACTGCCCCATATTTAAAAAACTTTAAAAAGGATATCTTGTGACCACTTTTATTACAGATACTTACTGCAATTAAGTTCGCTGAAGCTCCGACCATTGTACCATTTCCTCCAAGACAAGCTCCAAGGGATAATGACCACCATAAAGGCTTAACAGCACTTGGTCCAACAGTTTTACCTATGTTTTCTATTAATGGAATCATTGTTGCCACAAATGGGATATTATCAATAATTGCTGATGCGATTCCTGATGCCCAAATAATCGATAAACTGCTTAATCTCATGTTACCTTTGCTAAATTCAAGTACCTTTTCTGAAAAATACTTTATAACACCTACTTCTTCTAATCCGCCAACCATAATAAACAAGCCTATAAAAAAGAGGATCGTACCCCATTCAATTTCTTTTGCCAAAAATTCATCCATATGAATATGTTTTGATCTGAGCAATAACAAACCGGCACAGACTAATGCGATGGTCGCAGGCATGAGTTTTATATACTCTTGAAGAAAGAAGAAGGTAATAAATAATCCAATCACGATTAAACCATAGATTAAATCTTTTTTACTGTTTATGGCTTGTTTTTCATCAAATTCCATGATACGTGCTTTTCGATTGTTTGAAACCGATAGCTTATTTCTAAAAAATAGCCATAAAACAAAGGCACTTGACACCAAATTGACTACAACTATTACTCCTAAATTTTTTATAAAATCTGTAAAAGTTAAATTAGCAGCACTTCCGATCATAAGATTCGGAGGATCTCCAATAAGCGTTGCTGTTCCACCAATATTAGAGGCGAGAACTTGGGAAATTACAAATGGTATCGGCGAGATTCCTAATTCTATGGCAATCAATATTGATATCGGTGTCATGATGATGATCGTTGTGACATTATCAAGAAAAGCTGATATTATCCCAGTTGCAAAGAACAATGCTAAAAGAATTCTTACTGGATTACCTTTTGCAAACTTGGCTAACTTAATAGCAACGTATTCGAACAAACCTGTATTTTTTATTAAACCCATCATGATCATCATACCGATAAGCAAGAAGATAACATTCCAGTCGATATAATGAGAAAATGCTTTGTTCTGACTGACAAAGCCGACAACGATAAATAAAACTCCTGCAACTAATGATACAACAAATTTATGATATGTCTCTAAAGCGATCAATAAATACGCTAATAAAAAAATACCTAATGAAACAAACATTATGGCGCTCATATGTCTTCAATATCCTTATTATAATTTTAAAAAGTCTTTCATGTCTCTGATTGATCTATCAGCAAACATCTGCTTTTTCTCTTTTTTATTCTTCTTATCATTTAAAGCAGGAAGTAAGCCAAAATTTGAATTCATGGGTAAAAATGTTTTTCTCTCTGTGATCAAATGATTCCACAATTGACCGCTTATTGTCGTCAAAGGTAATGATTCCAATGAATTAATGATGATTTGACTCACTAAGAGTCCTGAAAAAATTGATTCCATATAACCCTCAACGCCACTCAATTGACCAGCAAGATAAATATTTGGTCTATCTTTAAGATTAAGTGTTTTATTACAGATCAATGGAGTGTTCAAATATGTATTCCTGTGTATAGACCCATATCTTAAAAAATCAGCGTTTTGTAAACCTGGGATTAGTTGAAATACTTTTTTTTGTTCATGATACTTAAGCATCGTTTGACAACCAACAAGATTATAGGCTGTTTTATCTTTATTTTCAATTCTTAACTGTATCAATGCATAAGGTCTTCGACCTGTTCTTGGATCTTCTAATCCTACTGGTCGCATTACGCCAAATCTCAAAGTATCTCTCCCTCGTCGGGCAAGTTCTTCTATTGGCATACAATTTTCGTAGAATTGATATTTTGGATCTTTAAAAAACTCGTTTTCAAATTCCTTCGCTTCATGTTTTTCTGCTTGATTCAACGCTTCAACAAATTGATAGTATTCTTCTTTGTTGAATGGGCAATTAATATAATCTGTATTCTCATCATCATATCTTGATTTACTGAATGCAATATTGTAATCTATCGAATCTTCGGATACAACCGGAGCAATTGCATCAAAAAAATATAAATGATTTGATCCGATGATTTTTAAAATTTCTCCAGTAAGTCGTTCTGATGTGAGTGGTCCAGTTGATAAGACTGTTAACTCATGATCTAAAGAGACAACTTCTTCATTAATAAGCTTAATATTACTATGATTTTTTATTGCTTGTGTTACTTTATGGGAAAATACATCTCGATCAACAGCCAAAGCATTGCCCGCTTCAACAGAAGATACCTTAGCATATTGTAATAACTCGCAACCCAATAATTCCATTTCTGCTTTTAATAAACCTGAAGAACTGGTAATTAATTTTGATTTCAACGAATTTGAGCATACAAGCTCGGCACATAAATCTGTTTGATGAGCTGCTGTTCTTTGCTTATTCCTCATTTCATACAAATCGACATGCCAACCATGATTAGCAAATTGAAGGGCTGCTTCTGATCCTGCTAATCCAGCTCCAATTATTTTAACTTTTTTCAAACTAAATCCTCTATTGTCATTTGCATTACGGGTTTATATGTTTTTCGATGAATATCACAAATCCCAAACGTTCTGATTGCTTTAAAATGAGCTGATGTAGGATAACCTTTATGCTTATCGAAACCATATTCTGGATATTGAATGTGATACTTATACATTATCTGATCCCTAAAAACTTTTGCTAAAATTGATGCTGCTGCAATACATGCATGTTTATGATCTCCACCAATAACATACTGACATTTTATTTTCTCAGATTGGGGAACTTTATTGCCATCTATTAAGGCAAGATCTGGTATAATGTTTAAACTATCAAGGCTCTTCTTCATCCCAAATAAAGTTGCGGTTAAGATGTTCATTTGGTCAATTAATTGGTGATCAACGACTTCAATTGAATAACTTATAGCTTTTTCTTTAATTATGTTAAACAATTCATTTCTCTTCTTCTCGTTGAGCTTCTTTGAATCATCCAAGTATTGATGATAAAAATCTTCTGGTAAAATTACGCTGGCACACACTACCGGACCTGCTAATGGTCCTCGACCTGCTTCATCAGTTCCACTAATGATCTTATAATCTTTCCTTATCTGAAGATCATTCTCAAAAAGATTTATATTGCTCATTTGATAACTGTAAAAAATAATCGGGCATATTCGTGATCTAAATCATTATGATTAATCTGAAGTAAGTTGTTTGGATTATTGATCTCATATATTCCATTGACCTTGAGTCCAGACTCTTTAACAAAATTTATAAGCTCAGAAACTTTCCATACTTTCTGATGATGAATTTCATCTTCTCTTTGATAACCTAAAAATCGCTCTGAGAAAATGTTTAAGTAATTCTCCTGTCTTCTTTTTGAAGAATGATAATCAGCTCGATGAACAAAGAAATAATCTGATCGCTCTTCTAAATTGATAAATCCGTCAAAATGTTCTGTACTGTTATAAATAGTTGAAATATCAAATATAAATAATGATTTTTCAGACATATTTTTTTTTATCATCTTTAGCATCTGAATAATCTGATCCTGTTCTAACAAATAGTTGATACTATCGAAGAGTAAAACTTGTAAGTCAAACTTTGAGTTAAAATCTACTTTACTCATATCTCCTTGAATAAAATGAACATGATGGTTTTTTAGACTTGCTATATCAAGCATTTCAGATGACTGATCAAAGGCATATACATCAAATCCCTTTTCTTGAAGAAGATCTGAAATGGTACCGGTACCACACCCAATATCTAAAATTTTACAAGGTTCATGTTCATATAAATTTGTGTACTGGCGGATAATAAAATCTGTCCAGTCTTTATATGTGACATGACCCATATAATGGTCATATATTTGGGCAAAAGATCTGTATTGATATTGTTTTGGATCATTTTTTTTGTGATACATTTGATGAATGAGTTGAGATAATGAATATCTGATTTTCTGTGTGAGCAAATGCTTATCTTGTGAATACCTTATTATATTTACAGTAGGAATATGATTTTGATGATCATAAACACAATAAGAACTGGGCATAAATAAATCAATGATATTGATGATTTGATTTGGGATCAATGTAATCAATGTTTGATGAGAAATATCAGTGATATTTCTTAATTCGCTGATTGTTTGTACTTTGACTCTGTAGTCTTGATTTAAAATATTAATGATGTTTTGTTCAATTTCTGAATAAATATTTAATTCACTACTTAAAAATAAAAGATCTAATATCTTCTGTTTTTTCAAATATTGTTGCAATTGATTAAGTGTTAAAGCAAGTAAATCTTCTTCTTTGACTTCATATGTTTTGTTAACATAGTCTGAAAAAAAGAAAATATCAAATAATGGACAAATGATATGGTGAAAATTAACCCGCTGAATACCTAAAAAATCATCGCAAAACTTAAGTAAACCTTCACTGCCATATTGATCTGATATCGTCGAAAACTGATCGTTTGCTGACTCTTTAACAGTTATCCAGTCAATGTTGAATTCATACTTGCAAAAATCACAGGATTCGATATGTTTGACATATTCAGGAGGCTCAAGAAATGAAATAAACTGAAAAATTAAATCTCTCTTGTGCTGTGAAAACCCAATTGCATCAAATACGATCTTAACTTTATTTGTTTCAATAGTTCTTAAATCTACAAGTATCTTTTTCATTATAGCTTTTTGTCGCTTGCACCTGGTTTAACTAATGGGATACCTGACTGGCAAAGTGGACAATTATGTTCTTCATAGGTTTCAAATGAAAGTTCTGTTAATGAATACAATGGACATTCAAACTGGGCTTTCCCTGATGATCGATCAACAATACAAGTGACTCCAACAACCTCAATATCCATCGATTCCAATAACTCTTTTACTTCTATTACGCTTCCGCCAGTTGTAATTATATCTTCTACAATAAGTGCTTTTTCACAGGATTTAATATCAAATCCACTACGAATGGACATTTTGTCGTCTTTTCTTTGAGTGAAAACAAACTTCTTGTTAAGTTGTTTTGCAACTTCATATGCTAAAACGATTCCACCATAAGCTGGTCCTACAATTACGTCTATTTCTTTGTCTTTTAGTTTGTTAGCAATCTCTTTGCATAATATTTCTACTTTGTCTGGATAATGAATAATCTTAATCTTCTCTACATAATATTCACTATGTCTGCCTGAGGTTAATTTGAAATGACCTTTTAAAAGCGATTTTGTTTCGTTCAAGATATCTTGAATATTCATTTTTCCTCCTTATTTGATAACTAATATTTTATTAATTTGATCTATTTCCTTAGATTTTATGCGAACAAAATATAAACCAGATTGTATACTTGAATCTTTAAATTTTACAGATATTGATTCTTTTTCTCGTGCTACTGAATAACTGCTTTCATTGATCTTTTGACCTTTAATATTAAATAATTCTATTTTGATATGAGATGATTGATTCCTTTGATCAATTTTTACATTAAACTGTTCTTTTACAGGATTGGGATATAGAGTAGCTTGTGTTTGTATTGGAGTCTCTGTTTGCTCTGAATTTAAAGAATAATGAGTATTAATCTGTATATTTTCTGAACCTCCATTACTTGTGATTGATAATTGAGTGTTTACTCCATTTACCTGTTGAGGAATATTAATTGTCACAAAACCAATCTCAAAAGGATTTATTGATTGAGTATTGTTTACTATCGTATATTGAGAATTACTTAATGTTACATTTTGAATATTCAAAACTGCATTACCAATATTAGTAAATGGGATCATTATTTGATTTTCATTGTATGTATCAATTTGATTTTGACTTATAAACAAATCTGGAACTTGAGGTCGGTTTTGATTTGAAGCTAAACTGTATATTCTTTCAATAAATTCTGGATGATCTACAAAAGGATTTCTGTTATCTTGCAGTGCTTCGATCGCATTATTTCTGTTAGTCTCTTTCAATGAAACTGTATCAGTATTGTGCCAGGTTCGAAGTACTTGCTCCTGATTATTAAAAAAAGGTGCACTAGGATTATCGTATCTGATACAAAAATAAAACATCGCTCTTGCAACGTCGCCTTTATGAATATCTCTTGGCTCAAATACAAGCGTTCCAGAAGAATTATATCCCCTTTTGGAACCTCCAACACTCCAGTTTTGACCACTTACAACTACTCCAAATGGTAAATTACCACGAATACTGTTTGCAGTATCATTTGTTGGATATAAATGATATAAATCTGATTTTGCAACACCTTCTGCACCAAGACTTTGTGGCCAGGTATGTTCTGTATTCATATGTTGAGTGTTTACATCGGGAATCCCATTTGTCTGAACCAACTGCCCCGTATATACACATTCTACCCAGCCATTGACATTATCAATACTTGAAAACATTGCCTGTCTGGCACCATCGTATCCTAATGAAGTATGATTGTTGATCAAATTGAATAAAGCTGATTTTAAAGAAGTGTCCCACAAATTATTCGTGCTTTGATAAGCATTCCCTATATATCGGTTATTTGCTTTGACTAACAAAACTGATTCTGTTTGACTTAGTGAATTTTTAAAAAATAATACATCTTGGTAGTCGATGTTATGTACTGCTTGAAAATTTATAAATACTTGTGAACTGTCATGTGGCTGAATTAAAACATTTGTAGGATTTACTGAAAAATCTGTAACTTGATGACTTATAGAAATATTTTGGACTTGATTGCTTTCATTGATAATATAAAAAGCCTTTTGAGCGTTTTGATGACTGTATGTAGTTGAAAAATCTATGAATGATTCACTGAATCGGATAGGTAGTGAAAATAAAATATTATAGGTCATCAAAATTAAAATGAATGTATTGGTTTTTCTCATTGTTCTGCCTTAATTGTTTATTTATTTATTTGAGTAATAACTTCTTTTTGTTTATGAATAATGTGTTTTATGTCTTCATAAGCAATTGATAACATCTTATTTAGCTCATCAAATGAAAATGGATTATTCTCCGCTGTACCTTGCACTTCAACAAACTTGCCTGATTCTGTCATTACAACATTAAAATCTACATCTGCAATTGAATCCTGTTCGTAACATAAATCGGATTCTATTGAGCCTTCGACGATACCGACGCTTATCGCTCCAATTAGTTCTTTCATTGGATGTTCAGTAAGCTTTCCTTGATTTAATAATTTTAAGAAAGATAGATACAATGCTAATGAGGCACCTGTAATTGAGGCTGTTCGAGTCCCTCCGTCAGCTTGTAAAACATCACAATCA
Source organism: uncultured Candidatus Cloacimonadota bacterium (assembly GCA_964573665.1). Lineage (GTDB taxonomy): Bacteria > Cloacimonadota > Cloacimonadia > Cloacimonadales > WRIO01 > JAGOCT01. The sequence continues at coordinate 5,529 of CAZNKI010000020.1, read as the reverse complement.
ATAAAGGCTGTCATACCTGGAAACTTTGTCAAATCGACTACTGCTCTTAATGAACGTCCGATTAATCGCTGAATTTCTGCTGTGCGACCACTGACTTTACCAGAATTAACTTCTCGTCTGTTTCTCGTTTTTGTACTGCCAGGCAACATACTGTACTCTGCTGTTAACCATCCTTGATTTTTATCTCTTAAAAATGGTGGAACATTTTCTTCAAATGTGACTGTACATAAAACTTTAGTTTTGCCATTCTCTATCAATACACTTGAATGAGCATTTTCTATAAAATCTACTGTAAATCTTATATCTCTTTTCATTTAATCTCCATAATACACTGATACGTAACGATTACCCTCAATTCTTTTGATTAAATCTTTCATCTCTAATAATAATAATATACCTGATGCTTTGTTGATATCAAATTGACTGAGAATGATAATCTCATCAAAATTTATTGGTGTTTCGTTATTTTTTATTAATTCATATATGAATTCCTCTTCAGGATTTAACTCGGGAGGAATTACTTTAATTTTTTTCTCACAACTCTCTTCATAATAGGCATTAATAGAATTTGGGTTAAGAATACACTGAGCTCCTTGTTGGATTAAAAAATTTGGTCCTTCTGAATATTCTGTATTAATATTGCCTGGCAATGCAAAAACATCTTTCCCTTGCTCTATTGCAAATTGTGCTGTAATCATTGCGCCACTTTCTTTTTTACCTTCAATGACAGCAGTAAACTTACATAGTGCACTAATAATTCTATTTCTTTGAATAAAATAATATTTATTCATTTTTGTAAAAGGAGGATATTCACTCAATAATAAACCATTTTCTGTAATTCTTCGGGCTAATTCTCTGTTCTGTGGAGGATAAATAAGTTCAAGTCCATGGGCAAGCACTGCGATTGTTTTTCCATTATTTTCTAACGTAGAACGATGAGCTTCAGAGTCAATCCCCGACGCTAAACCACTGACAATGACATAGTCTGATTGACATAAAGATTTACATATCTGATTACACATCGATCGACCATAACTACTCGCTTTTCTTGTGCCAACAATTGCCCCTTTTTTTATTGCAGAAAGTACAGATATATCTCCAATTGCAAATAGAAATAATGGAACTTGATATATATTTTTCAGATCTTCAGGATAGAATTCGTCTGTTAATGTAATAATATGCAACGGAGTTTTATCTATGAAATTCTTAATTAGCTTCCAGTTTAATGGATCTTTGTCTTCACTTAACTCTTGTTTTACAATAGGTGATAACCAGTCTATCTTATCCCATAAATTTGTTTTTTTGCCAATATATTGAATTGGGTCACCAAGCTCTTCTATGAGTCTGATCACTTGATAATGTTTAATTAGTTTTGAATCAGATAGTCTTAACCAAGTTTTAATCTTCTGAGTCTGCATTTTTAACCATATCAAGCAATTTGATTTTCAACTGATCTATATGAAAATTGGATACACTTGAAATACCAAGAATATTTTCTTTGGCATGATTTATAAATTTATCGCTGATTGATTCAAGTACACTTGCTTGCTCTTCCTCTGGAATCATGTCAATTTTGCTTAGAACTATTAAGTGCGCTTTTTTATCTAATTTACTGTCATAAAGATGTAATTCCTTTTTTAACACGAAATAATCATTGATCGGATCAGGACTATTTACATCAATTAGGAATAATAAAGTTTTTGTTCTCTGAATATGCTTTAAAAACTGAATTCCTAAGCCTTTCCCATCATGAGCACCTTCGATTAATCCTGGAATATCTGCCATAACAAATGTTCTGTATTCATCGACATATACTACACCAAGCATAGGCTCAAGTGTCGTAAACTGATAATTTGCTATTTTTGGACGTGCAGATGAGATCGTACTCAATAGTGTCGATTTCCCAGCATTTGGAAAACCTACTAATCCAACATCTGCCATTAATTTAAGCGATAATTCCAAATCAAAGACTTCTCCCTTTTTACCGTCTGTAGCTTGTCGAGGCGCTTGATTACTACTGGTTGTAAAGTGAACATTACCTTTGCCTCCATAACCACCTTTTGCGATGACAAACTCTTCATCATGGGCTAATACTTCTCCGACTTTCCTTTTTTCCTGCCCGTCGAATATATAAATCTCTGTTCCTAATGGTACTTTGATGTACATATTTTTTCCGTAGGCTCCATATTGATTTTTCCCACCGCCATTGACACCTTTTTCGGCTTTATATAACTTATTGTATCTAAACTGAATCAACGTATTGATATTCTCATCTCCAACAGCGATTACATCTCCACCTTTTCCTCCATCACCGCCGTCAGGTCCACCTTTGGGTGAAAATTTTTCTCTTCTGAAACTAACACATCCATGTCCGCCATCTCCAGCTTCTACATGGATTCTTGCATAATCTATAAACATAGTTCTCCTTTTATATTTTTTTATCAAAATCCTTAAATTGTATGATATAGTCAAGTGTTATTTTGTTTTAATATAGATACTCTGTACTTTATGGTATTGTGCAATGATATACATGATATTTAAATAAAAAAAACCGCTTTTGAGCGGTTAAGATTGGCTGGGATGAGAGGATTTGAACCCCTACATACGGATCCAGAGTCCGCTGTCCTACCATTAGACGACATCCCATTATAAATTTATGGCTGGGTAGGCAGGATTCGAACCTACGGATGACGGAACCAAAACCCGTTGCCTTACCACTTGGCGACTACCCAGCAATACTTTAAACTTCATGGCGGAGAGGGAGGGATTCGAACCCTCGGTAGGGGATTAGCCTACACACGCTTAGCAGGCGTGCGCCTTAAGCCAGCTCGGCCACCTCTCCAACTAACATGATAGTTGGAATTATTTATATGGCGGAGGAAGAGGGACTCGAACCCCCAAGGGCATAACCCGGCGGTTTTCAAGACCGCTGCCTTACCAATTAGGGCTATTCCTCCGTACCAAAACACGTCTATTTATGAATTAATTACAAATTATGAAAGCTTATTTTTTTTGTCAATACTTTTTTCGGTTTTACCTTTTAATAAAGCGTTCATGAATAAATAATATAACCATTTTCCAGCAACTTACATTGATAAAAAAAGTGTTTTTCTTTACAAACTTTAGCTGATTATATCATTCATTCTTGAGTTATTATTTCACAATATATTGCTTTACTTCGTCATATATGAGAGAGCTTATACTCACTCTGAGTTTAATCGCGATATCTGTATGCTCAATTTCATGGATCTCTGCAATATTGTGTAGTCTTGCAAGCAATTTTTGCTCTTTATAGGGTAAACTTAAAAGTACTTCTTGAATCTGGATAAATGATTGTTCGATATTTTCAACCAGTTGATCGATATTGAGATTATTCTTTGCGGAAATGAAAATACCGTCTCTGTATTTATCGGACATTGTTAATATCTCAGAAGGCTTAAGCTGATCTATTTTATTAAATACAAGAAGTGTCGGTATTTCTACGACTTCTATTTCTTTCAATACTTTATTGACTTCATTGATCTGCATTTCAAAATTTGGATCTGATGCATCAACCACATGTAGTAATAGATTTGCTTCTTTTGCTTCTTTTAATGTCGCTCGAAATGATGCAACTAAATTATGAGGTAGTTTCGCTATAAATCCTACTGTATCTGCTATTACAGAATGATCATGTTTTGATTTAACAAAAGGCCTTGTTGTTGAATCAAGCGTTGCAAAAAGCTTGTCTTCTACATACACATCTGATTCTGTTAAATTATTAAATAATGTCGATTTACCCGCATTTGTATATCCCACAAGACAAATCTTGTTAATTTTTTCTCTTTGCTTTGACTGAGTCTTCTTCTGAATCATTATCTTCGATAACTTTTCATTAATCTGATGCATCTCCTGTCTGATTTTCATTTTATCAAGATGAGTTTTCTTTTCACCAGAACCTCTTGATGCAAATCCAGCTCCCCCATGTGATGAACCACTAATACGGTCATAATCTGTCCATAACTGTTTTAATCGGGGAAGTTGATACTTCAACTCGGCAAGGCGAATTTGTAGTCGTGCTTCACCTGTTTTTGCGTGAAGAGAAAATATGTGAAGTATTAACTCTGTTCGATCAATTACTTTTAAATCAAAATCCTTTTCAAGATGTGTATTCTGAGAGGGTGATAACTCATCATCGAAAATTAAATAGGCAATATCTTCTTCTTTCATTCTTTCCTTTAATGACTCTGCAAATCCCTTACCAATATAATAAGCTTTGTCTGGTGATTTTCGATTTTGATATACAAAATCGACTGGCTCAAAATCAGCTGTTTCAGCTAATCTTTTTAACTCAACGAGTGAATTCTGCACATTCATTATATCATTATTATTTAAACATATATTTACTAATAATGCTCTCTTATTTTCTTTAATTTGTGTTTCTTGTAACATAGATTCTCCTTGGATTATAAAATGTTTTGTATTGCTTTGTTTTTTATAAGATCATCATTTTATCCTCCATATTTATAATAAACAATATTTTAGCTATATTTTTTGTCAAGCTCTTTTATTCTCCATGATTTGTTTGTTGCTACTGTCTTAAATTATTGTTATTTATTTTCGGAAAATAGATGATTAATTTGATATTTTACTTATTAATAAACCAAATTGCTTATCTTGCTTTATAATATTTTCTACAGGATAGAAAGAAAGACATAAGCAGAAGCAAGTGATTGATTTTCCTTTAAATATTGACTTTAACAGTAGAATCGCATAATATTTTAACACATTCTTTATTCCTTCACTATATAGATTAAATAGAAAATACTTGACTTTATTCTATATTTTCTGTATTGTCTTGTAATTGGATGGAGGATGAATGAAATTCAAAAATATATGGTATTTACTCTTACTTCTAATTTTTTTCCAAAATTCCTGTTCTTTAAATAAGAAGAATGAGTTAAAAATCTATTGCTGGGAAGATTATATCTCTCCTCAACTCATTGAAAAATTTGAAAAAGATTTCTCTGCTAAGATCATTTACACGACATATAAATCTAATGAAGAAATGCTTAGCAATCTTGAGAATAAGAATGACTATGATATCATTGTTCCTAGTGGTGATTATGTTCAGGTTCTGGTAAGTAAAAATCTCGTAAGAAAATTAGATAAGTCCCTTCTGAAGAATTATGTTTTGTTAGATAATAAAATTTTAGATAAATCCATGATCTTTGATTCCGAACTTTCTTATACAATCCCATATTTCTGGGGTGTTTGTGGATTGATATATAATACAAAATTTATTAGTTTTGATGATCCAAATACTGTTTCTTGGAATATTCTGGCAGACAATAAAATTCTTAACTCAAAAAAGGTTTCGCTTCTTAATGACCCAAGAGATCTAATTGGTGTATCTCTTATTGTAAACGGCTTTGGACCAAACTATATTAATGAGGAAAGTCTAAAATCAGCTGAATCGACGATTGATCAATGGCTTAACCCATCTTTCGAGTGATTTTGCCAAAAAACGCCTTTTCAAACGCGTAAGTT
>CAZNKI010000019.1:0-55628 GCA_964573665.1 uncultured Candidatus Cloacimonadota bacterium | reverse complement strand
GGCTGCACCCTGGGCTAGGATTCTTACGCTCCTATGGAGCGATGTACTTTTTCGGATGTACGGCACTTCGTTTCGAACATCCATACAAGTGATTGATTGACTATAGTTTTCATAATATATATGCATCCTTGTATGTATCCTTTCTGCAAACAGGGATGTTTGCAGAACGGTAAAAAGAAGAATGCAAGTTATTAGCTCGTGATACTTTTGCTGCAAGCAAGGATGCATGCAGAACGATTACTCTCAAGCCGGTAGCTCGCGTTATGACAGCTTAAGCATAAAGGATGCACTAAATCATTTTTTTCAGATATTGAGCAGTAAAAGAGTTAGAACAATTAAGAAGATCTTCAGGAGTGCCTTCAAAAAGAATTTGTCCTCCATCTTCCCCACCTTCTGGTCCCATATCGATGATCCAATCAGCATATTTCACTAAATCAAGATTATGTTCGATAATAATCACGGTATTATTGTTTTGTACCAATTTTTGTACAATCTGATAGAAATTATGAATATCTGACATGTGTAAGCCAGTGGTCGGTTCATCCATTACATAGATTTGTGCATCATTATGCAGTTCGGCAGCGATTTTTAATCTTTGTGCTTCACCACCAGATAGTGAACTTAATGTTTGACCTAATTTCAGATAGTCCAATCCAACCTGCTTGAGCAAGAGTAAATGTTTCTTTATTTTCTTATCGTGAAAAAATTCCAAAGCCTGATCTGCGTTCATTTCCAAAACATCAGCAATATTTTGACCTTCACAGCGATAATCCAATACCTCTGAATGATAACGTTTGCCTTCACATTCATCACAAATGGTTTTCACAGAATCGAGAAAATGCATATCATAACTCAATTCACCGCTTCCTTTACATTTTGGGCAAGCTCCTTTGGAATTGAAACTAAATAAGGAAGCATCCAGATGTAAAGCATCAGCAAAGGTTTTACGAATCAGATCAAAAACCCCTGTATAAGTCGCAATTGTTGCTCTTGAGGATTTACCTATCGCTTGCTGATTGATCACTAAAGCCTGTGGATAGTCTTTGACAAAACACTCATGGATTAAGGAACTTTTACCACTTCCTGCCACACCCGTAATGCAGGTAAGTACACCTTTTGGTATTTTGACAGTCAGGTTTTTTAAGTTATGCGCCTTTGCATTTTGAATCAAAAAATAATCATTCCATGATTTTCGCTGATAGGTCCTTTCTGACTTTTGAAACAGCATATTGGCAGTCAGCGTATCGGCTGTTTTCATCTGCTCGGGAGTTCCTGAAAAAACAATTTCACCACCATACTTACCGGCTCTTGGACCCACATCAATAATCCATTCTGATGATCGAATGATATCAGGATCATGTTCAACTATTAACACTGAATTGCCGTTATCTCTCAGTTTTCTCAGCAAATCCATTAAGCGATCGGTATCCCTTGGATGCAAGCCCATAGAGGGTTCATCCATGATATAAAGCAAGTCAACCAGATTACAGTCCAGCTGTTTGGCAAGTTTCACTCTTTGCGCTTCACCCCCAGACAATGATGACACATTTCGATCTAAAGTCAAATATGCCACTCCGATATCAATCAAATGCTGTAGCAAGAGTTCTACTTTTCGTTTCACAGGAGAAATTCGTTCATCATTTAGATTTTGAACAAAACACAGACAATCTTTTAATTCCAGCGCACATAATTGAGCAATGTTCAACCCGTTGATTTTAACAGACAAAGCTCTTTCATTTAAACGAAGTCCATGGCAATGATCGCATTCAGAATGAATAAAGAAGCGATCGTAGGCATTTTTTTCATCTTCAGGCACTTCATCTTCAGCTTTCGTATTTGCAGATTTCTCAAGCTTTCTAATCAATCCTTCAAAGTTTCTATTATAACCAAACTTTACTTTGCTGTCTTTAATCTCTATCGGTTCAGAGTAGAGAAGACAATTGAGTTCATCCTCTGAATAGTCTGATAATTTTTTATCAGGATCAAAGAGGTCAGACTGTATAAGCTCCTTCCAGAGAAAACCATTCACTTTGTAATGGGGATAATTGATTGCCCCTTCTCTTAGACTTTTATTCTGATCAAAAAATAAATGGGTATCCACTTTAGCTAATTTACCTAATCCATGACAATAAGGGCACATCCCATCCGGATGATTAAATGAAAACAAGAAAGAGGGTCCTATCTGAGGATTAGCAATACGAGAATAAATCAAACGCAGATAAGTATTAATCTCTGTGACCGTGCCAACCGTACTTCTGAGATTATTCCCCAGTCTTTTTTGATCAATGACAATCGCGGTGGAAAGATATAGTATCTCCTCAACTGCAGGCCGGCTGAGTTTTGGCATTCTCGTACGAGCGAAACTTGAGAAGGTTTCTATCAGTTGTCTTTGCGCTTCTGTAAAAATGGTATCAAAGAGCAGAGATGATTTACCAGAGCCAGAGACTCCGGTAAATGCGACAAGTTTGTGTTTGGGGATTTCAACATTTATATTTTTCAGGTTATTCATGTGAGCATTTTTTACAATAATCTTATTTGTCATATTTTCTCCTAAACATGAATTTTTCTCGCTGAATCAATCGCAAAGATAAGGGATAAAAATGATGTCGTCAATAAAATAATCAATGCAATAAGAAAGTAAGAATGATCTGCAGTACCACCCAGTAAATAGCGATTTCCTTCTAGGATATAGGTCAGTGGGTTGATTTTTGCTGTAAATAGCAGCCATTTTGCCCGAATGAGTTCTTTAGGCATAAATGTTGTACTCAGAAAAATCATTGAAAAGACAATACTGGTCACCATCGAAGCGCTTTGTGTCTGCCCTGTTCTCAGTAGCAATCCTGTAGAAAACCCGCATAAAGTGATCGACCATAACAAGGAAAGCAAGAGTACACCCAGAAATGAAAGAAGCCCAAACTGAAATGGTAAAGAGAATAAAAGACCGATGAGCAACATCAGCACAGTAAAGAAAAAAGAGGAAAAAGTATCGGCAATCACTGGGGCAATGATCAGAGAGTAGCGAGAAACAGGGCTAAGATAGAGACGTCTGAAATAAGCGGATTGCATATCATTATTCAAAGTCTGACCTGCGCCGGCTGAAGAACCCATCGCTAGCGTAATAATCGTCACCGGAAAAACAAAAGCAAAGTAGCCATTTCCATTAAAATGATCCAGAAAATCAATGCCACCAATCCCAGCATTGTACACTGCCAGAAAAAACAAACTGGTAAAAAAGCCCATCAATGGTGCAGCGGGTTGTTTGATCAGCTTGATCAGACATCTTTTTATTAGAATATAAGTCGAATATTTAAACATAGATTTCTCCTTTTTCATCATTTAGGGTTCTCATTTTATTTCTAATATAGAGCAGATAGCTGTCTTCAAGCGATAGATGTTCATCAGGATGTACCATTTGTTTGAACTCAGAGACTGAACCTGAAAAGTCAATCAAACCATTGAAAAGTAAAGCCATTTGAGAGGCGAATTTATCTGCTTCTTCAAGATACTGTGTGGTCAGAAAAACACTGATCTGTTCATTGCGATTAAGATTCTTGATTGTATCCCAAAAAGAAGCTCTAATGATAGGATCCATCCCAACCGTAGGTTCATCAAGGATGAGGATTTTAGGCTGATGCACCAAAGCCAGCGCACAATGCAGTTTTCTTTTGTTTCCACCTGAGAGTGTTTTTGTTTTTTTGTGGGATTCGTTCTGTAAGTTGAAGATCTCAATCAGTTCATTTGCACGTTGTTTCGCTTTTTTTTCTGGCATATCAAAGAGTAAACCCTGAAAAACCAGTAATTGTATGACAGATTCAGTGGGATCGAGTTCATTTTCCTGAGAAGCTACCCCAATGAGATGCTGTATTTCTCTGTGATGGATTTCTGGATCCATGTCTTGTATCAAGAGCTCACCTGAATCTCTTTTTAACAGCGTACAAAGGATTTTTATAAGGGTCGATTTACCGGCACCATTCGGTCCCAAAAGAGAGAATATCTGATTTTTTTCAATATTCAGGTCGATCCCTTTCAGCGCTTCGACACCATTTGAGTATGATTTTTTCAGGTTTTTCATCTGAATCAGAGCATTCATTTTTTTCCTCCTTGTATTATTGAATACCAATAATTTGAAGGAACAAATAATGAATTGTAAAAAACCGACAAAATTGAATAAATAAAATACAGGCTTTTATTAAACCGAATTAAAGATAATAATTAGCTTCGATTATTAATAAGGAAATTCTCAAAAACTATTGTTTCTCTTCTACTTTATTGTTTTTTGTTTGATTCCACATCTGATAATATTTACCTTTTTTTGCTAATAATTCTTCATGAGAACCTGACTCAACAAGAGAGCAATTTTCTAAAACAACAATTTCGTCAAATTCACATATAGTACTAATTCGATGAGCAACCATAATAATCGTTTTGCCTGTGATTTGATTGATTTTCTTTAAAAGGTCGATGATCAGTTTTTCATTATAACCATCCAATTGAGAAGTCGCTTCATCTAAAATAATAACAGAAGAATTTCTTAATAATGCTCTTGCGATAGATAATCTTTGTTTTTCTCCACCTGAGAATAAAATACCTCTTTCTCCCATTATTGTATCATAAGCATTTTCAAGAGAATCAAACTTGGTTTTTAATCCAACCATTTCTATATATTTATCCAACTCAGTTTGAGTCAAATCAGGCTTTACAATTTGAAAATTTTCCCAGATGGATTTATTAAAATAGAACGCTTCCTGAGGTACAATACTAAAATATGAGCGTAACGAGTTCAATGAATAATGCTTAATATTATGTTCTCCAATAACGATTTCACCATTATTTAAATCATGAAACCTAAGAAGCAACTTAATAAGCGTTGATTTTCCAGAACCTGAATCTCCACAAATTGCATGCATTTTCCCTGCATGTAAAGTATAAGTAAAATTCTCAATTAAGGGATTAGATTCGTTGTATGAAAAGCTAACATTTTTGAAAGCGATATCATCATTTCCAAAAGAGATGTTTACTGCATGAGGAGAATCAATAATTTCAGGTTTTTCTTCTAATATTATAGTAATTCTATCAAAGGATGCATTAACATTAGCTAATGTTGACTTAATTTTATACAAAAAACCTATAGGATTGATAGACATACTGAGATAATAGCCAAAAGCCATTAAACTACCAAGTCCAATTTGTTTTTTTATCACCAAATATCCACCTACACAGTACACAATAATCGTCGTTGAGATTTCAAGTATTGCTTCAACATACAGACCTATTAATCCATGATAAGTATCTTTCTTGATTTTGCATTTTGCAAGTTCATTGCTATATTGATTAATGTTATTAATGATATATGGTTTTAGATTAAAAGACAAGACCAGGTAAATATTTGAAAAGCTTTGTTGAAACAGTTCTGTAATTTTTGACAAAGTTGTTCGTTCAATTTGCGACAAGTTTTTTATACTGTTAGAGTGGACAGATCTGATAATTGGAAACATGATCACTGGGATTAAACATAATAACGATAATTTCCAGCTAACAAAGAACATTAGAAATAAAGCAATCATTAAACTCAATGAGTTTAATACAATTTGATAAAAGGTATTAATCGCAAAACTCTCCACTTTTTCAGAATCATTATTAATAACAGTAAGTAAATCACCTATTTCAGATTTTTCAAAATAGCTAATTGAACGAGATAAGAGATTTTCTGTTATTTTTTTCCTAATGCTATAAACAACTCCTGTACTCACTCGTGTCTCAAATCTATAGGTGAATATAAGAATAACCTGTCTGATTATCACTGTCAAAAAAAATATGGAAGAGACAATAAGCAAAGTACGTAAATTCTTAGTAAGAATACCGTTATCAATTATAATTTTTAAATATAATGGGAATAAAAAGGGAATAATCGTAATCATAATCTTTAAGATCAGTACAATCATTATATTGGTCTTATGCTCAGGGATAAAGAGATTTATAAACTTTTTAGTATTCATAGTCACATCCTATAAATTTGAACTTCAATAAACAAAATGATTTTGATAATCATTTCTCAATTTTACATTTTTCCAGAAATTCAGAAGGGGTATATCCTGAAAGAGATTTAAATTCATTGATAAAATGAGCTTGATCCGCATATTCATTTAAATAGGCTAATTGAGTCAAGTTTTGAGATCCTAAAGCATACAGGTCATCAATTGTTTTATTGAATCGCACAATTCTGGAGTACTGCTTTGGGCTCTTACCTAAGAAGAGGGAGAATTTCCTTTCGATAGTTCTTTCTGTGGTAAATAATGCTTGAGATAAATCTTTTATTCTGATCTGGCCATATTTTCTTTTGATCAGATGTACGGCATTTTTTAAGAGGCATGCATCATGAGTATTGATTTCTCTATATTTTTTCACCAGGAAATCTTCTATGAGATAAATCTTTGAGTGCAGATCAGGGATATTCATTAACTGATCTTCAAGCAGACTGATTTCTTTATGATACAGATCTTTGAGATTGAGGATCTGATTTTCAATTTCATTCAGAGGAAATTTAAAAAAATGGCAAGCACCTTCGGGCTTAAATGTCACCGCAATCACTCCTGATCCTTTTGACGCAGACACATCAGAATAAGTTGAGCTCATCCCTCCGATAAATGATGTGGGTTGTTGTTGTTGATTATTTTGCTGGTAAACATTGAAGGGGGTCTTGTAATGAAACATCATTTCCATATTGCCTGTCGGAATAACTCTTTCTGAAACCACTCCTTCATCAGCATCAATTTCCATGATCCAGTAATGTTTTATGTAATTGTTTAAAAAGCCACTAGGGCGAAACATCCAATATTTCATTAGTCCTACCTTCAAAGTATGTTAATCAAAAGAATTATTAAAGTGTCAAGAAGATTCTAATAAAAAAAGCGCATCTTGAATTTTTAAGTAACATTATTGTATCAGTGCAACATTTTAATCTCATTCTCAAGTAATTTACATATTACTTTCTTACTTGTATTTAAAGAATTTGAAACAGCCTTTCATGCAACAAAATTGCAACACTAAGGCTTATTCCAAAATTACCATACACTTTTATCTGTCACCATATCAATCAGTTAGAGCATAATAGTTTTTCAGGCATTTAAAATGCATAAAAAAAATGAAGGGTTATGCAGTTTCAATTGTCATAGTAAATATTAACAAGGAGGAACGATGAAGAAGCATTTGATAAGTCTCATTTTTTTTATCATTTGTTCAATAAGTATATTTGCACAGGATTTTTATGATATTGATCAGGTGAACAGTGTTGAATTGTTTTTTACACAAAGTAATTGGGATCAGATTTTAGATCAATTGTATGCAGCCGGAGAAGATCGATTAGTTGGCACAGCCGTGATTAACGGTGTCACTTATGACAGTGTCGGCGTACGATATAAGGGGAATAGTTCTTATAATGCCAATCGCACAAAGAATCCATTCAACATCAAGCTTGATCATATCATCGAAGATCAAAAGATTGGTCCCTACGGAACATTAAAATTAGCTAATGGATTCTCTGATCCATCATTTATCAGAGAAACCTTAGCCTACGAAATTGCTCGTAAGTATATGCCTGCCAGCAAAGCAAACTATTGTACAGTAAGTGTAAATGGTACTTTAATTGGTGTTTATACTTCAGTACAGGATACAGATGATTATTTTGGAGAAACTCATTTTTATACTGGAGATAAAACAAGAATCAAAGGTAGTAATGACAGCATGAGTTTATGGGCAATTTGGGGTTATATCAATAATAATGAATCGTCTTACACCAACTATTATGAAGTTGATAATGGCGAAAACATGAGTACATTTATCAATTTTTTAAATATTTTTAACAATAACAGCAGTCAGATGGAGACGGTATTTAATGTTGACCGTCATTTATGGATGATCGCCTTTGATAATTTGTTTGTGAATCTGGATGCACCGATCAATTTTGGTCACAATTACTACGTTTATGAAGATGCTTCTGATCGTTACAATTCGGTTTTATGGGATCTCAACATGTGTTTTGGCGGGTTTTCTCATTTAATGACAGGTGCTAATCTCACTGCTACAACGATGCAACAGTTGAATCCACTGTTAAACAGTACTCATGCCTCCTATCCGATTTTAAATAAGGTGTTATCTAACGAAATGTATAAAAGAATGTATATTGCACATATGCGTACCATGCTTGAAGAAAATGTCAGCAATGGGTGGTATGCTACGCGTGGTGCAGAACTTCAAACTTTAGTAGGTCCTTATGTACAAGCCGATCCGAACTATTTCTATACCTATACCGCTTTTCAAAACAATCTAAACTCAACGGTCACAGGTGGCGGGGCGGGAGGTCCAGGTCAAGGATCAACAGTAGGTATCACACAATTAATGAATACCCGTGCGACATACCTCTTAAATCATAGCGCTTTTCAAGGCACTGTTCCTGATATTAATGCTGTGAGCTATTTACCTGAAGCTGTTCAGGCGAATAGTACGATTACAGTAAAAGTCAACACCAGTAATGCGACAAGCGCTTATTTACATTATCGTCAAAATGTGACACATCCATTTACCCGTATTTCAATGTATGATGATGGTGCTCATGGCGATGATGCAGCGAACGATGGGATCTTCGGGATAAGCATCGATATTGAATCAGGCGACATCCAATACTATATCTATGCAGAAAATAGCCAGCAGGGTCGTTTTTTACCCGCTCGTGCAGCTTATGAATATAACGTTATCCCTTTAAATACAACAACAGAAAGTATCAAGATTAATGAAATCATGGCAAAAAATGCCAGCTTTGCCGATACAGACGGAGCCTTTGATGACTGGGTAGAATTGTATAATCCGACTGATAGTCCCATCAACATCGCTGGGATGTACATGATAGACAATCATTATAGCGACGGAATTGGCGCATGGACTCAGATCCCCAGCGGATTTGATGCTCAAACCACGATCCCTGCGCATGGATATTTGGTGGTCTGGTTTGATGAGCAGTTAGACCAGGGTCCTTTACATATCAATGAAAAACTTGGAGGATCAGCAGATGCAGTTTATTTAATCAGTTCTGATGGGCAGACGATCATTGATTCCTATGAATGGACTGCAGAAACTGGTTTGAATACTGATGATTACTCCATTGGCAGATATGCTGACGGATCAAACAACTGGATACTTTATGGTCCTGACTTAGCTTATCAGGCAAGCCCAGGCACAAGCAATCCTGGTGATGAAAACTTTGAACCTGAAATCAGCAATATTTCGTATCTTCCTGTCAACAGTAACGAAAACAGTATATTTACGATTCAAGCTCAAGTGGAAGATGAAAACAATAATTTAACATCGATTATCTTAAACTATGGCATCAATGACAGCAGTTTGAATGAAGTGAGTATGGTATTAAGCGACAGCTTGTATCAGGCTCAAATTGGACCATTCCCTCTCAACAGTACTGTAAAATACAAAATCATTGCTACAGACAACCAGGGTGCAGAATGCGAAAGTGCTGAATATACAATCATTGTTGGTTATAGTTTACCGACGCTTTACATTAATGAGTTAATGCCTTCAAATATTAGTACGATCACCGATGAAGCAAATAATTACAGTGATTGGGCAGAAATATATAATCCTAATAACTATGCAATCGATTTAGCTGGCTATTATCTCACTGACAGCCATTATCCAGATGTAGAGGACTATACACAGATCCCGACTGGTTTTGAAGAAACAATCATCCCTGCGCATGGATACAAAGTATTATGGTTTGATGAAAATACAGAACTTGGTCCACTCCATATCAATACCAAGTTAGGTACCAGCGGAGATGGCGTTTATCTCATTGCACCAGATATGTTGAGCGTCATTGATCATATTTCATGGGACTCCAGCACTGGCATGGATGCGGATATCTCTTACGGAAGATCTGAAGATGGCGGGATAAACTGGATTTTATTCGGATCAGGCCAATCAGATCCAAGTACACCTGGCAGCAGTAATCAAGCGACCAGCACAGAAGAAGAAACGCCATCAATCATTAAAGTATCTGTCTATCCAAACCCTGTCAGTTCAAAGTTAAAAATTGATTTAAATGGAGCAAAATCAGGACATGAAATTCAGATATTTAACATTAAAGGACAATTAGTGAAATCCATCAACAATAATACCTCTTCCAGCAGTAGTTGGGATACCACAGATAATAAAGGTACACGCGTCAGCAATGGAATCTACTTCCTCCGTATTTCAAGTGGCGGACAAACAATCCAAAAGAAAATTTGCATCATCCGTTAACACGGACTAATTCATACCTCCCCCTCAGGCCTGTTTCATACGCAGGCCTTTTTATTTGTTAATTTTTTGCAAAGCTAAAAATAATACTTGCCAAATAAGAAAAATAGAGATAATTTGCACATAATTGAAAAATGGTAGGAGAATCAATGAAAAAGACACAAAAGCTTATATTTATCTTAGTCATGCTTGTATTGTTTGGCAGTCAGAGCTTATTTGCTCAAATGAAAAAAAGTCAATATCTGGTAAAATCTGGTTATGTTGAATACAATCTGACTGGAGATGCGAAAGGCAGTCGCAAAATGTGGTGGGATAACTGGGGTCAACGCACTCGTACAGAAGAAAAAAGTGTAACTGAAACCACTGTTTTTGGCATTAAAAGCAAAGAAGAAAAAAACACGGTTAGTATCACTGTCAATGATCAGTTCTGGACTGCAGATCTGACCAAAAAAACAGGCCAAAAAGGCACGATCCTAATGTATAATGAAATCAAAGAATATGGTGAAAGCATGAGTGAAGCAGAAGCCAAACGTCTTGAAAAAGAAATTCTTGATTCCTTTAACGGTGAACGTCTACCTAATGAAATGTTTATGGGCTATGACTGTGAAGTGGTGACCATGATGGGATTTAAAGTTTGGGTGCATAAAGGGGTTTTATTGAAATCAGAAGGCAGTATGATGGGTATCACGCTTAAAGAAGAAGCTGTTATTTTTGAAAAGAACAAAGCCGTGGCTAACAGTATGTTTGAGCCTTTAAAAGATATTAAATATGAAGAAGTGCCTGATTATAGCGCAGAAATGACCGAAGGCAGTAGTTCAGCTGAGTTTTCCTTATCTTTTGACCAATTCCAGACAGTAATTAATGCCTTTAACTATGACAAATACAAGAAAACCAGTTGCACCAGTGAAGAGGAATCTTATACAGCCTCATTTTTAAAAGGTTTTATGAATGTACTCAATATCACCGCTCAATCAATCACCGCTTATGAGCAGGAAGAATTAGCTAATTTTGAAATGATCACTCATAATGGAAACACTTGTTATTTTTCTGACGGTCAGGGTATGCCAGGTGCAATGTTGATTGTGCTTTATCCAAAACACAAAATGTCTTTAACCATCCATACATTACCAGGAAGAGCAAAACAAGATTTGCTTAATATGGCTGATCAGTTAAAATTCTAATATTACACTCGACAAATAATAAGCCTGCTTTAATATGCAGGCTTTTTTTACTGGGGGATAATGATACTTTGGTGCAAAAAACTACCCTCTTATCCCAAATCAATTCACAAATTACCATTTTTTTTACGCTTCTTGCATCCAAAAAAAGATGCATTTTTTTCATGACCACCCCGTCAGCTGACGCTGCCACCCCTCCACAGAGGGGAATAAAGTTGCTCGTATAAATCATTGTAGCGGAGTGATTTGAGATGATTGTTTATCCAGCAAAGCAAGTTTCCAGATTGCTCTTGTTGCGAATGCATCCTTGCTTGCACCATTTCAGATGGGCAGGCGTAAAACCAGCCCCTACGATTACTTATTTAAAATGGCAGACACTTAGGTCTGCCCAATTATTCGTAAGGTAATCTACCAGATTGCCAATTACATTTCTATCACCCCTAAAGGGGTTCTGATTTTTAGGATAACTAACCCAGGGCTGCACCCTGGGCTAGGATTCTTATGCTCCTATGGAGCATTTAAAAAGATTAAAAACACGAGCATTTTATAATCCATCTGACACATTGATTTCAACGATCATCTTAAATCCCCTCCACATAGGGGAATAAAGTTGCTCGTATAAATCATTGTAGCGGAGTGTTTTGAGATGGTCGTTTATCCAGCAAAGCAAGTTTCCAGATTGCTCTCGTTGTGCATGCATCCTTGCTTGCACCATTTCAGATGGGCAGGCGTAAAACCTGCCCCCTACGATTACTTATTTAAAAGGGCAGACACTTAGGTCTGCCCCTACGAAAAACATACTATTCAGCTAAAACATTTTGCATCAACTATGTTTCGTAGGCGGGGACGCCTACGCTCCCAATGTTCAGGACTGCACATCATATCGTCTGCAAAACGCGTAAAGCATTTTTATAGAAGATCTTTTGTATTAACTCATCTGAACAGCCCATTTTTTTTAGGAATTTTTCAAGAAGAGGTAAAGCAGTATAATTTTCCAAGCCTGGGCTATACTTTTCTATACCATCAAAGTCAGTACCGAAGGCAATACAGTCTAAAGCAGATTTTTTATCCAGATATTCAATCATATTGAGAATCCAGAGGAAACTTAAAGGGCATTTATTTTCATCCCAATCCTTTTGAGTATAGTCATAATCATATCGAAAATCTTCTGTAAATTGAATGTTGGCATATTGTTTCTTGAGGTGTTCTACATCTGAAGAGAGGAAATCAGGATAAAAATTGATCCCGATCAAACCTTTTCGTTCTTTGATGATCTCAATCAGATCGTCTGAGAGATTACGTGGCACATGATGCAATTGTCTGATATTGGAATGGGAAGCAATCATCACGCCATGATATATCTTTTCAAAATCAATCACTGACTGATCAGAAAGATGAGAGATATCCAGTAGAATATTCATCTGGTTTAATTGATGTGCCAGGTCTTTCGCAGAGGAAAAAGCGCCTGTAGCTTCTGTTACGGGAGAGAGCCATGGGGTCAGCCTGTTCCAGTTGGGAGCGATCATTCTCACACCAAGTTCATAAAAGACTCCCAGCAGATCCAGACTTTCTTCAATCACTTCTAATCCTTCAATCGATAAAAGTATTCCGTATTTATGGTTTAAATCAATGTGCTGAGCTTCTTTGATCAGATAGAAATCAGGATTGTCTTTGATAAAATCAAGGATTAACGCAATGATTTTCAGTCCGTGTTTTAGAGGTTTATCCATAAAACTAGGCATTAAATATAAAGATTGAGTTTGGATACGCACATTGGCTTGTCTTATTCTCTCCGGGGTGACTTCGATAAAGCCTTCAATCTCTGGAAACTGAGCCTTCAGCTTAGCCAAATAAGAGGGGTTTTTGATAAAGAGTAATTTCTTGGAAAATGTGTCTCCATGACAATCAATCACGGGATAAGTCATTTTTTATCCTTTCATTAAAACAATTATTGAACATCGTATTTCTTAAGAGTAGCGAACTCGGGATTGTCTTTTACCCAAGGCAGATGCTCCATTTTTGAGATGATCTTCATTTGCTCGCATTTCTCATAAAAGAAGTCATAAAGCGCTTTTGCATTGGGAGATTCACACTGATAAGCGTTATGGAACTTCTTTTGGTATTGCTTTGTGATCCCTGGATATAGTTCATCCAGTTTCTGGTAATAATAGGCTCTTTGCCGATCTCTGAGCGTGACAGCAAACCAGGGGAAAATATATTTTGCCCCATGATCGTGCGCCTTTTCGATAATTGTCTGAATATTCTTTTTATTATCAAGCAGATAAGGCAGTACAGGCATCATAAGAATCCCAGTAAAAATGCCTGAAGCAGAGAGCTTCTCAATAGTTTCAAAGCGTTGAGAGGATAAAGGAGCTTTAGGTTCAATCAAGGCAGACACCTGATCAAACGCAGTGGTCAGAGTAAGTGCAACAGAAAGATGCTGGTCTTTGAAATCCTGAAAAAGAGGGATATCTCTTTGAATATGATGACTTTTCGTGACAATATGCAATCCAAAGCGGTGTTTGATCACCTTTTCAATGCATTGTTGAGTGATTTTTCGCTGCATTTCCAAAGGAAGATAAGGATCACTCATCGAACCTGTTCCTAACACACATTTTTTCCTTTTCTTCGAAAGTGTTTCATCCAGGAGTTCTGGTGCATTGACTTTTACCTGAATTTCCTGAAAATTCTCGATCTGATAGCATTCACTTCTTGAATCGCAATAGATACAGTCATGAGAACATCCGCGATAGACATTAAAATTATATTTTATCCCAAACCAGCTTGAGGGTCCTCTATTCGGTACGAGTATTGATTTTGCCAGTATATCCACGTTACTTCCAATAGACAAATTCGTTGGGGTCTCTTCTTTGCGGAAGATTGGGATATTCCACAGGATAAGCTAAGGGCGTAATACAAGCGATATAATGATCTTCAGGAATGTCCAGGAGTTGCTTGACCTGAAGACGATCCATATCTGTAATCCAACAAGTGCCTAAGCCATATAAATGGGCTGAAAGCAGAAGATACGTCGCAGCGATACAGGCATCTTGTTCCTTTCTCAGCGTTTTTGATGCATCTGCAACCACAGCAACACATAAAGGGGCATTGGCAATGGGTTTACTGGCATTTTCTCTGATAGCTGATAATTCTAGTTTTTTTGACTGATCTTCAATGACCACAAAGTAAAAACTCTGTGAATTTCTTGAAGTCGGCGCAAATTTACATAATTCAAATATTTTATTAAGAATCTCTTTATCTATCGGCTTTTGAGTAAACTGGCGAATTGATCTTCTGTTTTTAAGCAAAACTTCTCCGCTTTCAAAAGGATTGAGTTCATGCATAAAAGTTTGAAATTCGATCTTTCGTCCTTCTGGATCTTTTGCATAAAAATGATAAATCTGATACTTTTCATTTAATTGCGGGGGATGTAAGGCAGAAACTTTTAATAATTCATAATAGTGATCAACCTCTTCCTTTGTCTTATAAAAGAAGGTAATTACCCCTTGTGTTTCTGCTTGATCAGACTGTAAAAAACCAATCAGCATCTGATCAGATTGAAGGATATTGCAATTTAACTGTGTAAGCCAAAGCTTCATGTTCAACTGGTGCAGATAGAAGTTGGTGATTTTTTCCAAAGATTGGGTTTTCAAAAATACAATACCTGACATTTGATCTCCTTTTGATGGATTGAAACAGATTTTATCTTTTTTGTCAACATATTCGTTGTGCATGTATCCAAATCAATTCATAGTTTATACTTCACAATTTACCATTTTTTTCATGACCACCCCGTCAGCTAAAGCTGCCACTCAGAGTAGAAGAATTTTGAGTCGCGATAAATCGACGCCTCTACTGGATGATCAGACAGTTGTATAAATCATTGTGTCGTATGTATTTGAGATTGTCGTGTATCCCGTAAAGCAAACTACCCGTTTGCTAAAATCGCAATCAGGTTGATCGCGCTACAAAAATTCGTAGGGTGCAGACCTGTGTGTCTGCCCAAACAAAAAGGGCGAACACACAGGTTCGCCCCTACTATGATTGGGCAGGCGTAAAACCTGCCCCTACGTGTAAAATCTTTGATGCAAGAAAGACAGAAAATACTTGATATCAAATATCTCCAGACACCCATTTTGAGTAAAAAAACACAATTTTTAGTAAATTCTCTCAGGTTAGCGCTCCGTTCCGTCTCGGTTCACTCTCGGTTCAGCTATTTGTTTTATATCGCTTATCTTGTTTTTGGAGCAAAAAATATAAAATATTGATAAAAATCATCACGCCTTCTGATGCTATCGAAAGTGATGAAAAAAAGTATTTACTAAAACATCTGAGATAATAAATTGTCTCAAAAATCATTATAGGTGAGGATTGAATGTCAGTCATTCTTAAAACAATTGGTCTATTGGTTTTATCAAATGTATTTATGCTCTTTGCCTGGTATGGACATCTGAAGAATTTACAGCATAAGGCATGGTATATTGCTGCAATCATTAGTTGGGGGATTGCATTATTCGAGTACTTGATTCAGGTGCCTGCCAATCGTATCGGTTATCAAGCGCTCAGTTTGGCTCAGTTAAAAATATTACAGGAAGTGATCACACTCACCTTATTTATTCCCTTCTCCATTTTCTATATGAATAAAGCGCTCAGCTGGAATTATGTATGGGCAAGTTTGTGTATCTTAGGTGCTGTTTATTTTGTTTTTAAATAAAACACTTGACGAATAAAAGGCATGGTTTAATTTCTAATAAAAAGAATAAGGAATGGATTATGAAAGCTTTGATGAGATTTTATATAATCATATTTTGTTTATCCCTGATATTGATCACTTCTTGTGCAAATACCCAGGAATACGCAGGAAAAGTCAATAAACGATTGATAAAGAGTACTGACTACAAGTTGTTGATAAAAAATGAGTATGAAAGTTTCTTTTTAGAACGAAATGCGTCTCCTAGTCCTCAGGAACAAAAGATCATTGAACAAAGAGCCTGGGATCGAATGGTAGAGGGATTAATTCTGAAAGATATATATGAAAAATATCAGATTAGCGTTTCTCATTCTGAAATCATTGATACTCTTAAATTTAACATTCCAGATATGATAAAAAAATCCCCTCAGTTTCTAAATCCTCAAGGTAGTTTTGATTATTCCAAATACGAGACTTCTCTCCTCAGCAATAAACCTGTCGATCTTACCTGGTTAAAAAATTTTTATTATACCAGCTACATCCCCATGGCAAAACTCAAAAAACTTGTGATTACGAAACGGGAAATCAAAGAGTCAGATATTAAAAATTACTACTATATCCGAAACAACGAAATTAATGGATATGCAATCTTCTTTAATCATGAAGACTATATCAACAAAGCTGAAATTAGCAATACCGAGATAGAAAATTACTACAGAGCACATATCAGCGATTTTGAGATCACCGCCAGCTGCCATTTAAAATGGGTAAAATTCCCCATCATCGCAGATAAAGCAGATTCCTTATCTGCAAAAAACAAGGCTGATTCCCTATTCATGCTTGTTCAAAAAGGCAGTGACTTTTCACTGATTGCCTCCAAACATTCTGATGGTGAATTTGGTCCCAAAAAAGGCTATGCCGGATTTTTTGAAATGAATCAATTCCCAGAAGATATCAAAAAACAAATTTCTGAATCAAAAGAAGATACCGTACTGAGACCTATTTACATGAATGGTCGCTTTTACATATTTAAAATTGTCGAAAAAACAGTCAATATGGTAAAGCTCATGGCGATTCAAACAGATATCAAAGCCACAGAACAAACGCATAACCGTATCAAAGATCGAATCAAACAATTCAGAGAGCTCTGTAATAGCATTGGCTTCAATTTAGCAGTCAAAGAATATCAGTATGAAGTGTTTGAAAAAGACAGTCTCAGTGTTAATGACACTTTCTTGCCTGAGTTTGGTCCAAGTGACAATGTCGTAAGAAAAGCACTGAGAACGCCTGCAGGTGTTGTCTTTGATCCTATAAAAAATGATAAGCTAAATACATATATTGTGTTTTATGTTCAACAAAACACCCCTCGATCCTTTAAAAAAATCCAGGAAGTCTCTGGGAATATTATTCAGAATTTAAAAAAAGATAAAGCAAAAGATATTGCTCTTAATGACGCTCAAGTATTTTTAAAACAATACTCTGGTCAACTGTTAAGTCAGGCAAATAAAGAAAATAAACACATTGAATACTTAAAATCTTATAACTTTAACTCAAAAATTCAAAATATGAATGCTCCTGCTTTTAATGAAAGTATTCTTTCTCAAAATCGTAAAAACCAGATCCTTGTCCAGGAAGAACAAACATCCATTATTGCTATCGTAGATGAAGTAAAAAATGTAAATATGAATGGGCTGGTTTTTGAAAGAGAAGAGATAAAAAAGATCCTTCAAAAACTCAATCAGGATCAGTATTTTGAAGAATTTATGAATAATGAAAAAGCAAAGGCAAGCATTAAAGATTATCGCTTAAAAATTAAGAAATAAGCTATTCGAATTGAGATTTATCATAATAGAATTGTTCAGCGTTTAGAAATAGCTGAGGATTTGCGCCCTGATCAGGAATTTCATTATACATAATGTAAAATTCAAAATCAACGGAGTCCCAAGGGGCAAAATCTAAGATTAAGGGGAATGGTTTCATCATTATTACTTTTGTTTCAGAATCTGGATTCTTTTTTTTGAATGTAATCGGTGGATCTACCACATATTGAGATAACTCTGTAACCAACGAATCCAACTCTGTAAAAGTATCCAGATCTTTATAATGCATTCC
This sequence comes from uncultured Candidatus Cloacimonadota bacterium, assembly GCA_964573665.1. Taxonomy (GTDB): domain Bacteria; phylum Cloacimonadota; class Cloacimonadia; order Cloacimonadales; family WRIO01; genus JAGOCT01. Next base: position 37,346 of record CAZNKI010000019.1, on the reverse strand, counting down.
ATACATCACCATCACAGCAGATTGTTTTAATGGTCCAAAATTAGTAATAGTAAAGGTCACTTTTTCTTTAACACCTATTACGAAAAATCCTGGTTCAAAATCAACACTTTCGATCATAACATCGGAATAGATTGGCGCTTCAGATTCATTGATGAATTCCCATTGTAATGAACTTTTATAACTAAACTGATACTTTTGATTCGTTTCTTCGAAAGCCTTTTTATATGCAACGATATGATTGTTTTCATCAAGTATCATAGTTATTCTTATCAGAAATCCTCGTTGTAAATATCGTGTATTAAATGAATAAATTGCATCATCAAAAAAAGTATTATATACATAAGAATATGAGGTGTAGGGATCAGTCATATCTCCCCAAATAAACACATGATATTCATTTGCAGAGGAGAGAGATTCCATATTACTCAATCCTGCTGAATCGTCATTGAAGCTAGTAAACCTTATTGAATCACATTTCATATCGTGTTTCATAGGAAGCGTTAAGTTAAACGCAAGGGCTTTTATCTGAGCTTCAAAAGATCCTTTATTTGGACTGATTAACATATCACTTTTAGTTTTTTCTGGTGGAAGTTCACCCAGAAATTCAGCGCCATTAGGGCTAATTATATAATTTTGCAACTGATGAAGATCTTTGACTTGAATCGCAATATCTGAATAATCCGGAACTGCAGTCAGGTTCAAAACGACGAATAACCATACTATCATCAAATAATATACTTTTGTATTCATGTATTTGCTTTCTATCATGACATTGAATAAAGAAGAAGTAAGCAGTACCACGTATGATACTGCTTATTTATACTCACTTAAACCGTAAAATACTTAATTTTCTCGGGAAGAATCAATTCTGCTTCTGTGGCTTTTATCACATCTTCAAGTGTTAAGCCTTCTGCAATTTCTAATAGATGCATTTTTTTATTTTCAATCTTAATTACCGCCATATCTGTGACAATCAGATCTACTTTTTCCTGAGCAGTTAATGGAAGATTGCATGCTTTAAGCAATTTTGAATTCCCATTTTTATCACAATGCTCCATCGCTACGACTACTTTTTTTGAACCGGTCACAAGATCCATTGCGCCACCCATACCCGGTACCATTTTCCCAGGAATCCACCAGTTAGCCAGATTACCTGATTCATCGACCTGAAGGGCACCTAGAACAGTGAGATCAAGATGACCACCACGTATAATCGCAAAGCTTGTACAAGAATCAAAATAGCAAGCGCCAGGAATGGCAGTTATAAAACCACCGCCTGCATTGATCAAATCAGGGTCTTCTTGTCCTTGAACAGGAGCAGATCCGACACCCATCATACCATTTTCGGATTGGAAAAACACATTCATCCCTTTTGGGATATGATTTGCTACTTCTGTAGGAAGGCCAATTCCTAAATTACACCAATCACCATCTTTTAATTCCTGAGCAATTCTTTTTCCGATCAGAACTCTTTTATAGTTTTTATCATTACGATCCATCATAAACTCCTAAACTTTCACAATATAGTGAACAAAAATTCCTGGTGTTACGACATCTTCAGGGTCAATTTCACCAATTTCAACGATTTCATTCACTTCAACAATGACCTGTTTTGCTGCAGTCGCCATAATTGGATTGCTGTTTCGAGCGGTTTTGTTATACACAAGATTCCCCATTTTATCGGCTTTTTCAGCTTTAATAATTGCCCAATCAGCAGAAATTGGTTTTTCTAAAATGTATTGTTTTTCATCAACAGTGATAATATCTTTACCCTCTTGAACAATAGTGCCTAATCCAGTTGGTGTTAATACACCGCCCAAGCCTGCACCTTTCGCTCTGATGCGTTCCATCAGGGTTCCCTGAGGGATCATTTCCACTTCAATTTCACCATTATTCAACTGTTCTTGTATTGCCTTATTTGTTCCTAAATGTGAAACCTGTGCTGATTTAACCAGTTTATTAGCGACTAATTTCCCCACTCCACGATTTTCATAATCAGAGGCAATACATATAAAGTGCAGTTGATCTGTTTTGAGATTCACAATTTCATCAATGATATGTTCTGCACAGCCAACAGCTAAGAACGAGCCAAACATAATACGATCATGAGGTTTGATCAAGCTGGCTGCTGTTTTTGCATCAATGATTTTTGGCATGATAACTCCTTAAATATTCAATTAAAAAAATGACAGGATCAGATAGATTACGGCATTAAAGATGCCGATAAGTCCAAAAAAAGCATAAGTAAAATACTTAATATATTTATAAACATATTGATCAAAATATGATTTTAAGAGATGGATATCTAATTTCTGGTTTAAAAGATCAATCTTATCTTTAATGTTCAGTGTATAGATAATGTATGGTATTAATTCTCTGGTTAATTTCTTAATCAACATTTTTGCAATATTTTCAGACCAATCTACGAGTTTATTTTTTATAAACTTAGGCAACAACTTTTCTTGAAAGAAGCTTTTTAAGCCCTGATGAATGGATTTAAAAATTTTATCTTCGAACTCAGCAAGATAATTATGGCGATTATTTTCATTGATGGCATAATCAAGATAGTTATCAATCAGTTCATTCAGTTTTTTTATAAGGAATTTCTTTTTTCTAAATAAAAAACCAGGGGTAAAGGGGATTTTTCTTGAAAAGAAATAAAGTGGTTTTGGGCAAAAAAAGAAATTATAAATTAAAGCACATAAGAGATAACCTAAACCAATATTTAAAAGAACAATAATTACGAACTTAAGTAAGCCAATAAGAAATATCATACAACCTCCCTAAAAACTTCTTCCTGCGCCACCGCCACCAGAAGAACCGCCTCCAAATCCTCCAAATCCACCGAATCCGCCACCAGAACCACCACCACCGAATCCACCTCTGCCTCCAGATCCAGCAAACATCAGCATCCAGATGATTATTCTTCCGCGCGTGATAATCACTAAAAATATAAAAACAATAATGTATAATAAATTGCCAAAGGTATTCTTTTTGGGAGCTTGTTTTCTTGAAATGACAGGTGATCCTGTAAGTGTTACGCCCTTGTCTTCAGCAATGATTTGAGCAATGACAGCCACAGTTTGTACAACTGCCTGATCATACTGATTCAGTTTAAGATAAGGAACGCTGTACTCATCTAAGATACGACCTGCTTTTGCATCATTAAATAATCCTTCAAGGCCGTATCCTACCTCAATTTTAACCTTACGTTCTGTTTTAGCGATGAAATATAAAATTCCTTCATCATTCTTTGATCCCACTTTCCATGACCGATAAAGTTCATTCGCATAAGTATCACGATCAAGTCCACCCATATCATTGACGATTGCCACTGCAATTTCTGCTTCAGTTTTTTGTTTTAACTCAGTAATTAAAGCTTCAAGTTGCTGAATTGATTCCTGAGACAGAGTATTTGTATAGTCATTTACCCAGGAGGTGGGCTTAGGATAGTTATCATTTGCCCACAAAATTTGTAAAGCAAACACACAAAGAATGAGTAGTAATATTTTAAACTTCATTGAGTATATGCCCCATTTTCTTCTTCTTTGTTTTTAGATAGTTCTCATTTTCTTTTACTGGATGAATTTCAATAGGCACTCTTTCAGTAATGGATAATCCATATCCTTCAAGGCCGATTAACTTCTTTGGATTATTGGTTAATAGTCTGATTTTATTTAAACCAATTGCTTTGAGAATCTGAGCGCCGATCCCGTAATCTCTCATATCATCTTTAAAACCAAGTTCAAGATTTGCCTGAACAGTATCTCTGCCTGCATCTTGGAGATGATAAGCTTTGATTTTATTAGTAAGACCGATACCTCTTCCCTCTTGTTTCATATATAGCAATACGCCTGTTCCTTCTTTTGAGATTTTTTGAAGGGCAAAAGCTAATTGTTTACCACAATCACATCTCAAAGAATGTAAAGCATCACCAGTAAGACATTCAGAGTGAACACGAACAAGCACATTGTCTTCAGGATTGATCTCCCCCATTAATAAGGCAATATGATATTCATTTGAAATCTTACTCTCATAGGTTCTAATAATAAATTCACCAAATTCAGTAGGCAATTTCGCTTCAGAAGAAAGCACAACAAGGCTTTCATTGAGCATTCTGTAGGCAATTAAGTCTTTGATTGTAATCATCAGCAGTTTATGTTTTTCAGCAAATTTTATTAATTCTGGTAATCTTGCCATAGATCCATCTTCGTTAATAATTTCACATATAGCGCCAGCAGGATGCATATTTACCAACTTGGCAAGATCAACCGCAGCCTCTGTATGTCCAGCTCTCTTCAGAACCCCGCCATCTTCAGCAATCAAAGGGAAAATATGACCTGGACGGATAAAATCCGTTGCCTTAGAATCTGGATTAGCCAGCAAATTGATGGTGTTCGCTCGTTCAAAAGCTGATATCCCTGTCGTTGTGCCATGAAAAGCATCAACGGATATTGTAAATTTTGTCCCATGTTTATCTGTATTATTTTCAGTCATTAACTGAATATCAAGTTTTGTTGCTATCTCACGACTCACAGGCACGCATAAAAGCCCTTTTGCATGAGTAATCATGAAATTGACTGATTCTGGCTTCATCAACTCAGCAATCCCGATCAGATCTCCTTCATTCTCACGGTTTTCGTCATCCACAACGATGATCAGTTTTCCTTTTTTTAATTCTTCGATCGCTTGTTCAATACTTGCAAATTTAAATTCAGACATTTATATTCCTTAAAATGTTATTTTTCTCTTTTGATACCCAACAAAGTCAAATCATCATTAAAACTTAGTGAATTGGAGTAATCCAGCAGTTCGTGCATGATGGATTGAAAATCAAGGTAATCAACAATATTATTCCTTTTCAGAAGCTTTAGTAGCCCTTCTTTTTCCAGAGGGACTTCCTCTTGATTTTTAATCTCAATCGCAGCATCCGAATAGCATACCAGAACTGATTTTTTTGGAAATTCATTCACATAATTATCAAAATCAACTTCATCCCACCATCCTAATGCCGGCGCAGAATTATTGAGTTCTGTAACAGAGTCCTCACAAAAAATCAGTGGAGATGTATTAGGACCTGCAGAGCTCCAATAGAGTAAATTGTCCTCTGTATTGATAATCCCTAAAAACATGGTAAGATATTTATCAATAAAATTCAATGTGTTTAAGGCTTTATTCAAATTTTGTAAAATCTCACTGGGAACAGGATTGATCGAAATCTTTTTCAAATTTTGATTAAAAAATTCTTTCAAAAATACTGTCACTAAAGAAGAAGCGACTCCATGACCAGAGACATCGGCGATATAAAATAAATAATGAGTTTCAGAAATTTGGAAAAAGTCAAGAAAGTCACCACCTAAATCATCACAGGGGAAATACTCATAGCAAAAAGAATACTTTTCAGCAAAATTCTGGTAGTTTGCAGGTAACATATTCATTTGAATCTTACGGGCTGCAAGAATTTCTTTTTTTATACGATTATTATATTCTTTGACTTGTAAAAAAAGCTCTCTCATTTTCAAATATTGCTTCACCCGCAATTTCACTTCAAATATATCAAATGGTTTCGTAATCACATCATGAGCGCCAAGCTCAAGGCCTTTAAGCTTCGATTGTTTATCATTTAATGCCGTAATAAGTAAAATAGGAACATCAAAAGTTTTTGGGTTATTTTTTATCTTTTCACAAACTTCAAAGCCATCCATTCCTGGCATCATAATGTCAAGTAAAACGATATCAGGGATCTTAGTTTCAAGAAATTCCATAACTTCAAAACCTGAACTGCATTCATGTAATTCTGCATCAGAATTTGCAAATGAGCGAGTTAGAATCAGTCTGTTGACAGGTTCATCATCGACAATCAAGATTATAGGCTTTTCAGTTTTCATAAATTAAATCCTTTTAAGTCAAGATACATGATAAATAAAAATAAATCAAGCAAAATTTTTATCTAACCATTGAATCGTATAAATAAGATCTTCTGGTAATGGAGCATTAAAGGTCATTAGTTCTTGTGACAAGGGGTGAACAAAGGATATTTCATAAGCATGTAAAGCCTGTCTCAATAGATGATTTTTCAGCAAAAAATGCACTTTCTTTTGATACTGAGCAGGAACACGAGCAATTGTCTGTGCGATGGAATTGTAAGTAGAATCTCCAAGAATCGGACAATTTAAAGCGGAACAATGAACTCGAATCTGGTGAGTTCTGCCCGTAATCAATTCAATATCAAGATCAGAAAAATAGTCGTATTCTTTGATGACCTTATATTTTGTTAATGCTTGTCTGCCATTATCATTAATAGCAATTTTCTTCCTGTTCTTTTCTGAACGGGATAAGGGCATATCAATAATCCCTTCTTTCTGAGAGAAATGTCCAAGTGTTATGGCTCTGTATTTCTTTATCACCTGTCGGTTTTGTATTAAGGTTGAGAGGAGAGAATGCATTTTATCATTTTTTGCAATCAGAAGAAGACCTGTTGTATCTTTATCGAGACGATGCACAATACCTGGTCTGTCGATTGAAGAACCCGAAGAAAGACTCTTGCCAAAATGATAGATCAAGGCATTTACAAGAGTGCCTTGCTGATTTCCAGGCGCAGGATGAACTGTGATGCCAGAGGCTTTATTGATAACGATCAAATCCTCATCTTCAAATATAATATCAAGATCTATGTTTTCAGGCAAGGGTTGTTTTACTTCCTGTTTATTATTGACCTCGTCTATAAGAATATCGATAGAATCACCTGCATTGACAAGTTCACTCTTCTTTTTAACAATTTTTGAATTTAACATTACCTGAGCACTATCAATTAACTTCTCTATATATGCTCTTGAAAACAAGTCTTCATGCTTTGTTTGAAACAGAAATTTATCAATACGTACAGGATATCCCTGAAAATCCTCATGGGCAATCACATTAATTTTGTTCATTCAATCTACCTAAGACTCTTTGTAAATTTGCTGTCTTCCTGTTTCTCAGAATCATGCAAGTTGTTGATACATATTACTATTCCGATGGGGACGCCTCTGGAATCTCTCACAAGACTTCCTTTGACATAAATATGCTTTTTAAATGAAGAAATGTAATATGTTTGAGGTTCTGACTTGGAATGAGTTTTTATAATATTCATTATGTATTTCTTAATGGATAACTCAACATCCGCTTGAAAATGAGTATTTACGATGTCAGTGTTTTCTTCAAGATATTTGAAATGAGTTTTGATCAAGTCACTGATATAGATGATTTGACCCTTTATGGACAAGATGATAAAGCCATCTTCAGAAAGATTGATCATACTGATAATACGATTTCTGTTTTCAACTATCTTTTCCTTCTTCAGATTATCATAGTACAAAATTACTTCCTGCATTTTCTGAAGCGCTTCTACCAGTTGAGTGATTTCTGGATCATGATCATAAGGGATATCTAACTGCACATTGTAATTGCCTTTGGACACTTCTGTGATCAGATATCTGACTGAGTTAAGCGCTTTGGACAGATAATTTGATACATTTGCAATTAAATACAAACTGATCGCAAAATGAATGATAAGAGAGCCCCAGATTATGTTTGAAAGATCATTTTTAATCATTTTATCGATTGGATTTACAGAAATAAAATAGAGTAATGCAAAATTGCTAAGCATCGACATGAGCAGAACAATCAAAACAATAAATCTGATTTTTGATGATAAACCGAGTTTCATATACGCCTTCTTACTTTGAGGTTTCGATAATTAAATCATTAACTTTATTCTTTGGACCAAGTAAAATGAGAATATCACCATTTTGTATGATATCATTTGCACCTGGAAGATCATTGATCTTACGTTCTATAGAATTGTTTCCGTCTTCAGTAACAATTAATCTTTCTGACTTTATCGCAATAACACTGATATTTTTTTCTGAAGGGAGTGCTAATTCCTGAAGAGATTTACCCACATAAGATTTCGGAGCAATCAATTCAACAATACTATGTCCCGTGGACAAATCAACATATTTTTCAACATTTCTTGATAAGAGAGAATTTGCTAATTGCATACCGATTTGTTCTTCAGGAAATACAATATTTTGTACACCTATGATTTCAAGAATCTTTCCGTGAAGTTTGTTATCAGCTTTTGCATGGATATAAGCTACACCTATTTTTTTTAATATCGCACTGGTTAAAATGCTGACTTCAATATTTTGCCCAATCGCAAGAATCACAGCATCCATCTCATGCAATTGAAGTTGTTTAATCGCGATCTCATCTGTACAATCAATTTTATAAGCGCTGGTAACAAGGCTTTGCGCTTCATCAACCAGATTTTGATTGTTATCGATAGCAACCACTTCAGCACCATGCTGGTATAATGTCTGCGCTACAGTCATCCCAAACTTTCCTAAACCAATTACAGCAAATTTAGCCATTTACCCTCCTAACCAATATCAACATTTTCTTGAGGAACTGCATATTTTAAAGGAATCACATTTTCTGCAAAGATAAATATAAAAGTTAACGGACCCACTCGACCAATAAACATTAAAAGTATTATTAACAGCTTGCCTACTTGAGACAAAAACGGAGTAATTCCCATTGAAAGACCTACCGTACCAAATGCAGAAAAGGCTTCAAAAAGGATCTTCTCAAAACTGAAAGGCTCGATCATCATCAAAAAGATCACAATTGTAAATATAAAAAATAACGAAAGAGCTATTAAAGCTAAAACCTTCATCATAACTGAATCAGGAAATCTTCGGTTAAATATGGTAAGATCCCTGCTCCCTTTAATAATTGCAATGACAGACATTAATATGATTGCTAATGTAGGCGTTTTTATACCACCCCCCGTCGATCCGGGGGATGCTCCTATATACATCAGTAAAATTGATATTAAAACCGTTGGATACGCTATTTTCGAAAAATCTATTGTATTAAAGCCTGCAGTACGCGTCGTTGTGGATTGAAAAAATGAAGCCATCAACTTCTCAAAAAAGTTCAAGTGCTTCATTGTATGAGTATATTCTGAGATAAAAAAGGAAATTGTTCCAAAAATGAGTAGCGCAAAAGTGGTTGTAAGAACAACCTTTGAATGCAGTCTTAGGTGTGAAAATCTAAAATTCTTCTGAAAAAGCTTTTTACAATCATCAATAACAGAAAAGCCTATCCCTCCAAAAATTATCAATCCACATATCGTGAAATTTAACATCAGATTCGCATGAAATCTCATGAAACCATCTGAAAACAATGAAAATCCAGCATTACAAAAAGCTGAAATTGAGTGAAAAACTGAATAATATGCGGCTTGAAAAAAATCATTAAACTCATTCATCATCGGAATCATCAGAAAACATGCACCAATAAACTCAAAAGCAAATGTAAACAAAATAATATTCTTGATGAGATGAGAGAAATTGATCGGATTATTCTGTGAAAGAACATTTTGCATTAAGGCGCCACTTCTCAATGAAAATTTCTGACCTATCGCCATTGCTAAAGCACTTGATATAGTCATTATGCCTAATCCGCCGATTTGTATTAACATCAATATGACAATCTGTCCGTATAAAGTAAATTGTGAGTTCGTATCGAAAACTGTTAATCCTGTCACACATACAGCAGAAGTCGAAGTAAATAAGGCATCGATATATGAAATACTGTGATTAAAATGAGTCATTCCAGGAAGTATTAAAGCAAAAGACCCTAAAATGATCGTTCCAAAAAAGCTCAATATAATCCACAAAGTAGGATATTTAAATAAATGATTAAAATAATCTTTCTCTATTTGGCGAGTGGTCAGTTTTTGTAAAACGAGAATCGTCTCTCTGATAAAGATATAAAACTGAAAATACTTTAAAGAATACCTCAGCATAAAGATACCTGATAAAATAAAAAACAGGTCAATAGATATTCTCCTAAATGACTCAGATGTAAAATGATTCACAATTAATGAAACTAATGTTCTTAATAATAGGAGAATCGCTGTGGTAAAAGTATATATATAGTTGATTTTCCAGGACAATTCGTCCGTGTTTGATGGGATAAGCAATATCAATAAAATATTAAATATTGCAATAAAAAAGAAAGCAATGTCAAAAGCCTGGAATAATTTCTTCATGATCTTCTTCGATTAATCTCTTCCTTGATCATTTGATGAACTGTATTTATATCTTGATCTGCATTTACTGAAAATAATTTACCTTTTTCTGAAAAAAATTCAAATAGCGGTTTTGTCTGCTCATGAAACAAATTAATTCTTTGATTAATCGCATCCAGAGAATCATCTTCTCTTCTATAAAGCGGATGATGACAATCATCACATTCATCTTTGATTTGAGGCGGTTTGGACAAAATATTATAATCCTTATGACAATGACCGCAAATTCTTCTTGAATCCATTCTGTTTCGTGCCGTCTCATCATCCAAATCAAAATAAATTACCAAATCTACTTCATGCTTCTCTGTTAGATATTCTGCCTGATTCAAAGTACGAGGAAAACCATCAAAAACAAATCCTCGCTTCTTTTTCCCAAGAGCTTTTTCTACTGTTTCAAATACGATTGGATCTGGGACAAGATGACCTTTATCAATATAGAGTCTGATTTCATTGCCAATTTTTGTTTTTTTATTTATTTCAACACGAAATAATCCTCCAAGATTAATATGTTGCCAAGAAAATTCACTCGCAAGCAATTTTGCCTGAGTACCCTTTCCACAGCCTTGAATACCCATTAATACTATTATCATCCCATCTCCTTATTGAGGTAAATAATGATACAAGTTAATAAATTTTGAGATACTCGTCAAGAAATATTCATTTTAGAAGACTGAAATCAATAGTTTTACTCAAAATCCATCTGAGAATTTTTGAAAAGAGATTCAAGATGACGCACTCATTCAAATTGATTATTGATGATATCGAACGCTTTGAACCTTTTCTGGAACCGTCTCAGCCCGAGCCTAACATGAAATCAAAAATGGATGAGAGCTTTGAATTTATCATGGTGCCGACTCGGCTCGAGCCGAAAATGCAGATTAATAGAGGACAAAAAAAATAATGATGAAATTTACTTTTTTTCTCTTATTCAAAGCCCAAATATTTACTCTTTTATCTATGATTGTTCTCGATTTATGACAAACTGCTGATTGAGATAATCAATAACAAGATGCTCATTAGGTAAAATCTGAGCACTGATCATTTCCATTGCCAGACGATTTTCTATCTCTTTCTGAATCACACGTTTGAGTGGTCTTGCTCCAAACTGAGGATCAAAGCCTTCCTCTGCAATTTTCTTAATCGCCCGATCAGAAAAATCAATAATAATCTGCTTCTCAGATAACCTTTTTTGCAGAATATCCAATTGAATTTTGACAATTTCCTCAATTTGCTCCTGACTCAGTCGATGAAAGAGAATAATTTCATCAAGACGATTGAGAAATTCTGGTCTGAACTGATTTTTTAAAAGATTCATGATGTCTTCTTTGATATCATCCAATTCTTCTTCGACTCGCTCAAAAATCAAATGAGCGCCAATGTTTGATGTCATGATAATAATCGTATTTTTAAAATCAACTGTTCTACCCTGACCATCTGTCAACCTTCCATCATCTAATATTTGAAGAAGAATATTAAAAACATCAGGATGCGCTTTTTCTATCTCATCAAATAAAATCAAAGCATAAGGTTTTCTACGCACAGATTCTGTCAGATAACCGCCCTCATCATATCCGACATAGCCAGGAGGTGCACCTATCAATCTCGAAACTGAATGTTTCTCCATGTATTCTGACATATCAATCCTGATAATTGCCCGTTCTGAATCAAAGAGATTTGTTGCCAAGGCTTTTGCTAATTCAGTTTTACCAACACCTGTCGGACCTAAAAACATAAAGGAACCTATGGGTTTATTCTGATCGGACAATCCACTCCGCGAGCGCCGAATCGCATGTGCTAATGCAGATATACCCTCTTTCTGACCTATTACTCTTTGAGAAAGTTCCTCTTCAAGATGCATCAGTTTCTTCATTTCGCTTTCAAGTAGCTTAGATAACGGTATCCCTGTCCATTTCGCAATAATTTCTGCAATCATTTCTTCATTCACATTTTCTTTTAAAACTCTTTGATCTTGCGGAATCTCAAGTAATTTTAATTTTGCATCTTCCAGTTCTTTCTGTTTATTCAGAATAATGCCATACTTCAATTCAGCTACCTTACCAAGATCTCCGTTTCGCTCTGCATGATCTGCTTCATTTTTTAAATGTTCAATCTGTTCTGATAGTGAGCTGATGCTTTTCATCAAATTCTTTTCATTAGTCCATTTCATCATCAGAACTGAATGAGACTCATTAAGATTGCTGATTTCTTCTTCAATCTTCAGTAAACGATCTTTTGAAAGAGCATCCTTTTCCTTTTTTAATGAAATCTTTTCTATTTCCAGCTGTTTGATCCTTCTCTGAACTTCATCAAGAGCAACAGGCATTGAATCAATCTCCATTTTCAATTTCGCACATGCTTCATCAACAAGGTCTATTGCTTTATCTGGGAGAAAGCGATCTGAGATGTATCGATTTGACAGATAAACTGATGCCACCAATGCAGAATCTGTGATTTGAACGCCATGATGCACTTCATATTTCTCTTTTAATCCTCTAAGGATTGAAATGCTATCCTCCAAACTTGGCTCTTTGATCAAAACAGGTTGAAATCTTCGCTCTAAAGCCGGATCTTTTTCTATATGCTTTCGGTATTCATCAAGGGTTGTCGCCCCTACACAATGTAATGATCCTCGAGCTAAGGCAGGTTTTAACATATTTGAAGCATCAACGGCTCCTTCTGCTGCACCAGCCCCTACAACAGTATGAATTTCATCAATAAAAAGGATGATTCGACCTTCATTGCTCTCCACTTCTTTTAATACTGCTTTTAACCGATCTTCAAACTCACCACGAAACTTTGCGCCTGCAAGTAAAGCAGCCATATCTAATTCTAAAATCTCTTTATTCTTTAAATTCTCTGGAACATCTTTGTCAATGATACGTCTTGCCAAACCTTCTACAATTGCAGTCTTCCCTACACCTGGCTCTCCAATCAGTACAGGATTATTTTTCCTTCTTCGCGAAACTGTTTGAACCACCCGACGAATTTCCTCATCCCTTCCAATTACAGGATCAAGTTTCCCCTGTCTCGCTAATAAGGTGATGTTTCGTGTGTATTTTTCCAGTGCTTGATACTTTACTTCAGGATTATCATCCGTCACTCTCTGATTTCCCCTTATCTCCTTGAGAATCATCAATATCTGATCGTAGCTGATTTGATATTTTTTGATTAACATTGCAGATTTATCCGCTTTTAGCACTAAGCCCAAAAGTATATGTTCAACACTCACATAATCATCCTGAAGCTTCTTCGCTTGCTTTTCTGCTTCAGAAAAAATCTGAGCCACATGGCTTGATAAATATATCTGCTGATTACCACTGACTCGAGGAATTTTATGAATCTCCTGAATAATATCTTGTTTTAACTGGTTGATGTTGATCTGTAATTTTTGAAAAATAGGAATTACAATACTTTCATCAATACTTAATAAACTGATCATCAAATGAAATTCGTTGATTTCCTGATGAGCATATTCATGACATAGCATCTCTAAGTGCTGAACAATCTCTTTGGATTTCTGAGTATATTGATTGAAATTCATTCTTACCTCCTTTTTCTAAAAGACAAATTAATATATTTCAAGAAAAAGGCAAGTATTTTTTAGCACTCTTTTATTTTGACTGCTAATTTATCAAAGCAAAAGCTCTTCAACACGCTTTTTGTATAAGTACTTCTTTTTAAATTGATAGAGATCTTCGTAATAAAAAAGTGCTTTTTTACGAATCTCATCTTCTTTTGATACTTTCCAATGCAAGTAGTATAACTGTGCAAAGACCACATCTTTATGATTTTTATTCTCAAGTTCACGCAATTGTTTCACAGCTTCAGTTGTGTCCGAAAAGGACAGATGAATACACAAAATAAGCTGATAAAGGTGAAGTTCATCTTCATCTTTAATAAGATGAGCATTTTCACTAAGCATTGTAAAGTAGTATTCAAACTCTGGGAAATAAGCATATTCAAACAAATACAGAAGAACATCAATCAAACAGCTGATGAGGTTGTTATCGTTTTTATGATCGATACTGCGTTGAATCGCTTTTTGATAGTATTTCATAGCAAAATCATGGTTTTTAAGTTCTGTATATATTTTTGAGAGATTCATGTAGCAAGTATAGTATGAGAGAGGTTGTTGAATCTTCTCGACGATTTCCAGCCGATAATTTACACAATCAAGCGCTTTCAAAAACTCACCCATATCACAATATAAAGAGCCAAGATTGCCAATAGCCAGACTGAGCTGATTATCATCTCCGATTTCCTTGCACACTTTAATATTTCTTTCAAGTGTTTCGATTGCATGATCATAATCACCAATCTCTGAATATGTCATCGCTAAATTGGATAAAGCCGTTGTTAAGCCATAATCATCCTGATACTTCTCAGATTCCTTTGCCCAATAAGTAAATGATTTTATAGCTTTATGAAAATCATTTTTAGAAAAATGAATGAGCCCCATATTCCCAATCGCATAGGCAAGACCTTTTTTATCACCTCTTGCTTCGCAGATTTTTCGATCAAGTTCATAATATTTCAAGGCTTTATTAAGATCAGATTTTACCCAATAAACACCGCCAATATTATTATATGCATTAGAAATCCTGTTTACATCACCGATTTCTTTGCAAAGTTTTATTTCTTCAAGAAAACAATCCTCTGCTTGTCCAAGTTCTCCTTTGTTGTATAAAATGATGCCAATATTACCCAAGGCAAGAATTTGACCCATGACATCATTAATCTCTGCACTGATGTTTTTAAATTCGAGATAACATTCCATAGCAAGATCGTATTCAGATTTCTTCATATGAACGACACCAATATTACCTATAGCGTATGCAGAGCCTTTGACATCATTGAGTTTCTGGCATATTTCTTTTTTTCGGTGAAAATTATGATAAGCTGCTTCTAATTTCCCGGTATGCAGATCAATAATCCCCAAAAAGCCAATGATATCAGCCATTTCTCCTTCATTATTCAGATAAAGAGCAATATCATAAGCTTCAAGATATTCGATACGGCTAAGCTCATATTCACTCATACTACGATAGTAATTTGCCAATTGCACTTTTAGTCGCATAAGATAGTATTTTTCGTCAAGAGAACGGGCTTTTTCAATATTCTCATGCAAACATTTTTTTTCGTTTTCTTTTTGGCCAATTAAGTTATATATTTTTGATAAATTCACTATCGCTTCAAGGTGTTTTTTAGGTTCAAGTCCCATGTCAATCGCTTTTAAATAGGACTCTATCGCTTTTTGATTCTGGTATAGTGACGAAAAATGCTCGGCAGACTTGAGATAATAGTGTTTTGCTTGATTCAGCTCTCCAGCTTTTTCATAATGATAAGCAGTATTTACCAGATAATCCTTTTGATGAGGATAACACTTTTCTATTGCCTGTGCGCATAAAAGGTGAAGTTTTCTGAGTTTTTTTTTCAATTGCATTTCATAAATGGCTTCCTGAATCAAAACATGTTTAAAGATATATTTGAGTTGTTTAAGAAGTAACCAAATCTGCTGTTTTTCAATCTCAATATACTTTTCGGTATTATTTTCATTCAATTTATTCATTTGTCTGAGCATATCATCAAGAAGCTGTATGTCAACTTCCCTGCCAATCACAGATGCATATTGAATTATTTCTTTTAAATCATTACTCAAACGATCGATACGAGAAACAATCAGCGCATTAATGTTGTCTGGCAGTTTGATTGCTTCTTCTTTTAAACTATAAAAATCTTTTTCCTTAATCAAATAATCATTATCCTTTAAATAATAGATGATCTGTTCGATATAGAAAGGATTATTATTTGATTTTTCTTTTATAAACTGAATCAGCGTTTTATTCGCTTTTGCAGAAAGTAAGTGTTTGCTCATATTAATCAAATCTGAATCAGATAATTTATTTAAATTAAGCTCAGATTCCTGCAGATCTGATAAATCTATTCGGATTTTTGTCCCATCATCTTTATATCTGCTACTTAAGAGTATTAAAAATGGATATTGAGCTGATGACTTGCTGATCATATTAAGCAGTTTTGCAGTGTCTTCATCTAAATTTTGTAAATCTTCAACGATAAGGCACACACTTTTTAATAAACTTAAAGAGATAAAGAAAGATTTTAAGGCATAAAGAGTGATATCATAAATATCTTTAGGATTTATAGTTAATGACAAATCAGCATCATCAAAATCGAGGAAATATTTTAAAAAGTCTTTCTTTTGATTCAGGTCAGCGATAAATTCTTTCTTTCTTCTGTCAGCAGAAAGTGACAATTGTCTGATCAATAATGAAAAATTGAGTTCAAACTGCTGATTCCTTTCAAATGGATCCGGCAGATTTTCAATTTTAAAAAACTTGTTCAAATACGATTTCACTGGATTAAAGCTATTCTTAATAATGATATCAGTATATAAGTGAACAAAATTAACCTGATTTTTGTACTGAGCGATAATTTCATAGATCAAACGGCTCTTTCCGACTCCTGCTTCTCCATAAAGATAGAGCATCCGGTTCACTTTTTTCTTTGTTATTGCAGAGAGCATTTTTGATATTATCGACATTTCTTTTTTTCTGCCTGTAAAATGATTATCATAAAACTCAGACTTAAAAAAGATCATTTCCTTTAGTGAATAACTTTGAACCTTCTTGTTTTTCCCTTTAATTGATAATAATTCTACAGGATCAAATAAATCCTTTCGGTCTGAAAGTTTAACAAATTCATTTGTCAGTAGAAATTGATTCCAGTCCGCGATGCACATCAATCGAGCAGCGGTATTCAAGGTATCTCCAAGACATGTATATTCAGATCTTTGCTCAGATCCGACATATCCTGCGTAACAAGTGCCGTGAGAAATTCCTGCTTTGATTTTGAATAAGTGAGTGCCAATTTCAGCATTAAGCTGATTAGTTTTATTCTTGATATCATGGATAAAAGCTATCACACGATAAGATAAATGTTCATAAGATTGAGGCGCACCAAAAATCAAGAGAATCGCAGAATGGTTGTCAATTACATCAATTTTGTTAAAATAAGCGCCATAAGTATCAGATAGCCGAAGTATCTCATAGATCAGTTTTTGATATTGCTGGACAGGACCTTCAAAAGCTAAAAAAATACTCACAATATCTCTGAATTCTCCTGTCAGTTTTTCATCATTATTCAAACATGGGAAAAAATAACTATTGATTTTATTGATTTGAGTTTCATTGAATGAAGTCTTGACTTGCTTATCTGCAAGATGATTCTTATGTGCATTATTCTCTTTGTTTATTGCATTGAGTACAGAAAAGTTAAAACAAGAATGCTGAACGACAGAAGCAAAAAGCATTTCTTTTTTCGATGCTTCAAGAGGAAGATCAAGTATTGACGGATCAATAAACAATTCACAATTCTTTGCAAACTTCTGATAGTCATCAGCACGATTGATCGCCTCTGACCGAAAAAATGAGACAAAATGTTTGTCATAGTTATAGATAAAGCAATTGACATTCCCGTAGGCCATCCCCATTTTTATACCGATATGCTGATGATATTGTTTAAAGATTACTTTTTGAGTTTGCTGAAATGAGCATGAAATCTCATTGGTGCAATTCAATATATTTAATACATAAGGATAGACGAGACCTTTCTGAATTACCTGATCATCAAGAATAAACAGAACAGTGATAGAATCACCGGCAAAATTGATTATTTCACCCTTATATTTTTTAATCAGTTGGATAATCTCTTCAAACAATTGATCAAGGATACTGCTGATGATTTCTGATCCTTCTTTACCTTTTTGCATGAAAGATTCAGTCAAAGCAGTAAATCCAATGATATCAAGAGATAACACGACTGCATTCATATTCCGTTTGGATTCTTTTTGATAAAATAGTTGATAGGTAATGTCAGGGAGTAAGTTCATATCAATTATCTTAATCGACTTTTCATTTTTTTAATCCGGTTAAAAGACTGATTGATTCTCTCTTCGGTGATTTCACCTCTTTCAATTGCTGATTTTATGATGTTAATCACTGTCCCAGGCAAATTTTCATCGGCATTACTGTACTGAGAAAAGATTAGGATATCAGATCCAGACTTGATCGCCTGAAGGACAATTTCTTCTGTGGTATAATAGTTATTGATTGCCCCCATTTGAAGATCATCTGTAATCACAACACCATCATAATTCATCTCTGTTCGCAGTTTATTTTGAATATGCTGATATGAAAGTGAAGCAGGATAAATACTATCGACATTTGCATTATAAATATGAGCCGACATAATTGAACGCGTTAAACCTTGATTTTTTAAGTCATAATAAGGATTTAGTTCGTATTCCTGCCAGCTTTGTGTGACATCCGTTAAACCTAAATGAGAGTCAGCACTTGCACTGCCATGACCAGGAAAGTGTTTTAAACATGATAAAAGCCCCGTATCATCAATGGCACGAATAAATGCCCCTGCATATTGAGTCACGACAACAGGATCAGATGAAAAACTTCTTTGTATTGCACCAATCGCTGGCGATGCAGGATTGACATTTACATCCACCACAGGTGCCAGAATATAATTAAAACCATATTGCTTGCACTCAGCAGCAAGTTGCAGATAAAGATCATAAGCTTCATTGACGCTCAAGCTATCTGCGACTTTCTGAGCGGAAGGGAAGCCTGTAAAGCCTTTTGATTTACTCAAGCGTTGTACATAGCCGCCTTCCTGATCTATGCCAAACAACACGGGAAATGATGAAGGTGCAGAACGAAGAAAAGTCATTAACGAATCAATTTGTTGAGGAGATCTTACATTGTAACTAATCACGAGTACTCCACCCAATTGATATTGAGTAATATCCGATTGTATCTTTTGAACCCATGCCTCATTGACTTCTTTCCCTTTGAAACCAAACATCAGCATTTGTCCAATTTTTACATCTAATGGGTAATCCTTTGCATTGTCTTTAGTACTGCAAGATACTAAAACCGACAAAGCAATAAGTAATAATATAAGCATTTTCATCAATCTCCTCCCAACTTTCTTTTGACGATGATCATCATTGAAAGCAAAACCAATAATAATAAATATTTATAATCAATCTATTTAACCGTATTTTAATAATGATAAATTGTCAAGCAGGAATTTACTCTTCTAAAAAAGAGTTTTCAATATCGCATCAATAAAGAGATTCAAGCAATACTTAAAAATCCGATTTACTATTTGACCAAAAAGCAAAAAAAAGATATATGTCTTATGATTAATAAAAATGGAGCAGATATGCCATTACGCGTGAATGAAGTCAGTCCTTTATCCCCTGCAGAAAAATTAGGGATAAAAAAAAATGCACTCTTAATTTCAATCAATGGCAGACATTTAGAAGATATATTAGATTATTATTACCTGATTGAGGAAAAGGAACTTGAGCTTTGCTTTCAAAACACAGGTGAAGACAAGCAAACCCGCCATTATCACAATAATTTTATCGAGGCTTTTGGTTTGGAGTTTCAAGCCCCAGCATGTAAACAATGTATCAATAAATGTGTATTTTGTTTTGTGGATCAAATGCCCGAAGGGATGAGAGATTCACTCTACATCAAGGATGACGACTTCCTCTTTTCTTTTTTGTACGGCAATTTTGTCACTTTGACGAATCTAACCGAGCATTACTTACATAAGATTACAGAACAAAGTATTAGCCCATTATACATTTCTGTTCATACGACAAATCCAGAGCTTCACAGAAATATGTTGGCTTACAACAGGCAATTCGACATCCTTGGAACATTGAAATACCTTGCGGACAACAATATTGATATGCATACACAGATTGTACTGGTACCTGGCTGGAATGACCAGCAAGAATTAGTAAGAACCCTTGATGATCTGACGAATGAAGAGCTCAATATTAGTTCTATAGGCATTGTTCCTGTGGGAATCACGAAATTCCGTTCACATTTAACTCAGCTCAGAACCTTTAATCAAGAAGAGTGTCAGGAAGTGATTGAGTTAAGCCAGAAGTATAGAGAGAATGGATACCCTTATCTTTATTGCTCTGACGAGTTCTTCCTGAAAGCAGAAATTGAAATCCCTGAAACAGACTATTATAATGAATTTGAACAGATTGAGAATGGTATTGGCATGATTCGTAAAATGTGGGATAACTTTGATGAGATCAAAGATGAGTTCGTACAATTTGTTAAAAGTATCGGCAGACCCATCTGCTTTATCAGTAGTGTTTCAGGTGAAAAAGCTTTGTTACCTGTAGTAGATATCATCAATCAGTTAAGTGAAATAAGCCATCGCATTGAACGAGTAGATAATCTTTTTTTTGGTGAAACGGTCACTGTTTCAGGATTGTTGACATGGACCGATGTTAAAACCCATATCAATCCTTCAAAAAAAGAGATTTATGCTTTTGCTGATAACTTTTTTAATTATGACGATAAAACCTTAGATAATTTCACGCTTGATGAGATTAAACATGAAATCAATGATGATATTCTTTTAATCCATTCCCTATTTGAAGAATATAAAATCAGCGTTTATACTCATTAACTCAAAGATTATCACTTATATGATATGGAAGGCAGATCGAAAAAGTGGTTCCTTTATGCTCTTCAGAAATATAGTTTATCTTTCCTTTGAGAAACTTTTCAGTAAGTAATCGAATACTGTATGTGCCCAACCCACGGTTTAAACCTTTCGTAGAAAATGAGCGTTTAAACAAATTTGCTTTAACTTCATCATTCATCACCTGAACATTATGGACATAGAAACACACTTTATCATCTGATGCAATTCGACAGCCAATGAGTATTTTATCTCCTTCATCAGAAGCTTCAAGCGCATTTTTGAGCATATTTGCAAAAACTCTTCGGAGAAGAGTTACATCAGTTGTAATTGAAGTAAGCACTGATTGATCATCAATTTCAATATGTTTTCCATAAGCAATGGGATGAATCCTAAATCGATATTTAAACTCCTGAAGAAAGTCTAATGTTGAATCAATATCAGAAATTTTCACTTTTAACTCGTTTTGCTCTGCCATTAACAAATCCCGATGAGATTGAATCTCCTCAGATAACTGATTGGTTACATTGGTTAAATTGTCCATCAACTCATTAATTTCTATCGTATTATCAGTAAGTTTCATCAGGTCAGAGATACACTGAATTACTGTCACCGTATTTGAAATATCATGGATAAAAATATGCTCTAATAAGTTAAATCTCTTGATGTCTGTAATATTGCTGATTGAAAAACATACAAATTGTGTATCGTCAAAATACAATGGGATCGCAGTAATTCTTAACTCAACAAAGTCATGCTCATTGTTTTTTAAAATATTGATCTTACATTCTGTAGTAATGCTTTCTCCTTTGATACTTTCAAGTATCGCATTTACTGCTGGACAAAATCTACAAAATAATCCAGTTCCACAACCAGAGGGTGCACTTAAAGCATTCACACAATTCAGCACTTCACCTGGCCTCAATCCGATAATTTGATCATCATCTGTTAAACCAAGCATTTCAATAAAACTTTTATTACAATACACTGCTTGTCGGTTCTGATTTAAAAGAATCAAGGTCGTAGGAATTGAATCAAGGACTTTCAAGACCAAAGGAAGATTATCAATGATCCTTCTTTGTTCATTGATCTCTTCCTTATTATTTCTTACTGCTCCAGCAAAATACGTATCATCAGACATAACCCCTCCTCTTCTGCCAGCATAAAGATTAAATCTTGTATGAAAATACAATATAAAAATGACTTTGTCAATGAAAATTAGTTTTGCTGATAACTTGCATAGCATTTTAGGAAGATAACCAATCA
Organism: uncultured Candidatus Cloacimonadota bacterium; assembly: GCA_964573665.1. Classification (GTDB taxonomy): domain Bacteria; phylum Cloacimonadota; class Cloacimonadia; order Cloacimonadales; family WRIO01; genus JAGOCT01. The sequence goes on along the minus strand of CAZNKI010000019.1, from coordinate 15,388 downwards.
TTGCCCATGAAATGGGCAAAACATGAATAGCCTACGGTTTGCAAAAACCGTAGGTCAAAGATAAAAAACAGAATCGCTCCTTTAGGTGCGACACAGAACTTATTCCATACGATAATTAATAATATTCTGGCACAACAAATACTGACGAGTATCTGTCACCCTTCTTACTTCATAATTTACCAATAATTATAACTTCTTTATGATCGGAACAGAATTTATTTAGAACAACGATGAAAACTATTGAAACTACTCTATAAAATAAATAGAAGTATTTTTAAAAATTGAATCTCTGAAGGCAATTTTGACATTTAACTCAAGATAAAAAGGTAAATTGTCTTTAAATTGAAAATTATACTTTTTTTGATTTAATATATTAAATTTTAAAAATTTATAAGGAGAAGTAGATAAATCCTCAAAGTTTTGGGAATTTGCAAATATTGGAAGATACTCCTGATGTAATATCACATCAGAAGTATCAATTGTAAAAAAAAGTGGTTTTACTACATTTAATGATTTATCTTTAATGTTAAAATCGAAATCAATAATTCTTGGGACATATGAATCATCAAATTCATTAGCATATTGAAAATTGAGTACGAATAAAGAATCTTCATCACTAGCATAAAATCTAAGATAAAAGAGATAATTATCCAAAACAATTTCTTGTAATTCGATAGTAGAAGAGTCGTAAGGTATTGTACTATTAATTGATTTATTATATGAACATGAACTAATCAAGATAATGCTCAAGGAAAATCCTAATATGTACAGAAAATTTCTGATACTTTTATAATCCATCATTCATCCTTTTTAATTTTCATTATATTTTTTTTTAGGAAAATTTCTTCACTCTGATAGAAGTAATCTTTAAAGTCATAGGTTTCGATAAAATTATAATTATTATCTATAATGCACTTAGGAATTTTTTTTATCTTTTTTAAGTTAATATTGTAACTATTCCCAATTTTTATTTTTTCAAAAGTACTCATATTCAAGGGAAGAAAATGAGTGTTTTTTACATATACTAAATATCCAAAATTCTGATCATTTTCATCGATGAAAACTGCTATTGCGTCTGTGCTTTTTATAATTGGGAAAATGATACAAGTAAAAGTTTCTTGTTCATAACCTCATTACCGTAAGCAAGAAATATCGAGAAATAAAACATAAGTATTAATATTATTTTCTTCATTATCACCTCATTTTTTATCAATATAATGATATATTTGCTTCTCTAAATTATTGTTAATAATATAATTTATAAACTCATCTGAAGAAAATTGATTTCCCCTTGATCCTGTGAACTGAATAAGATTGTAAAATAAACAATTCAAATTCTGTTTTCTTTCAATACTCGAATTTTCAAAAGATATGAATAAGTTTTTTCTTAGATTAGAGGATTCCAAACTTTTTAATAATTTTGGCATAAAAAGTTCAACAGAAGTATTTAATAAGCTAACATTTAAAAACATATCAGTTGTTTTAGTATTAAGTTCTTCTAATTTTAATAATAAATCTTTTAATTGATACATACTATTGTAATTATCTTGTTGACTTTCTTTTAAAATGAACAAAACATCATCATTATCATTTGTCATATATCCAGAAAAGAATAATCCAATACGTTTTTTATGAGAAGATTCTCGATTCATAACAACAGAATCAATAATTGATTTAGAATATTGTTGATTAATGATTAATTGATATTTATCTATATCGGTGAAATTGTACTTGCTGTAAACATATCTTATCATTGTTAAGTCTTTAACTGAATGTTCTAATGAAGGAAAATCATTATATGAATCACTGCCAATAATAAAACATCTATCGTAATTTAGCTTATCTTGTTCAAGATACTTCATAAAAAGTGTTGTGTATATCCCAAAGTTAGCGTTAACTAAAGCATTTGATAATTTATAATTGTGCATAATTTGATTTTTATTAAATTGTAAACCCTGTATTGGAATAGAATAATTTATAATTGTATCTCCTTTTAAAATTTCAAGACTTATTACCCCATCCAATCTATCGGCATTTTCATATATTTTCCATACATCGAATGAAATATAATATTCAGATTGAGGAGGAACAGTCACTATTTTATCGTTTTGCGTATATGGTAGTAATAAAAAATTCTCAACAGAACTATGATTAATAACGCTATGCAAAGTATCATGACTAATGTTTTTAATGCAGAAATTAATATTTGACAAGGTGTTTGTAAATATCACATTTTGGCGATGATTATTGGAAAAAATAACACTTTTTAAAACTAAAGGATTAAAATCACAGTTTCTTAATGGTTTAATATTGTATTTAGAATGGTATAATTCAACTCCTTTTTCACGTACTTCTAAAACAATTTTTCGATTTTCTCTAAGTGTAAACTCATAATTTAATTTAAATCTTAGTTCATCATTTTGATTTAGAGAATTAATATGGTTTTGAAAAATGATCAAACTGTCTTGATCTGCATATTTTAAAGTAATCTCAACTTTTTTAAAAATCTTTTTGATATTAATGTTTTTTATTATTATTTCTAAATTATGATTTTCATTTGGGTTAATAAGATTAATATTACCCATTGGCTTTTCATTTAGCAGAATTTGTACGTCTAAATCCTTTGAGTCTTTAATGAAGTAAGGGAAAAAATCATCATCTGTGTAAAACTTTGCGTGATCATTCACTACAATATTATTATCACAGAACAAAAGACCGAAATTAGCAAACAGTGAAATGTAACAGCATAATAAAAAAAATAATTTTCTTTTGCTCTTATTAGACACTTTTATTACTTCTTTGAATTTCATATGATATGCCTCATTGTTCTTATTGTCTATGCCATCTTTGATTGTTTAATCTATGATTTGAACAAAAAATCATATTTTTTCAGAATGCGGGCATCTTTCTCACTTGATCAGTGAATATTACTGGTATTTAATATGCATAATTATTATCCAATGAAAATCAAGATAAATTAATGATGAGTTAGATAACTCTTGTCTATTAAAAGAGTGGTTCTACTCATAGTCGCAGAGATCTGGATCATCATATTCCTGACCTGTGTATTGATATTTTGATTCTTTAGCACTTCTTACATTGAAATATGACACGATCACTCCAATTTTATTATTCATTTCTGCTAAATATCAATAAATATTTGTTTTCGTCAATAGTTATTTTATGTATTTATGGATTTCTTTGTTGATAAGTTATGATATAATATTGTTTTGTCCCGCACCTAAAGGAGCGGAGAGGGTTTTCTAACATTTTCCGTATGGTTGACACCATACGCTATTTATATGATGCTATTTCATAGCATTATAGAAAGGTTACCAATCATTGCCTATGAAATGGGCAAAACATGAATAGCCTACGGTTTGCAAAAACCGTAGGTCAAAGTTATAAAACAAAATCGCTCCTTTAGGTGCGACACAGAAATTCTTTACAATTAGAAAATCACAAAAATGAACATGATGCATGAAGTCCTATAGGAGATCCCACACTTCGTTCTGGATGACTCGATGCGCGTGATAATCAATGTGCCGGATGGATTGTAGTTGATTGCCAGATTTGTTTTTCGGATGAATAAAGCTTCATTATATTACGCATCATGCGTCCCTATAAGTGGTTTAGATTTGATGTAATTGTTGTACATTTATTCGTGAATACAGATTTATAAGTTTGGGTGTCGCACCTCTGGTGCTTTTTTTATTGATGACTTTACCCACTGGCTGACACCAGTGGTTAATTATATTTCGCACCTCTGGTGCTTTCTCCAATGAGTTCCATAGGAACGGTATATATTTAACACAGGCTGTGAGGTTTGTGAGAAGCATCACTAATGAATAAGCGCCATCGGTGCGACACAGAACGTATTCAATACGAATAATAATATTCCGGTATAGCAATTATTAGCGAGTATCTGTCACCCCAAAAGGGGCTTTGATTTTATTGCTTTCTGACCCAGGGTTGCACCCTGGGCTAGGATTCTAACGCACCTCTGGTGCTTTCTCAAATGAGTTCCATAGAAACAGCATATAGTTAACACAGGCTGTGAGGCTTGTGAGAAGCATCAATAAAAAATACTTGATATCAACAATCTCAAGAATGGGTTAAATCGTATAAAATCTTAGTTTTTTGACACTTTGCCTCAGGTTTCCTCTCCGTTCCGCCTCGGTTCACGCTCGGTTCAGCTATTTGTTTCATAGAAAAAAGATAATATTACATGATTTTCCTGAGAAAAAGTATCAACTATTGATGTTTTTGTATTCAGTGATTTTAAAGTTTTTAAAAAGCAGTCAATTTTTTAAATATTCCAGAATATTAATTATTAGCGAGTATCTGTCACCCAGAGCGGAATGATTTATGAGTCGCGATAAATCGACGCCTCTACTGGATGATCAGCTGGTCGTTAATATCAATGTACCAGGGGGATGATTTAATAAGAAATTTCATTAGTATACTGGGCGTTTGCTTTTATTTTTATGCAAGCTGGTAGTAGCCCAATGAAATGGTTCAAGCAAGGATGCTTGAACAACGATGATTGACAACGATGGCAAACTGGTAGTTTACCGTACGAAAAATAATCAAATATTGATTAATACTTCTCGTCAATGTATTCTTTGAGGGCTTCTTTCCAGGAACGGATTTTTATATGAGTGACGGATTCAAAAAGGTCTGTATTTAGCACAGAAAAGGAAGGTCTCGGCGTAGGATCAGGATATTCTTTTGCTAAGATTGCTTTGATATCACAGGATACTTGTTCATGAGTGTTCAGCAAACTAAGGATCTCCATAGAAAATTCATATCGTGAATTGACTCCTACATTGGCAAAATGATAGATCCCTTGTGCTTTAGCAGAGATTAGAGCAGATATCGCTTCTGCACAATCAGGAGAATAGGTTACTCTTCCCCATTGATCGGACACGATATTCAGATGGGCTTTTTCTTTCATCAAGTGGCTGATCGTAGAAACAAAATTCTTGCCCTGAGGTCCAAAAAGCCATGATATACGCAAGATCAGGCTTGATGGCGCATATTGCGTCACAAACTTCTCTCCTTCACGTTTAGTTAAGCCATAAGCATTTACAGGAAAGCAAAGATCTATTTCTTTTCTTTCTGTCCGATCATTCCCTGGAAATACAAAATCAGTTGAAATATGAATTAACTGAAAGTTCAGCTCTGTTGAAAGAATAGCAAGGTTTTTTGCGCCGATGGCATTGATCTGATAAGCCTTGTCAAAATCAGTTTCAGCTTTTGTCACATCCGTGTATGCCGCACAATTGATCAAATATCTGGGTTTGTGTTGTGAGATGATTTGACGGCATTGTTCCAGATTTGTGATATCCATACTTTCTTTATCAAATGCAATGTGATCTACAAAAAAAGAGTGTCTTTTAAGGGCTTGTGCCAGTAACCCGTTAGCACCTGTAATTAAAAACATTGCCATCTATACTCCAATCCATTGATCTATTAGCTGAGGCAAGATCTCTCCTGATTTACCCTTATAAAAATCTTTGATAAATGCTCGATTATCAGGTTCATCAAGATTAATGCCAATAGTATGAACCCCGTAAGAACGGGCAAACATGAGAAATTGTGCTGCAGGATAAACGACACCGCTTGTGCCTATTGAGATGAAATAATCTGCATTTCTCAATGCCTGATCAATCTCAGGAAGAAAATAAGGTTCTTCGCCAAACCAAACAATATCAGGACGAAGCGAATGATTGCACTTTTTACATTTAGGAATCTCAAAGTTGAGATTAATCTCTTTCAGCTGAAACTTCGAATGGCAATTAATACAAAAGGCACTTTCCAACTGCCCGTGCATTTCTATGACATTCTTTGAACCTGCACGACGGTGCAGTCCATCAACATTTTGAGTGATCAGACAAAAATGATCAGCAAGATATGATTCAAGTTTAACTAAGGCTTCATGCCCTGGATTGGGGTTCACTTCACTCAATTGAAAGTATCGTTGTTTGTAAAAACGCCAGACCAATTTAGGATTACGAATAAAGGCTTCAGGTGTTGCCACATCATCCACAGGATGATTCTCCCATAAGCCATCATTATCTCTAAATGTTTTTATGCCTGATTCGGCACTGATGCCTGCACCAGTCAAAACTACAACATAGTCATCTTTTGAAAAACGAATTTGATCAGACATTTATCCTCCAAATATTAGAAGAATGAAATAAACTGCTGAACTTTTAAATGATCAGAAGTCATAAAGTTTTTGTATGAGCCTTCAAAAACAAGGTTTTTATGATCTAGCATAATGACATGTTCGGCTAATCGCTCGATACATTCTATATCATGAGTGATCACAATACTCGTCATTTTTAATTCTTTTTGCAAATCACCGATCAGATCAATGATTTCAGATCCTGTCACAGGATCCAAACCTGTGGTCGGTTCATCATATATGATATATTTTGGGTGAAGCACGATCGAACGGGCTAAGCCAACTCTTTTTCTCATTCCACCGCTAAGTTCCGAAGGCATTTTATTGAGAATGCCGTCCAACTGAACTGCTGAAAGTGTCTCTTTGACCTTTTGGATCACTTCTGCTTCTGTACTGTATTTTTTCATCTCAATTAAAGGAAACGCTACATTCTGATAGACTGTCATCGAATCAAAAAGCGCAGCATTCTGAAACAGATAGCCAATATTCTTTCTGATCTTCTGAAATTCCTTTTTACTCAAAGAGGCAATATTATGATCTTCAATCCAGATATCTCCCTTCTGATAAGGGAAAAGTCCAATGGCTGTCTTCATTAGGACACTTTTACCTGACCCGCTTTTTCCAAGTATCATCGTATGGGCATTATCAGGTATTTCCACGCTGATATCTTCTAGTATTGACTTTGATTGCAAAGCCACGCTTAAATTATTAATTTTGATCATAAGCACCTTTTTCAATCACGTTCACAAATAAAGCAATGCACTCATTGTGATCAATTGCGATGGGCTTTAATGCCACTAAATCGCCTTTGTGTAGCAAAGATTGGGGTTCTTTGAACTTCACTTTGACATAATGATCAGAAGTCCCATAATAATATCCTTCGGGATCCTGACCTTCTATGATACAGGATAAGATCGTTTCATTATTGATCAGATGTTTTATATATCTCTTTAGTTTCTCGTGAGATAAGTTGATGAGTTTCTGACTTCTGTCTTTTGCCACTGTGCCATGAACCTGTTGTTTCATTTTCGCTGCACGAGTGCCATTTCGCTTTGAATAAATGAAGGTGTGCAAATAGGTAAAATCAATTTCTGAGAGTATGTGATAAGTTTCTTCAAACAAAGCATCAGTTTCTCCTGGCAAACCGACAATTAGATCAAAACCAAAAGCAGATTCAGGTCTTTTTGACTGAATATCTTGAATCAGATTTTTAAAAAACTGAGTATCATACTTTCTGCCCATCGAGAGCAAAAGTGTATCTGATCCTGTTTGCAAAGGGATATGAAAATGAGGGCAAACCTGCTCTTGATGAGTGATTACATGAATCAAGTCAGAAGAAAAAAGCTGAGGTTCAACTGAACTAATTCGGATTTTTTTATAGGCAGGGATCTCGCATATCTTTTGTATCAGTTCTGCCAGATTATTGGCAATCGGATTCTTTTCTGTAAAGTCGATTCCATACAATCCCATATTGATACCTGCAAGTACAAATTCTTTGTACCCCAAGGCAATCATCTCGGTAATTTGCTGGAGGATGCTTTCAGGATTCCTGCTTCTGGGATTCCCTCTGGCAAAAGGCACTGCACAATATGCACAAAAGAAATTGCATCCATCCTGAATCTTGATAAAGGCTCTGCTTTTCTCGTTCATTGATAGCGAAGGAAGTTCTGTAAAACTATCAAAACTTTCCATCTCATGAAAGGGAATAAAGGCTTCAAAATCATTATGCTGGTTATTGAGCAAATGCTTGATCATATCGGGAATCTTATCTTTATGATTGTTATCAATGACGGCATCCACAGCGCCCAGCGCAAGGATCTGATCTTTTTCACGTTGGGCATAACAGCCTGTGATGATGATCAGCCGATTAGGGTTTTGTTGTTTAAGCTCAAGAAATTTTCTAATTATATTCCTGCTTTTAAAATCTGTCCGATTAGTCACAGTACAGGAATTTAATATATATATATCTGCATCTGACAGCGTGTCTGCTTGAAGAAAGTCTAAACTAAGCAATTTATCCATTATGGCAGAAGATTCATATTGATTGACTTTACAGCCCAGAGTTTCGATAAATACTTTTAACACAATGATCCTTTTATTTTATATTTGGATGAAGAATATTTAGTGCATCAATAATACTCTGTTTCTTATTCTCAACCTCAAACTTCCTTTTCACTAATTGGCTGATATAATGATCTAATTCATCATAGGACACTCCTTCAAAAAATGAAGAAGGTTCTTTTCCATTAACAGCAATCAATCTACAAAGCGGATACACAAGTTTTATCACCAACAAAAAATCTCTGATCGAGGTTTGCGTTAATATCTCATGATCAAACACGATAATTGAAGTCGGTGTAAGATAATTAAGGATTTTATCCTGATGTTCGCAATTCACAACGCTTTCTGGGAACAAACTGGCAGAAAAAGCATAATTCCAACATAATATTTGAGACATTTTACCTCATTTGATTATTTATTAAATCAGGGATTTCGATTTAGGGAATGTAAAGTAGAAACAGGAGCCAAGAGAGATTTTAGATTCCAGCCAGATTTTACCGCCATAATTATCGACAATCTTTTTAACGATAGAAAGACCAACTCCTGTAGATTCGATTTCATCGCGAGGATGTAGCGTCTGGAATATTTCAAAAATTTTGCTGTAATATTTTTCATCAATCCCTGGTCCATTGTCTTTAACAGAAAAGATATAATGATCTGACTCTTCTTTACAATTGATTTCGATCAACCCATTTTCTTTATCGAGAAACTTCACTGCATTGCTGATCAGATTTTGGAAGATCTGTTCAATATAAACTTTTGCAGCAAAAATAGTTGGCATATCTTCTTGAATATAGACTTTAATATGATTAGGAATAATCAGCATGGTACAAATATTTTTGATTAAGTGTGAGACCGGGATTTCTTCAATAGGTACATCCATTCGACCTACACGAGAGTACAACAAAATCCCATCAATAAGATCATGCATACGCTTGGTTCTATTGTTCAAAAGTGAAAGAATGTTTCTTCCTTCATCATCAAACTTCTCATTATAATCGGCAACGAGCCACTCAACGATCGTAGTTATTGCTCTTAAAGGCGCTTTTAAGTCGTGAGAAACGATATAGGCAAAGGATTTGAGTTCCTGATTCACTTTTTCCAAATCAGCAGAATATTTCCTTAGTTCTTCTTCCTTTAATCTTCCCTCAGTAATATCCATATTCAAACCGAGTAATCCATCAATCACAGTATCGTTGATAATGGGGACAATCATCTGATGAAAGATCTTATTCTTGGGATTATTTTCGTAATGAACTTCATGAATGACAGGTTCACCTTTAAGTCCTAACTGGCAATCCTTAATCCACTGATTTTTTACTTCATCAGGCAGATTGGCTTCATGAATATGAGTATTTGTTAAATTACCCCAAAGTTCAATAGAGTTTCGACTCTGCATCAATATCTGCAGATTGTTGTCAGTAATCCAGAAATCTGACGGGAAGTTTTCAAAAGCTGTTTTTAAGCGTGCTGAGCTTTCTTTTAAAGCACGTTCCATCACTTTTCTTTCAGTAATATCTCTGATGTATAGTAACACGATACGATTGTCTTTAAACTTAAAGAACTGAGCTTGAGTTTCCGCCTGAAATTTTGTATTATTCTTTTTGATGCACTCTACTTCAACAAAGCCGTCAACGACATCCATACCAAAGAGATGAATAATCAGCTCTTCTACTCCGCTGATAATCGAATTTTCGATCATTTTATGCTGTTCTGCTTTAAATAATGAGCTAACTTCTTTCTGTTTGATTTCATCCAATGAGTACTGGAAAAGATCTTTGGTTGCCAAATTACAGTCGATAATTTTTCCATTTAAATCAATTAGCAGAATTGCATCTGTTGATGAGTTAAAAAGTGCTCTGTATTTTTGTTCATTGTCTTTAAGTTCTGTTTCAGTGATCTTTTTATTAGTAATATCATCCATGTGGATCATCACAGAATCAGGAGGAACAAAGGCATAGCTGGTAATATAGAATTTTTTCTCATGACTGTCTTCTACGAAAAACTCAATTTCTTTCAGTACGGGTTTACGCGAAATATAGCAGTAATCCATATCTCTAAGCACCTGATAATTATTTTTCAGCAGATCACTTGCTTTTATCCCAACAAGGTCTTGAACTTTTCCTTCAGTTAACTGGTACACCATATCATTATAATCTAGGAGAATAAAATCATCACCTTGTCTTTTCCAGGTATAGGTTGGAATGGGAATGCTTTTGAATTGTTTTCTGGCACGCTCTTCAGATTGCTGAAGTTGCTGAAGAAACATATTTTCATTGGTTACATCTCGACCTGCAGCATAGATTTTCATCGTATCTTTATCATAGAAGCAATACCAAGATATCCATTTCTCTTCACCATTCTTACTGATCAGTTTCATATCAAAACTATTTCTTTCTTTGGTGGAAATCGTGGATTTTACATGATTAAATTTATCTTTTTCATCTTGAGGAATAATCTCAACGATGTTTTTGTGAAGCATTTCAAAACGATCATAAGCCAGAATTTTTTCAAAGGAAGGATTCACCTGCAGAAATGTCCAATGCGGAGTAAAAATGCAAAGGATGTCTTTTGAAGCAGAGAAGAGATTGTTATTACTCTGCATTTGATGCAAGAGTATCTTTTCTTTATTTTTTATTATAAAGATGATTACTAATAAAGTAATCACAAGCGTAGAGATGGTAATAAAAGCAATTGTATAGACTAATGGATTGATTTTTATATCTTCGGAAGCATATAAAGGAATGATCGAAATCATCAGCAACAAATAAATGACAAATTTTTTTAAGCTCATTTAGAATTGCTTTCTTGTAACTGATTGATCCAAATTGGATTAGTGATTGCCATTTTCTGATTCTCAGTCAGACACTCCATACGAATATACCCTTTCTCCCTCAAATCTAATTCAATATTTTTCTTAGGGTTAAGTATGCAGATTTCCTTTTTTTTGTCAATACTTCCTATGAATAATTTTAAAGTTTTACATTCTCCATACTCTATGTTACTGTTAAACTGATATTTAAGTATATATTTTCCTACTTCGATGTGATCGCCAATATGATAAATCTCATCTTTTTCAACTTGAAAATCAAGAAAAGGACCATTTGAAACTATTAGATATTTTGAATTGAAACCAGAAATTGGGTCATTAATCTTTGATCTGAATATTGTAAAGAAGCCTGCAAAGATCTGATTTTTTGAAAGAAACAATTTTATGAAAGGAATTTTTATCTGCTTCATCCATTGGAAGTTGCCATGCGCATCATTCCCCGCGATCAGATACAAGCGATGTTGATTGAGGAGGAGTAGAACCCATTGATGAATAAGTGAGATCAGCTCAGCAATTGAAGACTGGTTTATTGCTTGTAAAAATTGTATTTCATTATCTTTATAATCTTTAAGCGACCATTCTCCTCTGTTCAATGTCCACTTTTGCATCAACGGCACTTTTTCAAAAGGATGAGCGGCAATGATGAGTGACTTATCCTCTGCCAAATCTCTTGAGATCTCTTTTAATGTATGATCTGGCTTGTTTTTAAACCATACTTCAGCGCTATCCCCTTTGCCTTCGTAGAAATGGGAGTGATTGATCAATAAGAGATGAACATTCTGGTTAAGATGATTTCCCACTGAGAGTTCTTCACCTCTGAGGATTTTGACATTATCATCTGACAATTGAGCAATTTCATCTTCGAGCAATTTCCACTTGGGGATTAGAGGGTCATTTTTCAGATAATCTGTTAAAGAATCATCGAGATCATAGGAATGATCTGTGACAAAAAGCCAGTCAATCCCCATACATTGGGCAAACCTCTTGGTGATGGATAAAGGAGCACCAAATTCAACCTGATCATTGGTATAGTTGCTATGATAGTGCGGTTCACCTTTCCAGAATGATTCAGGGATGCAATCCTTATCTTTGTGGAAAAAGCAAGAAAAGTGATGTGCAGGAAGCCCTTTGTAATTATCATTAATACAAGAGTAAACTTTTGTTTTCTTTGATTTAATAATCGAATATTTAAAGTGAATTTCAAACTGAATCTGTCTGTTGAAAAATTCCTCAGTGATAGGAATTTCAAAACACTGATGATAGAATGGCTGATTGATCTGCTCTTGAAAATCTAATGAAGTACAGTATCCTGTGTTGAAATTGATCTTAATATCAAAAATCTCTACTGGGAACAGGTGCGCATCTTTTACAATAATAGCTATCGGCAGAGTTTTAGTTTTGTTCAGAAAGCATCTTACGGGAGCATCAAAGATAATTTCAGGGGCATTCTGATCATATCTTGCTTTGAGAAAGGGGACTCTATAATGTATTTCAGCATAATTCATTAGAAAAGGAAAATACACTCAACCCCCGATCATCAATTTAAATGAAAAAAAGTCTCGTTAATCAAACGAGACTTCAAGATTGTTAAAGAAAGTTTATTTTGTAATTTTTTCAAATATATTTTCATCAATGATTTCTTTAGAATCAGTTCGAACTCTATATTTTTGATCTTTGAACATAAAGTAATATGATACTTCATTAACTGACAGTTTCTTTGAAACAGCAACGGCAGCGGTATCGTTAAGAGTAAATTCAAAGAAATCATCTTTAATTGAATCACCAAGATTGAGCATAGATAATTCAAATGCGTAATCACCTGTTTCAGCTTTCATTTTTTCGTTTGCGTTAATAATCATTTGCATTTTTTCAAGGCTGTTTAAGATAATCTTTTCGTTTCTTGAATCTTGCATTCTTGGGAAAATTGCTAAAGCAATTAATCCAACGACCATAATAATCATCAGTAAGTCTATTAATGAGAAGTGTTTGTTTCCTGAAAGACTGATCTCATCCGGATTAATCTGGCTATTTTGTGTATTTTCAGCCATTTCGCCTCCTACAATAAATCTAATATTTTTTGATAATTTATTTTATCAGTTTTTTTTGTCAATTGCTTTTTAAAAAAACAAAGAAAAACTTTATCCTTTGATGACTTTTCTAAAAACATCCATAAAGCTAATCACTCCAACAATTTTTTTATCGATCACTACAGGAATATCTCTTCGCTTGAACTTTTTCATCAGAAAAACGGCTTCAATCACAGATGCATCAGGGCTTAGCTGACATTCTGTTTTTTTCATAATATCAATCACCTTGATATTTTTTTCTTCTCGAAGTAGGGTTTCAAATGGTTCGAAAGATTTGAGAAAATTCATATTGCCCAGATAATTTGTATAATCAGGAAAGCCTGTCATAATCAAATCAAGCACTGTCACTTCCCCGATAAGATTGAGATTGTCATCAACAACGGGACAATAACCAAAATTTTTCTCATAAAAGATGTTGCCGAGTTCTTTTAGTGTCATTTCTCTTTTTACATAATAGAGCTTATTGGACATTAAATCAGAGACAGTCACATTTCTTTTTAAACCGAAGTCACCTTCAGCAATCAGTTCAATAAACTCATCTGGTTTTTTAACCTTTAGCAATCTGCTGAATAAATTTGTATCTTTAGAAAGTTTGATAATTGATTGTAGAATGTGTAGATAGAGTGTATTCTGAAGCGTGCCTGAAATAACAAGAATAAAGAGTTTTATTTCTCCATCATCAGTTTTAACAGGTTCAGAAGGGATTGCAATACCAATAATCGTGTCATCGTATCCCTCAATATGTACATGTGGAATTGCAACACCTGTGGGGAAAACGGTACTTGCTTCTTTATCTCTCTCCATTATTCTCTGTAATAAATCACTGCATGGCTCAGGAAGAGAAAACGAATCACAAATTTCATCCAAAAGAATCGAGTAAATTGTTTCAATTGAATCACAGGTAATATTTATTTTAATTAAATCTTTGTTTAAAAGGCTAGATAAATGCAAAGCAGTCATTGCTCCTCCTTAATTATGTTAATTTATCAAGATTATAAAAAATTGTCAAACTATTTATTAGTTAAATTAATTACGATCTTCCGGGATGTCTTTAATCATTACATTTGCCTGATCATCGCGAAATCCAATCTTCTTTAAATACTGGTTAAACGATTTGGAAAAGTATGGAGATATAATTCTTCTAAAACCCTTTTTTTGAAAGTAAGATATCTGGTCATTAAACAGGTATTTTCCCACTTGACTGTCTCGGTATTCTTCAATGGTGTACTCAATCTCAATGATTAGATCATCATTGTCTCTTCGACCTATGAATAAGCCTGCTGGGATTAGATTTCTTAAGACTAAGAGATGAATATTATCTTGTTTAATTTCAAACTGAAAACCTGGAAAGTACTCAATTATATCATCTTTGTAATAGTTTAGAAAATAATCAAGATATACTCTATCGGCGGGCATTTCAAGCAATTTAAAGAATTCTTTTTTAAAATGTAGCTGACAGAGATAAAAAATATTCACTAAAGCAATAAACAAGTTTAAAAAGGCAACAGGATATGATACGATTAAAAAACCATACAAAGACATAAAACTTGCTCCAGCCAAGTTAAACCATCTTAATTTGATAATAGATTTCATCATTAATGACAGAGCGACGATTACCGAGGCTAAATATCCTAAAATCTCTAAATAAAGACTCATATAATTCCCATCTTAATTTTTTTTTGAGCAAACAATATTTTGTGCTAAAAAAAGTCAAAGAAAAAGAGTTTCTGAAGAAAATATCTTATTGTGATAATTAAAATGAGAAAATGCCCTACTATCCTTTATTATCAGGGATCATAACCACTCGTCTCTCATTCGCTCCAGCTTTCTATCCTGTAGAAAAATAAAATAAAGACAGTCGAAATTATTATTACAATCGACAATTTTAAAAGGATGCGATGTCTCACTTTTTTTGTTTGATTACTAAGGGGGGCAGATTTAAATGAGAAAAGCGCATAAAGCTCACAACGATTTAATAACAGGAGATTGAGCACATTTTGACCAATTTTTAATAAATGAGAAAAACTACAAAAAATTGAGAAGATTGCAGAATTAAATGAGAAATTTGAAAACATGACAAAACGACAAAAGTTAGCAGGAATAAATGAGAAAATGCATATATTTAAAAAGTTGGTAAGAATAAATGAGAAAACAACTTGACAACATACTTTACAAGAAGTATATTGTGTAATAAATAAAATCTATGGAGGGTTTATG
>CAZNKI010000018.1:0-58083 GCA_964573665.1 uncultured Candidatus Cloacimonadota bacterium | reverse complement strand
CTATGGAACAAGGTCTTCGTTTCGCGATCCGTGAAGGTGGTCGTACCATCGGTGCTGGTGTCGTCGGCGAAGTCATTGCATAACTCTAAAGGATAAATCAATGAGAGATATTATAATCCTTGCTTGTGAAGACTGTAAAAACAGAAACTACACAACAACTAAGAACAAAAGAAAACACCCTAACCGTGTAGAATTTAAAAAATTCTGCCCTTGTTGTAGAAAACATACAGCTCACAAACAAACTCGATAATCAATGCCGCAGGATAGTAGTTCAATTGGTAGAGCGTCGGTCTCCAAAACCGAATGTTGCGGGTTCGAGTCCTGCCTGTCCTGCCATAATATAATCTTGAGTCAGCAGATTAATTTCTGCTGGCTTTTCCGTAGTTAATTGGAATGGAATAAACATGAAAAAATTAGAAAAATTCCTAAAAGAAGTTCTTCGCGAAGTAAAATACGTCTCTTGGCCTACCAAGGATGATATCAAAGAAGGAACTACTGTTGTCATCATTATGTCAGCAATCGTTTCTATATTCCTGTTTTTAGTTGACTTTGTTTTTGGACAACTCGTCAATTTATTTATTTAAAAAAGAGCGAAATAATGAATTATTATGTTTTGCACACTTATACTGGACAGGAATCTCGCGTTAAAGAAGCCATTGAAAATGGCGTTAGAGGTAATGAACTTGAACAATACCTCGGGGAAATCCTGGTGCCGACTCAAAAAAGTTATCACATCCGTGAAGGAAAAAAGGTTGAGAGAGAACGAAAAATTTTTTATAGCTATATCATTGTTGAAGCTGATCTGAATTTAAAATTGAGAACATTCATTACCAGTATTTCTGGAGTGACTCACTTTTTAGGAGCTAATGGTAAAGCTATACCTTTATCTAAGGATGAAGTTGATCGTATCAAAGGTGTCTCACAACGTGATAAATCAGATGGCAAAACATATGATTTCTTGCCTGGTGACAAAATCAAAATTATTGCAGGTCCTTTTACGGATTTCGAAGGTGTTGTTGATAAAATCAGTCAGGAAACCAGCAAATTAATCGTCAAAGTAACAGTTTTCGGAAGAGTCACCCCTGTTGAAGTTAACATGGATCAAGTTGAAATAATATAAAATAAATAGAGGAAAAGAAAATGGCTAAACCAAAAGATTTCGTAGCAATGATTAAATTACAATTGCCAGCTGGAAAAGCTACTCCAGCACCTCCTGTCGGCCCTGCTTTAGGTCAGGCTGGCGTTAACATCCCACAATTTTGTAAAGAATTTAATGACAAAACGTCTGACAGCCCTGGAATGATCTTCCCTGTCGTCATTTATGTCGCTAAAAATAAATCCTTCACTTTCGAAATTAAAACTCCACCAGCGGCTGTTTTAATTAGAAAAGAAGCTGGCCTTGCAAAAGGCTCAGGTGAACCAAACAAAAATAAAGTTGGTAGTATCAACCAAGCTCAAGTAAAAAAAATAGCTGAATTAAAAATACAAGATATGAATTGTTTTTCCTTAGAGTCCGCTATGAGTATGATCGCAGGAACTGCAAGAAGTATGGGAGTCACTGTAGTTGACTAATCGTCAAATTTTGCAGGAGATTGTATTCAAAGGAGTGTAAATGGTTAGAAGTAAACGGTACAAAAAAGCGCTGGAAATGGTAAATCATCTTGAGTATTATGAGCTCGATAAAGCTCTTGAATTACTCAAGGGTATGCCTACAGCCAAATTTGATGAAACTGTAGAACTTCATATGAATCTCGGTGTAGATCCTCGTAAAGCGGATCAACAGATTCGTAGTTCTATCGTTTTACCAAAAGGTACTGGTAAAACAGTACGTGTGTTAGTCTTTGCTGAAGGCGATAAAGCCGATGAAGCAAAAAGTGCGGGTGCAGATTTTGTCGGAGTCGATGACCTGATTGAAAAAATTTCAGGCGGTTGGTTTGATTTCGACATGGTAATTGCCACTCCAAATTTGATGGGTAAAATTGGTCGTATTGGCCGCGTTTTAGGACCTCGTAACTTAATGCCTAACCCAAAAGTAGGTACAGTTACGATGGATGTCGCTAATGCAGTTAAAGATGCTAAAGGCGGTAAAGTCACTTACAAAGTAGATAAGTTTGCAAACTTACACATTCCTGCTGGTAAAGTGTCTTTCGCTCAAGCTGATCTTAAAGAAAACATTCTCGCTCTTGTGAATGCTGTTGTTAAAGATCGTCCTGCTGCTTTAAAAGGACAATTCATTAAAACGATAACCATTACTACCACAATGAACCCAAGTATCAAGCTCAATGTTAACTCAGTAACGCTTGAAGCTAAGAAGTAGGAGGGTGATTATGGTTAAAGATTACAAAGTAAAAAAAGTTGACGATCTTAAGGATCGTTTAAGTAATGCGCGCGCGATTGTACTAGTGGACTACAAAGGAATTAACGTTGAACAGGATAGTTTATTAAGAAGTCACTTCAGAAAAGATGATGTGGATTATTTCGTTGCAAAAAATACTCTCATTCATATCGCTCTGAAAGAACTTGGAATCACTCAGCTTGATTCTTTTCTTAATGGACCAACTGCAGTAGCTGTTTCTAAGAAAGATGAAGTTGCTCCTGCTCGTGTCGTAAAAAAATTCGTAGAAACAGAACTTGACAAAAACTCTAAAGATCTTTTAACTTTTAAAGCTGGTTTTGTTGGTGGTGAGCTATTTAGTGTCGCTCAATTAAGTCAATTAGCTAATTTACCATCCCGTGAAGAACTCATTGCTCGTGTTCTTGCTGGATTTAATGCACCAATCTCCGGCTTTGTCGGCGTACTGCAAGGTGTCATAAGAAAATTTGTCTATGTTGTAGACGAAATTGCGAAAAGCAAAGCAAATTAATAATATATATCCAATTGGAGGAAAAATGTCTGATAAAAAACAACAAATCATTGATATCCTGAAAGAAATGAGTGTCTTAGAACTTTCAGAATTAGTTAAAGAATTAGAAGAAATATTTGGCGTAACTGCTGCTGCTCCTGTTGCTGTTGCTGCTGCTGGCGCTGCTCCTGCTGCTGCTGTTGAAGAAAAAACTGAATTCAACGTTGTGATCACCAATGCTGGTGACAAAAAAATCAACGTGATTAAAGTTGTTCGTGAATTAGTTCCTGCTTTAGGTCTTAAAGAAGCTAAAGATTTAGTTGATAACACTCCTAAAGCCGTTCTTGAAAATGTAGAGAAAAAAGAAGCCGAAGCTGCTAAAGCAAAATTAGAAGAAGTCGGTGCTACTGTTGAAATTAAGTAATAACCATATTCGATTTGTAAGGGAGCGGTCAAAAGCCGTTCCCTTCATCTCATATATATTTGGTACTATTTTTATTCTTATTTTTTAATTTCAAATTTTTAAACAATTCAAACTTTTAACCCCTATTATCTTGCTGAAAAGGAGATGCTTTTGAAAACAATCAAAAGTTATTCCCGCATAACAAAGAAATTTGAGCAATTGGGTATTCCAAAGGTGGAAGTTCCAAATCTTATCGCTGCTCAAATCGAATCATATAATAATTTTTTACAAGCAACTGTTCATCCCACTGAGCGTAAAAAAAGTGGATTACAGGCAGTTTTTGAACAAACATTTCCGATTAATGATTCAAAAGGATTGTATCGCTTAGAATTCATTGAATATATGATTCTTAAAGAAAAATACGATACAGACGAATGTGTGGAAAGAAATTTATCGTATGAAGCTCCGGTAAAAGCAAAAATGCGACTCGTTTGTTATGATGAAGAAGTTTATAAACAAACCAAAGAAAAACATGTTAAAGATATTATCGAACAGGAAGTTTATTTAGGTAATATTCCTGTAATTACCAATCAAGGTACCTTTATTGTTAACGGTGCTGAACGTGTGATAATATCTCAGCTGCATCGCTCACCGGGTGTATTTTTCACTGAAGAAAGACCTCCAGCTGGAAAGGCTACTTATTCTGCTAAAATTATTCCTTTCAAAGGCTCTTGGCTTGAGTTTTCTATTGATACTCACGAAACGATGTATGTCTATATTGATAAAAAAAGAAAATTCCCTGTATCTGTATTGTTGAGATGCTTAGGCTTATCAGAAAATACAGATATTAGAAAGAAATTCTATCAGTACGAAGAAATCGATACTGCTGAAGCTAAAGGTCACTACTTATATGATGATGTCATCGATCCAAGTAATGGTAATATTATTGCCGAAGCTGGCAATGAATTAACTGCTGATTTGGTAAATGATATCCTCGATTCTAAAGTTAATCGTATTAAAATTGTGCCTTTCGAAAAAGACGCTTGGAGAAAAATTATTGAAAATACGATTGCTAAAGATGCAACAAGAAACCAGGCTGAAGCAGCTAAAAAAATATATTCTATTATGAGACCAAATGAAGAAGTCACCGATGAAGGCGCACTTCTATATTTCCAAAAACTTATTTTCGATGAAAAAAGATATAGTTTAGGTGATGTCGGTCGTTATAAACTAAATCAAAGACTTGATATCGATGTCGATCTATCTACTAGTATTCTTACTGATACCGACATCTTTGCCTTAATCAATACACTGATCAATATCTTTGCTGGTGAAGAAAATGTCGATGACATCGACCATCTTGAAAACCGTCGTGTGCGTACTGTTGGCGAATTACTTGAAGAACAGTATATTACTGGTTTAGCTCGTGTAGCAAGAATTGCTTCTGAACGTATGAACCTATCAAATCAGGATGAACCAAGTGTTCATGATTTAATCAACTGTAATGCACTGATTAGTGTCGTAAATGCTTTCTTCCTTACTGGTCAGTTATCTCAATTCATGGAACAAACCAATCCCTTAGCTGCGATTAAACATAAACGTGCCTTTTCAGCTCTTGGACCTGGTGGTTTGACTCGTGAACGCGCAGGCTTTGAAGTGCGTGACGTTCACTTTTCTCACTATGGCAGAGTTTGTCCTATTGAAACTCCTGAAGGTGCAAACATCGGTTTGATTGTTTCCCCTTCTTTATATTCAAAAATTAACCACTTTGGATTCTTAGAAACACCATACATTAAAGTGGAAAATGGTAAAGTGACAAATGAAGTTCATTATTTAAATCCATCTGATGAAGATAAATACATTATCGGTCAGGCAAATGCTCATATTGATGAAAACAGCATGATTAAAGATGAATATGTTTTAGCGCGACTCAAAGAAGAATTTATTCTTGTCAGACCTTCAGATCTTCATTATATGGACGTTTCTCCTCAACAGGTTGTTTCTGTTTCTGCTGCTCTCATTCCTTTCCTTGAACATGATGACGGTAACCGTGCGTTGATGGGTTCAAACATGCAACGTCAAGCTGTTCCTCTACTTAATCCACAAGCACCAATTATTGGTACGGGTCTTGAAAAAATAGTAGCAAAAGATTCTGGTGCATGCATTGTTGCTCCTTATGATGGAGTGGTAGAACACGTTACTTCTTCTTATGTTGATATCAAAAGAAAAGGAAGCACTGAAGATCAAATTGATCTAAAAAATGAAAATAGAATTTATCTGAAAAAGTTCCTTCGCTCCAACCAGGATACTTGTTTTAACCAAAGACCAATTGTTACAATCGGTCAGGAAGTTAAAGCGGGTGACATTATTACTGATGGACCTTGTATCGAAAACGATCGCCTGGCTTTAGGTAGAAATATGTTAGTTGCTTTCATGCCATGGTACGGATACAACTACGAGGATGCGATTATTCTTAGTGAAAAAGTGGCTCGCGAAGACATATTGACTTCTATCTATATCGAAGTACAGGAAGTCTTAGTACGTAATACCAAAAATGGTCCAGAAGAATTGGCTTATGATATTCCAAACGTTCCTGTTGTTGCTGCAAGAAATCTTGATAAAACCGGTATTATCCGTGTTGGTTCTGTAATCAAAGCAGGTGATATCATTGTCGGAAAAATCACACCTAAGAGTGTAGAAATTGATCCTTCTCCTGAAGAAACACTGATGCGCGCCTTATTTGGAGATCGCGCAGGAGATTTTACAAATACTTCCTTGAAAGCAAAACCGGGTATGGAAGGTGTCGTAATTGACGTCAAAGTATTTTCTCGTCTTGAAGATATGAAAGACTTTGAAGAAGAGAAAAAAGATGATATTTCCAGAATTAAAAGAGAAAGAGACGAACGTTTCAGAAAGATTGATGATTTCTTAAAGAAACGATTAACAAGCTTGCTCGAAGGCGAAATTGCTAAAACAATAATGGAAGAAAAACAAACTACTTTGTTAATCACTCCTGGTAAAAAAATTAGCAAAGATGATCTCAAAAAAGTCAACTTCAAAAAATTAAATCTTGATTTTGAGTTAGTTGAAGATCCAGCTAAAAACCAAATTATTTACTATGATGTTGTTCAAAAAGTGAAACAAGCAATTGAAGAAACTGAGAACATTTATAAAAAGAAAAGAGAACGTCTCAAACACGGTGATGAATTGCCTTATGGCGTTCGTAAAATGGTTAAAGTCTACATCGCAAAGAAAAGAAAAATTCAAGTGGGCGACAAAATGGCAGGACGCCACGGTAACAAAGGCGTTATTTCAAAAATATGCCCAATTGAAGATATGCCATTCCTCGAAAATGGAGAACCTATTGATATTATTCTTAATACTTTGGGTGTGCCATCTCGTATGAATATCGGACAGATTATGGAAACCCATTTGGGTATGGCAGCACGTACTTTAGGCTTTGATGTAGAAACACCTGTTTTTGATGGTGCTAAGCCACAAGATATTGCTGAAGAACTTAAGAATGCAAATTTACCAACTGATGGTAAACAAGTGCTTTATGATGGAAAAACGGGTGAAGCTTTTAAAGAAAGAGTGACTGTAGGTGTGATTTATATGCTTAAACTCAACCACTTGGTTGCTGACAAAATGCACGCTCGTTCAACAGGTCCTTACTCTTTAATTACTCAACAACCATTAGGTGGAAAAGCACAGCATGGTGGACAGAGACTTGGAGAAATGGAAGTCTGGGCCCTTGAAGCTTATGGCGCATCGCATCTCTTAGAAGAAATGCTTACCATCAAATCAGACGATGTTGATGGCCGTATTAGTGCTTATAAAGCAATTACTACAGGGAATAATGTGCCAAAACCAGGTACTCCTGAATCATTCAACGTCTTGATCAGTGAATTAAAGTCATTGTGTTTTGATGTTGATTTTGTTAGCGGCAACAGAGAAATTTAATGGAGGTTTCACAGTGAGTAATGATAATAAACTACCAAAATTAGCAAGTTCTTTTGATGCCGTTCGTATTCGTATTGCATCACCAGAGAAAGTTCGCTCTTGGTCAAGAGGCGAAGTTACTAAATCAGAAACCCTTAATTACAGAACCTTAAAACCGGAAAAAGATGGTTTATTCTGCGAAAAAATCTTCGGTCCGGAAAAAGACTATGAATGTAGTTGCGGTAAATATAAGAAAAGATCAGCTCAGGCGATTGTCTGTGATCGATGCGGTGTAGAGGTAACCTCTTCGCGTGTTCGTCGTACACGTATGGGTCACATTGAACTTGCCGTACCTGTTGCACATATCTGGTTTGTTAAGAGTGCTCCTTCTAAAATCGGTACACTTTTAGATTTAACAGTAAACAAACTTGAAAGAGTATTATACTACGAATCATATATTGTGATTGATCCAGGTGAGAGTGATTACGAAAAAATGGACTTGATTGATACTGATGAATACTATGAAATCATTGACAAAGTGGGTCCAAATTTTCGAGCAAGAATGGGTGCAGAAGCAATCCGTGAACTTCTCGAAAGTATCAATCTTGAAAACGAAGTTGATAAAATCAAAGCACCTCTTGCTAATGAAACTTCTGTTTTCAGAAAACAAAAATTGATCAGAAAACTGAAAGTTGTGGAAGCATTTGTTCGTTCTGGCAACAGACCTGAATGGATGGTTCTTGAAGTGTTGCCTGTATTACCGCCAACTCTTAGACCTTTGGTTGCTCTTGAAGGTGGAAGATTTGCTACTGCAGACTTCAATGACCTTTACAGAAGAGTTATTTCAAGAAATAACCGCTTGAAACAATTAATTGAAATTCATGCGCCTGAAGTCATTTTAAGAAATGAAAAAAGAATGCTTCAAGAAGCTGTGGATGCATTAATTGACAACCAAAGTAAAACCAGACCTGTTAAAGGAAGAGGAAATCGTCCGCTTAAATCTTTAACTGATCAGTTAAAAGGTAAACAAGGTCGTTTCAGACAAAACCTTTTAGGTAAACGTGTGGACTATTCTGGTCGTTCAGTAATTACAGTTGGTCCTCATTTAAAACTTCATCAGTGCGGTTTACCAAAAGAAATGGCAATTGAATTATTCAAACCATTTATTATAGAAAAACTTGAAAAATACGGTGAAACTGAAAAAACAAAATCAGCTAAGAAAATGGTTGAGAAAAAACAACCTCAGATCTGGAAAGTTCTTGAGGAAGTTATTGAAGATTATCCAGTTTTACTCAATCGTGCGCCTACCTTACATCGATTAGGTATTCAGGCATTTATGCCCGTATTGACTGAAAATAAGGCAATTGAGCTTCATCCGATGGTTTGTACTCCATTTAATGCCGACTTTGACGGCGATCAAATGGCGGTACATGTGCCTTTATCTTATGAAGCACAAATGGAAGCACGAACTTTAATGCTGTCTGCAAGAAATCTGCTTTTACCTGCTAATGGTAAATTGGCGATGGCTGCAGGACAGGATATCGTTTTGGGTTGTTTCTATTTGACTACAACCCGAACAAAAGAAGCTGATCCAAATGTGAAGCTTAGATATTTTAGTTCTTCTGATGAGGTTGCTCTTGCTTATGAACTCGAAGATCAGTTCGTTAGTCAAAAAGGTGCTGAAATCAAAGAAAGAAAAATTGATTTACATACCTGGATCAGAATAAAAATTAAAAATCAATGGATTACGACTACTGTGGGACGTGTCTTGTTTAACGCAATCCTTCCTCAGGAAATCGAATTCCAGAATATTACTTTTGATAAAGGCAAGTTAAATGAATTGGCGATGCTCTGCTATAAAAAAGTGGGTCAGGCACGTACAGCTCGTTTCCTTGATGATATGAAAGATATCGGTTTCAAATATGCGACTAAAGCGGGTATCACATTTAGTTTCAGTGATATCATCGTTCCTGATAAAAAGAAAGAGATTATATCTGATACTGAAAAACAAGTTGAAGAAATCTATGATATCTATCAAAATGGTGGTATTACAGAAAATGAAAGATCCTCTCGTGTAATTGATAAATGGAAAATGGCAACTGAAAAAGTGACTGAAGCGTTGATGGATGATCTTGTAAAAGATCGTGATGGATTTAACTCCATCTATATGATGTACCTTTCAGGTGCGCGTGGTGGTAAGGATCAGATTAAACAGTTAGGCGCGATGCGTGGTTTGATGGCGAAAC
Source organism: uncultured Candidatus Cloacimonadota bacterium (assembly GCA_964573665.1). Taxonomy (GTDB): domain Bacteria; phylum Cloacimonadota; class Cloacimonadia; order Cloacimonadales; family WRIO01; genus JAGOCT01. The sequence goes on along the minus strand of CAZNKI010000018.1, from coordinate 48,649 downwards.
CAAGTAAGAGTACAAGCTCTGGTGAAGCAGAAATTATTGAAACTCCGATCAAATCCAACTTTAAAGAAGGTCTTACCGTTCTTGAATATTTCATCTCTACTCACGGTGCGCGTAAAGGTTTGGCGGATACTGCATTGAAAACAGCGGATGCGGGTTATCTTACCCGTCGTTTAGTTGACGTTGCTCAAAATGCCATTATTACATCAGAAGATTGTGGTACGATTGAAGGGCTTGTTGTCACTCCTCTTAAAGAAGGTCTTGAGACAGTTCAATCCATTAAAGATCGTATTGAAGGACGTTTTGCTGCTGAAGAAGTTAAAGATCCATTAACGGACAAAGTAATTGTTCATCAAAATGAATTCATTGATGAAGAAAAAGCAACCATCATTCAACAACGTGGTATTTATGCAGTTAGAATTCGTTCTGTCCTGACTTGTGAAGAACAAAAAGGTCTCTGCATGAAATGTTACGGTAAAAACTTAGGGAACAATAAACTTGTCAAAATTGGTGAACCTGTGGGCGTGATTGCTGCACAAAGTATTGGTGAACCAGGTACTCAGTTGACCCTTCGTACTTTCCATATTGGTGGTACTGCTAGTACTGATGTCGAACGTGCAGAAGCTACTTCCAATTATGATGGTATTGTCAAATTTGATCGTATGAATTTTGTAATCAATAAAAATGAAGAATATATCTCTGTATCTCACTTAGGTAAAATTAAAATTTTGGATGAAAAAGATCTGTCAATAGTATTAGAAGAGTACAAAGTTGAATATGCAGCGACTATTTTCGTAAGAGATGGTCAAAAAATTGCAAAAAGTACTCGCTTATTTAGTTGGGATAACTATAATAATCCATTAATAACTACCAGTGAAGGTACTGTTAAATTTGAAAACTTTGTTAAAGATTTGACCTATAAAGAAGAATTTAATGATCTGACGGGACAGAGAGAAATAACGATCATCGAAAGTAAAGATCGTCGTATTCAACCTCAGATTGCGATTGTGAATCCTAGCCGTAAAAAAGAAGAAAAATTGCTTCTGCCTACAGGCCTGATTCTCGATGTACAAAATGGGGACTATGTTAATGCAGGTGATATTTTAGGTAAATCTTCCCGTATAACGATTAAGCAACGAGATATCACGGGTGGTCTTCCACGTGTTCAGGATCTTTTCGAAGCACGTGAACCAAAAGATAAAGCACTTGTTTCCTTTATCTCTGGTAGAATTACCATTGGTGATTTAACAAAAACGGGTCGTGTAATATATGTTACAGCGGATACTGGTGAGGAAGAAAAATATATCGTTCCTCCTGGAAAGAGAATTATTGTCCATCAAGGGGATATTGTGGAAAGTGGTGACGCTTTATCAGACGGCGCTTTAGACTCTCACGACATTTTGAAAGCGAAAGGTATTAAAGCTGCTCAATTCCTTATCCTCAATGAAATTCAGGAAATCTATCGAAAACAAGGTGTGAAAATTGATGATAAGCACGTTTCTGTGATCATTCGTCAAATGTTCAATAAGGTTCGTATCATTAATCCTGGTTATACCAACTTCCTTGAAGGTGAAGTTGTTGATAAAAACGTAGTGCTTAAAGAGAACAAAAGAATTGAAAACTTTGAAATTAGCAGAGACGGTCAAGTGTTAGATGTTAAAGAAAAAGTTGCTGTTTTCGAACAAATGCTACTTGGTATCACCAAAGCTTCTCTTTTAACAGATAGCTGGTTGTCAGCTGCGGCATTCCAGGAAACGCCTCGTGTACTCACTGAGGCTGCAATAGAAGGTAAGCTTGATTACCTTGAAGGTTTAAAAGAAAGTATTATCCTTGGCCACAGAATTCCTGTGGGTACTGGAACTAAATACTACAATGAAATGGTACAAAAAGAGATTAAAAATGGTAAAACCATTAAAGAAATCATTCAAATGTTCGCTCATGGCGAAACAATTAGTGAGAAAGAAGAATCCATTGAAGAGGTATTGGATTTCTAAAACCAATATTTGTGCTTGACTGAAAGCAAAAATTTAAAATATTGGTTAATATAATCTCTTTTGCCTATTGGCAAATTAAAAATTAAGGAGGAAATTGTGCCAACAATAAACCAGTTGATCCGTAAAGGACGCACAAAAATTGAAAAGAAAAAGAAAAATAGAGCGCTTTCCGCTTGTCCACAAAGAAGAGGTGTTTGTACTCGTGTTTATACATCTTCTCCAAAAAAACCTAACTCAGCGCTTCGTAAAATTGCTCGTGTTCGTTTAACCAATGGTATTGAAGTTACCGCTTATATCCCTGGTGAAGGTCACAATTTACAGGAACACTCAATTGTATTAGTTCGCGGTGGTCGTGTGAAAGACTTACCTGGTGTTCGTTATCACATCGTTCGTGGAGCTCTTGACTGCTCTGGTGTTGATAAACGAGTTAACAGCCGCTCAAAATACGGTTCAAAAAGACCTAAGAAATAAGGGAGGAATTCATGCCAAGAAAAGGTAAAACTATCGTAAGAGAAATACTTCCAGATCCAAAATATAAAAGTATTTTATTAAGTAAATTCATCAATTGCGTTATGAAACGCGGTGAAAAAAGTATCGCAGAAAAAATTGTTTACGGTGCTTTAGATATTATCTCTGAAAAAACAAAAAAAGATGGTTTAGAAGTGTTTACAGAAGCTTTACACAATATCAGACCTCTTGTTAAAGTTGTTTCACGAAGAGTCGGTGGATCAAATTATCAGATCCCAACTGAAGTCACAGAAAAAGCGGGTATCGCTATCGCTTTTCGCTGGGTAATCAGCGTATCAAGAAATCGCTCAGAAAAAAATATGAGAGAATGTCTTGCTGCTGAATTACTCGCTGCTTTCAAAAAAGAAGGTACAAGCGTTAAAAAAAGAGAAGATACTCACAAAATGGCTGAAGCTAACAAAGCTTTCGCTCATTTAAGATGGTAAAATCTGTAAATTATAATTAGTTTAAGAAATACATCAATCGCCACGGACTTAGGTCCGTGGTGATGTATTATAATGTCATTCACTCCGAGGTTATATGACTCAATTATCAAATATTCGAAATATTGGCATCATTGCCCATATCGATGCAGGTAAAACAACAACTACAGAAAGAATTCTCTTTTATACTGATGCTATTCATAAAATGGGTGAAGTACATGATGGAAATACCACAACAGATTGGATGGAACAGGAAAAAGAAAGAGGAATTACCATTACTTCTGCTACAATTACCTGTTTTTGGGATGAACATCAAATTAACATTATTGATACGCCAGGACACGTAGATTTTACGGCTGAAGTCGAAAGAGCGCTTAGAATTTTAGATGGAGCAGTTGGAATTTTCTGTGCTGTTGGAGGTGTTGAACCTCAATCTGAAACCGTTTGGCATCAAGCCGATAAATACTCTGTTCCAAGACTTGCCTTTATCAATAAAATGGATCGATTAGGTGCTGATCATGATAATGTTTTTGAAATGATTCAGCAAAGATTAACTGAAAATGCTGTATGTATTCAATTACCAATAGGAAAAGAAGACAACTTCTCTGGCGTAATTGATCTGATCGAAATGAAGGCTGTTTATTTTGATCAAAAAACTCAAGGTAAATCTTATGAGTATCAAGCGATCCCAGATCATCTAAATGAAACTGCTCAAAAATTTCATGATTTGATGATTGATAAAATTGCTGAATTCGATGATGAATTAATGTTAGCTTATCTTGAAGGTGAGAACATTAACCCATTATCCATAAAAAAAGCAATACGAACAGGTGTTTTAAAAAATAGATTAGTACCGGTACTCACAGGATCCTCTTTAAAAAATATTGGAGTTCAGCTTCTTTTGAATGCTGTAAATGATTTCTTGCCATCGCCAGAAGATATTGAAATTCCTGTAGCTATTGATAAGAATACGGGTGACTCAATTGAAGTAATAACTGATCCTACTGCAAAATTTGCTGCTTTGGCATTTAAAATTCAAATGGATAAGTATGTCGGTAAATTAGTTTATATACGCGTTTATTCAGGATCTTTGAAAAAAGGTGAAATTTTCTATAATCAGACCAATGGGAAAAAAGAAAGAGCAACTCGTTTGCTTCAAATGCAGTCAAACAGAAAGATTGATGTCGATGTTGTGAGAGCTGGAGATATTGTGGCAATCGTTGGATCAAAGTTTATGATTACCGGCGATACAATTACTGAAGATAATCATAATATTCTACTTTCTAAGATGGATTTTCCTGATTCTGTGATTGCTGTTGCTGTGGAACCAAAAACCAAGGGAGATCAGGATCTTCTAAAAGAAGCTTTAAGCCGCTTTGAAGAAGAAGACCCTACCTTTAAAGTTAAACTGGATAAAGATACCGGTCAGACTCTGATTACGGGTATGGGAGAATTACATCTTGATATTATCATCGATCGTTTAAAAAGAGAATATAATCTCAATATTAATCAAGGAAATCCACAGGTCACATACAAAGAAACAATTACTGATTCTACTGAGGTCGAAGAAGAATTTAAACGTGAGTTAAATGGGAAAATTACTTTCGCTAAAGTTAAATTGAAACTATCTCCTTATGAATATGACGCAGAGGATCAATCACTTAATCAAAGAAAAAATATTTTCCATTCTCGAATAAACAATGAACTAATCCCTCAGAATATTATCAAGGCAATTGAAGAAAGCGCTTATAACTCATGCTCAGATGGCCCTTTATTAAGTGGTCAGATTGAAGGTTTGCAGATTGAATTGCTTGATGCCGAGTATCATCCCACAGAATCAAATGATATCGCTTACCGAATTGCAACAGGTATGGCCATCTCAAGAGGACTTCAACAAGCAAACTCTCTATTGATGGAACCTATAATGCTCGTAACAATTATCAGCCCCCCAGATTTTATTGGAGATATTATTGGAGATGTTAATGCTAAAAGAGGAAAAATTGTTGAAGTAAGAAATCAAAATCAAAAACAGGAACTGCTTGCCGAAATTCCTCTCAGTGAATTATTCGGATATTCCACCAGAATTCGCTCTCTTTCTCAAGGAAGAGCTGTTTTTACCATGGAATTTAAAAAATATGAAAAAGTTACTTTACAAATACAGAATAATGTGTTAAAGAAATTAAGAGGATACTAAAAGAAAGGAGAACGCTATGGAAATTATTCTTTCCTATAATGAAAAAGTCGCTTCTATGAAAGTTGATGGGATTATCACCAGTGATAATTCTTACATTTTTCAAGAAAAGTTGAATGAAGTGTTAAAATCAGATGCTAAGAAACTAGAGATTGACTTGTCTGCTTGCAGAAATATGAGCAGTATTGGCATTGGAAAATTATTATTATTTTACAAAGAATTTATCAATCGTAATGGTGAAATCGAAGTCATTAAGTCATCACCAGCTGTTTATGAGTTGTTTACAACAATAAAGTTGAATCAGCTAATCAACATAAACTTATAAGCAAGAATGACGATTAATGCTTTTCACATTCTGCTTGTTGATGATGATCTTGAATTATTAAATTCATTAAAAACCTTACTCAATGTTTATAATTACAAGGTCGATATAGCAAGTAGTGTAAATATTGCTTTAAATAAGATCAGTCAAGCAAAATATGATCTTATTGTCAGCGATATAGAAATGCCAGGGCGAAGTGGTTTAGAATTCCTAGAACAATTAAAAAAAGGGATGCTGATTAGTATTCCAGTCATTCTTATGACGGGCCATTTATCTGTAGATTATGCAATTCAGGCAGTTCAATTAGGTGCTGATGATTTTATCAAGAAACCTATCGAATCGAAAGTGATACTTAAATCCATTAATCATCAGCTGATTAAGAAGCGGATTCAACAAAAAAGTGAAAAAATCGAAGCTAATGTTGAAGCCTTTGATGTGAAATTTCGTTTTACCCCAAATGATTTTCTGAATCAAAATATTCCTGAATACATCATTCATTATTTGACTAAGAACTTAAGAATTTCTTTGAAAACTTTGAATGAACTCTCAATTTGTATTGAAGAAATTATAACTAATGCATTTCTGCATGGGATATTATGTATCCCTTCAGAAATAAGAAGAAAGTCTTATACTGACTATGTTAAATATATTAATGAACAGATGAAATCAGATAAATCTCAGAAAAAAGTATTTATTGAAATTCATTATAACAACAATGAAAAGAAATTGAAAATTGTTACAAAAGACCAGGGGAATGGCTTTAATACTGATTTCTATGTCAGAAACAACCAGCCTCTTTTAAATTTTGACTCAGCTACAGGTAGAGGACTCAATCTCATTCAAATTCTATCTGATAAAATTAGCTTTTCAGAAAATGGTACAAAAATAACAATAGAAAAATTCATTAGCGATGATGAATAAGCCTATGACAATAAAAGAAATCCTGTTAAAAACAGATGATTTCTTTAAACAAAAAAATATTGTAAATTCGAGATATGAAGCAGAATTAATTTTATCTTTTTTTTTAAAAACTGATCGTTTAAATATTTATCTCAATTTTGATCAGATTGTTGAAGAAGAGAAGATTAACCAAATTAGAGAAGCAATCGTTAAAAGATCCAAAAGATATCCTTTGCAATACTTACTCAAGGAATCATCTTTTTTAAATGTCAAGCTCTGTCTGAATGAAAATGTACTCATCCCCAGGCATGAGACAGAATACCTGTGTGAAATTATCATAAATGAATTCAAACTAAAGCAACATAAATTAGATATTCTCGATTTATGCACAGGGTCAGGGGCAATTGCCGTTGCTTTAAAAAAGGAACTGCCTGAAGTAAGTATGATTGCCTCAGATATATCAGAAAAAGCACTTGAAATTGCAATGAGTAATGCTAAGAAAAATCAGGTAGAAATCACCTTTTTAAAATCGGATCTTTATGAAAAAATTGAAGGTCAGTTTGATCTGATCGTCACTAATCCACCTTATGTTTCTGAAGAAGAATACCAATCTCTTGAACCAGAATTATTTTTTGAACCTAAACTTGCTTTAGTTTCAGAAAATAAAGGATTGGCGCATATTTATAGAATTATTGATGATGGGTGCAGACATTTAAAAGATCATGGTGTTATATACATAGAAGTTGGTGCTTACCAAATTGATTCAATATTGAGTTATTCTGCGAATAAAAATTATCGAAATATCAGTGTTATAAAAGATTTGAATCAGTTTAATCGTTTTATTAGAATGGAGAAATAATGGAAAACTACATTATAGAAGGAAATGCAAAGTTAAAAGGTGAAGTTAGAATAAATGGAGCAAAAAATGCCGTTTTACCTTTAATGGCTGCTTGTTTATTATCAGAAGGAAAAAGTACTTTAAATAATGTTCCTAAACTGATTGATTTAAAAACCATGGCTCATTTGTTAAGGATTATTGGTGCAAAAGTAGATTATGACAATGAAAAAATGGATATTGATGCATCACATTGTTCATTTTTTGAAGCACCTTATGAGTTAGTTTCAAAAATGAGAGCTTCTGTATATGTTCTTGGACCATTACTTGCCCGATTTAGAAAAGCAATAGTTGCATTTCCAGGTGGCTGTGCGATTGGATCAAGACCTGTAGATTTGCATTTAATGGCTTTTGAAAAGTTAGGGGCAAGGATAGATATCTCTCATGGTAATATTATTGCTGAATGTCCTGATGGTTTAGTAGGCAATACAATAGATTTTCCAATTTCTTCAGTAGGTGCAACTGCAAATGTCCTTATGGGTGCTGTATTAGCAAAAGGAATTACAGTTATTAATAATGCGGCTATAGAACCTGAGATTGCTCATTTAATTGATTTTTTAAGTTTGATGGGTGCAAAAATTTCGGGGAAAAATACAACACAACTTCAGATTGAGGGTGTAGATCGTTTGAAATCAGCTGAAATAAAAGTGATTGCTGATCGAATTGAAGCCGGAACATTTATGTTAGCTTCAGCAATAACAAAATCTCCGATAAAAATTACCAATTGTAATCCAGAAAACCTTAAATCTCTTATTGTTAAGATGGAACAAGCTGGATGTCATTTCAAAATTGATAATGATCAGATTTTAGTGATTCCTGCTGAAGTTATAAAACCTGTTGATATTGTCACTGAACCTCATCCTGGATTTCCTACAGATTTACAGGCTCAATTTATGGTATATATGGCTTTAGCTGATGGGATTTCACATATTACTGAAACAATCTATCCAGATCGTTTTTTACATGCAGCTGAGCTAAATCGCCTGAATGCAAATATTCATGTTAAGAATGGGACTGCTGTGATTCAAGGTGTAAAAAAACTCTCCGGAGCTGAAGTGATGGCGACGGATCTTCGAGCGAGTGCTGCTTTGGTCTTAGCTGGCTTAGTTGCCGATGGAACGACAAAGATTTCTCGTATCTATCATATTGATCGCGGTTATGAAAAGATCGAGGACAAATTTCAAGCTTTAGGCGCTCAGATTAAGCGGGTTTTAGCATAGGAGAAATCATGATTTATGCAGTTGCGATGAGCGGAGGAGTTGATAGTTCTGTCTCTGCAGCTTTACTCAAGGAACAGGGACATCATGTGATTGGCTTTACGATGAAACACTTTGATGATCAATTGCCTCAATTTAAAAAAGAATCCATTAGTAAAGCTATTCATGATGCTCAACGAGTTTGTGAACACATTGGAATTGAACATTATATAATTGATCTGCAATCTGACTTTGAAAATCTTATTATTCAAGATTTTGTCCGGCAGTATCAGAATGCATATACGCCAAATCCATGTGTGATCTGTAATCCCAAAATTAAATGGGGTTTGTTTCCTCAAAAGATTGGCGAATTATTGTTAAAAATGAACTATAAAGATGATTTTATAATTGCAACTGGTCATTACGCCAGAAATGTTGAAATAAATGGCCAGCGTGGACTTTTTAGGCCTAAAGATCGTAGAAAAGATCAAACCTATATGTTATGGGGGTTGAGTCAAGAACAGCTTCAAAAAACTCTTTTCCCACTTTATGAACATACAAAAGATGAAATTAGATCCATCGCTTCGCATTTAAAAATGGAAATTTCAGATAAGAAAGATAGTCAGGATATCTGTTTTGTTGAAAACTCCTATGATGATTTTTTAAAATACTATATCGATGATCTTCCTGGATCAATCGTTTATCATGATCAAAAGATCATTGGTACTCACAGAGGTTTGATTCATTATACAATTGGGCAAAGAAAGGGATTACCTCCCTGGTCAAAACCTCTTTATGTGATGGCATTAAATGCAGAAAAAAATCAGGTCATTGTGACAGATGAACCCATAAAGCTTGATGCTGATACATTTAGTATCACTCATATAAATTTTATCCGGCAGAAATTTCCTTTTGATTTGGTAGGACTAAAAGTTAAAATCAGGTACAACAGCGATGAAGAAGCTGTTGATTTTATTGAGGAGAATGAGTTAGGTTTGATTGTGAAATTAAAAAAACCAGTTCGAGCAATAACACCAGGCCAGTCAGCAGTTTTCTACAGAGATGATGAAGTGATTGGTGGTGGCTTAATTCATCAGGTTAATTAAGGATGTTATGAATATATTAATCACAGGTGGCGCGGGCTTTATCGGTTCTCATTGTTGTGAAAAATTGCTTTCATTAGGGCATCAGGTAGCATGCATTGATAATTTCAGTGATTTTTATGATCCTGAAATAAAAAAGGTTAATATCTCACATATTGTCAATCATCCAGGTTTTAAGCTTTATCAATTGGATATTAGAGATAGGCAAAGTCTTGATGAAGTATTTTCAAATAATTCCATCGATTTAGTCATACATTTAGCTGCAATGGCAGGGGTAAGACCTTCAATTGAAAATCCTGATTTATATTTTGATGTTAATCTAAAAGGAACAATGAACCTTTTGGAGAAGATGAAACAATACAAGATAAATAAGCATATTTTTGCATCATCCTCTTCTGTATATGGCAATAACAAGAAATTACCCTTTTCTGAATCAGATCGTGTGGATGAGCCAATCTCTCCATACGCTTATACAAAAAAAGCAGGAGAACTGCTTTGTTACAATTATTATCATTTATTTGATATATCATCTCTCTGCTTAAGATTTTTTACCGTTTATGGACCAAGACAAAGACCTGATCTTGCGATCAATAAATTTACAGATCTTATGTTAAAAAATCAAAAGATCAATGTTTACGGGTATGGTGATACTCGTAGAGATTATACTTATATTGATGATATTATTCATGGAATTATTCAGGCAATAGAGTACATCAATAGACAAAAATGCTTTGAGATATTTAATTTAGGAGAATCACAGACGATCAAGCTGATGGATTTGATCAATTTACTGGAAAATCAGCTTCAGACTAAAGCAATACTTCGTTTTTTACCAATGCAAGCGGGAGATGTGGATTGTACTTATGCAGATATATCAAAAAGTAAAGCAAAATTGAACTATTCTCCTAAGATTAGCATTGAAGAGGGGCTTAAGCATTTTATCAAATGGAAAAGACAAGAAAGGGGTAGAAATGAGTAAGATCAGACCACGCATTTTTATTTCGAAATGTATTGAATTAGAAGCATGCAGATGGAATGGAGCAATAATTTCTTCTCCTGAAGTGAATCGTTTATTTCCATTTATTGATATTATCACTGCTTGTCCGGAAGCTGATATTGGTTTAGGAATTCCAAGAGACCCGGTACATCTTGAATATCATGATCAGGAGATATGTTTGGTACAACCAGCGACCCAAAAGAATTTCACTGAAACTATGAAGTCATTTGCTCAGAAAATTTCTAATAACTGGGGTGATATGGATGGTTTTATCTTAAAGAGTAAATCTCCTTCATGCGGGATCAAAGAAGTAAAAGTTTATTCAGGACCAAACAGCAAGTCGAAATCAGGGATTAGTGCAGGGATTTTTGCCCAATTTATCATGAATACTTTTCCCGATATTATGATTGAAGATGAAGGTCGTCTGACGAATTTAAAGATTCGCGATCATTTTTTTACTGCAATATTTTCCTTAGCCAGATTCAGAACAATTAAAGAAAGATTAAAGATGTCTGAGCTTGTAGAATTTCATGCGAATCATAAGTATCTCTATTTGTCAATCAATCAGTCTCAGATGAGAGTCTTAGGCAGAATTGTTGCGAATCATGACAAACTATCGAATGAATTAGTGTTCGATGAATATCACAAGCAGTTAAAGTTATTATTTAAAAGCAATCCGAGAATAAAAAACATCATCAATGTATGGATGCATATTTTGGGATATTTTTCCAATCAGTTAAGCTCTCCTGAAAAGGTTTTTATATTGCAAAAAATGGATGAATACGCTCAAGATATTATTCCTGCTTCTGTTGTTACAGAGTTGTTGCATTCATTGTGTATCCGATTCAATCATGAATATTTGCTGAAGCAGTTTTTCTTTAATCCATTTCCTAAAGAGCTCCATCATATACATGATTCAGCAAAAAGAAGGATTTAGATATCTTTACCTTTAGCTTTAAAGATAGTTGCAAGAATTTCTGCCACTGCTGCGTAGAACTGAACATCAATCGGTTGCCCAACTTCAGAGTATTTATACAACATACGGGCTAATGGTTTATCTTCTACGATTGGAATATTGTTCATTCGTGCTATTTCTTTGATCTTTTCTGCAATCAAACGTTTTCCTTTAGCTAAAACTATTGGTGCATCTGATACTTCGGGCATATATTTTATCGCAATCGCCAAATGAATCGGGTTTGTTATGATGACGTCAGCTTTTGGGACATCTTTCATCATTCTCTTTAACGACTCTTCCATCATGAGCCTGAGTATTTTATGTTTTACCTGAGGATCACCTTCCATTTGACGGAATTCATCTTTAACTTCTGATTTTGACATTTTTAATTTTTTAATATACAGATATTTACTCCATAGGAAATCGATGATAGCAAAGATAATATAAAAAGTCAGGAGATAAGAGATTACACGCACAATGAGTTTTAGCAAGTATATAAAAATCTGATTCATATCTAAAAAGACTAATCCCATAAAAGCGTTGAGTTCTTTTTTTATTACAAGCCAGATGATAAGACTGAGTATCCCTAATTTAATTAAGCCTTTTGCAAGTTTTTTAAAGCCATCTACAGAAAAAATCTCTTTGAAACCCGATAGCTTTAAAAAATCCCATTTTGGTTTAAGTTGTTCAGTTGTAAAGATCCATCCTACCTGAATGATTGATGAAATGATACCCGTGATCATTAACAACAAACCGATAGGTCCCAAAATGATCCAGAATAGAATAAAATACTTTGTTGCTAAGGTTTGGACATTTTTTGTTTCAAGAGGCATATTAAGATGAGTAAATGCATAATAATACATCTCCTTGAAAAGAGGAATCATTAAAGGAATACCAATTTTCAGTAAGAGCAAGAGAATTAATAAAAAGAATGCCGTATCAACTTCACTGGAATGTGCCACATTCCCTTTTTTTCGAGCATCCCCCAGCCGTTTACTGGTGGGTTTTTCAGTTTTATCGCTTTGATCTGCCATGATTTATTCCAGAATCTTCTTTAGGAAAACATCAGTTTCTGTAATATTTTTAAAGAGAAAACGGTAATTTATGTGTTGACTGACATGAATTTGATGATATCTAAGTTTTCGATCTACATTAGTTTCGCCCCAATTGTATGCAGCAAGAGCTAAACTGTAATTACCTTTATACTTTTTTAAAAGATACTTTGTATATTTTGCAGAAATATCAATATTGATCCAGGGTAACCACAAATGCCATCTTTTAATATCTGGTTTCATATATTTTGCTGTATTTTCTGTGATCTGCCCAGGCCCGATTGCTTTCGCATGAGAATATGCAAAGCAACGGAATGAACTTTCAGAGGCAATCTGTTTATAAAAATATGTAGGGTTTAGCTCATATTTCTTTGCTTTAGAAAGAGTGATGATTCTGTTTGTTAACGGATTGAATGTCAGAATAACAAGCGTTAATAAAGCGAATTGAAAAATGATCAAAGATTTTTTCATTACTTCTTTTGCATTTTTATCTTTGCAAGATTGTGTTTATAACCTTCATTCTTAGGAGAGAGTAACACTGCTTTTTCGAAAAAGGGAGAGATCTCATTCTTTGATTTTCCCGCCATCATCATTGTAATCCCAATAGTATTGTACAGCATTGCATTCTCGGGATCAAGATCGATGGCTTCTTTAAAAGTATCAATCGCTTGATTTAGTTGCTTGTTTTCCTGTTCTGCCATTCCTTTGAAAAAAAGTTCTCTTGAACATGCATACTTTTCACGTGCAACAGGATCTTTTGAGCGGGCAAGGTTGTTTTTGTACAATTCAAAATCAGGATGTTCATTTTTTAAACCTTGGTATATAGCGATGACTTCATCCCATTCTCTGAGAATGGTATATGTTTCAGCTAAAGTCGTTAAAACGACTTCGTTTTCTGGAAATTGTTTTCTTACTTTCTCCAAGTATTCTAATGATAATCTATGCTGGTTCATGGTGATTAAGACTAAGCCCATATTATAGAGATTGATATAATTGCTGTCTAAAAGTAATGCTTTTTGAAAGCATTGATAGGCTTTTTCTTTCTTGCCTCTGGATAAGTGCCTTTGTCCTCTGTTCTGATAATATTTTTCTCTGAAGTTATTGAAATATTCTTTGAGCATTTAATCCTGCCTTCTTTTATGATAAGAATAAAAAAGCCCATTGAATCAACAATGGGCTTCCATTGATTATATTAAGCCGTCTCTTCTTAAAGAAGCGCCTGGATCAGGTTTTCTTCCTCTGAAACGAACGTATAAATCCATTGGATGTTCTGTATTTCCTTTTGCGAGGATATTTTCTCTGAATGAACGAGCCGTTTCCTGATTGTAAATGCCGTCTTCAAGGAATTTTTCAAAAGCATCTGCATCTAATACTTCAGCCCATTTATATGAATAATAGCCTGATGAATATCCACCAGCAAAAATGTGAGAGAAACTTGTTGAGGAACATAAGCCTTCAACTTTTGGTAAAAGTCTTAAGCGACTCAGTGCTTCTTCTTCAAAGTCAACAACACTTTCAACGTTTCTGTTATCTTTGCTATGCCATGCCATATCCAAGAATCCAAAAGTTAACTGTCGAACATTGAAAAGTCCTTTATTGAATTTTTCAGCTCGTTTCACTTTATCGATTAATTCTGAAGGGATTAACTCCCCTGTTTGATAGTGATAAGCGAACAGTTCAAGGGTTTCTTTTTCAGTGACCCAATTCTCCATGATCTGACTTGGTAATTCAACAAAATCCCAGTATACATTTGGACTTGCCAATGAAGGATAAGTACAGTTGGAAAGTAATCCATGTAATGCATGACCAAATTCATGGAACAGCGTTTGAACTTCGCTAAGTCTCAATAATGATGGGCTTTCAGAAGTTGAAGGAGTCATATTCGCCACAATAGAGATAAATGGTCGAACAATATGACCTTTGTACATGCCTTGACTTCTGAATGAAGTCATCCACGCCCCATCTCGTTTGGTTTCTCTTGGGAATAAATCAAGATAAAGCAATCCAACGAAATCATTATCTTTTTCAGTGACTTCATATACTTTTACTTCTGGATGATAAACAGGCACTTCTGTATTTTCTTTAAATTTAAGGCCATAGAGTTTTTCAGCAGTTTTAAACATCCCATCAATACAGTTTTCCATTTTAAAGTAAGGTTTTAGTTCTTCTTCATTGAAATCATATTTTTCTTTTTTAAGAATTTCAGAATAGTAGCCAGAATCCCAGCTCATAAAATCTTCAATACCATCAATTCTTTTTGCAACTGCTTTTAATTCTTCAACTTCTTCTTTTGCTTTAGGAAATGAGATACTAAGGATTTTTTCTAAAAATTCATTTACTGTTTCAACATTTTCAGCCATTCTTTCCTGAAGTACATAATCTGCATGAGTTTTATAACCCAATAATTCTGCTCTTTCCTGCTTTAGGCTAATGATTTTTTTAATAATTTCCTGATTGTCAAAATCGTCATTGAATGCTCTGCAACCAGAAGCACGTGAAATGGTCTCTCTAAGCTTTCTGTTTTTTGCATAAGTTAATACGGGAATATAGGATGGAGCCTGGAGATTAAATGCCCATTTATTAGTTTCACCTTTTTTGTTAGCTAAATCTTTTGCTGCCTGTTTGCAGATTTCTGGTAATCCATCAAGATCTGCTTCATTATCAACAAAATGGATAAAAGCATTCGTTGCATTGAGAACATTTCGGGAGAAGTTTGGAGATAGTACTGATAATTCCTGATCAAGCTGTTCAAATCTTTTCTTTGTTTCAGCATCCAAAAGTGCTCCGTTACGGATAAAACGTTTGTAAATCATGTCAAGAAGTCTGATTTGTTCTGGATTTAATCCTTCTTGATGATTATAAACATAAGATACTTTTTCGAAGATTTTTTCATCGAGGAAAATCTCTGATGAGAGTGATGCTAATTTTGGGGAAATCACATTGGCAAGTTCTTTAAACTCATCATCTGATTCACAAGATAATAAATTGAAGAAAATGGTGGTGACCATGCCTAAGTCTTCTTCGCCAAGTTCGATTGCAAGAATGGTATTTTCAAATGTGGGTGTTTCTTGCATTTCTTTTAATTTTTTTATGCTTTCTCTGGCAATCTCAATATTTTTTTCGATTGCAGGAAGATAATGTTCTGTTTTTATTAAATGAAAGGGAATCGACTCAAAGGGAGTGTCCCACTTTTCAAAAAATGGATTTTGCATGAAAAGCTCCTTAAAGTTATCTTATTTTATTGGATTAAGTTCGAGTAATTCTACTTCAAATTTTAATGTTGCTTTGGGAGGAATAACACCGCCAGCACCACGATCCCCATACGCTAAATCTGATGGGATAATTAACATTCTTGTTTCACCAATCTTCATTCCTTCGACGCCCTGATCCCAACCTTTAATGACCATGCCTGCACCTAATTTGAAATCAAAAGGTTTTTTTCTGTCTTTAGAACTGTCAAATTTTGTGCCGTCCATCAACCATCCTGTGTAATGAACACGAACTAAATCGCCTTTTTTTGCAGTTTCGCCGTTGCCAGCTTTGATAATTTCATACTGAAGTCCTGATTCCATCTTGATTATTTTTCCTTTCGCGATTAAATTTCCAATTGTCAATAAGCATAAACTTATGATGATCAATATGATCATGTTTTTTTTTGTGAACATCTGTCCTCCATACTAATTTCATATATTTATTTACAATATTTTTTTTTCAGATAAATTAGTAAAGCAATTTTTTCTGTTAATTTTCTTTGTAAATTACCATTTGTGATTGATGTTTTTTTCATCTTGTGTATGATCAAAAACATAGATCACGGGTCTGGTTACACCTGCTCTGATTTGCGTATGAGCTTTTATACTGACAAAATAATTATGACAAGATTTCATCCATAAACACGCTTCATTTGATTGTGAAGAAACACTAAAACCATCCATTATTATGATTGGATAAGGGATATTCTCATTTCCTGTTAAAGCGACACCAATGTCTTTTCCGATGTAATTTTTTAAATCTGAATAGGATATCAATGAACAAACGAGTCCTTTTATATCACTTTCAGCAAAATAACGTAACATCTCCGCATCAACTTTCTTGTCTAAGAAAATGATACGGTCTTTCAGATCTTTCTGATGAAGTTCTGAGTGATAATATATCGCATAACCGCAACTCTCTTTCCCAAATCCGATTTTTCCAGTGATCTCTCGTGCTTCAAAATCAAGCACAAGACTCTGTTTCTCTGCCACCTTATTTACTTTGGCAAAATAATTTGACCGTAAAATATAGGGTTCTTTGTCATAACAGATCTCAATAATGCCTTTTTCAGTATCAATATTCATAATCGTGCCAGTATATGGAGAACTGACATTAAGCGGTTTGCTATTGAAGTTTGAAGCCAGTAATTCTCCAGAATAAACAAAATCTCCCAGTTTCTTTTTAAGATAACCTTTTATGTGTTTTGGCTGAATTTTCAGAGGACCTGAGATGTCGATACTCACAGGTTTTAGCGGATAATCCTGAATTTCACGGCTAATGATTGTACCTGTTTGATAATTTATTTTCTCGATAATTCCACGAACAGGTGCATAGAAATTGTTTTGAGATTTTAAAAAGCGCTCTTTATTATTTAATACAAATATCTTTTGCCCCGTATTGACAACATCTCCTTCTTTGACAAGTAAGCCTTCTCTGATTTCACTTTCTGAGAGTGTTTTTCCTGTCATAGAGGCAATCATAATGACATAGATTCTTGGTGGATCAAAGAGGTTTTCTCCAAGAATTGTATGATAATTGACTTCTTGGTTTTCTTTAACCTTTATTGTTCCTTCGTAGGGTAGGCTTATCGTTTCTGATCTTCTTTTTAGTGGCGGTAAATCAACATTCTCTTTTTGAAAGACATACTCTTGTTGATAAGTTTTTCTAATTTCTTCAATATTGTAAGCCTTTAATGCATTGATTAAAATCAGAGGATAAGCGTTTAATTCTGTACGTGTGTCGATTAAAAGAGGTAATGAAGTTTGAATACAAGTCTCATTTAGAAAAACATCTTTTGCACAGTTGATTTTGATCTTTTGATTTTTAAATTGATCAAGGAAATGCACTTCATTGTATTTAATCTCAATTGATTGATGACCTTCTGACTCAATGATTAAACAATTGTTGCCTGATTTGTTTTTTATAAAAGGTTTAATCACTAAAGAGAGTTTTTCAAAACATGAATTATTCATTACTTCACATGCGATCTCTTCATTAACTTCAGACAATTTTCCTAAATGTGGGCTGATAAAATAGATGTCCCTCCATAGTTCAGTTATCCCGAAATCTATAATACTTTCAGCCATTATCATGATTGCCTGCTCGATACTTGCATGAGAAATCACGCCACCTGATCCGATAATTATTTTAAAATCTGAGATTTTAAAGGTATTAGCATGATTCATTTCAGGATAATAGAGTTGTTCATTAAACTGATTTCTGTTTTTTATATGTTTGATTTTATCTAAGAACCCAATATTAACCGCTTTAAAATGCATTTTCATGTGCTGGGTTTTTGATAGTTTTATTGCCTGAATCGCAGTGATATGTTCGGCAAAAATTTCAAATTCATTTTTGGGGTTATGCTCTGGATGAAGTATTTTGTTTGCGATATAGTTAAAAAGATATTCCTCAGAGTTTTTGTTGCCGATAAGCGAATGTAAATAATTGATTAGATTCTCCTGATTTGAGTCTGCAAGGACATTGCCGATGCTATAACTCATGCCGTAATTTGCACTGACTGTTCTAAAAAAGTCACCATTAATATTTGAGAAAAAATCAGTGGTTGCTCCTCCGATATCGAAAGACAGGATGTTACAATGGTCATTTGCTTTAGCTAAAAGACTCAATAGATTCAAAACTCCTTTTGGTGTGGGTATGATTGGGTCGCTTACACATTTCTTTACCTGTGAGTAACCTGGAGCCTGTTCCATCACATTGTTCATAAAGAGATCATGAATTTTCTCTGAAGCAGGTTTTAAGTTTTCATTCGTCATTGTTGGTCTGAGATTTTCGACAATCTCTAACTGGAATTTATCATTAAAAACAGTTTTTATAAACTCAACAGCATCTTGATTCCCTGCAAAAACAAGAGGAATTTTTTGTTCAGGATTAGAAATCAATGACGTTGATGGTAATGCGAACTTCTTTTTAGGTTTTGAAATTTTAAGAAGTTCAGCTAATCGAAAAACACTAAATAATGCACCGCCATCGACCCCTCCACAAAAAAGAATAATGTCGGGATGCAATTGGTTGAACAATCTCATTTTTTCCAGATTTGATCGGCCGTCATCAATGGCTATTGTATCAAGAAGTACACCTCCAACTCCAAAAGCTGCCCGTTCAGCTGAGCTTGCAGAATCAGCTTTGGTGAGTCCGATGACTAATATTTGTAAGCCACCTCCAGCACTACTTGTGCTTAGGTAAGCGATATCATCATTGAAATTGATGTGATCAGGCGAACTGTCATGTTTAAGCAAAGAGCAGTTGCTTTCAATTTCAAGCTTTTTTACTGCATTATAAATGCCTATTTTTACGTCTTCATTTGGTTTTTCAACACTGGTTGCAGAAGAGTTTATTGCTTTGAGTTGGTATTTCTCTCCAACTTTTTCAATTAGAATGGCTTTAGTTGTTGTGCTGCCGATATCTGTGATTAAATATTTTGATAACATTGATTTCCTTTTGAATTTAATTCTGTTGATTGTTTTTTTGGTAAATTCTTTTTAAGTTTGATTAACTCATTAGGGAATGTGATAACATAAGCAAACATTGCAATGCCTATGACCCGATCTTCATTATTATGGGTCGTTTTAATCAGCGTGAATATTTTTAGATTCTGAAGTTGTATTTCATTATTGATGATGCGATGAACTTCATTCTCTGTGAAAGTATTATTAAAGACGCCATATTCTTTATCATAGTTTTCTTCATTTTTAAAATTCTCCTGCAATGGCTTTTGTAGAGCAGTTCTCATCCTGTTTTCAACATCTTTTTTGATTCTATTTGATGAAGGGTTTGTGATATAGGCAATTAAATAGATGAACCCCAGAAAAAAAATTGAGCTGATGATTAATCTCATAAGCGCTCCTTTTCAATCAACACAGATATCAATAATGGATTTCTATGGATTCGTCAAGTAATAAATTGATTTATCACTTCCTCAAAAACTGAATAAGATTTTTGAGATGTTATCTTCTTGCAATCTCTCCGCCTACCACATCAATAAGGTATGCTACCAGTTTAATTTTTTTTACGTTTTGTAAATATCCCTGTTTGAAGCATTCTTCAATCGCTTATATTAATATACTTTTCTTAACAAATAAAATGTTAAATGTGTCATAAATTAATCAGAGAGATTCCCTGTAATAAGAATTATATTATTTCATTATTTTCTGTCATGATTTTTATTAATATTTTATAGTTTAAGCTCTACGTGCCCCTTACTTGCCCTCTACCTGCAGTCTTAGTTGATATCAAGTATTTTTTAAAAGGTCTTTTTGCAAACATCCCCCTTTTCAAAAATGCAATAGCAACGACCATCTACAATCAATCCGGCACATCGATTTATACGAGCAGCTGATTATCCAGTAGAGGCGTCGATTGATCGCGACTCAAAATTCTTCCACTCTGGGTGGCAGCTTTGCTGACGGGGTGGTCATATAAAAATGCATCTTTTTTTTTTGATGCAAGTAGTTCATCGCTCCATAGGAGCTAAAGAATCTTAGCCCAGGGTGAAGCCCTGGGTCAAAGATAAAAAAATTAAAATAGCCCCTTTGGGGGTGACAGAACTTCTTGCGCACCTACGGTGCTTACTTTGGGGTGCATCTTCACCCAGGACTGACATCCTGGGCTAGGATTCTGTCACAGCTACGCTGTTCAGAAAATCGCTAATATCACACTATAGATTATGACAGAACAACATACGACATTTTCACGTTTGTAGGGATGTGCCAAACGCAGAGCGGTACATCCGAAAAAGAGATTGATTTACTTTGATCAGCATCAGTATTTATTGCTAATATTGTGGATTTACGGCATTTCGCAAGCTCCATTTCGCAAATCACTACAACTCCTACAAGCCTCTTGTGAATGATTTCTGACTATTCTGTCAGTTCAAAACTGCATTTAGAGGCGTCGATTGATCGCGACTCATCAATCCTTCAGTTCTTAATGGTTCAAGCAGGGATGCTTGAACAACGAATTTGGATACGCATAAAACCTGCCCATACAATGCACCAAATCAAAAACATCAATAGTTAACACTTTTTCCCAGAACTAAAATCAAAAACTATATTTTACTTATAAAACAAATAGCTGAACCGAGACGGAACCAGGACGGAACCGAGCGTGAACCAGAAGTAAATCATCAAAATTGTATGTTTTTATGTTCAAAAAAAGCATTAGGAGATAGTTGATATCAAGTATTTTAAGAGGGTTGAAAAAATCATAATACAATAAAAATGAAGATTCCTTTTCGCTTCCGATTAATTGTTCATAAATAACCAAAAATGATAGTAATCATCATATAGAGAAAAACAAATATTTACTTTGACAAATGTTAAAAAAAATGCTAAGTTAAAAAAAATCAAAAATTGGGGTGTGAATAGTGGAAATTTCTGGAGCTGTGTCTGATCAAAAATGTATTTTACTGGTAGAAGATGATTTAATCATTGCGATGATGGAGAACAGGATACTCACTGAGAATGGTTATAAGGTAATTATGGCACGGACTGGCGAGCAATCCATAGAAATTGCACAGACAGAATCTCAAATTGATTTGATTTTGATGGATATCAATCTGGGGAATGGGATGAGTGGAACAGATGCTGCTGAAATTATTTTGAAGGACAGAGATATTCCACTTGTTTTTCTTTCCTCTCATACAGAACCTGAAGTTGTCGAAAAAACAGAAGGGATCACGTCCTATGGATATATTGTAAAAAGTGCAGGGGAAACTGTATTACTGGCGTCAATAAAAATGGCGTTCAGGCTTTTTGAAGCAAAGATGGAAGAACTCCGAAAAGAAGAAGCTTTGAGAGAAAGCGAGTTAAGATTTAAAGCATTGCATAATGCATCATTTGGCGGAATAGTGATACATGATCAGGGAGTGATTCTGGAATGTAATCAGGGGCTGAGTGAGATTACGGGTTATTCATTATCAGAACTGATTGGTATGAATGGATTATTGTTGATTTCAGAAAAAACAAGAGATTATGTTTTTTCCCAGATTAAAAGTAAATATGAGAAAGCCTATGAAGCGATCGGTGTAAGAAAAGATGGAAGTGAGTACCCCCTGAGATTGGAAGCAAGGGAGATCCCCTATAAAGGTAAGAGTGTACGAACGGTCGAATTTCGAGATATCAGTGAAAGCAAAATAAAAGAAGAAGCATTGATCAAGAGTCAGAAAGAATATAAAAGCACTGTTGATGCGCTTTTAGTTGGAGTGGTGGTTCATGATGCTTCAAGCAAGATACTCATCAGTAATCCTGAAGCCTGTCGAATACTTGGATTAAATCATGATCAGTTAACAGGAAAAACAGCAATGGATCCTTATTGGAATTTTGTGGATACAGAGGGGGAAATTCTTGATTGGAATGATTATCCCGTAAATATTGTGATACGTACTCAAAAAGAAGTGAATAATATGATTTGTGGTATTATACGCTCAGATCTGAATCATATAGTTTGGGCAAATGTAAATGCAATTCCCTTATTTGATGAACAAAATCGCCTTGAAAAAGTGGTGGTCAATTTTGTAGATATTACAGAACGAAAAGCATCAGAACAATCAATCAAAAAAATGGAGAAGATGCTTTCAAAAATGGTATCCAATATTAATGATGTGATTGTGATCGTTGATGAAAATGAAATTAACAGATATAAAAGTCCTAATGTTACGAAGATATTTGGTTGGGAAACTGAAGAATTGATTGGGAAATCAACATGGGAAAATGTACATCCTGATGATTATCTTTTAACAAGGCAATTTGTCATGAACTTAATGCAGAGTGAAAATGCCTCTGGAAGTATTGAGTGTCGTTACAAATGTAAGGATGAAAGCTATAAATGGATAGAGTTGAGTGTAGTGAACCTGCTTCACGATCCTGATATTCAAGGGGTTTTAGGAAATTATCATGATATATCTGAACGGAAGATTGTAGAAAATACTCATAGTTTTCTACTCAATTGTAGTGTTAATGCCAACAATGAGGATTATTTTGAATCTATAGTTAAATATTTATGCGATACATTTGAAGTGGATTTTGCTTGTATTGATCAAATTGATGAGAAAAGAGAATATGCTCAAACCTTAGCCATTTATCTTGATCATCAGTTTCAACCTAATATGAGATATAGCTTGATAGATGCACCATGTGGTCAGGCAGTACAAAAAAAAATGTGTTTCATTCCCCAAAATGTACAGCAATTGTTCCCTAAGGATGAATTATTAGCTCAAATCGGTGCAGAATCATATATTGCTTATTCACTTTTTAACACCAAAGGGAATGTGATCGGCTTGCTTGTTTTGATCGCGCATCATCCGATTGAAGATGCCAAAAGAATCGAACAGGTTATTGGTTTGATTGCTCCAAATCTTACTTCAGAACTTGAAAGGAGAGCTTCAGAAAAAGAACTTCAAAACAGACAAAAAATACTCAACACAACTCAGAAACTTGCAAAAATTGGTGGGTGGGAATGGGATGTTGTCAATCGAGTAATGATTTGGTCTGATGAGACTTATCGGATTCACGGACTTGATCCAACACAGATTGTTGAAGATTCAGAAAAGCTAATCACTATGAGTTTGAATTGTTATCAGGATGGTGATCGAGAAAAGATCTATAAAATATTTAAAGAGTGTATTGATAATGGAATTTCTTATAAAGGAGAATTTGTATTGAACACCTATGATCATCGGAAGATTCATGTTTTTACGATGGCAAGTCCCGTGTACGAAGGTAATAAGGTGATTAAAGTGATTGGTAATATCATGGATATCACAGAGCAAAAGAATGCCCAAATGCAAATACAAAAATTGCTTAATGATAAAGATCTATTATTAAAAGAAGTTCATCATCGTATAAAAAACAATATGAATACAATTTATAGCTTACTTATGTTGCAAGCACAGGAGCAAAAGGAATATCTGAGTAAGACCGTGCTCATTGATTCTGCTTATCGCGTTCAAAGTATGATGCTTTTGTATGAAAAACTGTATCATAGTGAGGTTTACAACTCTTTTAATCTCAACGAATATATTCCGCATCTTCTTCAAGAAATATTAAATACTTATCGTTTTAAAAATCCAGTACAGAAAGAGGTTGAGATTGATTCAATCGTACTTGGAACTCAATATTTATCGCCTTTGGGGATAATTCTCAATGAGCTAATTACTAATTCAATGAAATATGCATTTCAGAAGATAAAAATTAAAAAGGTATCGATCTTTATCAAGCAAATTGATAAACAAATCATCTTTGATTATATGGATAATGGGATTGGTTTTCCAAAGGACTTTGACATTAAGAAGAATAAAGGGTTTGGGATGCAGTTAATCGATATTCTTGTGAAACAACTTAATGGATCACTCTCAGTGATCACAGGCCAGGAAGCACATATAAGGATAGAAATTCCGTTTGAGTAATTTTAAAGGAGGGGAAATGAAAAATTCTATGTATATCTTATTGCTTTTTACAATGTTATGTTTTACATTATTTGCAGAAGGCAATTTTCAAGAGTTAATGAAGAAGGCTCAAAAAGGTGATGCTGAAGCTCAATTGGATGTTGGTGTCGCATATCATAATGGAGAAGGCGTCACTCAAAATTATTCTGAAGCGATGAAGTGGTATTTGTTATCAGCGAAACAAAATAATTCATACGCTCAGTACAATATTGGTTTACTTTATCATTATGGTGATGGTGTAAAACAAAATATGCCTGAAGCGATCAAATGGTATAATTTGTCTGCTAAACAAGATAATTATCTGGCATTAAACCAATTAGGAATTGTTTACTTATATGGAGAAGGTGTTCCTAAGGATTATAAAAAAGCATTGTATTATTTTGAATATTTAGCAGAAGATGAATATCCTGAAGCAGAATGTAATATGGGTTACATGTATGAAAATGGCTTTGGTGTGGAAAAGAATTACAAAACTGCCTTGGAGTATTATACTTATTCAGCTTATAGTGGTTATAGTATTGCTCAGTACAATTTAGGAGTATTTCATGAGAATGGTTATGGCACAGAAAAAAACTTAAAAGAAGCTTTTCGATGGTATAAAATGTCAGCGGATCAGGATTATGCAGATGCTCAGTTTAGTATTGGCGTATTTTATGAAAATGGATATGGAACTGAAAAAGATCTTAATGAAGCCTTTCGTTGGTATAAAAAATCAGCAGATCAGCAAAATGCAGATGCTCAATATAATCTTGGCGTATTTTACGAAAATGGTTATTCTGTAGCTAAAGACATAAATGAAGCCTTTCGTTATTATAAATTAGCTGCAGATCAAGGGATGGAAATGGCACAATACAATTTAGCAATCTTTTATGAAAATGGATATAGTACTCCAAAAAATCCTCGTTTAGCATCAGACTACTATTTAAAATCAGCAAATCAAGGCTACGCTAATGCAATGTATAATCTTGCTTACATGTATTATAATGGGATTAATGGAGATGCAAACTTTAAAGAGTCTTTCAAGTGGTATTACTTAGCAAGCAAATTTGCAGATAGTGAATTAATTAGCAGTGCAGAGAAAAACATGAATATTGTTGCAAAAAAATTGAATGCTGATGAGATTACTCAAATGAAGAGTCAGGCGAATGTTATTCTTCAAAAGATAAATAATCAATAAGATAGATAGATCTTTCTTGAAGAAATATGGCAGAGAACCAATTGACTCTCTGCCATATTTATTTTTCTCTATTCATATCTAAGAGCATCAATTAAATTGAGATTGGCTGCTTTTTTTGCTGGATACCATCCAAAAAAGATACCGATGATACAAGAAAAACTTACAGAAAGCACAATTGACCAGGTCGTAATTGATATCGACCAGTTCATAATTTTTTCAAGGACAGCAGAAACACCAAAACCCATGAGGATTCCTAAGAATCCGCCTAAGGCACTGATCATAACTGCCTCTATGATGAACTGAAGTAAGACATCTTTTTTCTTTGCACCAACTGCCATACGGATACCGATTTCTTTGATGCGTTCTGTCACCGAAACCAGCATGATATTCATAATGCCAATTCCACCTACCAGCAAAGAAATGCCTGCGATACTTGCAAGTAGCATTGTCATTGTATTTGATACACTTTGTGATGTCTCAGCAATATCTGTTTGAGACCGAACAATAAAATCATCACTTGTGGCGCTGGGATTTTTTGACAGAACATAATCGAGTAAATCATCCTGAAGTTTTGTGATGGATTCTTTTGAAACTGCAGAAACATAAATGCTGATTGACGGTTTTCTGTCACCGACTAAGCGACCTAATACCATGGAATAAGGAGCAAGGATGACATCATCCTGATCTCCGCCCATGACACTTTGCCCCTTAGTCTTTAAAACACCTACGATCTGCACAGGTACATTTCGGAGTCTTACCACTTTTCCAACCGCTGATTCATTAGGGAAAAGGTTTGTAGCAATCGTGTTGCCGATGACGATTACTTTGTTTCCTGATCGGACATCATTTGACGTAAAAAACTCGCCTTCATCTAATTCATAGTTTCTGATATTAAAGAAATCAACATCACAACCCATGATAGAAGAACGCCAGTTTAATGATTTATTTTTTAACTGCCCCCATGATCTGACAACAGCAGATGCATAAAGTACTTCAGGATAATTATTTTTTATAGTTTCTACATCTTCGATCTTCAATGATGTACCTGACCCGGCATCTGTACGAACTGATGAACGGAAATTATTCGACATCATTGTGATTACATTAGTACCCATAGAGCTGATTTGATCATCAACAATCTTCTGAGCGCCTTTTCCTACAGCTAACATGGTGATGACTGCTGCAACGCCAATAATAATGCCTAACATTGTTAGAAAGGTACGAGTTTTATTTCTGAGTAATGATTTTATGGCGATTTGAAATATTGCATAAATTGGCATGATTAATCCTCTTCTTCTATTGGTAAATTTTTCAGATCTTCGATTGCATTTTTTGGGTGTTCGTTTATGATATCTGATCTGATTTTGCCATCTCTGAATATAATAATTCGATTTGCATATTGAGCTATATCCTGTTCATGAGTGACTAAAATTACAGTAATTCCTTTTTTATGCAGTTCTTGAAAAACTGACATTACTTCAATGCTTGTACGTGTATCAAGGTTGCCTGTAGGTTCATCTGCGAGCATAATAACAGCGTGATTAACAATTGCCCGGGCTATTGCTACCCTTTGTTGTTGCCCCCCTGATAATTGATTAGGATAATGATGGGCTCTGTCTTCTATTTTAACCGTTTTCAATGCTTCTGTCACTTTTTCTTTTCTTTGATGGGCATTTAGATTGGTGCTATACAGCAAAGGCAACTCAACATTTTCAAAGGCGGTAGTCCGAGGTAATAAGTAAAAAGACTGAAAGACAAATCCTATCTTTTCATTTCGGATATTTGACAGCTCATCTTCTTTTAATGAATGAATATCAATGCCGTCAAGTATGTAGTTTCCAGAACTGGGCATATCAAGACATCCAATTAAATTCATCAATGTTGTCTTTCCTGATCCGCTGGCACCCATGATTGCAATAAATTCACCTCTATTGATTGTCAGATCGACATGTCTTAAGGCATGAACTTCTGTTTCACCCATGACATACACTTTTGAAAACTTTTCTATCTTTATTAAAGCTTCTGACATTTGTTCTCCTTATGTAATATCAGGTTTAACGAGGACCCATACCACCCATTGGCATCATACCGCTGGTTTTTGTATTTGAATCAGAATTTTTACTGTTTGTTCCTGATATAATTTGTTGTCCTTCTTTTAATCCAGAGAGAATCTCAACTTTGTTGCCATCGGTGATCCCAGTTTCTACTATAATCGATTTTGGAATATTGTTTTCTAAAACCCAGATTCTGCCTCTTTGAATTCTGCTTGATAAATAAGTGCCACGAAGTTTATATATATCAACAGAACTGCTGATTGATGATTCAGGAGAGCGTGATTCAGAAGAATTTTCTCTGCCTTCTCTTCGTTTTTTCATTTCTTCTTTGAATTTCTGTTTTTGTTCTGGACTTAATTTTTCGAAATCTTCTCGAGTCATTTTTGGTTTTTCTTCATTTTTAACACTAACTTTCTCAGTGGCTTTTTGATTTGAAACATCCTTTTTCGCTGATGCAGTTGTGCTATTTGCAGAAACACCAGACATTGATGCCATACTGCCCATTCCACCGTTTCTTCCTCTGGCAAGTAATGAATCATTCCATACTAAACCAAAACTTTCCCACACTTCTTTAGATGGTTTAAATTGTAAAGCTCTTGAGGATACGGTGAGAATATCTTCTTTCTCATTAACAATGATTCGGACGTTAGCAGTCATTCCTGGTAATAAAAGCATATCTGGATTTGAAATTGAGATGATAACTGTGTATGTAATGACATTGGATTCATTTGTAGGATTTAAACGCACTTGTTGCACCTTGCCACGAAAACTCTCTTCTGAAAATGCATCAACAGTAAAGCGAACAGGCATATTAAGGTTTATTTTTCCAATATCTGCCTCATCAACACTTGCATCAATTTGCATTTCTTTTAAATTATTGGCGATGACAAATAATGTGGGTGCATTTAAACTTGCAGCAACTGTCTGTCCCTCTTCAACATTACGCGAAACAATCACACCGTCTATTGGAGAGTAGATATAAGCATTATCAAGGTTTTTCTTAGCTTTCTGATATGAAAGCTTTGCACGGGTAACCGCTTCTTTTGATTGATCATATTTGATTTCTGCTTTCTGAAGATCATATTCTGCTGCCATTTTTTTGTTAACCAGCTCTTTTAAAAGATCATAATCAATTTTTGCCTCTCGAGCTGAGGACTCTGCTACGGCTAAATTGGATTTGACTTCTTCAAGATTCAATTCAAGTGTCTCTGTGTCAATCTTGGCAAGTAAATCACCTTTTTTTACAGTCTGATTAAAATCTTTATAGATCTTTTCGATGGTTCCAGATACTTCAGTACCCACTTCGACGCTCATTACTGGATTAATTGTTCCACTTGCTGTGACGACTTCTCTGATTGAACTTTTTTCTACTTGTTCTAATTTCCATTCAGGTTTGTTCATTTTTGCTTTGTATCCTTTGTAGATGACATAAGCGAGAATGATGACAATGATAATTAATAAGGGTTTCCAAATCTTTTTCATAATACGCTCTCTTTAATATTTATTTAACATTTTTTCTGACATGAGATGATTGATTGATTCTCTGCTTAAAATCAGCTGATATTTGTTGGATTCATATTCAATATCGGCTTCCAGTTTCTCCAATCTGGCTTTGTCCAGATCGATTTGCTGGATTTTTCCTAATTGATACTTCTCTTCTGCAATTTGAAGATTCTCTGTCGCATTCTCTTTTTTTAAACTGTATAAATCATGTAATTCCTTGTAGTAATATAGATCATTTACAAATTGTGAATATTCTGTTTTAACGGCATTGAGCTTATTCTCATAATTTAGAACTTTTAGTTTTTTGTTCAATGTGCTCTGTTTATACGATTCATTATTCTCAAAATATGTCCATAATGAGTAATTTGCTTTTAATGATAATGTATGGCTTGTCTCATGGTGACTCAAGTTAAAATTCTGATCATAATCTGATTGATTATAATTGTAATTTAAACTTAGCCTTGGGAAGTAGTTTAGTTTTGATTGCTTGATGCTTATATTTTCTCGTTCAATTTTTCTTTGAAGTAAGACAAGCTCAATAATCTTGTCAGCATTAAATTCTGGATTTCTTTCATTTGAAGTATAGAGAATGTCTTCAAAATCACCATTATTGTCTTCGGTATTGACTAAATCAAATAAACTTCTACGCTTGTTTTTGATCTCATTCTCCAGTTTTTTAATGGAAATCTGGATGTTCAGTAAGGTGATTTCTCCTTGTTTTATCTCAAAATTAGTGATTTTTTTCTGAGCAAATAAAAGATTGTTTTGTGCAAGGATTTTTTGTTGAATGCTCAGATTCTTATTCTGGGCATCTAATTGTTTTTGACTACTTAAAACCCCAATGTAACTCTGTATCATCTGGTATATAAAATTTCTTCGTTTCATGATATTTTCGATTTGACTGTCTTCATAGTCATGATAAGCAAATTTGTTTTGAAAATAATCCGCATCATTCAAGCTGATTGATTTGCTGATACTGAAGTTTAACTGATTTTTCTTTATAGAATTATAGTCATTTTTCAAATCTTCAGTACGAGATAACTCAGCTGTAACTGAAGGCAATAGATTCCATCGCGATGAGTTTAGCTGTGATTTTGATATTTGCTTGTTAATATCTGACTGCTGAATGTCATAATTATTCTTTAATCCCATATCAATAAGCTCTTCAAGGTTGTAGCTTTGAGCAAAAATTAGTGTGGGTAACAATATAAATATTAGGATGAGTCTCATTTTTCCTCTACTTTCTTCTATTTTTATAACGATCACTTCATAAACTATAACAAACAACAATCAAGATAACTGCAAAAAAATGCTGATTTTGTCAACAAATGCTTGGGAAAAAATCTGATTTTAGCTCTACGCGTACTTCTGTTTCATTGTAAATAACTAAAGAAATACTTTATGTTATGCTCATTCAGCAAAGATATTGCACAAAAGCCATAAATCAGTTCTTAATAAAAAATCATAGATAGCTATCTCATCCTCAACGAAAATATAAATATTTAACACTTATTGTTCCCGTTTTTTAGAAATTATATCTTTTTACTGTGAATTAAATAGTGGAGAAGAGAGTAAGTGAGAGTCAAGAGAGAGCCACCCCAGAGCTTTGTCATCAAAAAATCATGATTTTTCCTGTTAAAATCGATTTCTGAGATTGTTGATATCAACTATTTCTGAATATTCTTTTCAGTAGAAATGATCAGATTGAGACTGAGTTTATATGACTTTTTTTAATTGCCAACTATTGGAATAAAAAATGCTTATTATTTTTTTGGAGGATTCAATGAAAAAGATAATTTTTCTCATAATTTTAATGAATGTACTTATTAGTGGTCTGATTGCTCAAGCGCCACCACCAGCGTATTATCATCGTTATGATCAGATAAAAACAGTTTTAGATTCTTTAAAAAATGTTGCACCGTCTTATGTGAGGGTTGATTCTATTGGTTACAGTCAAGTCAACCATACCCCTTTGTGGGCGATTAAAATCAGTGAAAACGCTGCCGTTGACAGAGATGTCCCTCGTTTACTTTTCATCGGGGATATTCACTCAGAAGAAATCATCGGTCAGGAAATCATTATTGCCAATATTAAAGAAATTATCCAAAGAAGATATATCGAACCCTATTCTAACTGGATGAGTCAGCTGGAATTATGGTTTGTTCCCTGTATGAATCCTGACGGACTTGAAGTCGTGATGAGCGGGGAAGATGTCACTTATCGAAAAAACAAAAGAGACAACAATTTAAACGGACTTCTGGATTTTATTATGGGTCAGGGTAATGATATCGATGGAGTGGATCTAAACAGAAATTTTGGTTCACATTGGGTACAAGGCGATACTCTATATGCCCCAAGCGGTTATGAGATTTATGACTATTATCGCGGACCAGCACCTTTCTCTGAAAGTGAAACTGTTGCGATTAAAAATCTTATGGAAAAATATAATTTTGTCTATTCTGTCGTATGGCATTCCAGCCGTACAGGAAATTTAGCTGAAAAGGTATATCCTCCTTTTAATTTTAAAAATTGCCGTCCAGCGCCAGATTTAGATATTAACAATAATATCGGTGCAAATTTTGCCAGCAAAATTCTCAAGCAATCGGGTTCGGGTTATTATGAAAACGCCCCTTCTTTGGGCAGAAACGGGACCTCAAATATTTGGGCTTATCTGGCTTTAGGAAATATTCAACTCGTTGTTGAATGTGGTACTAATGATATTCAGCCAAATCAGGCAACATTGAACAGCACTATTACCCGTTGCA
Source organism: uncultured Candidatus Cloacimonadota bacterium (assembly GCA_964573665.1). Classification (GTDB taxonomy): domain Bacteria; phylum Cloacimonadota; class Cloacimonadia; order Cloacimonadales; family WRIO01; genus JAGOCT01. Next base: position 16,882 of record CAZNKI010000018.1, on the reverse strand, counting down.
CGGAAGCTGTAAAGTGGCTGATCAATCGTGCAACTCCTTCAGGGTCTGATACAAATGATCGTTCGATGCTTACCGGAAAAATTACTTCTGCTGCAGACGGATCTCCACTTGTTGCTGAAGTGATCGTTCATGGCAGAGATTCCAAACAATTGAGTCCAAGATTGTCAGATGCTGAATATGGACGTTACTGGAGACCACTTCTACCTGGTAATTACACCATTACTGTTCAAAAAAAAGGCTATGTTTCTCAAACAATTTCAAATCTGACAGTGAATGCTGGCGGATGGAAAGTCAGAAACGTGAGCTTACAACCTCTTCCGCATTATACGGTTTCAGGTGAAATCAGATTGAATCAACAAGCCTTGAATGCAAAACTGATTATTTCTGATGTCACTCCAGATACTATTCTCTGTGTTAATGGTCAGTTTACGGCAAATGTCAGTCAAGGCGAACACAAGTTTACCTTCTTTACTGAAAGTAATTTTGCTTATGAAGAAACGATGAATGTTCAGTCTGATTCTTATTTAACTTTTAATATCAATACCCCAAACACCTTATTGAATGAGACTTTTACGAATGGCTTGAACAATTTTGAAGTGAATGGACCCTGGCAAGTTGCTGAAGAAAACTCTCGCACATTTGCTGCTGACAGCTGGGGCGGTTTAGGAAAATATCAAGCTGGTTGCGATGTTTGGCTTAAAACTACTCAGCCTCTAAGTTTACCACAGAATAATCTGGAAAGAATCTCTTTGGTCATTGATCATAGAGTATATACCGAATGGGAACATGATTTTATTAAAATTGAAGTTTCTGAAAACCAAAGCGATTGGACATTGGTTTACGAAAAAGATGGTCAATATGATTTCTGGCATCAGGATCTCATTGACTTAACTTCTTTTGCAGGACAAAACCTCTATTTCAGGTTCAGATTGAAAGACGGTCTTGAAAATGATACTAATCTTGCTGAGTTAACTGATCCAGGTTGGGATATATCCTCTTTCCGTATTTTCAGTTTTGTTCCACAATGTCTTAATAATGATTCTTCTCAAATGGATAAGCCAGTGATTACTCTTGTTGGAAATTATCCAAATCCATTCAATCCAGAAACTAAAATATCCTTCAATATTGAAAAAACAGAATTTAAAAATGCTGAGATCCAGATCTTCAATATCAAAGGCCAGAAAGTAGAATCATTAAACATTAATCCAAAAGATGTACAGAATAAATATATTACCTGGAAGAATGATCAACTTTCCTCTGGTGTTTATTTCTATCGTTTAGTGGTAGATGCTCAATCCTATGGGATAAAAAAAGCAATCCTTTTAAAATAAACTCTCTCTCTCATCCAAGTTCAAGGGCAATTGTTTTTAATTGCCCTTGTTTTATTTTACGATCAATACCTTTTTGATTTTCTCTTCATGTTCATTCCTTATAACAATGAAGTAAACGCCACTGGCAAGATTATCTCTGTTCCAGAGAATATTCTGCCTCTCTTTTGTGATCGTGTAGTTTTCTATATAATGAATTTTTTGACCTTTGATATTATAAATTGAGATATTTACAGAAGCTGATTGAGTGCCATACATTTGGATTACTGCTGATCCTCTAACGGGATTTGGATAGATGAAGATACTTTCAGAAATAATTGCTGGATTATTAGGATCTGGGTGTTCATTGCATAATGGATTTTCATCTCTGAGAAATGGAAAGCCGTAATTAAGGGATGGATTAATATTCCATACAGTTTCAAAATTCCACTCATATTCGGCAAATGTATTGATATGCTGCATTGTGGTTGAATTGATTCCAAAAAGTCCTGACAGATCATCATTTGAAGTTAAATATATTCCAGTATTCGCATCTCCTTTATCGGTATTCCAAAAAGATCCTTGAATGACAGAATTACTACTTTCTCCAATAAAACCGCCTAATCGGCTAAATGAATGTGTTTCTGTACTGGTATAACATCTTTGAAAAATTGAGTTAAAGCTTTTCCCACAGAGACCACCGCTGTAATATACTTGAGTTGATACTGAGCCTAATGAATAAGAGTCACTGATTTGAGAGCTCTCTGCAACACCGATTAATCCTCCTGCATAAATATATCCATAAGAAAATCCCTGATGAGAACTTCGGCTCAACGTACTGTTTTCAAGAGTACCGATTAGACCCCCTGTATAAAAGTCACCAGTAACATTTGAAGTTGAATGAATATCAAGAAATAAACTTGAATCTGCAATTCCGCATAAACTGCCAATATGATATGAACCCGTGATATTGAAATTGCTTAAGAACAATTCTGAAACCTGAGCTTGATAAGCTTGTCCGATAAATGCAATTCTGTAAGCAAAATCGTTAAAAGGATAAAAATAGTATAAGTTGCTGATCTGATGAAAGTTCCCCTTTAATTTCCCCCTGAAGTAGGGAATGTAAAAGTTTTCATCATCACTAAGATCGATGTCATTCTGCAGTGAAAAAGTATAATCTCTTTGCCAGTAAAACCCTAATATCTTCTTAAAATCCTCTTCATTGTAAATGCGGTATATCATGTTGCCATCTGATTGAAAATAGTCTTCAGCATTTAGTACCCGATTATTTGATAACCAGTCCATGAACATACTTTGATTAATCGCTCCAGGGTAAATCAAATGTTCATTGTTGATGAGAACACTTTCATAATCATAATATGAATTAATCAGGAGACTTTTATTTAATTCACTGACCAATCCACCACGAACATAGATGCAGTTAACCAAACAGGTACTGTATGAATCAATAATTTCACTATAATCTGCAAGACCAATTAATCCTGCTCCATAGAAATAATTCTGTAAAAATCCTTCTGCACTGCATTTTATAATTTGTGTGTGACTGATTTTGCCTGCTAAACTGCCACAATAGTATGAACCCCTAATATCTGTGTTTATCAACCTGACATTCCTGATGATGGCAGGGTTATCTAATTGCCCAGTAACTAATCCAAATAAACCGATATGATGACTGCCTCCTCTGTAAATGTACAAATTTGAAATACTGAAGGATTGTCCATCATAGACACCTTGGAATGGATAATCAGTTTCGCTGTTGTTATTATAATAACCAATGGGTTTCCATCCTTGATTGTTGTCCCATGCATTGATCTCTATTGGAAAGACGATATCAGTGGTTTGGACATAATGTGCATTCATTTTTTCTGTATAGGTGATTTGGTCAATATCTTCCCTGACACTCATCCAGTAGAGATTTTCCCAACAACTGATTTGATATGGATTATTCACAGTCCCGTTGCCTGTGGGCATGATAGCTGTCTGTGCAAATATGGGCAGATATAGCAAAAGAAAAATGATGAAAATCCAGAATATTCTCATGACAGGATCATTTTAAAAACGAGTATTGCACACAGGTTTTTGTCCATAGTAAAACGCTTTGTCAAGATCTGCTAACGCATTAAAACAAGAACATTCTAAAAGTCCGTATCTGTAAAGTGTAGTCAAATCAATACTGTTCATTAACCATGATGAGAATTCTGAAATATTCATTGTTAGTTCAATATCGAAACTGGAATCATTGCTGTTTGATGCCTTCCCATTCTTCCATTCAATGATAAAGCTCTCTGTATGCTGTTTTGGAAAATCATCAAGGATATTAAATTTGATAATTAGCTTATTTAACTGACATTCCTTTTTTAATAATAAAGAGATATGATCAATGGATTTATACATGATTCCCATACCCATTTCTGAAATAAAATGATAGCCAGGTTCTTGTAGCACTTTCAAATCTCTGTGACGAATATCATTCATGATATAATAAAAACTTGAGTCCTGATTGTAAACATAAACATATCTGACCTGATCTGCCTGAGTGTGAATAAAGTGAAGTATTGATTTTAGCCCAGCACTGCTCTTATAAAAGATTTGCACATGCATGTCAGTGTTCTCATGATTGCTCTTATCCACTTCAAAGTGAAAGATCAGGTATGCTTCTAAATGTGATTCATTATAAAAACCGACTTTGATATGAGACTCTGAATTTAGTGCTTGTTTGATTTCTCCAGCTCTTCTGCTGATATAACCATGTGTACTTTCAAATAAATCCTTAAAAAGATCTTGAACTTCATCGAAATGTTCAATGTTTAAATACTGACTTTTTAAAACATGATTGCTTTTTGGGAAACTATCAGGAGTATATTTGTAGTTATAGCAGTTCGTACCAAAACCAAATCCCATCTTTTTATAAAAATCAGGTCTGAAAGAGAAGAGCATTGCAATTTCTTTCTTGTTTTTCTTCGTATGTTTCATATACCAGTCTAACATTTCTTTGCATACTTTTTGTTTCTTATGCAGTAAATCCACCGCTACAAAACCAATCCCGAATGCTTCAATTCTTTGTTGATAATAATTGATGTAAAAATCATAGATCACCATTGAACCTACGATTTGTTTGTCCTCATACAAAGCATACCATTTGCGATTGCTTTGATCATAATCTTTTAGAATGATTGTTTCAAATTCTTCTATTTTTTGTTCTGAATTAATACTAATTGATGGATATGATTTAGATGCAAGTCTTAATACATCTTTTAACTCGTTTTTCTTAATTTCTTTGATCTTTCTCATAATGGCTCCGAGGCATTGATACTTTAATTCAATCTTGATTTAAACTGTTTTACAAGTCAAGTTAATCTTTTTAAAAATGTTAATTTTAATAAGAAAAGAATATGAAAAATATAAATAAAAAACTTGAAAAAGATTTCAAACTATGTTAGCGTATGCTAAAACTAAGATTTTTATAGTGTTTGGGAGAATATATGGGTAGATTCATGAGATGGAGTATCGCTTGTTTATTGATGATAATGTCTATCAATCTTAATTCTGTAAACTTAACAGAAAATATTGAGAAATCTGCAAGCAATGTACGTCTGGCATTTCACAATCAACAGTTTTATGAGCTGAGCGGATACTACATTGCTCAAATCAAAGAGTATTATCAAAAAGAAAATATCTCTCTTGAGTTTATTGATCTTCCAGATAGAAATTCTGTAGTTGATTATGTGAGAACGAATAAAGCGGATTTTGGAATATCATCTTCAGATATTATTAAAGATTTTATCCAGTACAAAGATATTCAGGTGCTTGCCTCTTTGATGCAACATTCACCAAATATTATATTATCAAAAAAGGAAAATTCATTTCTCTATTTATCTGACTATGTTGGTAAAACAATCAATGTGAATTCAAGAGACTTAATTGAGTTAAAGTCTGCTTTCTTTAAAGAAGGTATTGATCCTTCTTTAGTAAAATTTAATATTGATTCTCAAAGCTTGGATGAAGTGATCTTTAATCACTCTGATGCCATTATCTGTTCGGTGATTGATGCTCCATATTTGATGATGCGAAGAGGGGTACAGCCTTCATACATCCAAATGATCAATTATGGCGTTGATTTCTATAATGGTGTGATTTTTTCAAATAAAGACTTTATTAAGAAGAATCCACAGATCGTAAACTCATTTCTGAAAGCAAGTTTTAAAGGTTGGGAAGAAGCCTTGACAAACTACGATGATTCAATTGATTTATTATTAAATATGCCAGAGATAAAGCAATCAAATATCACAAAGGATTATCTTAAGTATCAGGCTATGCAGATTTATCATTTAATTCAGCCGGAATTAATTGATTTTGGTCACATGAATCCGGCAAGATGGAATAAAATAGCCCAATCTTATGCCTTTCTCAATGAGATCCCTCTAAACTACTCTTTGGATGGCTTTATACACGATCATAGTCAAAACGAACTAAAATATAAGAATTTTCTGAGAATCTCGATTATTCTGATTATCAGCATTAGCTTTATTGTTCTATTGTTCTTTTTATGGAATTTCAGATTAAGAAAAATGGTCTCTGCTCAAGTTTCTACTATTGAGATTACTCAGAAGTATTTACAGAATATTTTTGATTCTTCTCCTGATGCAATTTTTATTCATGATGGAAATACTTATGAATTACTTGATGTTAATCAATCCATGTGTGATATGTATCGATGTACACGGGATCAAGTTTTATCTGGGGAATTTGATGTTTTGAGTTTGGGGGATTCTCCTTATGATAAAGTCAATGCCATGAGGTGGATGGAAAGAGCAAAAACAGAAGGGCAACAAAAATTTCGCTGGCTGGCAAAAAGAAGAGACTTGGCTTCATTTTGGGTAGATATCAGTATTCGTTATGCAGACATTGGTGGTCAGAATAAGTTTGTAGTATTAGTCAGAGATATTGATGATCGTATTAAAGCAGAGAATTTAATCAAAGATAGCGAAGAAAAATACCGAATTATGTTTACTGAATCGCTTGAATCATACATGATTATTGACGATGAAGTGATTATTGATTGTAATGAAGCCTTGGCGAATACGCTAAAAGGTGAAAGATCATTGGTTATTGGACAACACCCAGGCAAAATTTCTCCTGAATTTCAGCCCAATGGAAGGTCATCTATAGATCTTGCTAAAGAAATGATCGAAATTGCGATGCTCAATGGAAATCATCGTTTTGAATGGCTACATCAAAGATTTGACGGAAATTCTGTGTGGGTTGAAGTACATCTTGTAAAAATGACATTAAATCAAAAAACAGTCTTATTTGCTTCATGGCGTGATATTAACGAAAGAAAACAAATGGAACTGGCAATGGAAAGACGATTGATTGCCTTAACTCAACCAATTTGCAATCTTGATTCAATTGCTTTTGAAGATATCTTTAATATAAATGATATTCAAAAGATTCAGGATGATTTTGCAGCCGCTACTGGTGTGGCTTCTGTGATTACAAAGACCGACGGGACTCCGATTACTCAGCCTTCAAATTTTACAGATCTGTGTAAAAACATTATCCGACAGTCTGAAAAAGGTCGGCAAAACTGTTTTAAATCAGACTCAATAATTGGTAAGCAATGCAATAATCTCAATGGACCTCATATTCAGGCATGTCTTAGCGGTGGTTTGTGGGATTGCGGGGCAAAGATAATGGTGGGTGGTCAGCACATCGCCAACTGGCTGGCGGGACAGGTTCGCGACGAAACACAAACTGAAGAACAGATGATCCTCTATGCAAAAGAGATTGATGTTGATCCTGAAAAATATCTTGAAGCTTTCAGAAAAGTGCCATCTATGAGCAGTAAACAATTTGAAAATATCGCTCAAATGCTCTATACAATGGCGTCTCAATTATCAAATCTTGCTTATCAGAATGTTCAGCAAGCTCGTTTTATTACCGACAGGAAAAATGCTGAAGAAGCGCTAAAAGAAAGTGAACAAAAATTACTGTCATTGTTTGCCTCGATGAACGAAATGGTCGTTTTACATGAATTAGTCTTTAATGATCATAATGAACCTGTTGATTATCGTATTACAGATTGTAATATTAAGTACCTCAAACTGATTAGAAAAAATAAAGATCATGTAGTAAATCAACTGGCATCGGAGCTTTATCATTCAGATCCTCCTCCTTACCTCAATGAGTATGTTCAGGTTTGTAATACAGGTATTCCCATCACTTTTGAAACCTATTATCAGCCCTTTGATAAATATTTCCTCGTTTCAGCAGTTTCTCCCTCAAAAAATAAATTCGCAACGATAACTACCGATATCAGCAGTAACAAACATAGCCAACAGCTTATCGCCGCTAAGAATAAGGAACTTGAACAAATCGTCTATGTTGCTTCTCATGATTTGAGATCACCTCTTGTAAACGTTGATGGATATGGCAAAGAACTGGAATTTTCCTTAAAAGAAATCGAAGCGATTTTGCAACACAAAGAAACTGATTTTTCATCAAAACTTCTCGAGCTAATTCCTGATATGAAAGACTCGATTCTACACATCAGAAACAGTACAAAACAAATGGATGCACTTCTCAAAGGCTTGCTCACATTATCAAGATCAGGCCGAGCTTCTTTAAATATCTATCAGCTTTCTATGAATGAGTTGCTGGAGAAAATAGTATCCTCTTTTGATTATATGATAAAGAAAAATGAAGTAAAACTCATTGTTGAGCCACTTGAACCATGTTTTGCTGACGAAGTTCAGGTGAATCAGCTGTTTACAAATCTAATTTCCAATGCCTTTAAATTTTCTGATCCTTCCAGAACTTTAGAAATCAATATCTCTTCTGAGTTAAAGGGTTCATTTGTAGAATACTGTGTTTCTGATAACGGGATTGGGATTGAAAAGGATCATTTGGAAAAAATATTTGAATTGTTCTATCGTCTTAATCCAGATAAATCAGAAGGTGAAGGGCTGGGTTTAACGATAGTCCGGCAAATAGTCAATCGATTAAGTGGTGCTTTAAGAGTTGAATCAGAATTGGGCAAGGGATCAAAGTTTTTTGTATCTCTTCCTGCTTATGAAGAATTAAATAATACCATACAGAATTGAGGTAAAGATGAATCAGGAAGTAGAAATATTAATTGCTGATGACGATGAAGGACACGCAGGGCTAATTAGAAAAAATTTACAAAGAGCTGGAATTTTAAATCAAATCACCCATTTTAAAGATGGGCAGGAAGTAGTTGATTTTTTGTTCAAAAACGGGACAGGATCCCATCGAGAAGATAACATATCATATATTTTATTACTTGATATTCGCATGCCAAAAATGGATGGAACAGAAGTATTAAGAAAGATCAAAGAAGACCCTATTCTGAAAAAGATGCCAGTCATCATGATTACCACTACTGATGATCCTCGCGAAATCAATTTATGCCATGAACTTGGATGCAGTCATTACATCACTAAACCGATAGAGTATAATGATTTTGTGAATGCGATTCGCCAACTTGGTTTGTTTTTAATTGTAGTTCAAATGCCAACTATTAATGGAGAATAGTATGAATCAGAATAGTCAGGAGAGTTTTTTATTGAAAAGAAAGATTTTAATTGTTGAAGATGATCCTGGTTTACAAAATCTAATACTGAGGACTTTAAAGAAAGATCATTATGATGTATCTGCCGTTTCTACAGGCAAGGAGGCATTGGCATCCCTGAAAGAAGATACAGCGTACTTAATGTTGCTCGATCAAAAACTCCCAGATATGCAAGGCAGAGACGTTATACATCAATTGAATGAAAATGACTTAAAAGTTCCATTTATTGTGATGACAGGTCAGGGTGATGAAAGAGTCGCTGTTGAAATGATGAAATTGGGCGCAATGGAGTATTTGATCAAAGATATGGACTTTCTTGAAATTCTGCCAAGTATTGTAATGAAATGTTTAAAATTAATTGATAGTGAAGAAAAAATTACTCAGATTGAAATGGCACTTAAAGATAGTGAAAGTCGCTTTAGACAGATTTTTGAACAGACAGATGCGATTGCAGTTCAGGGTTATAATGAAGAGCTTGATGTGATTTTTTGGAATAAAGCCTCTGAATTGTTGTACAAATACTCTCAGGAAGAAGCCTTAGGGAAAAAACTGTATGATTTAATCATTCCTGAAAATATGAAAGAAGAAGTGAAACTACTTACTCAAAAATGGATCAAAGATAGTATTCCGATTCCATCCTCTGAACTGACTTTACTCAAAGCGGATGCTTCCTATGTTCAGGTATTCTCTAATCATATCTTGCTCAAGAATATTAATGGTAAAGCAGAATTGTACTGCGTTGATATTGATCTTACTCAGCAAAAGAAATATTTAAATGAACTCATTGAAAGCGAATCCAAGTTTAGACAAATTACTGAAAATATGGGGGATGTCTTTTGGTTGAGAAGTCTTGACAATTCGCAAATGTATTATATCAATAAAGCGTATGAGCAGATATGGGGTTTGCCTTGTGAGAGTATTTATGAACGCCCTCAATCATTTATGGATCGTATTCATCCTCAGGATATTGAAGAGGTAAAAAGAGCGATCTCAAGCTTATCGGAAAAGGGAAAATTTGATATTCAATATCGTATAATTATGGATGATCAGTCCATCAAATGGATACATTCAAAGACCTTTCCGGTGATTGATCAAAATGGCACAATTACCGCTTATACGGGTATCGCTACAGATATTACCCAAAGAAAAAAAGCAGAAGAACAGGTAAAAAAACTATCTCAAGCGATTGAACAAAGTCCTTCGATCGTGATGATCACAGATCTAAATGGAAAGATTGAATATATTAATCCAAAGTTTTCAGAGATTACGGGTTACTCAAGCAATGAAGTATTAGGGAAAACTCCAGATTTTTTAAATTTTGATAATGACTTTAACGAAGAAGAGATCTGGAATCAAATCCGATTACAAAAGATATGGAAAGGAGAATTCCATAATAAAAAGAAGAATGGAGAAGGCTACTGGGAATTAGCCTCTGTTTCTCCGATTTTTGATGAAAATAATCAAGTGATCAATTATATAAAGGTAGCTGAGGACATTACTCAACGAAAAAATGATGAAGATGAGATTAAGAAACAATCCGAGTTGAGACAGCTTTTGATTGAAATATCAAGTAACTATATCAATTTGCCCTTACATAATGTTGAGAAAAGCATTAACTTATCATTAATAAAACTTGCTCAGTTTTTTGATGTCGATCGTGCCTATATCTTTGATTTTAATCCTGAAAATGAAACGGCATCTTGTGTCTATCACTGGTGTCGGGAAGGGATTGATTCGCAAGTCATGAACCTTCAGAATATTAGATTGGCTGAAGAATGGATGATTTCATTTAAAAAGCGTGAGATTCTTTACATACCTGATGTGGTCTTAGATCCATATGAAGAAACAAAACAAATCTTACTTCCTCAGAATGTAAAAAGCGTCATTTCTGTTCCCGTCATCAATGGAGATCAACTGGTCGCCTTTATTGGATTTGATGCTGTGAGAAATTATCATATCTTTTCTACTGATGAACAAAATCTTCTCTCTGTTTTTGCTCAAATGCTCCTTAATATTCGCCTTAGAAAGTCAACAGAAGACTTCCTCAATCATGAAATCGAAAAGAATAATGCCCTCCTCAATGCAAATCCAGACTTGATGTTTATCTTTAATGCAGATTATAAAATTGTAGATTGCCACCCAAAAACAAAGAATGCGATGTTCTTGTTTGACCCATTGGAGTTTATAAATAAAAGATTTGACGATTTTCTCCCAGAGCATATATGCAAAAAAACAAAAGAGTGTATCGATAATGTACTCAAAAATCGTCAGATGGAGTATTCAAGCTATTCTTTGAACATCAATGCTAAGGAATTATTTTTTGAAGCAAGATATGTTTTATGCCATGAAAATGAGGTGCTTGCAATTGTTCGAAATGTCACTGATGTGACATTGGCAGAGATTGAGAATAATAAGATGCAAAAACAGCTAATTCAGTCTCAGAAAATGGAATCGATTGGCAGACTTGCTGGAGGTGTCGCTCATGATTTTAATAATATGCTGAGTGTCATTCTTTCCAATGTGGAGATGGAATTGCTCAACTTAAATTCTCATGATATTTTGTTTCACAGATTTCAGGAAATCAAAAAAGCTGCGGTTCGTTCTGCAGATTTGACAAAGCAGTTGCTCCTTTTTGCCCGAAAACAGGAAGTCGTCGCCAAAGTGATTGATTTAAATGAAGCTTTGTCAAACACATTAAATATGCTCAAACGCTTGATTACTGAAGATATCTCACTGATCTGGACGCCAGGTGAACATATTTTCCCCATAAAAATTGATCCTACTCAACTTGATCAACTATTGGCAAATCTGATTGTTAATGCTCGAGATGCAATTTCAAGTGAAGGAAAAATCATTATTAAAACAGAAAACAAAGTCTTAGATAAAGATTATTGCAAAATGTTCCCTGAAATCATCCCTGGCGAGTATGTCATGATTGAAGTGAGTGATAATGGCTGTGGGATAGATTCGGAAAGTTTAAGCCATATTTTTGAGCCTTTCTATACCACAAAAGAAATCGGCAGAGGAACAGGACTTGGTTTGGCAACCGTTTATGGTGTCGTTAAACAGAATAACGGTTATATTTACGTGACAAGTGTTCTTTCTCAGGGAACTACATTTAGTATCTATTTCCCTCATTATGTCGTAGCAGAAAATCAATTTACAGAATATGAAGAAGATCATCTCATCGCTTCAGGTAATGAGAATATTCTTTTAGTTGAAGATGAAGTAATGATTCTCAATGTCACTACGGCAATTTTGAAAAAACTGGGCTACAAAGTTTTTGCCTTTTCTGATCCTCTTGAAGCGCTTAAAGTGATTCAAAATTCTTCTGAAAAAATTGACCTCTTGATTACTGATGTGATTATGCCCAATATGAATGGCACCGAACTCGTGAATCGAATTCATGCGATAGATGCAGATATCCGAATTATGTATATTTCAGGATATACGGCAAACATGATCGATCAACAAACCATTAATGGGAAGAAATTCAAGTTTTTACATAAACCATTCTCGATGCATGAATTGGCAGGTAAGGTAAGAGAAGCGCTGAACTAAAAGATCTCAAAGGATTTATAAGAACGTCGGCATTTTAATTTGTTATTGTTGTGCAAACATCCTTGTTTGCACCATTATGTATATCTTTGTTGGATTAGGTTTTATACCACCACACATTTTGTAGGGCGAGCTACCAGCTTGCCGTTGTTGTGCATACATCCTTGTTTGCACCGATCAGAGATACTCCATGATATTGTAAAGTATGACAACTCAAAATACTTGATATCAAATATCTCCTGACACCCTTTTTTTAATAAAAAACAAGCATTTTTGTCAATTTACCTCAGGCTTACGGTCTTAGTACCGCCGTCTTGCTCTCGGTTCAGTTATTTGTTTTATATCGCTTATCTATTTCTTGAAGCAAAAAATGTAAAATATTTATGAAAATTATAACTCAATTATAATCTCATTTTATGATAATTTATCTTTTAATTTGAATTGCATCTGTTTATAGTTTAGAAAATTACAAAAGCAAATTCGTAAACAGAAAATCAATGATTCTGCAACCACCTATTTTGCATTTTATTATATATTCTTATCGCCCACTTTAAAAAATACTTTATAGAAAAATGGGAACCCTATATATATAGAGGGGGTAATTGTGAATTGTGAATTATGAATTGAATTGGTTATCATATTTTAATTGTGAGCAAAGATGCATACAGAATGATAATCCTCTTTTTGATCTTTGACAGACGCATAGGCGTGAAAAAATCATGTAGGGGCAGGTTTTACGCCTGCCCAATCCTGTAAAGCAAACTACCAGTTTGCTAAAATCGGTATTCATATTAAGAAAAGCATGAGATTTCGTTTGATGGAATATTCCGGCAATACGACAAATACGATAACCTGTCACCCAGAGCGGAACATCGTGGAGCGTGGGGTCTCCTTGATGAACTACTTGCATCAAAAAAAAATACAATTTCTCATGACCACCCCGTCCACCAAGGTGTCCACCCCTCCACATAGGGGAATTGAGCTGATCGTAGAATTCAATGTGCCGGAAAGATGCCAGTGATCGTGGATTAATGAAAATTTGAAATCTGATAATTTGCTATCATGAAATTGATGCAAGAAGACCTATAGGAGATTCCACGCTCCACGATGTTCCGCTCTGAATGACAAGATTTTCGTGATTAATGTTGTGTAGGATGGATTTGATTTGATCGTACTACTCCCGTTAAGCAAGCTTCCAACTTTCTTTCTTAGGAGCGTGGACGTCCTCGTCCACGAAAAATGATAAACGTCTTTTATCCATATCAATTCTTAATTTATAATCTACATTATACCATTATTTGACGATTCTCGGATCAATCATCGTTTTGCATACATCCCCTCCATCTAGTTAAGACGTTGATTAATTGAGTCACAATTATTGCTCTTTCTAAAATTAGAAATTACTCTTGACGGAAATGAATATTTATTGATGATATGACTTTAAGGTAGGGAAAGATGAGAATGACAACTAAAGGAGACGCAAGTAATATCGCACAAATCATGCAAGAGGACTCCTATTATCCCTTTGGTCTTAAACTGCCTTCTATGTCCGTTATTAATGGCACAGAGAACAAATATACCTACAATGAGAAAGAACTTGTAGATGACTTTGGATTGAATTGGTATCACTATGGTGCAAGATATTACGATCCTACTCTTGGCAGATGGCATAGTATAGATCCTGCAGATGAATTCTATAGTCCTTATGTGTATTGTCATGGAGACCCAATCAATTTTTATGATCCAAATGGAAAATGGGAAGATCCTATATTTAATGGAGAAATCCGAGGTTGGTTTGAATCTGGTTTTAGAAAATATCCACCAAGGAAAGATGAAAAACACCCTGCTTTAAAGGGGATGGTAAGAAATGGTGGTGCAAAAATGCATCAAGGTATTGATATATATGCAAAAATCGGCACTCCAGCATTTGCTTGTGAAAATGCAACTGTATTTAAGGCATCTTATGATCGAGATTGGGGGGATTATGTAGTTTTAAAAGCAAATGTTACAACTGAAGTTAAAGGTGAGAAAGTCACAGAAACCAGGTATTACTTATATGCTCATCTTAGCAAAATTTTAGTTAAAGTTGGTGAAGAAGTAAAAGAAGGAAAAACAATTGCAAAAACAGGTAATTCAGGTAATGCATCAAATCAACCAAAAGAATTTAATCATTTGCATTTCGAGGTTCTTACAGTATGGGATAAAGAGAATAGGAAGCGTTTAGATCCAATTAATTTTATGAGTGATGAGTTCAAAACAAGAGAGAACCAGAAAGCCAACCAAACTGGTGAGTAAAGGAAGTAAAATGAAATTTATTTTTGTAATTACAATAATCTCCTCATTATGGAGTGTTTTATTTGGAGAAAACATTACTTTTTCATATGATAACGTTGATTATAATATTTCATGTTCTCAGAAAGATTTTGAATATATAAGCAAGTTAAACTATTCTCATCCTGAGATAAATAAGATGTTCTCCTTAAACGATACAGTGTTGGTCTTTGTTCGAATTGAAGGGTTTATTGCTTTTTGTTCTAAATCAAATAAATCTATTGATTTGTTAAATTTTCAATATACACCTTATCAAATGTTTAGCGATTTATTTTGCTTAGACTTAAATGAAGATAATAAATATGATATTGTTGTATTTTTTCAAGATGAGGACTGGAAATATATTTTAGTTTTAAGTTTTAATGATACCGAAAAAAAATTAGACAAAGTTCTTTATAAACAATTATACCATTTCAGAAATTTGGGATATTATGATGATGTTACAATAAAGAATGGTAAATTCTATATTGTTTATTCTCCTAATGAAGATGGCTTTGATATCTTAAAAATGGGGACGATTGATTTTACTAATGACGAAAGTAGAGAGGTTTATTTCAGACCTATATCAATAACAACAATAAGAAAATGGAAAAAATTTCTAAATAGTCAGCAATAGGAGAAATGATGAAATCTGTTTTACTAATGACCTTAATCTTTATAACATTTTTTAATATTCATGCTCAAGACCTTGAATTAAAAACATTGAATAAAAATTATACTATTAATTGTGATGAAGTATATTATAAATATTTATTATATGATGATAAGTTTTCTTCTGAATTTGATTCTACTTTCACTATCAAAGTGAGAGAAGAGACTATTGTGGGCTTTATGAAAAAAAACATCTTAATCCTCTGCAGAGAGATACATAGCAAACTTTATCTGAATCAATTAATAGACCATCCTGAGTCTGACTTTTTAAAGATTATACAATATAATATTTTCAATTCTTCATATTTAGTAACCATATGGCAAGGAAAGGAATATATAAATATACATGTTGTACGTATAACTAATAACACCTCATCACTTTTCAATA
The DNA here is from genome assembly GCA_964573665.1 of uncultured Candidatus Cloacimonadota bacterium. GTDB lineage: Bacteria > Cloacimonadota > Cloacimonadia > Cloacimonadales > WRIO01 > JAGOCT01. Next base: position 1,035 of record CAZNKI010000018.1, on the reverse strand, counting down.
GACTGCAACTGGAAACAGATTTATACTTAGAAAATTCGATAGTTTCTGTTGTTTCAAAAGATAATATCAAAATAGTAAAGAATAAAATATACATTCTATATGAATACGGAGTTAAAAATGAAATGAAAATACTTAAATATGGAGTACTTGATATTACAAATGATAAAAGCAGAGAATTTTATTTTAGACCATTATCAATAACAACATTAGAGGAATGGGATAAAATCTAAAATTATCATATATCTTGTATGAAAAACTGAACATCGAAATTGGTTTTTGAAATTACTCATGAGTATTCTTTCAAATTCGGATTCTCATTACCATTTTTCTGATAGCAAATCACAAAAAATCCTTTACTTTATTTACCACTATATATCAATAATTTTCTGATGGTTATTCATTAAGCTGATCCAATACTATATTTATGAATAACAATTTCTTGATATCTAATGAATCTAAATTCCGTAATTTTGGTTCGCACTACTTTTTTTTAGGATAATTTTTGAACTGTATTTCTTGAAAAAAATAGACTATTTATTAAATGAGTCTCTTCATTATATAACCTTACTCAATCAATTTCATCGAAGTTTCATCTGGCAATTGGTTAATATCAACACTAGCAATTCCTTTAATAGAACCAATGAAATGATTGGTATTAAGCAGAACTTTCTCTAATTGCTTTTCTCTTTCTTTCCAAATCCTTTCCATAGCTTTCTTTTCATTGATATATCCAGTATGTAAGGATGTGAACCCATCAATGATTGCACCATTTTGAAGTTTAAATTCATTACCCGTCAGATAATCATACAGAATATGCATTTTATCCCCTTTGTTTAACTGTGTCGCATAAGCTTCATTGATTTTTATCATACTATCTCTAACAACAATCATAAGGTTTTTAAAATCTTTAAACGGAGATATCGGAGCTAAGCTCCTAAATACTGAATCATTGCCATTGCTACGAAGATGTCAGAGCTAACGCTCCTAAATACTGAATCATTGCCATTGCTACGAAGATGTCAGAGCTAACGCTCC
>CAZNKI010000017.1:0-59693 GCA_964573665.1 uncultured Candidatus Cloacimonadota bacterium | reverse complement strand
GATTGTAGAGTATCATATTATTCATTTCAAAATCACTGCTGACTCCTAAGGCATAGGTCGAACCTCTGTTGTTGGCAATGGTGAAATTATTCAAGTGGAAAGTATTACCCCATTCGTCTAAAAGACCGATCTTAGGTGTATCCCAATCTCCTTCAGTTGAAGTATTATTGACAAACAAGATATTATTCATATAAGTATCATAAGATTCCTCTGGTTGGTACTGTAAGATATTAGAAAACTGAAACATTTTTGGTGCAAATGCATTGTTATTTGTAATTGATATATTGTTTATAATGGCTTTTTTTAAAAGATCAAACCAAACACCAGTATATCCACCTTGATCATTATTTACTGAAAGACTGTCAACTATATAGTTGTCTATATAAAGACTATCCCCTTCATAGACATTTAGTCCAAAACAAGTAGAGGTACTTTGAGCATTTCGTATAATGATGTTTTTTAAGTAAGCAGACGTAAATTGTGTGATTGCAATGCCATTATTTGTATTAAACTGGTTATTTTCAATCAGTATATTTTTGATAAATATTTTTTTTGCTGAGGCTCCTAAGGGTCCATTATTAGAATTGGGATAATTAATATCACCCCCATTTTTTATGGTGAAGTTTTCAAAATGCACACTATTAAAAGCTTTGGCATTTCGATCAGCAAATCCGCCGATACAGGAAGCCACTCGCTCAGCATCCAATATCGTGAGAAACATATCTGCTCCGATGATTCGTGTATCAGACTTTATCGAACAGGGAAATTGCTGGTTGTTGGCTGAATGAGAATAAGTACCTGGTGCCAAATAAACGGTTTTTGGATTTAAACTGTCTGATGCAATAATCTTGGTCGCATAGTCGATACTCTTTAACGGATGAAGCTCATCTAAACCGCTATTTGTATCATCCCCCCAGGGTGCGACATAAAGATCATGATTAATCGTAGGCAATACACCTTCTTCAATAGAAACAGTGATTTCACTGGGATTTTCATTTAAATTATGATAAACTGTAATAAAGTATTGATCAAAATCATCTAAAATGACAGACCCTTTTTTAAGTATGATATTAACAGGGTGTATTTCAGTTTCAACAAAAAGATCTTTCCCGCATATTGAACTGTTATTATAAATTGAATTTTTAAAACTAGTAGAAAAATCCATATTTAAAATACCATAAAGACAAATTCCTCCTCCAGTGCCATAAGTTTTATTATTAAAAATAGTGTTATTCTCTAAGATTATATTCTTTGCAATACTGTACGAAGTGAATGATAAAGCTCCTCCACAGAGGCCAGCTAAACAATTTGTTACAATATTGTTTTTTATTATAGCATTTGATTTATAAATATTTATTCCTCCACCTCCAACCCAATAATATCCTTCAATCTGATTTTCATTATTCATAATAGTAAAACCATTGATGCAAATATTTTGACTGTTTTCTGCACTAATCGCAGATTGAGAGGGTTGGCCTATGATGCGCGTGTTATGAATATAAAGTGTGTCTTGATTTTGTGCATATAAGCTTTGAAGAGTCAGGCTTTTAGATCCTATATTGATATTTTCTCTGTAATCCCCAGGATAAACAGTAATTACATCTCCATTAACAGAAGCATCAACGGCTGATTGGATCGTGGTAAAATCACCTGTGCCATCAAGCTTGACCGTTCTTTCGATGGCAGATAAATTAAGAGTGTATAAGATTAACAAAAAGATTATTATATTTTTCAATGGGTCTCCTTTCTTTTGTCAAAGATGAGTGAATTAATTTTTCCTGTCAATAAATAGTTTTATAATCCATTTTTTACAAGAAAGAAGGCAGAGATCAGTAGAGCTTAAATGGAGAGATGGCTGAATATGAAGGAAATGACATGATCTTTCAAAATACTTGATATCAAATATTTTTGAAAGAGCTTTTTAAACGAAAAATATGATTTTTTGACCAAATACTCCTCACTTACTCTCAACCTACCCCTTACGTGCTCTCTATCTGGCTATTTGTTTTACAGAAAAAAGATAGTTTCTGCCTTTTCTTCTGTGAAAAAGTGTTAACTATTGATGGTTTTTGTTTATGCAAGCTACTAGTTTGATAAATATGCAATCAGGTTGATTGCATTACGAGACACACGTAGGGGCAGGTTTTACGCCTGCCCAAATTCGTTATGCAAACATCCCTGTTTGCATCTTTTTCGTAGGGGCGAATCTGCGTATTCGCCCTTTTAAACTGGGCAGACACATAGGTCAGCCCCTACTAAATATTGTAGTTGCGTGGACATCCTCGTCCACGAAAAAGACAAAGTAAACATAACCGCATTCAAGCAAGATGTCTGTATGTTTAAATGATAATCTCACCACCTGTGGGGCTCATTTTCAGGAGATTGATACCGTAAGCTACGCTTCGCTTGCATACGGTTATTGAGATATAGTTCCTGCGGGACAAGATAGGTAATTTATAAAATGATAGATTATGATCATATCTGGTATTTCTGATTATACGATTCCAGTCACCCAGAGCAGAAGAGTTTATGAGTCGCGATAAATCGACGCCTCTACTGGATGTTCAGTTGGTCGTTAAAATCAATATGCTGGATGGATTGTAGATGATCTTAGAATAGCAGTAAAGAAAGCGATTAGATTATTTACTTGACATCATTTCTTTTCATTATTTATTGATAAATGGGAGAAACTCGATGAATAAGAAAAGAGATAAGTTTGTCACGGTTGGGAAAAGCATACGATTGAAGAATATCTGCGTAGAAGATATTGATGATATCTATGATATGGAAGAAAAAGAGCAGAGTAAAACCAAAACTTATCGACGAAATCTGGAAAACAATGAGTCTTCACAAAAACAGGAAGTCACGCTTGCTAAAGGTCAAATCGTAGAAATGAGAACCAATTATTCGTATGTGGTTCACTTGGATCATCAGGATTATCCATGTACACTGAGTGGCAGATTGAAGTATCTGGAATATGATGCTCATAATCCGATATGCGTTGGGGATTATGTCAATATCGATATTCATGAAAAAGATAATTATCGCGTTGAAGAAATCTTGCCGAGAAAAAACTATTTAAGCCGTTTTGTCTCAACTGCCAATCAACAAAAAAAAGTCCTTATCGCATCAAATCTTGACCAGATTATCATTACTGTTTCTTGTCAGGAACCTGCTTTTAATTCGGGCTTAATTGACCGATATTTGTGTTTGGCAGAAATTCATGAAATCCATCCGATTATCTGTGTTAACAAAATTGATATTGCTGATGATTTAGCTCAAATCGTTAAAGAATGTCAGTATTATGTAGATATGGGCTATGAGGTGATTTTTACCTCTGTCAAAGAGGAGCATAATCAGGGTGTGTCGGACCTAAGACATATTTTAAAAAATAAAGTTTCTGTATTTACCGGTCATTCGGGTACGGGGAAAAGTTCACTGATCAATGCGATTGAGCCTTCGCTTAATTTAAGAGTCGGCGAAGTGAGTTTTGTCCATAATAAAGGTCAGCATACAACCACTGCTTCACGTATGATTCCCTGGTCATTTGGCGGATATCTTGTAGATACACCTGGTATAAAAACATTAGGCTTGAGTCAGGACTACAAAAACCTGATCCCTTCGCATTTTCCTGGTTTTATTAATTATTCTGATCATTGTTATTTTCAGGATTGTACACATACCCATGAAGAATCTTGTGCCGTTCTTGAACAAATCGACAATGATATTCCGCAGGAACGATATGACTCATATATAAGGATTATGGATTCATTATGAAAACAATTGCTTTAGTCTTTCGACCTGAAATTGAATATAAAAATATTATTATTGAATTACTGAGCAAGTTTCATCAACAATGCCAGTTTTTCATTGCAGATCATTTACTCAGTCATCATCCAGAACCTCATACCTGTGTGATTAAAAACCAACTGGAACCTGATTATAACTGCAAAAGTTTAAAACCCAGTCATTTTATACAGATTGGTTTGAATCAATCAGAAGATGATTTTGAGGAATTACCTCTTCAGCAAGAACATACTCAATTTGATTATTTACTTGTATTTGGTGGAGATGGCACGATACTTAGATCAATGAAGGATGCATTGCATTATCATGCTGCGGTATTGGGATTTAATATGGGTAGTTTAGGATTTTTAACCGATTGTAAAATCAATGAGCTTTCTATATCCCTCAATGCTTTGCTTAAAGGTAAGTTTGTGATAGAGAAACGAATGTTGCTTGATATCACGGTATTTCGAAACAAGAAAAAGCTGATTCATTCTCTGGCTTTAAATGACAGCGTGATTTACAAGGGCGAACTCTCAAAATTGATCAGTATCAAACTATATTCAAATAAACGATTTGTCTATGCGACGCGATGTGATGGTATGATTACTGCCACACCAACAGGGTCAACCGCTTATTCAATGTCTTCTGGAGGACCTATTATTTCTCCTGATATTGATGCGATCGTTGCCAATCCGCTTAATCCGCATATTTTATCCTTAAGGCCAATGATCTTTAATGCAGAAGACACCTTGCATTTTAAACTTGAAGAGCCTCATTCTTCTACTGTGCTTCAAATTGATGGGGTGAATCTCTGTCAGCTTTTACCCAAAGACAATATTGTGATTAAGCGTTCAAGCAAGAAAATGAATTTTATAAAACTATCTCACCATACGTATTTTCAGATTTTGAGAAAAAAGCTGAGTATGGGAAAACTTTAGAGGGTGCATCATGCTATATGAATTGAGCTTGAAGAATTTTATTTTTGTTAAAGATCTGACGATTCAATTTACAAAAGGGCTTCAGATTTTAAGTGGTGAAACAGGTGCGGGTAAATCGGTGATCGTTGGCGCAATTCATCTGTTAATGGGTGGCCAGCTCAAAGCGAATGTGCATTTTGATAAAGAAAAAAAAGTGGTGTTGTCTGCTGTTTTTACATTGGAAGATTGTCCTCAGACTTTAAAGCGCTTGATTGAACAATATGATATTGATGTATCTGATGAAGAGCTTTTCTTTTCAAGAGAAATCACCTCTGATCAAAAGTCAAATATCTTCATTAATGGCAGAAAAGTAACCAATACGATCGTCAAGGAGTTTCGCGATTGCCTGTTTGATTTTCATAGTCAAAGAGATCAGTTATTGATTTTAAGCGAAGATTTTCAGTTATTATGTTTAGATCATTTTGCACAGGCAGATCCGTTAAGAGAGTCTTTTGCAGAATTGTATCAGCAATACCATCAACAGCAAGCGCGATTGCAGAAATTAATCAATGAAGAAAAACATTCAGAAGATAAACAGAAACTCTATGAATATCAGATTAAAGAAATCAACGATCTCAACCTGAGAATTGATGAAGAGCATGAACTTGAATCAGAACGAGAGATTTTGAGCAATGCGCAGGATATTCTTGATCATTCTTTGGAGTTTCATCAGGCACTATTTGAAAGTGAAAATGCGCTGTACGACCAGATTTCATTCTATTCGCTCTATTATGAAAAATTTGATCAGGAAAATCATTTATTAAAAGAAATGAGTGAATTATTGAAATCAGTGTTAACACAAATGGAAGACATGAATCAGATCTCCAGAAGAATTCCTCAGGAAATATTTTTAGATGCGGATCGATTAAGTGAAGTGGAACAACGTCTGAAGGATATTTATCAGCTTAAAACGAAATATCATCGTTCAATTCCTGAAATCATTCAGTTTAAAGAAGAGATGGAGAAATTTGTTAATGAAAAGTCCACTTTAAAAGATCAGATACAAAATTTATCTGAAGATCAGGATCGATTGGCAGATCAGCTTATTGAAAAAGCGAATCGTTTGACCGAGATCAGAGAAAGATCAGCGCTTGAGTTCGCAAAAGAGATAGAAACAAATCTTCAGGATTTGGCGATTCCATCAGCGCAAGTTAAAATAAAAGTTGACAAATTAGAAGAAACTCATAATGATAAAAAGAAAATAGTTTCGGGGTTTAGAGAGAGTGGACAGGATCAGGTTTCTGTATTGTTTAATGCAAACAAAGGCGGTGATCTTCAGTTGCTAAAGCATGCAGCATCAGGCGGTGAGTTATCAAGACTCCTCTTGGTGATTAAAAAGATCCTCGCCAGCAATCTCCCACCTCAGAGTATTGTTTTTGATGAAATAGACAGTGGGATTGGCGGTAAAACAGCAGATATGCTTGGCGCTTATATTTACAAGATCAGTAAATACCATCAGATTATCTGCATCACACATTTACCACAAGTAGCATCTTATGCTGACCGTCAGTTTAAAATTGAGAAACTCGATGATCTTGAAAAAACAGAAATTCAGGTAAAGGTACTGGAAGATAATGATCGATTGAATGAAATCGCACGTATGCTTTCAGGCAGTTTATCTCAAAATGCATTAAATCATGCTCAGGAACTGATAGATAAAAGGAAGAATTAAATATGAGAATGAAGTTGAACCGACAGTTTAAAGTTTTACTGGTATTTTTTATCATTGTGGGTGCTTTTGGTTATGCACGCCTGTCCACTATGAATAAAGATAAATCTCTTTCCTCTGATGTCAGCAAACAAGCTGAAAGAGAGTATCGTAAAGCAGGTCATTATGTAAAAAAGAATGTTACTTTCTATACGGATAGCATCAATCAAATTCAGGAGTCTTTTAATCAGTTAATTCTATCTGAGCAATTGAATGTATTAAAAAAAGGGATGGCAAATAACAATTATTCACTTTTGATTGAAATCGATCGTTTAAAAATGGATGCTTTAATTCAAAGTATTCGTTCAATGGATAGTGAGGGTGAAAAGCTTGAAGATACAGAGAATAATACTGATGTATTTAAAGATTTGCAACAAAGACTTGAGATAAATATGGCTCTAAAAAATAAATATATGGCAGATCTTCAGAAAAAAGATCAAATATATTCCTCTGACAGAATCAATGAGCAACTCAATACGGTTCAGATGACGATTGATAGTTTAAAATCTGAAATGCAGCAACAGGATCACAACCGAAATTTCAGTTTAGTACTCATTAGTGTAAAAGAGAAATCATCACCTGTTAAAGATTTGATGTTTTCTACAGGCAGTTTTGCGACTCGTTTTATCCTTGCCCTTATTGGATTGACTTTATTTGTGATTGTGTTATTATTTGTGATTAATGGCATATTAGCTCTTTTATCATTTTTGGGTTTTCATACCAGTAAATCATCATCCAGATCTTATGGCTCATACAAATATCATTCAAAATCAGCATATCAATATAATAACAGAAAAAGAAAAATAAAAAGAATTTATAAAGATCCAAAAAGCTCAGATCAATCAGAAGACAACATTCATGATAAATAATAATTAGGGAGGTTTTATGGAATGGATTGTATGGATTGCGATCGGTATTCTCTGTATTATCATCGAAATATTCACACCCGGTTTCTTCTTCTTTAGTTTTGGTATGGGAGCAATCATCACAGGACTAATTGCCTCATTTACTGAAAATCTTGTAATTCAACTTCTCATATTTGCGATATTTACTTTTGTCTCTTTTGTGTTGATGAAACGCTTTGCCAAAGTGTTGCTCAAACATGATACTGTTGAAAGTAATATTTTTGCTCTTAAAGGAAAAACGGGTATTGTGACAAAAGTGATTCCAAAGAATGGGAGAGGTTATGTCAAAATTGGTGGCGAAGAATGGTCTGCTGTATGCCTTAAAGATATTGAATTTATCGAAGAAGGTCAGCTGGTATTAGTTATTGAAACAGAAGGTAATAAAGTCATTGTAGAACCTAAGGAGGAAAAATGATTATGTTTTCAAGTCTCTATCTCATTATTATTGTTGTATTGTTTGTGTTGATTCTTGCTTCAAAGGGCTTAAAAGTGGTGCAACAGGCAGAAGTAATTATTGTTGAACGTTTAGGTAAATATCATAAAACCCTAACCAGCGGATTACACATTATCTGGCCAATTATTGACAAACCTCGTGGATTTAACTGGAGATATATCAAAGAAGATTTTAAAGGGAATAAATATATTCATCAAACAATCGTCAATCGAATGGACTTAAGAGAATCTGTCTATGATTTCCCAAAACAAAATGTGATTACTTCTGACAACGTTTCTATTGAGATCAATGCGCTTGTTTATTTTCAGGTCACAGATCCTTTCAAAGCGATTTATGAGATTAACAACCTGCCTGATGCTATCGAAAAATTAACTCAGACCACACTCCGTAACGTTATCGGTGAATTAGATCTTGATAAAACTTTGACTTCTCGTGATACGATTAACTCAAAGCTTAGAGATATTCTTGATGAAGCTTCTGATAAATGGGGTGTAAAGGTAAACCGTGTGGAATTGCAGGATATTAATCCTCCAAAGGAAATTCGCGCAGCTATGGAAAAACAAATGAGAGCAGAACGTGATAAACGTGCGAAAATCCTCGAAGCTGAAGGTGATAAACAGTCACAAATGACCGTTGCAGAAGGTGATAAAATTGCAGCGATTACTCGTGCAGAAGGTGAAGCTCAGTCAAAACTTGTTGTTGCAGAAGGTGAAGCTGAAGCAATTCGAAGAGTTGCAAATGCTGTTAAAGAAACAAATACAGATCCTGCTCAATATCTCTTGGCATTAAAATATATTAATGCCTTTGCAGAAATTGTTCAAAAAGGCGATAAAACAGTCATGCTTCCATATGAATCGAGTGCTTTACTTGGTTCACTCAAAACATTAGATGGATTGTTTAAACAAAACTAAAATTAAGCTGATGCTTATTTAATATAATTCGGAGGAAATATGTCAGAGATTATTGATGTACATGCAAGAGAGATCTTAGATTCAAGAGGCAATCCAACAATTGAAGTAGAAGTGTATCTTGAATCAGGGGTTATGGGTAGAGCTGCTGTTCCAAGTGGCGCATCAACAGGTGAATTTGAAGCGGTTGAATTGAGAGATGGCGATAAATCAAGATACTTAGGAAAAGGTGTTGAAAAAGCAGTTAAGAATGTCATTGACGAAATTGCACCTGAAGTTGTCGGCATGGATACTATAGATCAGATGGATATTGATCAGGTGATGATCGAATTGGACGATACTCCAAATAAAGGTAAGTTAGGGGCGAATGCCATTCTTGGTGTTTCCATGGCTTGTGCCAGAGCTGCCGCAGATTTTCTTGAAATCCCACTTTACCGTTATCTTGGCGGTACATTTGCTCATGTATTGCCGGTTCCAATGTCAAATATCATCAATGGTGGCGTTCACGCCGACAATAATGTTGATTTTCAGGAATATATGATCGCTCCAGTTGGCGCTACCTGTTTTAAAGAAGCGTTGAGAATGAATGCAGAAGTTTTTCATACCTTAAAAAAGATATTACACAAAGCAGGGCATAATACAGGTGTTGGTGATGAAGGGGGTTTTGCTCCTAATCTTAATAACAACGAAGAACCTCTTCAGATCATTGTTGAAGCAATCAAAGAAGCAGGTTATAAACCTGGAGATGATATTGCGATTTGTCTTGATCCCGCATCTTCTTCTTTCTATGAAAATGGTAAATATATGCTTAAAGCAGAAAATAAAAGCTTAACTTCAGACGAAATGGTTGAATACTACGAAAATCTTTGCAATAAGTATCCAATAATTTCGATTGAAGATGGTTTAGCAGAAGAAGACTGGTATGGTTTTAAACTAATGACACAGAAACTTGGCCATCGTTTGCAGATAGTCGGTGATGATTTATTTGTGACGAATTCAGAGAGATTAGCACGTGGAATCAAAGAAAATGCGGCTAATTCAATTCTTATTAAATTAAATCAGATTGGCTCTGTTACAGAAACCTTGAAAACGATTGAACTTGCAAAAACTAATGGCTACACAACAGTGATTTCCCACAGAAGCGGTGAAACAGGCGATACTTTTATTGCTGATTTAGCTGTAGCTGTTAATGCTGGGCAGATCAAAACCGGTTCAATTTGTCGTAGTGAACGAGTTGAGAAATATAACCAATTATTACGAATTGAAGAAGAATTAGGTATTTCAGCTCAATATGCTGGAAAAGCTGCATTTAAACATCTAAGATAAAAAATATTTTTTGGATAGGCAGTACATTTTGAACTGTCTATCCAAATCATCTTATGAAAAGAGCAGATTATGGGACTTTTTAATAAGACCAGTGCCTTAATGAAGAAGAAATCAGAAATGACTGAGTTTTTGCAAAAAGTACAAGTTCTTCCTCATCTGCTTAATGTAAAAGTACTCTATCAGGAAGCGTTTTCTCAAATAATATTCATTGATAATACTATTAAAATCAATGTATTTCATCCATTGAAAATTAACCAGGATCTCAAAGAATCGATTGCGTATCGATTCAGTATTTCTACTCTGATTGAAACAGAAATATATGATATACACTTTGACGCGGTGTTCCTAAACTTTGACCTGAACGATGATAAAAAAACACTCCTTTTTTCGTTTCCCAAAACTATTGAATTATCAAAAAAACCTTATTCTGTAATTCCAGATCCAAAAGATAATATGAGTTTAAGCTATCAGTTAAAAAATATGACAGAATACAGAAAGGTGATTTTACTTAGCGAAAATGAACTTCGTTTTTTTGTTGATAGCGATTTGATACTTAAAGATAATATCTCAAAAACTATATATCAAATCGAATTAAAACTTCCATTTGATAAGTTGATTTTAAAGGCAGAACTGCAAAAAATTGATAGAAATCATTACTCTTTTTTGCACTATATAAATAATAAAGCAGATCAGAAACTCATAGCAAATTATATGCAATTTGATTTTATTCGAAGGCATCCCGAATTGAAAGAGCAAATGCAGGCCATCCAATATGAAGATACATTATATGACTATTTTCCAGATCAATTGAATAAAAACGTGATCTTGATCTTTGATGAGAAACCATCAGTGACTGAATATCTATGCGAATTTTTATCAAAAAGAATTAAAATTCCAGTAATTCAAGTTAACAAAAATGAGCAAATTGATCGGACGATCAAAGAATACAAAGTAAAACTGTTAATTATCAATGAAAATGCATTTCCTAGTGTTGAAGCACTTATTGAGCATTATAAAACATTAGGGTGCCCTTTAATTATTACCAAAAAAGCAACACATCAATACGATTTTAATGACAATGAAAACAGCAATTTTGTTGCTTTTATTGATAAACCAATTGAAGGAAAAGACTTATTAACACTTATAAATCAAGCGCTTGGAGGAAAATAATGAACAAATTATTCACGCTTCTATCTTTATTCGCCATATTATTAACAGGAAATGCCTGTGCAAAAAAGGGAGATTTGACTTTTATTAATAAAACAGATCAAAATATTTATTATACCTTGAAAGGCTCTGATTACATTTTACCTGGAAAACAGACCCATTCTTATACATTTAATCTTGGAAAAGAAACACTTTTAAATACGCCAGAAAAGGAAGTCCCCATTAGTATCTATGGAGAAACATTTTCTTTGGAAGATAATGAAACTACAACCACAGTTACTATTCTTCCTGATAAAAATCTCAAATTATACTTATGGCCAACTCATGCAGGATTAAAGATAATTAATCATAGTAATTATCCAATTAATAACGTGATTTACAAACAATTTTTTAAGAACAGCACATTTACAAGTCCGAATTTGTTAGCTAACCAACAAACCATTAACCCTCAGGACTCTCTCTGGTTTAGAATCCCATTTTCTTCACTCAATCAAAATAACCCTTCTTACTTTTACTACAACTTCTCATTAAAAAACACCCTAAATGAAAATATTATTTATGGGGATTCAACGCTTGTTTTAGACAAAGGTCAACAATACCGAATAGAAATCAGATAATCTGTTAACAAAAAGAGGGCTAATGAAATTAGTTATGACGTTAGTTCTGCTCTTGAACATCGGTTTCAATTGGGCTCAGATAGTTATTAATGAGGTAATGGTAGATCCTATTGGTTCAGATACGGGTAATGAATGGATTGAGTTATATAATCCCTTAGAGCAAGCGGTTAATGTGACAGGATGGAAAATTAAAACAGCTGGTACTTCATTTACTCTTGATTATACAATCCCCCAATTTACGATGTTACCCCATTCTTTTTTACTGATAGGAGAAGAACATATCAGTAATGCAAATCTTATTACAGATTTAAATTTTCAAAATGGGGGAGATGCCAGTGATGGGATCAGACTCGAAAGTCCAGATGAATCATATTATGATACATTAATTTATGACAGTCCAAACATAAATAATCTTCCTGATGATATTCACAATCCTGCAATCAACTTTGTTGATAATCTTGTGAGTGGTTATAGTATTGCCCGGAAAAATGATGGTGATGACACAAATTCTGTTAGCGATTGGATCATTGCAGAAATTGGAACACCAGGATATTCAAACAGTGATTTTGTAGATTTTTCAATTACAGATATTTACATCAATAACTCAGGTTCTGGAATTGAAATACACACCATTATTCACAACTTATCCACAATACCTATCAATACAATATCAATCTGTATTGAGTTCTTAATTGATAATGTTTGCTATGACTTACAACCATTATTACCATTTGATTCTGATAATAACTCTCATTTATACACAAATTTCCAAAACTTATCCACAGGTATTCACAAACTTCAAGTGAATGTCTTAGCAATTGAAGATGTAAATATTAATAACAACACTCAAATTAAATATTTTCTAATTGGTGAATTCCCTGTTTATTTAAATGAAGTCATGCATTCACCAAATACAGGATTTCCTGAATGGGTTGAGTTTTATAACAGCTCTGATTCTCTTGTGAGTCTTCAAAATGTATATATTAAAGATGATACAGGAACAAAAGCATTCTTCAATATGGATATAGGACCTCATGAATACAAAATTATATGTTCTAATCCATCGGCTTTGATAATGAATTATCCCTTTCTTCAAGAAGAATTGATTATTCAAACTTCTGGATGGTGTTCTTTAAATAACAATGGTGATTCAGTAACCTTTTGTCTTTTCGAAAACTTCCCTGTTGATTCTCTTTCATATTCGACAAATTCTACTCCAAAAGGGATATCTTTGGAACGTTTCTTTATTGATAATAATGATTGTTGGCTACCTTCAAGCAATATTAACGGAGCTAGTCCAGGACAAGTTAATCAATCAACAACTCAGGATTCACAGATTGTCATTCAGTCATGGACAATAATTCTGAAAGACAATCAATTAGCCCATCAGATAAAACTAATCAATAATTTTGAAAATACTCAAGTGAGTATTACTTTGATGGAAAAAATTGAAAATGAAGAGTGGATTACATTAGATCAGTATGATACCAATTTCCAAGATGAACTTATCATTGATATTCATTCTCCCTTACACGAAAATACTTATACCTTTTTTTATTTAGAGGTTGAATATTTATCTCATGATGAGACGTATTTAGTTCAACAAAAAAATTCATTTATCAACCATGCACTTCCAATTGTTGTTAATGAAATAATGTATAACCCTTTAGTTAATGAACCAGAATGGATTGAATTAAAACTAAACAAATTTTACGAGGAAAATTTTGTTTATCATGTTTTAATTGGAAATGATTCAATTTTAATAAATGTTACTGATAAGGAATTTCTTATAATCACAGCAAGTAAAGCAGATTCTATTTGGCTTTCTACACATTATGATCTTCATAATAATTCACTTTTCTATGGTTTTATCAATCTGTCAAATTCAGGAGAAGTCATTATTATTAAAGATGGGTATAATCAGATAATTGAAGCGTTTACATATAATCCGAACTGGAGTAAAATCAAAGGGACTTCCATTGAACGTATCTCTTCTCTAAGTTCAGCAAACAATGATTTAAACTGGTCTCAATCCCTTACCAATCACACAATAGGGAGTGAAAATAGTGTTTATTATGAACAGCAAACTTCTGAACAACGATTCTCGATAATACCGAAAATATTCTCTCCTTATCGAAATGAGAGTAGCAGTATTTCTTGTTATTTTCCCGGTTCATCAATTGATTTGAAGATTAAAATATTCAATTTGAAGGGTCAATTGATTAAGGAATTATCAAATCCATCCTATGTTGATGGTCATTACATTTGCACTTGGGACGGAAAAGATGATTTGAATCATAATATGATTCCAGGGATTTATCCAGTTTATATTGAAGCTCGTGATCAATCAGGTAAAACATTTAAAAAAAATGATAAGATAACATTAGGTTACTAATATTTTGAAAATCTTATAATTTAATATTGACTTTTTAAAAAAAGACTGTATAGTTTGTTACAAAATTAGTAAGTAGGAGGATCAATTGGTCTGGTTTAACAACAGTCAAAGTCCACTGAATAAAAAATTAATCAATAAACTTCTGCTTATTCTAATATTTATATTTTCAATGATCAGCTTTATTACAATAATGATATTTAATCAATCTACAAAAAAGCGTGAATTGGCAACATTAGAACAGTCCATGTTTAATACCATTCAATTTGCTGAAAAAGCTTATCAAATCCCATTATGGAATATTGATATCAATGAGCTTGTTGCTTTAAATAAGGCACTGTTGTTAGAAAATATCATTGTTGCAATTAATATTTATAATGAAAGTGATCATTTCTTTACTGGAATGAAGAAAACAACAGGTCCTTCAGCTTATGAAACGTATATATTGGAGTATCCATTTAAACTGCCTTCTAATGATAATTCAATTCAAATGAAAAAATTCAGTATTATCTATGATAATCATAAAATCGGTAATATCGAAATCTTTTATACAAATAAATATACCTTAGAATTAATAAAAAGTAGAAATTTTGCGGTAATACTCACTTATCTTGTTTTAATGATTATGCTCTTGGTTATTATTTATTATTATTTATCATTAAAAATAATTAAACCAATAACATATTTATCCTATGTCTCTAATCAAATTGCCGAAAAGAAAGATTACTCTATACGCGTTCAATCTCTTCTCCACGATGAAATTGGTCAGTTATATAATGGCTTTAATTTCATGCTTGAAAATATTCAACAAAGAGATTTTAACAGAGACACAATGGAAAAGGAACTTCTTTTAGTAAAAAATCTTTTGACAAATATCATACAATCAATGCCGTCTATTTTAGTTACAATTGATAAAGATTCTGTAATAACTCAGTGGAATCATTCAGCTGAACACTATTTTAAAATATCAGGATTGCAAGCTATAGGCCATAAAATTTCTCATGTAGTTGATATTTTTGATCCCTATCTACATGAATTTCAGAAATCACAGGAAATCAGATATTTTAATCGGCAGGTGATTAATGATTCTACAATTATCAATATTCACATATATCCCATCAAGAACCCTGATATTGAATATATCGTCATTTTAGCAGAAGATGTCACTGAAATTGAAGAAAAAGAAGAACAGCTCAGACAAGCTCAAAAAATGGAATCTATCGGGAATCTTGCAGGAGGCATCGCTCATGATTTCAATAATATTTTGGGCGGGATTATTGGGACTCTCTCAATCATTAATTTTAACTTAGAAAAAAACAAACAAATTCCCTATGAAAAATTAGTTGATTATCTCGACCTGATTGATAAATCAGCTAATAGAGCCGCTGATATGGTTCAACAATTATTATCGTTGTCAAGAAAACAAGAACTTTCAATGGCTCCGATTGATTTAAATCTTACAATCAAACATGTCGTAAAAATATGTAAAAATACCTTTGATAAATCGATCGAATTTGTTGTTAATCCTTTTGAAGTGCCATCAGTTACCTTTGCTTCACCGTCTCATATTGAGCAGGTTTTGTTGAACTTATGTATCAATTCAAGCCATGCAATGACAATCATGAGAAAGAAAGAAGAAGAGCAGGGTGGTGTTTTAAGTATTTCTATCAGTAAAATATTCTCTGACCATTTCTTTATGCAAAGACATCCAGAAGCTGAAGCGATTGAATATTGGAAAATTCTGATTGGTGATACTGGCGTTGGTATGGATAACAAAGCCATAAACAAAATATTTGATCCTTTCTATACGACAAAAGGAAAAAGTGTAGGTACAGGATTAGGATTAACTATGGTATACAATATTGTTAAACATCATAATGGCTTTATTGATGTTTATTCTGAAGTAAATATTGGTACGAATATGTATATTTATCTTCCTGTGTATAAAAAAGAAGAAAAAGAAATTTCAGAAGACAGTCATTCAAATTTCTATGAAGGGAAAGGTACAATCCTGATTGCTGATGACGAACCCTTTGTTAGAAGAATTGCCGCAGAAATGCTTGAAATGTGTGGCTATGATGTTCTTTTTGCTGTTGATGGAGAAGAAGCCGTCCAGATTTATAAAGAAAAACAAGATGAAATCAGCCTGATTCTTCTTGATATGATTATGCCTAAAAAATCAGGAAGAGAAGTATTTATCGAAGTCCAACAGATAAATAAGGATGTGAAAGTATTATTGTCTTCTGGATTTAAACAGGATGAAAGAGTTAAAAGTGTCCTAAAATCGGGAGCTCAGGCTTTTATACAGAAGCCTTATACTTTAGATAAACTATCTAAAATTGTATATGAGTTATTAAAACAGAAATAACTCAGTTTTTTCTCCTAATTCAATCATATCATACTAATTTGCAAATAATTATTTAAAATTTTATGGACTTTTCTTGACAAAGATCATTGCTAATTAAACTTGCCTTTAAAAAAAGAATAAATATGGAGGATCCATGGAAATAGAAAGTAAAATCCAGGAACTCAGAAGAAAAAGAGAACAGGCTTATCTTGGTGGCGGTGAAAAACGTATTGCTGAACAGCATGAAAAAGGAAAATTAACCGCCCGTGAACGTATTAAAAATCTTGTTGATCCTGATTCTTTTGAAGAATTTGATATGTTTGTTACACATGAATGCACGAATTTTGGTATGGAAAACTCAAAAATTTTAAGTGATGGTGTTGTAACAGGTTGTGCAACAATTGGTGGTCGTGTTGTTTATATTTTCTCCCAGGATTTTACAGTTTTTGGTGGATCTTTGTCTATTACATATGCTCAAAAAATCTGTAAGATTATGGATATGGCGATGAAAGTCGGTGCTCCAGTAATAGGTTTAAATGATTCAGGTGGTGCTAGAATTCAGGAAGGTGTTGATGCATTAGCAGGATATGCCGAAATCTTCTGGAGAAATGTTCAGGCATCGGGTGTTATTCCACAAATATCCGCCATACTCGGACCATGTGCGGGTGGTGCCGTATATTCACCAGCCATAACAGACTTTGTGATTATGGACAAAAAAAATTCTTATATGTTTGTTACTGGTCCAAAAGTTGTTAAGACAGTGCTCAATGAAACAATTACGACTGAAGATCTTGGTGGTGCAAGAATTCATGCTTCAAAAAGCGGTGTAGCTCAGTTTATCACTGAAAATGAAGAAGAAACACTGACTCTCATAAGAAAACTTGTGGGATTCTTACCATCGAATAATATGGAAGAACCACCAAAAGTGCCATGTCTTGACCCAGTTGACAGAGCTTGTGATAACTTAACCTCACTAATGCCTGATAATCCAAACAAGCCTTATGATATCTTTGATGTGATCAAATCAATAGTTGACGATGGTGATTTTTTAGAAGTTGGAAAACAGTTCGCTCAAAATATTGTTATTGGATATGGAAGACTTAACGGTCATTCTATTGGTATTGTGGCAAACCAACCTAAAGTTTTGGCAGGAGTTTTAGATATTAATGCTTCTGTAAAAGCTGCTCGATTTGTTCGTTTTTGTGATGCGTTTAATATTCCTCTGCTTGTCCTTGAAGATGTACCAGGATTTTTACCTGGATCAAATCAGGAACATAATGGTATCATTCGCCATGGGGCAAAGCTCCTTTACGCATTTGCTGAAGCAACAGTACCTAAAGTGACCGTAATCCTTCGAAAAGCTTATGGTGGGGCTTATTGTGTGATGAACAGTCGTCACATGCGTGCTGATGTCGTTTATGCTTGGCCAAGTGCTGAGATTGCGGTTATGGGACCACAAGGTGCGGTTGAAGTCATTTTTAGAAAAGATGTTAAAGAAGCCTCAAATCCAACTCAAATTTTAAAACAAAAAGAAGAAGAATATAGAGAAAAATTTGCCAATCCATATAATGCTGCATCAAAAGGATTTGTGGATGATGTGATTGAACCTGCAAGAACAAGATTCAGACTGATCAGAGCTTACGAAATGTTGGCGACAAAGAAAGACGCTAACCCTCCTCGTAAACACGGTAATATTCCATTATAAAGGATGAATAATATGATTTCAAAACATCCTTCAAAAATTATTATTATCTTAGGATTTCTGTTTCTTCTTTGTGTATCTCCACTATTTGCTCAGGAACAAGATTCATTAGATATTATGATAAGCAGGCAGATAGAACTTTTTGGATTCTCTGAAGATAATACACTTGCAGAAGTTTCTTCAATAGTAAACATCTCTGTAGATTCATTGGTTACTCAGTTTAAGCTTAGTAAAAAAGATAAAAAAATTGCTTCAAGAAGATTGAAAAACCTTAGATTAGACCCTGAAAATATTGTTCTCTTTCGAGATACTATAAAATATGGGTTTAATCATAATTTTTCCCTTTTTGAAATCAGTAAAAAATTGAATATTCCTATAAAAAAACTTTTGGAGTATTTAGATTTAAATATTCAAGATAAAACCAATTACAATAAATCACTTCTTGAATTACATATTAGTACTCAGGAAATTGACATTATTAATAAAAAATTTATTGAGAATAAACCTGAATTTGGAGCTATTCTTACGATTATTGGTATGCTGGTTGTATTTTGTGCTTTGATTATTACTGCTCTTGTGATTTCTCAAATGGCACATTTTAATAAAAAAACGAAAGTTATCCCTGCAACCTCTTCAGTTCAAACTCCTGTAGGTACGATTACTACCAAAAAGAAAGAAGATTTAAGCAGTGCAGCGATTGTCGCTGTAATTACTGCAATTCACATGAGAATGCATGAATTGGACGAAGAAAGTAAAATTATGCTGACTTGGAAAAGAGCAAATATCAGTATGTGGCAGGCAACAGGAAAAGTCCAGTTCCCTAATAGTCAATATGACCATTTAAGAAAGTAAGGAGTTGATATGAAAAAATATACAATGAAAATAAATAATGAATTATATCAGGCTCGAATCATAGAATTTACTTCAAACCATGCAAAGGTTGAAGTGAATGGTGTTGAGTTTTCTGTAGAAATTGAATCTGATAAAAATCAATCTCAACCAAAAATTGTTCAGATGGAGAAAACAGTTCCTTCTGTCCCACAAATGAAAACGGGATCAAAATCAGCTAATGATATTAAAGCTCCTATTCCAGGGGTGATTATTTCTGTTCTAAAAAAAGAAGGTGATGTCGTTCATTCTGGCGATGTGATTCTTACTTTAGAAGCAATGAAAATGGAAACCGAAATTATGGCGGATTTAGATGGTATTATTGAAAAGATTTTGATTAAAGAAAAAAGCCCTGTTCAAGAAGGTGATGTCCTTGTAAAGATTCAGGCTTTAAATCAAACGGTCACTCCACAAGCTGATGTAGTGCCTAAAACTATAGTTAAAGAAGAACCCGTCAGAATTGAAATGCCTTCACAAAAACCTAATCCCGTTCATTCTTTAAACAAGAAAATTATCGCTCCACTCCCAGGAATTATTCTCGATGTAAAAGTTAAAATCGGGGATATTGTTAAAGAAAATCAACCCGTAATTATCTTGGAAGCGATGAAAATGGAATCTGAGATTTTTAGCAATGCTTCAGGTACTGTTAAAAATGTTTTAGTTTCTAAAGGAGAAAATGTTAATGATGGCCAATTATTAATTGAGTTAGGAGACTAGATCAATGGCTGAATTTACAAATTTCCTTTTCACTACTGGATTTGCATGGTTTAACTTGAACTATTGTTTAATGATCTTAATTGGATTTGCTTTTATTTGGCTTGGAATTGCCAAAGATTATGAACCATTATTACTTGTTCCAATAGGTTTTGGGATCGTATTAGGTAATTTGCCAGGCGTGTCTGCAATGTTGCAAGGGGTATACAATCAAGGCTCTGTGATGAATTATCTTTATTATGGGGTTTTAAAAGGCATTTATCCTCCACTTATTTTTTTGGGTATTGGTGCGATGACAGATTTCTCTACTTTGATTGCTAATCCAAAATTAATTCTTTTAGGGGCAGCTGCTCAATTTGGTATCTTTGCTACCTTTATTGGTTCAATGTTTTTAGGATTTAATGTCTTGGAAGCAGCTTCAATTGGAATTATTGGTGGGGCAGATGGACCAACTTCTATCTATCTCTCTTCAAAATTAGCACCTCATTTAGTTGGACCAATTGCTATTGCTGCATACTCCTATATGGCTCTCGTACCTGTGATTCAACCACCAATTATTAAACTTTTAACGACACCTTCAGAACGAGTCATTCGTATGAAAACTCCACGCATGGTCTCAAAAAGAGAAAAAATATTATTTCCAACAGTAGCTTTTATTGCTACTGGCTTAATTGCTCCCGGTGGTGTAGCATTATTAGGAATGTTGTTCTTTGGGAATATTCTTAAAGAGAGTGGTGTTACTGAACGATTAGCTCAAACAGCACGTACATCCCTGATAGATATTTGTACAATTCTTATTGGAATCACTGTTGGGGCGAGTACAAGCGCTGATGTATTCCTAAATAAAAACTCCATTTTAATTTTTGGGATGGGGGCATTTTCATTTATGATTGCTACGGCATCAGGTGTATTGTTTGCAAAAATTATGAACTTATTCTTAAAAGAAAAGTTAAACCCTATGATTGGGGCTGCGGGAGTTTCTGCTGTTCCTGATTCAGCAAGAGTTGTGCATACTTTAGGTCAAAATTATGATAAAGGTAATTATCTTTTAATGCATGCTATGGCACCTAATGTCGCAGGAGTTATTGGTTCTGCTGTTGCTGCAGGTGTTCTTCTTGGAATTTTAGGATAACATCTCAATTATATAAGAAAATGGGCAGGAGTTTTCCTGCCTTTTTTCTATTGATAGATAGGAAAAGACAATATAAATGTGGTTCCTTGATTGACTTCTGATTCGACGCGAATTTTCCCTTTATGAAGACCAACTAAACGCTTTACAATTGATAACCCAAGTCCAAACGTAATCTCACCATCTGTTCCTTTTCGTTTTGCTTTTGTAAACTTATCAAAGATATGAGGGATCATTGACTTCTCTATTCCAATTCCAGTGTCTTGTATATAAATATGGCATATTTTTGCTGAAGATTCTATTGAAATTGTTATTGATCCATTTTTATCTGTAAATTTTATTGAGTTAAACACCAGATTACTGATTATCTGCCAAAATCGATCGATATCTAACAATAACTTTATATCATTTATCGGATATTTTATTGTAAAATTGATGTTTTTTAATTGAGAAGCAACTTTAAATGAACCTTCAATACTCTTCATGACTTCAGTTAGATTGCTTGGGAATAAATCTAACTCAAAATCCTGCATCTCGATGGTATTCGCTTCTAAAAGATCCTTTAGTAATTGTAATGCTTTTTGTGTAGATTGATCAATGATACTTACATAATTTTCTGTCTTTTCTGGTAGTGGATCAAATCTGATTAAATCAATGACTGATGCGATTGACCCTATTAAATTCTTCAAATCATGCGATACAACTCTCAATATATTATCTTTGGATCTATCCATTAAAATTAGTTTTTCGTTGATTATGCTCAGTTGTTCTTTTTGCTTTTCTATTTCATTAAATGCATCAACAAGCTCTACATTCTTAACGCGATACAATTCTTTTTCTTGCTCTTTCTCTCTGAGTTTATAATTCGTTTCAACTTCAGCGATTTTCTCTGATATCTTCTGATCATGTAACTCATCTTTTATGAATCCAATTTCCTGACTATAATTAAAGGCACTCTTATAGTCAAATTGAGCAAGACATTGCTTGATCTTCATAGATTTATAGGTGATTAATAACTCTTTATCATCAATGATCTCTATGATTTGATAAGCATTCTGTAAATAATCTTCAACAATGAGAAATTCTTCTTTAATAATGTAAATTTCTGCTAAATGGATAAAACCCAAACAGAGTGTCATATTGAGATCTAATTCTATGGAAATATTTAACTGTTTTTCGATATACTCTATCGCTTCATCAAATTTATCTTTCTCAATAAGAATTTTTGAGATGTTGTTTAAAACAATTGCCATACCTCTTTTAAAGGAATATTTCTCCCATATTTTTAATGCTTTCTTAAAATATCCAAGTGATAATGATACATCTGTTTTTCTGTATAAATTGGCAATATTGTTATAAATCGATGCTAAGCCTTGCTCATCACCGATGCTCTTCTTAATCTTATATGATTTTTTATAATACTCATAAGCTTTTACTGTGTTTTGCAATTTTCTGAATACACTGCCGACATTGACATACTGTTCTGCTAAAAGCTTCTCTAAATTGTTTTTTTCGCAAAACTCAATTGCTTCATAAAAATAATCTAAGGATTCTGAATACTTACCTATATTACCATGGACAATACCTAAATTCGTATCCGATTTTATAATCCCTAAACTATCATTATTTTTCTTATATATGCTCAATGCAAGTTGTAAGCTCTCTATCGCTAAATTGTTTCTTGATTGGATTGAATAGACTGTTCCTAAGTTTCGAGATGAATCGGCTATACCTTTTTCATAGCTGATCTCTTTTGATAAACGCAAAGCTTTTTCTGCATTTTTTATTGATTCTTTGTAATTGTGCTGCCCCCATGATTTTTCTGCAATATCATTCCATTTATCAATTTGAGCTCTTTTCAATGTATCTGCTTCAATACATTTTGTTTTCATATCATCCTTTCATTATTCTCTTTTGTTAAGTATAACAGATTTATCACTCCGTGTCAATACTCTTTGCCATTGATTCATCATTTTCATGTTTTTTTAACTGAAGTATAAATGAAAAACTTGAACCCTC
This sequence comes from uncultured Candidatus Cloacimonadota bacterium, assembly GCA_964573665.1. Classification (GTDB taxonomy): domain Bacteria; phylum Cloacimonadota; class Cloacimonadia; order Cloacimonadales; family WRIO01; genus JAGOCT01. The sequence goes on along the minus strand of CAZNKI010000017.1, from coordinate 36,651 downwards.
TTCATTACTATAATCCAAGGCTATATAAGAATTCAATATTTTTGCAAGCTTAGAACATATCGCTAATCCAATACCTATCCCTCCATATTCTCTGCTAAAACTGCTATCTCCCTGTATAAATGGGTCAAATATATAATTTCTCTTTTCTTGAGAAATCCCCACGCCAGTATCTTTTATTATAATTTTTACGACAATCTCTTCTTTTCTTTCTTCTAATATCTCAATGATTAGTTGAACATAACCCTTTTTAGTAAACTTAAAAGCATTCTCCAATATATTGCTGATTATCGTTTTGATTTTTGATAGGTCTCCAATGACTTGAGGAATATCTGAAGGACAATTGATGATAAAATCAAGTGATTTTTTATCTTTATACTTCTGTGAAAACTCCTCTGTTAATTGTTGAAATTTAAAAGGAAATTTATTAATAACTGAGGCTTGACTATCTAATTGGGCTAACTCTATAATATTATTTAGAATGTTAAGTAATTGTAAACTCGCTTTTTCAATATTAGAGTTAAAAAACTGAGCTTCTTCATCCAGAGCTTTTTTACTTAAAAGATCTGAAAACCCTTTAATAGTACTTAGAGGAGTTCTTATCTCATGAGATACTATAGATATAAATTCTGCCTTAACTTTATTCGTTTCTTGAGCGATTTGTATTGCTTTTTCTTGTTCTGTGATATCAATAAATACCTGTACTGTCACCAAATCATGCAATAGATGCTCTGCTGACATCGCTTTCAATATATATTTCTTCTCTTGATTATAAACCAGACAGATTTTGTTAATCTCTGACGAATCCTGAGTTTTGTATTTTAATGAAAAAACAAGGTTAGAATCGGTAAGCTCATCTATACTTTTCCCTATTACATTCTGGAGATGCGTGATTTCAAAGATCCTTTGAGCTTCATTATTCAAAAGACTTATTTCTTCATTCTCATTGAATATGACTATCCCTATCGGTAAAGATTGTATAAGAATTCTAAAACTATTTACTGATTCAATCGTTTCAATTTTAGATTTCTTGATTTTTAAGGTAAATAATCTAAAAATCAATATAAAAATACTTATTATTAGGATGATCAGCAACACAAAGAAAACAGTACTGATTATTAAAGGATAATATATCTTGTCTCGCTCAGTTGATATAATTACACCAAAATTTTTATTAAACACTCTTATCACTGAAAATCCAGAATACAGGGTATGAGTTTTATTATGATTGCTAATTGTGTGAATTATACTCCCATCTAAACCAGATTCTATTGCTTTTCTTATTTCTGTTAATCCATTTACCGTAACATCATGCAAAGGTATTTCTTCTTCTTCAAAAAAAATTGTGCTAATCTGACCTTCATTATTGATTAAAAAATACCAACTTTGTCCTCCAATATAATATTTTTTTAACTGTTGATTGATATAGCTTTTTATATCTAATAACACTTTTATGTTGGAGTCTATCTTGTTGTTTTGGTTTTTCAATGGAATAATAATTTCAACATAATCTTTTTCATACTGGATATACTCAGTATACTTTAAAGGGTTTAGGAAATTCTCGATATAATTGATACCTGATAAATGATAATAATTGCCTTTATCACGATAATAGATTCTTTGTGATCGGTGATTTACGACGATAATACTTTTAATGATATCATTGTTCTTTTCGTAAAACAATTTTAACTTTCCTGTTATCTTAAAATCTAAATCCTCTTTTTCTAAGAGTAATTGTAGTTGTTCTGTGTTCACTATATAAATTAACTCTTTATATATTGATGTGAGTTCCTCTTCTATTTGGGTTGAAAATATCTTGGCATGCTTTTGCATGACCTTATTCATTAACTTATTTTGGGCATTAAGAAAATAATAGATGTTGACGATTAGAATAATCAGTACAATCAATACAATGATCGAGTAATAATAATATTGTTTTCTGATATATTTCATCATTTCCTTTTCATTAAAACAAGCTTCCAGCTTATATCTTCAATTGCAACACTTCTCACATTATATTTTCGATCGTTCAATTCAAAAACAAAATTTTGCGTATTATTGACATTGTCAAAAAACTGCCTGATTTCTTTCGTTTTACTTTTTTGCAAATTAAAAGAATCGTCAAGCAATTCTTCCTTAACAATTAAATTAAGATATTTAACATTATTTTTATCTGGAAGATTAAACAAAACCTCGATATCTTTACTTGATGATATCACTAATCCTGAAGAATTGATTACAAGATATGAAATGCCTTCCTCGGAATTTAAATCCTTAAACAACTCATTAGCACTAATATCTATTCCTAATACCCCCTCAAGCTTCTGCTTATAATATACCGGAGATATAATTGAAACAATCCATCCTCTGCCCGCAGGATCAATATACGGATCTTCTACTGTTATTACTTTCTTGCTTGGATTGTTTGCTTCATTCGCTAATGAATAAAATGAAAATTGAGTGATATCTACATTTGCTGAATATTGGGAGAGAACATCAAACCATGGATAGATCCTGTTGTAAGAATGGCGATCATTATAATAGATCTGATTGACTTGCTTGTGACGCTCAATAAATTCTTTAAACGGTTTTTCGATAGGCTCTGTAAAATATACCGTATTTCTTATCTGCTCATTTATAGGGATAAATCCTGTTACAAATACAGCAGATTGTTGATCTCTGTACTTTTTGTAAAAAACATTCTCTTGATACATCGCATATTTGCTCTTATCAATTGAAGGTAATATCTCGTTCTGATGCGTATATAAAGATTCCGCAAAAACACTTATTTTTAAAAGGTCATCTTTTAAAAAATTAATCTCTTGCTTGGTATTAGCTGCATACTTTTTTAGCAAATTATCAATTCTGATTGTTTCATGATCTACACAAGAACTGATGAATATCATTATCACTACAAGTAATACGATCTTTTTAATAATCCACCTCCTATCTTTTTTAAGTCTATGAATTTTTTCACTGATAATCAAGTATTATTTTTTATTTTTATAATTCTCCCTTATTTTAATGAAATTTAATCAATATATAATTTTACAATGATTTTATGTATCAATTATATATAAAATAAAAGCCTGAATAGAGAGCAAGTAGGGGGCAAGTAGAGGGTAAGTAGGAGAGATATTTACAAATATTATTTAAAAACTATTAATAATCAATTGATTTTGTCAATAATCTGGCCAAATTTTTGTTCTAAAACTTGATCAATTATCAGGAAATATTAATAAATATCTAAATCAAGAGCTTTGAATTTGCCATGGATCCGGCTCGCCTCGAGCCGTAATGACGATTAATAAAAGACACAATAAATGAAAAATCACCTTTTTATTCTTATTCAAAGCTCTCAACTCAGTTGTTCCCTTATTTGATCTTTCAATTCTGGCTTGACAAATTATTAATCTATCCATAAATTACAGTATGGAGGATATATGTCTGTCATACTAAAAAATATCATTCAACACATGAATCAGTTAGCACCAAATGACCTGTCCTATCAATGGGATAATACAGGCTTGTTAATTGGATTAAATGATCAGTTGATTCACAATGTATTGATTACTCTCGATATCACAGAAAAAGTAATAGATACTGCAATAAATAAAAAATGTGATTTGATTATTACACATCATCCATTGATTTTCAAACCATTAAAAAAAATAAATGATCCCCGAATTATTCGTCTGATTCAAAATAATATTGCCGTTTATACTGCCCATACAAACTTAGATGTAGTCAAAAATGGAGTGAATCATATTCTTGCAAATAAACTGGGTTTAAAAATCAATAGCTTTCTTCAACCAAACATTGAAAAAGAATATGTTCAGATTGCTGTATATACTCCAATCGATTATCTTGATAAAATGAAAAATGCGATGTTTCAATATAATGCAGGTATTATTGGAAATTATACCCATTGCGAAAATCATTTTCCGGTCAATGGTCAGTTTAACCCTCTTGAAGATGCAAATCCCTTTATCGGAGATACAAATCAACTGCAGCATGTTCAAGAGATGAAACTTGAATTTCTGGTTGATAGCATATATTTGTCTGCATGTATCAATGCAATAAAAAATACACATCCTTATGAAACACCAATCTATACCGTGATTCCATTAAAACAAAACTCTCTGAATTTTGGCTTAGGGCTTTGGACAGAGTTAGATCAAAAAATGTCATTGTATGATTTCGCAACACACGTTAAGAAATGCCTTCAAGCGCCTATTGTCAAATTATGGACTGCCAATAAATCAAAAGATTATCAAGTAAAGAAGATTGCTCTCTGTGGCGGAAGTGGCTCATCATTATTACCTCTAATCTCAAATGCTGATGTTTTTCTTAGTGCTGATTTTACTTACCATCATTTAATTGATTCAAAAGTGCCTATTATTGATGCAGGTCATTTCTATACAGAACAACCTGTAATCGATTTTTTAAAAACTTATCTATCCACATTGGATATAAATATTCATACAATTGGTATAAATGACCATGAAATACAAAATTTATGCTTAGTATAAGGAGTACTTATGTCAAAATTAGATGAATTTATAAAAGAAAGAGAATTACTCAACGAGAAAACACTTAACTTTGGTCAGAAAAATATTAAACGTTTTTTCAATCTTGATTGGAATACCTATAAAGAGGGTCATTTAAACAAAAAAACGAAAGAAATGCTCGGATTGTCTGCCTCAATGGTTCTTCGATGTGATGATTGTATTACTTATCATTTAATCGAGTGTTTTCATGCTGGAGTAACTGACGAAGAAGTTGAAGAAATCTTCTCTGTGGCACTGATTGTTGGAGGTTCTATTGTGATCCCTCATCTTCGAAGAGCTGTCGCCAGATGGGAAGAAATTAAAGAAAAATACAATGATAAACCCTCTCCAAATGCCTTTGATTATGATTCTCTTTCAATAAAGAAGAACAAATTAGAGTATTTTCACTTATTGCTTGAAAACTGTAAATCAATCCTGTCTGAAGAAGAAAATTTAAACACAGCTATGCAAAAAATTTGTGAACTTTTAGATCGTTATGTCCCTTACTACAATTGGACAGGTTTTTATTTAGCAGACGCTCAGTCACGTATGCTCCATTTGGGTGCCTATGTCGGTGAAGCAACAGAACATACAAAAATCGCTTATGGAAAAGGGATTTGCGGTCAGGCGGCTGAAAGCAACCAAACATTTCTGGTTCCTGATGTCTCCTTGGCAGGTAATTATCTCGCTTGCTCAATCAAAACAAAATCTGAAATCGTGATTCCAATATTTAATAAAAATGCCGAATTTGTTGGTGAACTTGATATAGACTCTCACGAAATTGATCCTTTTGATGATATTGACAAAACTGTTTTAGAACAAATATGCGAAGTGCTTGGGACTAAATTTTGATGCGAAAAAATATTGCAATTATCAGAACACGAGGAAAAATTACCGAATCTCATCATTATGCAAATATCGCTGTCATTGATCAATCAAAAAAAATAATTGCATCGTTCGGTGATCCTCATTATTTCACATACTTACGTTCTTCTGCAAAACCGATTCAGGCTTTACAAATCATTCTCAGCGGAGCAGCTGATGCTTTTAATCTTTCTCCAAATGAAATTGCTTTGGCATGCGCGTCTCATTATGGTGAAAATGAACATATTAATACTGTATTAAGCATGATGAAAAAAGCCAGCATTAGTCTTACTGATTTTCTGTGCGGAACAGCAACATCTTTAAATACTCAATATGCATTCGAACTTGCCAGAAATGGAGTGCAAGATAGTGAACTGATTAGTGATTGCTCCGGAAAACATGCAGGAATGCTTGCGATTTGTAAATATAAAGGATATCCGTTGAAAACATATCTCGATATTAATCATCCCCTTCAACAGGAAAATTTAAAATTGATTGCTCAGTTCTGTGAAACTGATCCGAATAATATTGCAATTGGCATTGATGGTTGTTCTGTTCCTGTTTTTGCTGTCTCATTTTACCAAATGGCAACCGCTTATTTGAATTTGGTAAATCCTGTTTCTTTTGAGGCTGATGTTCAAAATGCGTGTGATAGAATTTTTAATGCCATGAATCAGCATCCTTTTATGATATCTGGGTCAAAGGGTTTTTGTACGGCTTTGATAAAAGCAACAAATGGAAGGCTTGTTGGCAAAATTGGCGCCGAAGGTGTCTATTGTATTGGCTTAAAAAAAGAAAAATTAGCCATTGCTATAAAAGTCGAAGATGGGTCATTAAGTGTGATACCGACAATCACAATGCATGTACTCAAAGAACTAAATCTTTTGTCGCATCAGGAATTATATGCACTTTCTGAATTTGATCAACCTGATATTTTAAATGATAATGGAATTACTGTTGGAAAAATAATTGCCAATTTTAAGTTAAAATATGAAATTTAAGTCTACTATTAGTATTGAAAAATTTCTTGATTTCAGCCATGATAAAAAAATGGACTTTCTTTTCTTATTGCTTAAAGAAATTGAACTTTCTGATCCTAATAATTTCACTGAGTTAAAAGATCTATTGATTCGTTTGCTTCAATCTTCTTCTAACCTTATCCCTTTTGAGTTGATTGCAAAAGTAACAGAGGCTCAATCTCATCGTGAAATCTTAAATATCTGTATTCCTTTATTTAGTGATCAATTCTATAATGAAAAAGACTTTCACTTTCTGCCTGAGCATAAAATAGAAATTAGAAAAAATGACTCAGATCATAATAAAATTCAATTTCCTATTGTTCTGATTTTACACGAGCTCAGATCTGCATTTAATGTGGGATCTGTCATTCGTACAGCTGAATGTTTTGGAATAGAAAAACTCTACTTCACCTCATACACACCTTTGCCTGATCACCCAAAAGTCATCCTGACATCTATGAATAGCTCTTTAAAAATCAATTGGGAAAAGAAGGAAAATCTTTTTCGATTGATTAAGGATTTAAAAAACGAAGATTACGACATATTTGCTCTTGAAACTGCAGATCCATCAGTAAAAATCAATCATTACCCATTTCAAAAAAAATGTGCTGTAATTCTTGGTAATGAAGCCTTAGGTATTGATCAGTCAATTCTAAATCAAGTAGATACAATTCTCGAAATTCCTCTTTACGGATGGAAAAATTCTTTGAATGTTGCTACCGCTGCAGCAATTGCCTGCTATGAGATTACAAAACAATTATCTAAATCTTAATCTTCATATAAGAAACGCTTGATTTTCATTGTTGGCGTCTTTACAAATGGCTCCTTCTGTTCAATCACTTTCATAATTCTGGAGTAGGAAGATATATTTGAATTTGCGTGAAGACGGACTTGCTCTAATATCTTATCTATATGTTTTTGTGCATTTTTTGATCCAAGTTTATCCAAAGCGATCTCCCGATCAATAATTTCATAGTTCAAAAATACACGAGCAACTATTTTTTCATTTGAATAATAAACCATTGATTCCAAAACTAACTCATTCTGGTTAAGTACTGACTCAATTTCTTCAGGATAGATGTTTTCTCCACTTGGACCAATGATGACATTCTTTATTCTGCCTTTGATATATAAATAATTGTTTTCTTTCATAATTCCTAAATCACCAGTCTTAAACCATCCATCTTCTGTAAAGACTTCTTTTGTGCGTTCTGGATCGTTATAATATCCCTTCATTACCGTTTCACCTTTGACTTGGATCTCTCCTTCGCCTGTTTGTGGATTAGGATTTTCAATGCGTACTTCAATTCCTGGTATTGAAATACCTGTTGATCGAAACTTTAACTTACTTGGACTTGCTCCAGCAACTAATGGTGAAGTTTCTGTTAAACCATACCCTATGGCATAAGGAAATCCAGCTTCCCATAAAAAGCGTTCAACCTCGTATGATAACTTTGCACCCCCAATACCAAAGAAATGAATCTTACCTCCAAAAAGTCTTTGAAGTTTATTCCCGGCAATCTTATGAAGTACTTTTCGAATGTTTGGGATTTTATAAAGAAATTTAAAAAATTGGTTCTTATTTAATTGTGGATATATTTGAATTTTAAATATTTTTTCAATAACCAATGGAACAGTCAATATCATCGTCGGACGAATTTTTTGCATTGCAGGAACTAATACAGATGCGGTAGGCGGTCTGTCTATATAATATACAGACGAACCGCAAAGCATTGGGATGATAAACCCAATCGTACATTCATAAGTATGAGCTAATGGAAGGATTGAAATTAAGCGGTCATTCTCATCGACTTTTTGTATATTCTTCACCGTAATATATGCATCATAAACGATGTTTTTGTGAGTGAGCATTACTCCTTTTGATTGACCTGTTGTACCTGATGTATATATTATCGCTGCCAGATCATCCTCTTTTACTTCATCTCGTTTCAGACCTATGGCTTTTAATGCTTTATTTTTTATCTTTGTGAAACTGATTGTACTTTCATTAATAAACTCACTTAATTTATCCTTTGGCATATAATGAGGAATGAGTTGGAAATTCTCAATCATTACTAATGGTATGCTACTTCCTGTATAATCAGTGTTGATCTTGTCATAGAGATTGTTTGAGACAAAGATGAGTTTTGAGTTGCTATGATTAATTATATGCATAATCTCATTACTGTGAAAGTCTTTCAATATTGGGACTGCAATTGCTCCTAAACATGTTATTGCTAAATATGCGATTCCCCATTGTGGCATATTTTCACTCAATATTGCAATCTTGTCTCCTGATACAATTCCCTGATCAGTTAAAAAATCCATTACTTCATTCACTTGATGATTCACCTGACTGTATGTTAATGGAATACCATTGACCATTGATAATGCGGGTCGATGACTAAAACGATTAACTGTATTTTTAAACATCTGCGGAATTGTCAAACTTTTCAATTCTACCAAAATGCCTCCCCATTTTTTCAATATTTATAAAATTGACTATACTTAAGTCTATTCTTCTGGCAAATTCAGTCAAGAGTTTTTTTTGAAAAAAATGAATTAACCTCAAAAAAAAGAGAACCTTATTCAGGTTCTCTTTAATCTGTATATTGAGTTGATTTCTAATTAAAGAAATCTTTCTTTGTCATGTTGATATATTGAGCATTTGCTTGTATTTTTGCATCAATATCACTAACTGTACTTGGATTATCTGTTTTTGTTTTTGCAGTTTTAAAAAACTCTTCAGCTTTCTTGAATAAACTATTTGCACTTGCTTTTGCTGCATCTCTTACTTTGATGGTTTGATCAAGCTGTGCTCCATATAAAGATCCGCTATCGGTTTTTTTCTGCAAATCAACGAATTCAGAATGCTTAGAAATACCACGTTTCTGATTTATCATCCCAAGTATGATGTATGGTTCAAAAATTTCACTATTCTTTTTTATTGCTGAATTTGCAAAATTCTCCGCTTTTTGTAAATCATTCATATTTAAATAAATATCAGCAATACTGACATCTATCTTTCCATTATTTGCTTCTAATTTCTGGACAGTCATATATGTATCAAGAGCAAGTTTGTTGTATTTGTCTGCTTCTTTCTCGAATGAAATTGCTCTGTATGCAGCACCTAAATTCAGATATGCTCTCGTGTTATTTGCATTATTAGCAATTAGTGATTTGTAGTTCTCAATTGCTTTATCCAATTGTCCGGTTCTTTGATAAGATACTGCTAATCTTCTGCCTAATTCATCATCATCAGGATAGATATTGGTCATGAATTCTAAATGTGGAATAGCTTTTGTATAATCTTTATTATCAAAGGTGATTTCTGCAAGAAGACGTCTTGTTTTTTCATTATCCGCTTTGATTTTTATTGCATTTTCAAGTGATATTTCAGCTTTTGACATATTACTCTTCTCTTTATACATTAAGGCTATTGCATACCATAAATTGTCGTCTTGCTTTGTATTTGCAACTTTTTCTAAAACTTCAATTGACTTATCAAAGTTGCCTTGTTTCTTATATGTTTCACTTAAAAATAACATTGCATTTTCTCGGTTGGGATCAATAGAAAGAACTTTATTAAAATTAGTTATTGCTTTATCAAATTGATTCTTTTCAAAATTTACCAAGCCTAAATAATAATAGACTTCTGGATTTGAATCGTCAATTTCCTGAAGCTTTTCTAAATTCTCTAAAGCAATATCGTATTTTTTTGTATTATAATTCTGAACAGCAATATCAAACATCTTGATAATTTCACCTGTTGCAAAATCAGAAGTTCTTTTTAAAAGATGCTCTTCCAAACTACTCATTCTTTCATCTTTATTCTTACTAACAACAAAAGAAATATCCTTAAGTTCATTTGTACGAGCACTTAACAACTTTCCAAATACCTTAAATGACGTTTGAGTCTCTTTGGATACTGTTAACCATATTGCAATATTTGCATTTTGTTTCTTTGCAACATTCAGGGCGGTCTCAACGGTCATTTCTTTCATTAATCCTTTAAATGATTCCTCTTTCAATGATTTTGAAGTTTCTTTAAATGGAACAAGTTCTAATACTTTATTATCTTTAAATAAAGCGTCTAAATCTCTTTTTTCCAACATTGTTTTAATATATTGACTTTCACGATCATCACTATCAACTCCAAGGATGACAACTCTTTCTGTTTTTGCAAATAATGATATTAACAATACAAAACATAGTACAATGAGTAATAGGCTCTTTTTCATTTTGCCTCCATCTTTATAGTATTTATATAATCAAACTTTTTCTTTTATTGTTTTATTGCAAGTTTTTTTTTATTCATTTGAAATCTCAATATCTTCAATCATGATACCTTTATTTGTTTTCAAGGATATATCCCCTTTTAACACTACCCCTTTACCAAAAACAATATTTCCACTTACTTTCAAACGATGGCAGTCTTTTAGTGATGGAGCTCCTTCTGGAAAATGTGATAGTAGTGGCTCTATCAGACCATAATATTTCTCCTCTAATTCTATATAATGATCGCCCAAACTCGTTTTTCTTAGCGTAAAGTCTTGATCAAGTTCATATATATCTGACCAAACCATTAATAGATCCTGAGTTTTTTTTACTGGGACAAATCTGTCTCGTGGGACACATAATGCTTTTGCCCCTTCAAAAAGACTAATTGCAGATCCCATTGCTGTTTCAAGCTGATATACATCAATCTCTTCAACTTTCTTTGGATTCACAATTAATGGTAAAAATAGTTTCCCTCCATTTTGTTGCATTAAATCTTTTAAAACTCTGATATCAATCCATAAATTGTTCGTGTTAAAATAATGGTATAAGGAAATATTTTGAAATTCAAGAAGTTCTTCATCAGGACATTGTGCAATTTCTCGTAGGATTAACTGCCCCTCAAAAGTTTGCGCTAAATGTCCTCCTTTTTTATCCATTTCTGTACGTTCACATACTTCCATGATGAATGGGATTTGATGATCTGCCATGTATGTAAGTAGTTTCAAATCAACTTGGGCTCCCAAATTATCAGCGTTAGAAATAAATAAGTAATGGATACCTTGATCTAATAATTCATCGATGATACCTTCTGTATTTAAACATGAATATATGTCTCCATGCCCAGGAGGATTCCAGTTTAAAGTGTCATTCTCTAATTTCAGCCCCTCAAAATTATCCTTCCTGATTTTTGGAAACTTATTTTGAACAAAATCGAGACTCATGCTTTGCTTTTTTATGTCTGGATACTTATCGATAACTTCAAGACTGTCTTGTCTTGTATTAAAACTGTTCATAAAGATTAAAGGAAGTTGACATTGATAACTATTTCTTAAACATAATATTTGTTGAATGATGATATCTAAAAAACTTAGATTCCCTTTTACAGGTAATAATGACTTTGCTTTTTTTAAGCCCATTCCTGTGCCTAATCCACCATTAAGCTTGATAACCGCTAAACGATCAAGATAGTTTGTTTTAATATCTTTCAATGCTTGATAATGAATCAGATTATGATCAGCAGGCTTATTAATCTGATTTCTACTTAGTTTTCCTGTTTTTCCCTCTAATAACTCGTGATAATAATGCAGAAATGTATCAATAACAAGACTATTTAAACCTTCTGCTTTCATTGTTTGCATCAGACGTTCTTCTTGATTCATTGATCCTCCTAATTATAAAAAAATCTATAGGATATTTTCTTTTCTGTCAATGATAATTGATCGTGATTTCACTATATGTTTTTATGTATGGAATATTTTAGAATCATGCTGACGGCAAAAGAATTGATCAGTAAATTACTCCCACCATAACTGATAAATGGGAGAGGAATTCCTGTTGTTGGTAATACCCCAAGATTCATGCCTATATTGATAAACATTTGTAACAATAAATATCCAAATATGCCTGCTAAAACAACTTTATGTTCTTTTTTACTCGCAACTTTGATCAAATAGATGATTCGGTTAAAAAATAGAAAAAACAAAATGAGCAAAATACTGCTTCCAATAAAACCAAACTCTTCTCCTATGACTGAAAATATAAAATCTGTGTGATGTTCAGGTAAAAAATTCAAGTTCTTCTGACTGCCTAAAAGAAATCCTTTTCCAAAAAATTGCCCTGATCCAATGGCTATCTTTGCTTGAATGACCTGATATCCTGATCCAAGTGGATCATGCATGGGATTTAAAAATGTTAAAATTCTGTTTTGCTGATACTCTTTCAAATTATTCCATATTACAGGGGTGATCATAAAAACAAAAAAATTGATGATCATCGAAAAGCTGATTAGTATCCAGTTTAATCTTTCTCGATAATAATAGAAAAATAAAATGCCTATAAAGAGTAAAAATAATAACCATGAAAATGAAAATACGACAGCAAATATTGGACTTATCAATATAATTAAATATACGATTGGAAATCCTGCCTGTGCTAACATTGCAAACAAACTACCCCAAAATACTAATGATGTACCTAAATCTGGCTCCATTAATATCAATACAACAGGAAGAATAGTGGCTGCAATTGCGTGAAACAACATCTTCATTTCTCCCAGATGATCCTTGGATATGAGTTTGGATACCACCAATATCATGACGATTTTTGCTAATTCCGATGGCTGAAATCGAAACCCTCCTGCAAATACGATCCAGCTTCTTGAATCATTGATTGCAGGCATAAATAGCACGATAACTAAAAATAGAATGGTCAGCCCATAAACTGGAAAGATCAACATCTCAATAATTGGTAAGGGCATTTTTATGACTACATAATGTGTAATTAAACAGAGTACAAAAAAAATGATTTGTTTCCAGTAATGATTCTTTAATATGAGTTCATCACCTAATTTTGATGCAGATGCTGAAAATATTGAAACAACTCCAAAAAATACAAGTAAAAACCAAACGAGAAAAAGATACCAGTCAAAGTTCCTGTTAATAGAGAATTGCATTGTTTATTTATTCCTTATGTTCTGATTGTAATAATGAATAATTTTTCCTGAGATTGGCGCTGCCATACTTCCACCATGACCCGCATTCTCCATAAATACTACGATAGCCAGCTCAGGTTCTTCCCATACAGCATAACATGCAAACCATGCATGAGTGAGTTTCCCATGAGCATTTTCTGAAGAACCGGTTTTGCCATATACCTTAACCCCTGCAACTCTCGATCCTCCTCCTGTCCCTCCTGGTGTATTAACCACCTGCCACAATCCTTCTTGTATGATTTTTAATGTGCGATCTGTTAATGGCAAACGATATTCAATCTGCTCTTCTAATTCCTCATATTTTACTACTTTATGGCCAATGGCTTTTTTTAATAAATGTGGCTTCTTCCAAATACCATCATTTGCAAGTGCTGCATAGTATGAGCAAAGTTGAAGTGGTGTAACCAACACCTCTCCCTGTCCTATTGACAGATTTGCTTTTCGTCCTTGAAGTGAAAAATACTTCCCTAAACGCTTCGCATACCATTGGATGTCAGGGAAAAATCCCTTTCGTTCAAAGGGTAAATCTATTCCTGTACGGTCAATTAATCGATTAGCTTCAACAAAAGTCTTCATTTCATCAAGTTTAAACCATTTGGATAAATCATAAAAAAACACGTCACAACTTACTCGGAGCGCTGATAATATATTTGTTCTTCCATGACCCCCATGAAACCAGCATTTAAAAAATCTATTCCCGATTTGTAATCCACCAATACAAGATGCAAGCAATGTCTCTGAATTAATCAATCCCTTTTCTAAACCCATCGATCCTGTTAATGCTTTAAACGTTGATCCAGGTGGATATGTGCCATTGATTACTCTGTCAAGCATAGGCTTTTTTGGGTCATCTCTAAGGCTGAGCCATTGCTCTGTACTTATCTTTGAGGCAAACCAGTTTTGATCATATTCAGGAAAACTGTTATATGACAAAACTCCTCCTGTTTTGGGATTGATGACTACCACTGCTCCTGCATATTCTTTAGGATAAATACTACTGATGTAATTTTGCAATTCCAAATTGATATTTAAAACTAAATGCAAACCATTTTCTGGATCTTTGTTCAGATTGGTTTTAAATATATTTAAATTTCTGCCATGTGCATCGACTTGAATCACTTCAAAACCAGGCTTACCTGCTAAAATTCGCTCATAATGTTTTTCAATTCCACTTTTCCCAATCAAACTATTTATCGTATAATCTTCTGATTTTAGCTTTTCATACTCTTTCTCATTGATTCTTCCTACATAACCCGTAAAATGATTGGGTAATGAATAAGAACGCATGGTCTCAACTTTTATAAATAATTCTGGATAAAAATTCAAATATTCTGATATATTCACCATTGTATCATAATCAATATTTTCAAATATGAGTATCTCATTGAAAGTTCTATATCGGTTATCATAAATAAGTTTTGATAGCGTTTCTTTGCTTACTGGTAATTTTGAAACAACAAAATCAATCATTTTGTTTTTATCTTTGATTAAAAATGGTCTAAAATATAAATTGATTGAAGGATTATTCGTTACGATAGGTTTTAATTTTTCATCATAGATTACTCCTCTGGCTGCATTAATTCTTCGGATTCTTACATAATTACGTTCTGCAATTTCTTTGTATTGTCTGCCTTTTACGATCTGCAAATTAAACAAACCAGATAACAATACAAGAAAAATTATAATGATAACAATTCGGTATATATCCGTAATCTTAAAGGATTGTACCATATGAATTTTCCTATGATTTAACTTTTGGAATCATCAATACTGATCACAATTTTATCTGTTAAAACGAGCAAGTATAAGATAAGCACATTAAATACAGTATTGAGTATTAAATTGATGATACTGGTTAAAACTATAATTTGTGTGCTTTGATAACTGATCATGTAATACAGCCAATAACCAGCAAAGTAAAATAAATTGATTAGGAATACTGAAAAGAAAACCGAAATGAGTTTTTCCTTGTTGATGTTTTGATGAAAAATATAAACTACATAACATATCAAAACATTAATGATAATATTCAATCCTAAAAGTTCGGGATACATAATATCCCAGATAATACTAATGAATAAAGTCATTGTCATACTTGAAATATAATTTAAATTAATCGATAAATATGTGACTAATGCTAATAAAATGTATAAATTACTCCCAAATATATTGATACGAGAAAGGATCAATACCTGAAAATAGATCAGTATAATGGAAAAAATTATATATTTTATGAGTTTCATATAGCCTGATTAAGATAGCTTTCTGACAATACAAATTGGAGTTAACTCGTCACCCTGACCTTGAGGATTGTCTTTCATAATTTGTTCCATTTGTCTTGCATTAATGCCTTTGCTCCCTCCGATCATCCATGAACCACCAATATCATTGATATCCATGACGCATGCTTCATAACCAAGAATATCTTTGATTCTTTGAGATTCTTTCTCTGGATGCAAAGGACCTTTGATTACACACTCTGTATATGGAGGAACGGGTGATGTGGAAGCTGCATCAATCAATGCTGCTTGTTTGCCAGCTATTCTGTAAAAATCGCCTTTTCGTCCGAATAACTTTGTGATTCCTCCAATAATAGCTGCAAACATGATTCTCAAATGTCCACATTCATCAATTGCACATTGCATACTTGTAGGAGCACGTAATCCAATACCATAACTGACTTTGCCTACAAATCTCCAGAGAATTGATGCTAAAAGTCCAATTTTTATTTCACTGACGGGAATTGCTCTGTTTTGTGTGATTGCTAAGGGACTTTCGCTGATGACGATTATATCCCCGTCTTCCATTTGAGGAAGTGCATAGCTTTTTACTATTTCTACGATATCATCCCCTGCTTTTAAAATACTTGTTTTTACGGGTATTCTGAGAAATTCAGTACCTTCTACTTTAATAATTGCTGTTGATGATGCTTTCATAACTCTCCTTTCGATCGGGGATTAAAACGAAGACATTCTCCAAATTGTTAAAATTCGTATTAGGAATAATCAATCCTTTGATGTACATGGCATCCTGAGACTCTTCAATACTCGATATAACTCCGACGGGATATCCAGCTGGAAACAATTGAGATAAATTCGAGGTCACAATCGTATCCCCTATACTAATAACTGACCCTAATCTGACAAATGATATATATGTCTGACCCAAAACATTGTTTTCTAACAAGCCCTGAATACTTGAAGTTTGATCGTATATTGCTAACTTGAAGCTAGGGTTATTCATGGGTAAAATGACAGAAAAATCATTAAAACTTTTAATGATTTTTCCTACGATTCCTTTGTTTGATAAAACTGGGAAATTGTCTTTGATCCCGTCTTTTAAGCCTTTATTAATAATAATGTTGTTTGAAGTTAAATTACCTGATATCCCAACAACATCAGCTAAAATAAATGAACTGTCTTTAATGCTATATTCAAGCTGATTAAGTGAATTTTTTTTTAACATGGTTTTCAAATGTGTATTCTCTATGATTTGATTGGCTAATTGCAACTGAAGTTCTTCATTATCACTTTTAATCTCTGCGAAAGAATTAAAATTATTCACGCTTAAAAAAAAAGGATAAAAAATAGTTTTGGAAAGCAAGGATGCTTTCCTAAGTCTGCTCTCCATACTTCCCAAAAATAATATTAATCCGATGCATATATATGCAATTAACAAAATCTTTTTGTTAGTCACAATTGCTAATCTTCTACTCTCTTAATTAAAACTTCTCGATATTGATCAATGTCTTCTAAGATTTTACCACATCCCTTAACTACACAGGTTAATGGATCAGGCACAACATGAACAGGTAAATCAACAGTTTCTTTAATTCTGTCATCTAAGCCTTTTAATTGAGCACCACCGCCAGTCAGTACAATACCACGCTCAGCTATATCGGCAGCTAATTCTGGCGGAGTTCTTTCAAATAATCGCTTAATGGCATCTATCAAAGATACAATTGTCTCTGATAGGGCTTCTCTGATTTCATTTGATGTGATTTTGATAGTTACTGGATAACCGGTGATGACATCACGACCCCTGACATCCATTTCAAGTTCTTCTTTTAATGGATATGCAGATCCAATTTCTTGCTTAATTCTCTCAGCTGTTTGGATACCAACATTTAAGTTATTTTTTTTGCGAAGATAATTAACAATATCAGAATCCATTTTATCGCCACCAACACGAATTGAGTTATGAATGACGATGTGTGATAATGAGATGACTGCAATTTCAGATGTCCCGCCACCAATATCCATAATCATATTGCCATAGGGTTTGTGAATAGGTAGGTCTGCTCCAATTGCTGCGGCTATCGGCTCTGATACCAAATGAACTTCTCTCGCCCCAGCGTGAAGTGCACTGTCTCTCACTGCTCTTTTTTCCACTTCTGTGATACCTGAAGGTACACATACAATGACCCTTGGCTTTACCAGCCATTTTTTCTTTTGAGTGCGTAATATCAAATCACGTAACATAAGCTCTGTTACTTGAAAATCTGCAATTACTCCGTCTTTCATTGGCTTTACAACTCGGACTTCATCAGGGTTTTTACCCAACATTTCCTTAGCTAATTTACCAATAGATAATATTTTTCTGCCATCGGTAGACAAAGCGACTACTGATGGCTCATTAATAATAATGCCAGATCCTTGTTTATAGACAAGGGTATTTGCTGTACCGAGGTCGATTGCTATATCACTGGAGAGCATACCAAATAGTTTATGAAACATCATACTTTCCTCGTTCTTATTTTATTTTTTTTCTTGTTTAATCATTTTTAAAAAATACGTCCAGCTCGTCTCATTAGGCTCTGTGTATTCTGCTGGTGCTTTAGAATAATGTGGGTTCTTCAATGCGACATATTGTTTGATATGATCTGGTAATCCCTCAAATCCATTTGCCAATTTATAGCCTGAACAACTAAAAATTAAATTGCCTGCACGATCTCCCATTTCCATAAATGGCATCCATGGACTGATTCGTGTCCAACTGATTTGAACAGGTACAGAATTCAGCGCTGGATTAATTAAGTCTTTTTTATCAACAAAAAACTTAAATAATTCGCTCGCTTCATAAATGTTACTTTGCGCATTTAACGGATATTCTTCTCGAGTGATGGGTGAGGGATAATTTAAAAATAAATCTAAGTTAAAGCAAAGCTTATCTCCTAAATCTGTACTGGGTAGAAATTTAAACACATAGGGCATATATTCAGCAGGGAATACAAAGCTCTGATTGACGGGATCATTCCAGATCTGTATAACGTCAAGCTCTTTATTAGTCCATGGATTAAGCCAGGTTTCTATAATCTTTCCCGTTTTGAGATCTTCATAAAACGCTGCTTCTCGTGTCAGCATTTCATATCCGCCTTCAACTTTCTCTAATCGGGCAATATTAAATCCTTCAAATTTAAACAAAGGGATATCTTTTTCTCCTGGTACGAAACTATATACAGTTCCTGACCAGTAGTAAACGACTTCTTTTCCACTTAAATCTGCTCTTGCTTTCAAAAAAGCATTGTAATAATCATCCGGATTTTTAAGGTCCGGATGATTAGTTTCTGCGACTAAATTAATACTTATAAATGTGATAAAAATTAGTATCGCTATTAGATGTTTCATTATTTACTCATTGTAACAATTCGTTGGGTTTCAATAGCAATCATCAATTCTTCATTGGTTGGCACTTTTAGTATTTTCACTTTTGATTCTGGTGCGCTTAAATCTACGATTTCATCATTGAAGATCTTATTGTTTTCTTTGTTGAGCACAATACCTAAATTCTCCATGTTTTCTAATACAAGTTCACGTAAAATTGGCATTTTTTCTCCTACGCCACCTGTAAAGATTAATACATCGCAACCATTTAACACTGCTATATATGACCCAATATATTTTTTAATTCTATAAGCATATACATCGTGGGCTTGAATTGCTCTTGGCTCTTTCTTCTCTAAAATTTCTTCTTCAATTTCTCGCATATCATTTGAAATCTGAGATAAGCCAAGCATTCCGCTTTTCTTGTTTAAAATATTATCGATTTCTTCAACACTTAATCCCATACTTTTTGCCATATACATTGGAATTGCAGGATCAATATCTCCACAACGGGTACCCATCATAGAACCTTCAAGTGGAGTAAATCCCATTGATGTATCAACTGATTTACCTCGGTCAATCGCTGTGATTGATGCACCATTGCCGATATGACAGGTAATAATTTTAAGATCTTGCATTTCTTTACCTAAAAATTCTGCAGCTTTCATGCTTACATATTGATGAGAGGTACCGTGGAAACCATAGCGACGGATTTTATTCTCTGTATAATATTTTAATGGTAATGGATACAAATATGCTTTTGGTGGAATCGTCTGATGAAACGCTGTATCAAAACATCCCACTTGAATAGTGTTAGGCAAATTTTTGTGAACCGCTTCGATACCTTTGATATTTGCTGGATTGTGAAGAGGAGCTAATGCACAACATTTTTCTAACACAGCTTCTACTTCTTTGGTAATTCTTACGCTACCAGAATAATATTCGCCTCCATGAACTAAACGATGTCCGACAGCAACAATATCGTCCGCATTTTTTAATACACCGTGAGTTGGATCAAGTAAAGAATCGATGATCAATTGCAATCCTTTTGCATGATCTTCGATGATCATTTCTCTTTTTTTCTTGGTATATGGCTCACTTTTATAGGTGTATAATGATAAATCATCTCCTATTTTTTCTACGATTCCTTCAGCTAAAACGTGTTTATTTTCCATGTTTAATAATTGAAATTTTATGGATGAACTGCCACAATTTAATACTAATATATTCATTTTTTCTACTCCTGATTAAATATGATATTAATTTCTCGCTTCGCATTCTCTTCACTGTCTGAAGCATGTACCGCATTGATTGTGATACTTTCTCCGTACATATGTCGAATGGTTCCTGGATTTGCTTTTACTGGATCGGTATTACCCACAAGCAAACGTAACTCATCAATCGCATTATCTTTTTCCAGTATAACACCTACGGTCACATCTGATGTCATAAAGTCTTTGAGCCCCTGATAAAAATCTTTGCCGATATGCATTTCATAAAATCTGTCTGCAAGATCATGATCCATTTGAAACATTTTTAACTGCTTGATTTTAAATTGATTACACTCCGCAATGTCAAGGATTCTGCCAATGACGTTTTTTTTGCAGGCATTCGGTTTGATTAATAATAAGGTTTGCTGGTTCATATGATATGATTCTCTAAGTAGTCCATTGCTGCGACTTTGATGTATATATCACGTTTTAACTGAGCACTCATATTGATTTTATGTTTCAATATATTCGTCCATAGTTCATATACATTACGATCTTTTAAATCTTTTCCTGTGTAATGTTTTAGCATTGATGGATAAAAATCGTCACGATCCCCTTCTATTTTTGATATAACTAATTTGAATACTTCATTGGTCACATCATAATCTTTGTATCGAACATCTATGACTGCAAATCCTTGTTTTAATAAGCTGTCATAATTGATCTGGATATCGTTTTCATTACCCGCCATTTGTGCCTCCATTTTTTTTACTTTTATTATTAGTCAAAAATAATAAATTACATACTTTGTCAAGATACATTCAAGACGATGATCTCTTTTTTTTTTATTAATGAATTTTTGATAATGTTATGCCCTAAAATACACTATTTCTTAATTCTATGCACTCTGTATAATTTCTCTTGACGTTTTTAACTTTACTTTGTAAATCTCTCTTAATTGTTTGAGTTAAAATATAAAAACTGAAACAATAAATCATAATCTTGAGGTGACCATGCAATGGGCTTATATCTCCTGCGTTCTTGCAATCTTCTTTTTCTCAACATTAGAATTTGTTGGGAAACTCATCAGTAATGAAATCAGCCCTCTGGCAATCACAGTTTACAGATTCTATATTGGCAGCCTTCTACTTGCTGTTCCCGCATGGATCAATGGAAGAAAGAGAAAAATAAGTCTCTCAAAAACAGATATTACACACATCGCAATTCCAGGAATCATTAACATTGCAGTAAGTATGTATCTGCTTCAATTAGCCATTTATTATGGGAAAGCATTAATTGCTGCAATTCTGATTAGTTCAAATTCTATCTTTGTGAGCATTTTTGCTTACTACATTCTCAAAGAAAAAATCTCCTACAATCGTTTGATCGGGATTATTATTGGCATTCTGGGAATGTTGATGATCGTCATAGGTAACAGAGGTGCAGATTACATCCCGAGCAAAAGCCTTTCTTTAGGTGTTTTATTCAGTATCTTGGCTTCAGTATCTTTTGCTTTGTTTACTGTTTTAGCGAAGAAGAATATCAAAACTTATGGCGCTTTGGTTTTTAATAGTATCTCATTTTTTATTGGAGCAACTGTTCTTTTGATCATTGGCTTGTTATTGAAAGCTGATTTTACTATGACAACAAGTTTTTATAATTTGAGTAGCATTTTGTATCTTGGTTTAATAGTGACAGGTTTGGCTTACCTTTTGTATTCCAATGCCTTGCAAAAAATACCAGCTTCGATAACGTCTTCCTTTTTTCTCTTAAAACCTGTCTTTGCCTCTTTGTTTGCAGTGCTTATTCTAAAAGAAAGCTTTTCTGTCTGGCAGGCTTTCGGATTATTTCTGATTTTATTCGGGTTAAATATTGAACAAATTTATGTGCTCATCTACAAAATCAGGAAAAAATATAATTAAACTATTTTTGCGACATGATCCACATTGGGAATGTGTTTGAGTTTTTGTATCAACTTCTCATATTCTTCTTGAAAATGATATTCTATACGATAATCAACCTGTATATCATGTCCATGAATCTCTCTTTTTAACTCAATAGCTTGGATTTGATAACGAGCAAAAATCCCAAGTATGTCAAACAGAAGCCTTGGTCTTTTCTTTCCTGAAATTCGAATCTTAGTATTTTGATATGTTTCCTCTTTCATCGTTTTAGGAATATCCCAGGTCACATCTACAACTCGCTCAGGTTCAGATTCACATTGTTGAATAAAGGATCGATTGTGGCAATTCTTTTTATGGATGCTGATCCCTCTTCCTCTGCTGATGTAACCAATGACAGGATCTCCTGTTTGTGGATGACAACATGATGCAAATGAAAGCATCAGATTATTTATCCGCCCCAGAATAATCCCTACTTTTTGATTTTTATGATCATTGATCTGATGATCCCCACTTGAAATTGCAGACTCTTGATCACTTGTTTTTTGCTTTGAAATGGCCTCTTTGATCTCAGAAAATAACAATTTGCCTGAACCAAGAAGATAATACAAGGTACTTGCATTATTGATCTTTACAGCTTTTGCAATTTCCAGAATATCCTCTGTTTTTTTATGCTTCCAACTCAGTTTTCTGCATCGTTTCTCAAATATTTGTTTTCCGATTCGGATCGCATCTTCTTTTTCTTGTTTATGCAAATACTGTATAAGTTTTTGTTTTGCTCGGTGAGATACCAGGTTGTTCAACCAGTCTTTATTGGGGTTTGCATTGCCTGATGTCATGATCTCTACCTGATCGCCGTCTTTTAATTTAGTTTTTAAACTGCATATCTTTCCATTGACTTTTGCTCCTGTACAGTGCAGTCCTACTTCACTGTGAATGGCAAAGGCAAAATCAAGCGGACTCGACTCAAAAGGCAAACGAATATAATCATTTTGTGGACTGACAACAACGATACCATCATTCTGTAATTTCTTGCGTAATAGCTGAATAAATTCTTCTGAACGAGCTACTTCATGATTGAGAATTTCTTTGAGCCAGGTAAGGTTTTCTTCCGATCTCTTTGTTTTAAATATGCTTTTTGATTCATTTTGCTGATTCTTGTATCGCCAGTGAGCAGCAATGCCTTCTTCTGCAAAGAGATGCATCTGCTGAGTTCTGATTTGAAACTCAATTTTCTGATGATCTGTGCCACTGACAACCGTATGCAATGATTGATAGCCATTCGCTTTGGGTCTGAGAATATAATCTTTAAGCTTCTTTTCCGTAGGTTCAAACAATGAATGAATGATCGCTAAAGCAAAATAACACTGCTCAATGGTCTCAACGATAATGCGAATACCCACAAAATCATAAATTTCATGATAAGAAACTTTGCGATGTTTACTCTTTTTATAAATACTGTATATATGTTTTGCACGGCCTTTAATTTCTGCTGGAATCTCATTTTTTATGAATGCTTCTTTGATGAGTGGAAGTAATTGATCAATATAGTTTTCTCGTTTCTCCTTGGTCTCATTTAAAAACCGGGCAATATTCTTATACTCTTCTGGATCAATATATTTTAATGATAAGTCTTCAATGGCTCTTTGAAACTTAACTAAGCCAAATCGATTGGCTAATGGCGCATAGATCTCAAGTGACTCTTTGGCAATTCGTATGCGACTTTCAGTATCTTTAAAATTTAAGGTATTCAAATTATGCAATCGGTCAGCAAGCTTGATAAGTAATACTCTTAGATCTTGAGTTATAGCCAATAGGAGTTTTCGATAATTCTCTGCCTGATTATCATGACGTTTGCTCTCAGAATGATAAGGGTATTGCTTTAATTTACTGACACCCTCAACTAAACGACTTACATCACAACCAAAGACGGCTTCAATTTCATGTTTGCTTAAACTTGTATCTTCCAGTGTATCATGTAGCAATCCAGCAATTAAGGTGTCTTCATCAGCATGCATTTCACTAAGAATACGGCAAACATTGAAGGGGTGGATGATGTAATCTTCACCTGATTCTCTTTTTTGTTGATCATGTGCCTGTTGAGTCATCATAATCGCTTTCTGTATGCGTAGTATATCAAAATCTGGTGAATTCGATCTGATCAACTCAATGAGTTCCTTATCATTTACGATATCACTTTTAATCATTTCTCCTCATAATGCTTTTATTTGAATAACATATTATTGGTTTTTAAATCAACGTCAACAAGAATTCCTCACTCAACGAAATTTATGTTTTCTACAGGATAGAAAGAGAGAGCGAATGAGATCCAAGCGAATCCCTTGAGAGCGTAGGAGTCCTCGATTACTAGATTGAAAGCGAGGTTTGAATGATCGATCTTAATTAAAATCAATAAGATAATAATATTTAACAATAAATTGATTAAATACTTTTTGACAAAAATGAGCCTTCAGAATTTTGTTAAATTATGGAGGATTCAATGAATCAAATTTTGAATAAAACAGTGAATCAAAGACTCGTTTTCGAAAAAATTAAAAAGGTCATGGAAACTAGTATTAAAAAATATCTTAACTTAGAACTTAATGTTGCCAATATGAATGCTATAATCAAGGATATTATTGCTAACCTTACCATTGAAGTTCCTGATTTCAAATCTTACATTGCATCGATAACTTATAATATTGATCCTGTCACAAAGTCTGGAAATATCATGATAACGTATAATCAAGCGACACTACAAAAGTATGGGGTTAAAGATCTTAAAGTTAAAATATCATAAAGGACATATATGCATCATTCCCGTCTAATAAGCACCTGTCTCTTCATATTACTTCTAACAAATACTCTTGTTGCAAAAAATAAAGAGAAATTTCTCCCTCTTCACTCAGAAATTTATCCTCTTGAAAAATACAAAGATGAAGCACGAAAAATTAATAAACTCAAAATCTGGGATGGAAAACTATACATTGGATATGGTGACTATGGGGTCAATACAGGTCCTACAGATATTCTCTCTTGGGATCTTTCAACGCATAATTTAAAAACAGAGTTTACGGTTGATGATGAAGCAATTGTTCGCTTCAAAGAAGTTAATGATCAATTGATGATACCAGGCGTTGATGCTACTGAAGACTGGAACTACGGAAATCTGTACATAAAAGATCATGATCAGTGGAAAAAAAACCGTACCATACCTAAAGGCCTTCATGTTTTTGATGTCGTCCGTTACAAGGATCAACTCTTTACGTCTATTGGCTCTGTGTGTGATTTCAATGACAAGAACCAAACGGCGATGGGCGCAGTTTTTTCTTCTGCAGATTCTGCAAAGACCTGGAATATCTCTTATATGACGGGAGCTGATAATTTCAAAGTGTCTCGGGTCGATGAACTAATCGAACTCAAAGGCAAATTATTCGCCTTCGTTCATAGTTTTTATCAGACCAGTAAAAGTGATCTCCCAAATAATTACCAGAATGCCATCCCTGGCAACCCTAATCGTATCGTTAGTGTTTTATCATCCAATCCTTTAGGTCATGATGATCTTTTGTGCTTTGATGGTCAAAAATGGATTGAATCGGATATTATTCCTGAACCCAATATTGCTTTGATAAAACCATATCAATGGCAAAATCAGGTATTATTAGAATGCTTTCAAAGTGAATATCTTTATGCCACTGATGCTTCTTTACCTTTGATCAATGTCCACTATTATCTCTATGATGGGGAACAGGTGAAGAAGATTAAACTTCCTTTCTCAAAAATCATTGATGTTGTTAATGACGATCAGGATTTACTGATTCTTGCAAAAAAACAGAATCATAATGTGATTGCAAAGATCAGCCAGAATCTTAAAATTGATGAATATCAGCTTCCTGATAAAGTTCAGCCTTCAGCAATTGAAATATATCGGGAGATGATCTTTATTGGTGCTTCTGATGCTAATGTTTATACAACACAATTAAGCAAAGCTTCCAATGAGCCGATTTCAGATTTTCCTCTTTCATATACTTGCCAATCACTCATGCCTGCCAAAGATAATAAATATCAGATCTTCATCAAACAAAGAGACATGTTACACCTCCCTGTTGCTTATTCAGTGAACAATCAGACTGACTATTCAATATTAAGCCTTAAAAATATAAAAGAATGTATTTTCTTCACTGAAAAAAAGATCAAATCTATCACTATTAATCAGAAACAATTTGATATTTCATCGTTCAACTCTTATTTCTTAAATATCTCTTTATCTGAAGATCATATCATTGTTACTGATGCAAACCTTACTTCAGGTTCTCTTACTTATCAAAGTACAGTAATAGATAGTCTTGCTTATAAAATTAATAAAGATCAGCCATCCTTAAATCTATTTATGCTCAAATCCTGGTTGGATTATACTCCTTCGGACTTTACTTTCAATTTCAATGCTTCTTTTGCCTCAGATCTAAAGGCAGGAATTCTCAGTATTGACGATATCTATCAGCTAAATTATCCCAATAAGATTATTCAGGTGAAAATGAATAGAAAACTTTGGCAAAAAATACTTGAAGAGAAAGCAGATCTAATTAAGAAATGCATATTCCTCAGTCAAGATTCCGAAGCCTTGCTCAATACACCAATAAATCCTGAAAAAGAAGAATGGACAATGTTGCTTAATGATTATGTCTTTGAAAAAATCCTCTTACCTTATCAATCCTCTTTTGAATATAAAAACTTAGAGATCTTAAGCGCTCAGTTAATGATTCTTTATTTCCAAAAAGGGCATAAATTATCTGAATAAAGCATAGATGTAGATCTGATATCAACAAAATCGAGACATAGAACATTTCCCAAAAAGAACAGCCTTAATGCATATCACCCTGTCTTTATGATCATTTAGAGAGCTTTGAATTAGTTATGGAGCCGGCTCGGCTCGAGCCGTAAATTCCGAAATAAAGAGGAATTAACAATTATATAATTAACTTTTATCTTCTAATTCAAAGCTCTCATTTAGATAAATTATCTATTTATTTTAAAAAAACGCTGGACATCCTTGTATTTTTATGTTTTTCTTTTGAAAATTAATGATTAAGGAAGAAGTATGTCAAATAATGGAAGTAAAACGATTCTTTTAGTTGAGGATGATTCCCTGATCGCGATTTATGAAGCGGAAGTATTAAAAAATTTTGACTACCATGTCATCATGGTGAATTCAGGCGAAAAAGCAATAAAAGCAATAGAAAATGATAAAAACATTGATCTGGTATTAATGGATATTGATTTGGGGAAAGGCATGGACGGCACTGAAGCTGCTAAAGAAATTCTCAAAATAAAAAATCTGCCCGTAGTCTTTCTGACCTCTCATTCGGAAAAAGAATATGTAGATCGTGTTAAAGAAATCTCAAGATATGGCTATATTATTAAAAACTCAGGTGAGTTTGTGCTTGAATCTTCAATAGAAATGGCATTCAAACTCTTTGAATCCCACATGCAGACAAAGATCAGTGAAGAATCCTTAAAATTGACGCTACAATCCATTGGTGATGGGGTTATTGTGACGGATTGCCAAGGAAGAATAACCCGGATGAATGCAATCGCGGAAAGATTAACAGGTTACTCTATCTCTGAATCAATGGGAAAAGATATTACTGAAATCTTTAAAATTGTGAATGAAAGTAGTCGTGATACCGTACAAAATCCAGTTGAGATTGTGATCAAAGAAGACCGAATTGTTGAATTGGCAAATCATACCATTCTCATCAGTAAAAATAATCAGGAACACTATATCACTGATACAGCTGCTCCGATTCATCAAAATGATGGAAAATTGCTAGGTGTGATTTTGACTTTTTCTGATATTACAGAGAAACAAAAACTACTCTCTGCCTCTCAAAGAAATCAAAAGCTTGAAGCTATTGGGATGTTGGCGAGTGGGATTGCTCATGATTTTAATAATCTGCTTGGTGGCATATATGGAAATATTGATTTAGCCTTACTCGATACACAGGAACCCAACATCTATGAGTATTTACTGGATGCAAAGAAGACTATTGATCGTGCTCGTGACCTCACAAGACAATTACTCACTTTCTCAAAGGGTGGCGACCCAGTGAAAAAACCTGAAGATTGGAAACCCTTACTCCTTGATACAGTGAAATTCGCTCTCAGCGGGTCCAATATTTCTGTACGATTTGATATTTCTGATGATTTAAAAAATTCTTGTATTGATAAAAATCAAATGATACAGGTCATTGATAATATTGTGATTAATGCTGTTCAAGCAATGCCAAACGGAGGAGAACTGATCGTGTCTGCTCAAAATATCAATGCTCAATCAGTGAATATCCCAGATCTTCCTGAAGGGGATTGTATTAAAATATCATTTATTGATAATGGAACTGGGATTCCCTATTCAGTTCTATCAAAGGTTTTTGACCCCTTCTTTACGACTAAGTCAAAAGGTTATGGCTTAGGATTATCCATTTCGTATTCTATTGTTCGAAAACATCAGGGGATTATACAGGTTATATCAAAAGAAGGCTATGGCACTGAATTTCAGATAATAATGCCCGCTGTTGAAATTTCTTCGGATAAAACAGACTCTTTGACCAATACTCATTTTAAAGGTAAAGGAACAATTCTTGTCCTTGATGATGAGGAATTCTTTCACAATCTATATATCAAAATGCTCTCCAAGTTAGGATTCGAAGTGATTATGACCAAAGATGGTCATGAAACGATGGAATGCTTTAAACAGGATTTTATGAAGGATAAAAAAATTCAAGCGATAATTGTGGATCTCACCGTACCAGGTGGGATTGGAGGTAAAGAAATAATTGATGAGATCAGAATTTTGGATGAAACTATTCCGGTGATTGTCGCCAGTGGGTATTCTCATGATC
This sequence comes from uncultured Candidatus Cloacimonadota bacterium, assembly GCA_964573665.1. Classification (GTDB taxonomy): domain Bacteria; phylum Cloacimonadota; class Cloacimonadia; order Cloacimonadales; family WRIO01; genus JAGOCT01. The sequence continues at coordinate 7,616 of CAZNKI010000017.1, read as the reverse complement.
CGATTATGTCTGACCCCAAAAGATATGGATTCACAGAAAGCCTTTCAAAACCCTTTGATTTTACACAGCTTTCTGTTGTGTTGAATACATTTTTATCTTGATAGGTGACCCTATGTTTATGGATTTGATTCATAATCTGAGTGTTTTGATCGCTATGAGTATAATTTCAGGTTTGATTATTAATAAACATAGTAATACATGGTTACGCACAATTTCTTTAGGCTTTTTATTTGGTTTTGCTGCTTTAATTGCAATGAGCAACCCCTTTGTTTTTGCTAAAGGGCTCATCTTTGATGGTCGCTCGGTCATGATAAGTCTATGTGCTTTTTTCTTTGGTCCTGTATCAGGCTTGATAACAGTTTTAATGACAGTTCCAATGAGACTTTATCAAGGTGGAGATGGTGCAATTGTTGGCTCTATGGTGATTGTTTCTTCTGCTTTGATTGGATATCTTTTCAATCATCATATCATGCGTAAACAGAAGCAAATAACCATCTTTACTTTATATTCTTTAGGTATTTGCGTTCATCTGGCGATGCTCTTGCTGATGTTTTTCTTGCCAAATAACAAAGGCTTGGAAGTTCTTAAACAAATATCTGTTCCTGTTTTATTGTTTTATCCTCTAACGACTTTAGTGATCGGCAAAATTCTGCTCATTCAGCAAACGAATCAAGACTTTCTACATCAAATTAATGAACAGGAAAAAAGGTTTCGTCTTGTATTTGAAAATAGTATTGACCCAATTTTCTGGACAGATGTTGAGACGATGCGCATTATCAGATGCAATCAATCTGCCCTCGATCTGTTTGAAATGAAAGAAGAAGATTTGATCAATCAGCATTTTAGCATCCTGCATCCACCTGATTTATTCAATGAAGTTGAGAAAAAGTTCGATTTATCGGTTCATAATAAACAGCAGTACTCAATTGAAGTCCCAATAATTACTAAAACAGGGATTATTAAATGGGTTGAAGTGGCATCAACTTTGATTGATATTGATCATCATCTCATCAATCAAGGTGTTTTCAGAGATATCACGGAAAGAAAAAAATGGACAGAGGCATTACAAATTAGTGAAACAAGGTTTCGCTCACTTTTTGAGTCCGTTTCCTTAATTGGCGTAATTCTTGATAAACATGGCTTAATTCGCTATTGTAATGATTTCTTACTATCAGTGTCGGGCTGGGAAAGAAATGAAATACTAAATAAAAACTGGTTTGAGATTTTTATCGAAGATGCGACAAATAGTGAACTATATAAAAAAGTATTCTTTGATACGATTACGACAGGAGTTTTCCCTAAACACTATACGAATGAGATTATTATAAAAAACCAATCTAAAAGACTTGTCGAATGGAACAATATAATCTTGTATGACAATGATGGTGATATTGACGGAATATGTTCTATAGGTATAGATATTACTGAAGCTAAAGAAAAAGAAAAGCTTCTTCTAGATCAGCAAAATCAACTCAAAAAATCCAATGAAGAACTACTAAAATTTAACCTGGCGGCGACAGGCCGTGAATTAAAAATGATCGAACTTAAATTACAGATCAATGAACTATCGAAAAAATTGAATATGCCAGAACCTTACAATCTTGACTTTCTGGAAAAATCTGATGTAAAGACGCTCTCAAGTCAGATAGATAGATCATCTGGTTTGGAGGATAAATGATTATTAACGATTATGTACAATTATTGTTAAAAATGATACAAAACTCTGACAGAAGGAGTGCTACTAGTTTAATAGACAAGGCTATTAGTGAGCAAATCCCACATCAAATCATCATTGAAGAAATATTAGATCCAGTACTGGTTCAAATGGGAACGATGTGGGGAAAAGGTGAAGTTTCTCTTGCTCAAACCTTTGTAGGGGCAAAAATCGCTGAAGATATCCTCTTGAAGTGTATTCCCAAAGAGGGGAATTTAATCAAACCCAAAGGGAAACTGATTATTGGTAATATTGAGGATGATTTTCACAGTTTAGGAAGAAGAGTCGTTTCTTCCTTTTTAAAGGCAAGCGGGTGGGAAATTATCGATCTGGGAAATGATGTTTTGCCTGAAGTTTTTCTGGATACCGCGATTAAAGAAAATGTACATTTGATTGCAGTCTCTGCCATGATGCAGACCACAGCAATGAATATTCTTAAATTGAGGCATTTGATAGATCAGAAAGGTTATAAGAATAAAATTATGTTGGCAGTTGGGGGAGCTGTGTTTAACTGGAAACCAGAATTGCTTGATTTGGTTGGTGCTGATGGTACCGCTCAAAATGCATCTGCAGTTGACCCCATGCTTATGGATCTTTTATCAAAAATCGCAAATTAAAAAAGGGAGAAGATGTGAATTCCTTTGAACGAATTATGAATACTCTGCAACAGAAAGAAGTTGACCGTGTACCAGTTTTAGCCGTTTTAGGAGCATACGCCTCTCGTTTGATAAATCAACCCATTCAAAAGATCTATCAAGATCCAGAACTTTATTTGAAGGCACAGAAAGCAATCACAGATACTTTTGCTATTGATGCCGTTTTTGCTCCTTTTGATTATAGTATCTTTGCAGAAGCCTTTAATAGTCACATAAAATATTTTGAAGATCAGGTCCCAAATATTACTCACTTTACTCTTCAAAAAGCCGAGGATTTCTCCCAGCTTATTTTTCCTGATTTTGAGCAGAGTGCAAGATTACCTTACTACTTTAAATCAGTTCAGTTGTTACACCAAACTTTCAATAATCAGGCACCAATTTTCTCCGTTTTACCAGGTCCTTTAAGCTTTCCGATCTTATTAATGGGATTAGATGAGTGGATGAATACCTTGCTTTTTAATCAAACCCTTGCTTATAAAATACTTGAAAATTTAAAAGAGTTTTATCAATCATTATGTCGAAAACTGGTTCAATTAGGAAGTACGGCATTGATTATTACAGAAGCTTTTTTAAGCAGTGAAATTGCTCACAGACAGTTAATCGATCAGTTCTTCCCAGTAATCGTAGATTATTTTAAAGATTTAAATACCTTTTTAGTGATGCATTCAACAGGAGCGAGATATCAACAAAATTTGGAATTAGTTCTTCAATTGCCTCATCTTTTAGGCATTGCGCTTAGTTCAAAAGATAACATCACTGAAACCAGGCAAATAGTAGGTAATCAATTGCTGATTATTGGAAATATTGATAACTTTGCTTTTCCTTTGGTCTCCGATAAAGAAATATATCAGCAGTCCTTGAGATGTATTGAAAGTAATAAGGATCAAGGACCTTTTATATTATCAAATTCGGGAGCAGATATTGCTCTGAATACCCCAGAAACAAACATTCATGCTATGATCAAAGCCGCTTTTGATTATCAAGGGATGAAAGGCGGACTCAATGTCTGATTTATGGATCTGCTGTGCAGTCTTGAAAGAAGAAATCTCATACTTGTTTCGACAAAAGTTTATTGAAGGAGATTTACTTTTTCTAGATTCGATGCTTCACATGAATCCAATGACTCTGTACGAAAAAGTTGAAATTGCAATTTCGCAAAATTATAAGAATTATGATCAAATCTTTCTGGTTTATGGAGACTGTAGTCCAGGAATGATCGATTTACAAGATAAGTATCAGATCAAAAGAGTCTCTGCGAATAATTGCATCGAGCTTCTGCTTGGAAATGTTGAATATAAAAAATTAATGAAAAATGAGACCTTTGTTCTTCTACCTGAATGGACTTCTCTTTGGAAAGAGATCTTTCAGAAAGAACTTGGGTTAAATGAAAATACGGCAAAAGAATTCATGAATGATACACGGCGAAACTTATTATATATTGATACAGGAATGTTTGATATTCCGTTGGCGATGATTAAAGATTGCTCTGATTACTTAGGCTTAACTTATCAAATTTTAAGTGTTAACCTTGATACGCTTTTACAAAATATGTTGCAATTAAGGCAGATTTAAGCAATGACAGATTTTTCTGATTACAATAATCAACCCCCTTTAGCTTCTCAGTTAATGGTGGTTGAGATTATTACCCATTTGTTATCCACGACTGACCCTCAGGATCAGAGTCAAAAGATCACAGAACAACTACGTGAGCTGACTGGAGCAAAATGTGTGATTCTTATTACTCACAATCATTCTATTTCAAAACACGAATTGATGAATGTCTGCCCTCAGAGAAAAGAAATTTTCTTTAAGCAAATTGAGTTGAATCACTTTTGCCCCTTGCATCATTCAGAAGAATTTCCACTTTTTATAGAAGATATCAAGCATAATCATCTGTTAAAAGTGATTTTACTTCGAGAAGGTTTTAAAAATATCATTAGAGTTCCTTTAATTGCTTCTGCAGAAGTGATCGGATCAATTGTTCTCTTTGATATTCATGAATGTGATCGCGCAGATGAAATCAAAGATGTCTTTCATTTGATTGCCACACCTATTGCATTAGCTCTTAAAAATGCAATTACCCATCAAATGATTGATCAAAAATCTAAAGAGTTGTCAGAACTGAGTAATAATCTTGAAAGTATTATTTACGAACGAACAAAAGAACTTCAAAAAGCAAACCAGTCGCTCGAAATAGCACGATTAAGTGCGATGAATCTAATTCAAGACTCAATTGAAGCTCAAAGAAAAGCAGAATTAACGGCTGAAAAACTCCAATATGAGATGGCTGAACGATTGAAAGCTGAAAAAGAACTCCTGATTTCAAAAATCTCTTATGAGAATGTCATTAACAGCGTTGAAGAAATGATCTATATTCAAAATGAAAGAGCCGAATTTCTCTTTGTGAATCATTCAGTGATCAAAAAGTATGATTATCCAGAAGATTATTTCATTGGGAAAACACCGGAATTTTTATCTGCGCCAGGATATAATGATTTAAATATGGTGGCTGATGTAATTTCAAAGGCATACAATGGCGATCCCCAGATCTTTGAGTTTTGGGGAATAACCCGTTCAGGTGAAATCTTTCCAAAGGAAGTGAGTGCTTCTGCGGGATATTTTTTTAATAAAAGCGTTGTAGTCACAGTTGCCAGAGATATTTCTGAAAGAAAAAAAGCAGAACAGGAAATAAAAACCTTACTCAATGAAAAGGAAATATTGCTTAAGGAAGTACATCATCGTGTAAAAAATAATATGAGTACAATCAGCAGTCTTCTAGCTTTACAATCGCTTAATATAAAAGATGTGAGTGCTAAATCTGCACTTGAAGATGCAAAAAATCGTGTACAGAGTATGATGCGATTATACGATCAGCTGTATCGCTCAAAAGGATTTAAAGAGATCTCGATTTGTGAGTATTTATCTCCTCTGATTGATGAGATGATCAATTCCTTCCCTGATCGGCATAAAGTCTCAATTCACAAAAACATTCAGGATATTCCTGTAGAAGCAAAAATTCTCTTCTCTCTCGGTATTATGGTCTATGAAATGATCAGTAACTCGATGAAATACGCCTTCAATCAAAAAGATCATGGAAATATCTGCATTGATGTTTCTTTGGATGCTTCCTCTTTGAATATTGTGGTCAGCGATGATGGAGCAGGCATACCTTCAGATAAATTGGCAGATGAATCTTCTGAAGGTTTTGGCTTAAAACTGATCAGGCTATTGGCTTTGCAGATCGACGCAGAATTAAGAATTGATAATAGCTTTGGCACACTCTTTGAAGTTAAACTTATCCTTGAGTAAATCCGCTTAAATAATTCACTTGACAAATAGCAATGATTTTAGTCTTGTCGCTTTGAAATAATAAGATAAGGAACAATCATGCAATCAGTTGAAAAACTAACTATCGTTGATAACACGTCAAATCCAGCGCCATTAGGATTATTGGGCTTTGGAATGACGACTATTCTTTTAAATCTGGCAAACGCTGGCATCATTCCGTTAACTTCTATGATTATGGCAATGGGGATATTTGTGGGTGGTTTAGCTCAGGTTATTGCGGGCATTATGGAATGGAAAAAAAATAATACTTTTGGCACTACTGCTTTTACTGGATATGGATTTTTCTGGATTTCTCTGGTCGCCATCTGGACGATGCCTAAAATGGGACTCGCTGAACCTACAGATCCTTATACAATGGCTTTCTTTTTGATGATTTGGGGTATATTTACCTTTGGAATGTGGATTGGCACGCTTAGACTCAATAAAGCGCTCCAATGGGTGTTTGGTACTTTGGTCATCCTCTTTTTCCTCTTAGTTGTCGCTGATTTTACTGGCAATCACACCATTAAAATGATTGCTGGTTTTGAAGGTATTATTTGCGGTTTACTCGCTGTTTATACCTGCCTTGCACAAATTCTTAACGAAGTCTATGGAAAAACTTTACTTCCAATTGGACCAGTAAAAAAATAAGTTTATCTCTGATCTTTAAGGCAGACCTTAGCGTCTGCCTTTTTTATTATTATGGGCGCTTGTAGTTAGATATGGAGCCGGCTCACCTCAAACAGGAATGCTTGAACAAAGATCATCATTCACGATATACTAAAATAATATATTTCAATCTCTTAACACTTGTAGGGATGTGCCAAACGCAGAGCGGTACATCCGAAAAAGGTGCAATTAACGACCATCTCAAATTCTTCCGACACATCGATTTATACGAGCAGCTGATCATCTAGTAGAGGCGTCGATTTATCGCGACTCAATATCCTTCCGCTCTGAGTGGCAGCTTTGCAAACAGGGTGGTCATGAAAAATTGTATCTTTTTTTGATGCAAGAAGTACATCGCTCCATAGGAGCGTAAGAATCCTAGCCCAGGGTGCAGCCCTGGGTTAAAGATAAAAATTTAAAATAGCCCCTTTGGGGGTGACAGAACTTCTTGCGCACCTACGGTGCTTTAATTTGATGTGCATCATTCACCCAGGGCTACACCCTGGGCTAGGATTCTGTCACAGCTACGCTGTTCAGAAAATCGCTAACATCACACAATAGATTATGACAGAACAAAATACGACATTTTCACATCTGTAGGGATGTGCCAAACGCAGAGCGGTACATCCGAAAAAGGTTCAGTTAACTAGCAGGTACAATCCCTCCGGCATATCAATCAAACACGCGAATCTGTCATCCAGAACGCAGTGTGGGATCTCCTATTGGACTTCTTGCATCATTGTTTTTAATGCATTGGGCAATCTGTTAGATTGCACAATGAAAAGGTTCAAGCAGGGATGCTTGAACAACGAATTTTGGTTGGCGTAAAACCTGCCCCTACATTTATTCACGTCTATGCGTCTGTCAAAGATCAAAGAGAGGATTATCGTTCTGCATGCATCCTTGCTTGCAGAAAATCCAATTCATAATTCACAATTAAACCCTCTATATATATAGGGTTCCCACTTTGCTATCAACTATCAGGTCTTTTTCTAAAAAATGTTGTAAGTGTTTGTGAGCTATAGCGAAAAATAATTAAAATAATTTCTGACCAATCGTTCATTTAAATATTTCTTACGATAATATTTAATGTTTTGTATATTCTTATAGAAGTTATATATAGCTAAAATTGAGTTGATATCTTCGTAGCAATAACAAATATTCAGATTCAAGGAGCGCTAGCTCTGACATCTTGGTAGCTATTTCAAATATTCAATGTTTATGGACGCTAGTCCTGATATCTTGGTAGC
>CAZNKI010000016.1:0-61876 GCA_964573665.1 uncultured Candidatus Cloacimonadota bacterium | reverse complement strand
ATGGTGTTCAGATGTTATCAATGGGTGGCATTAACGGGACAGTCGATTATCTGATTTGGTCTCCTCAAGTGCAACAACATGCAGGTTATAATTGTATGGGTGATTTTGATGGCGACGGATATGATGATATCGCTTTTGGAGGACCTGGAGAAGGCGGTTATTGCCCTTATGGCCGTATCTTCCTGATCAAAGGAAGGCCATCATATCATGAGCAAGACCCCAATGTCTCAACTATCCCTGAAGACTTTGTTGCTCCTGCAATTATATTCAAAGCATACCCCAATCCTTCGCAAAAAAATATCTCCTTTTATATTCAATCTCCTGAAAAGAAATCTGAAACATACTCGATCAGAATACACAATATCAAAGGTCAACTACTTCATTCATTAAATGTCAAAAGCAATAATGGAGAAGCCAAATCAAGCATCGATCTCAAGCATCTTAATTTAGCATCAGGTGTTTATCTGGCTAAACTGTACAAAGGAGATCAAAGCATCTCAGTTAAAAAACTTACAATACTAAGATAACATGAGAGGGCAAATGCCCTCTCTCTTTCTAATAAAGGATAATGTCGTCACCTGCGGGGCTTAATTGCTTAAGTGATCATTGCCGTAAGCTGGTAGATGGCTTTACGTGATAGAAAATTAAGTAAAGCAGGAAGTTTTTCGGATGTACGGCACTTCGTTTCGCAAAGCCCTACAAGTGTTAAATGATTATATTCTATGTTTTTAGGTTATTCGGCAGGTTTAGCAAGCTGGTAGCTCGCGTTACAGATCACAACCAAGTTGGTTGCGTTACAAAGACTACAAGCAGGGATGCATGAAGAACGGGACTATTCGCCACCTGTTATCTTGCGGTACGATGATACGGATTATTGTCTGACGAAATGAGGCATTTCAAATGGAATTTCGATTGAGATTTCGACCATTCCAGCGACGCAATTATCCGTGTACCAAGGGCTTTGATAGATCATTTTCTTTACACCGTTTTTTTCGATGGTATAGGCATTTGTTTTATTATGATCCATCATATCTCTGATCATTGCGCAGGAATGAGGATTATGACAATCATAAAGGCTTTTTCCAACTAAGGAGAGTCCTCCCCATTTTTCAAAGGTTTTTGCTGCTTTATCATTCATGGCAATTACAATCCCCTCACGATCGCACACAGTGACCGCTGCATTAAATTCTTTGATCCATTCAAATTCTTTCATGATAACTCCTTATGCGAATATTTGTCTTGCCAGTTCTTTGATACTTTTGACGGTATGGCAATTGATATGCTTTTCTTTCTTTGTTGGCTCATAAGCGGAATACAGTTCCTTATATCCCAGTTTAATAGCTTCTTTGATTCTTTTTTCCATTTGGGAAACCGGCCGAATATCGCCATTAAGACCCACTTCGCCGATAAACAATGTTTTTTCTTTCAGAGGAAAATCCCTAAAACTTGATAAAATTGAGGCAACCACTGCCAAATCAACACTGGGTTCAGGGACTTTAATCCCACCAGAGAAGTTGATAAAAATATCCAATTCTTTCATACTGATCATGAGATTTTTTTCAATCACGGCAAGCAGAAGTGCCAGCCTTTTTTGATCAAAACCCACAGAAACTCTTTGCGCATTTCCATAATTGGTTGGCGAAACAAGCGCTTGAGCTTCAATAAGAAAGGCTCGTGATCCTTCAATCACACAGGAAATTGAAGTTCCTGAATAATTATTCTGATTCATAATAAATAATTCAGAGGGGTTTTCTACCTGTTTCAGTCCTTTATCAGTCATTTCAAATAAACCGATTTCATTGGTTGAACCAAAACGATTCTTTGTAGTCCTCAGCAGTTTAAACTGTCGGGACAGTTCTCCTTCAAAATAGAGAACAGTATCGACCATGTGTTCGAGGATTTTCGGACCTGCCACAGCACCATCCTTTGTGACATGCCCGATCAGGAAAAAGGGAATATTTTCTTTTTTCGCAATGCGCGTCAAGAGATTGGAAGTTTCTTTGATCTGGGCAATAGAGCCTGGCAAATTATCGATACTTGAGAGATAAACAGCTTGAATAGAATCAACAATCACCAGATCAGGCTTTACATTTTTTATTTCCTGATAAATGGATTCCACATCGTTTTGACAAAGGAGGAGAATATTGGGGTCGTTAATTCCGAGCCGATTACTTCTGATTTTGATCTGTTCAAGGCTTTCTTCCCCTGAGACATAGAGAATCCGTTTCGTTTTTGCCAGAATACCTGCTAATTGCAACATGATGGTAGATTTACCAACACCAGGTTCACCGCCGATTAAAGCGACCATTCCGGGCACAATTCCGCCACCCAGTACGCCGTCAAATTCCGACAAACCGCTCACGATACGATTTTGATCCAGATTAATCTGAATCTGATCCAAAGCTTGAGCCGTTGAGGTATTTTCAACGATTGAGAGATTGTTCTTTTTTGGCGATTTGCTGATCCGATCAGCTTCTGTAAAACTATTCCAGGCAGAACAAGTGGGGCATTTGCCTAACCATTTTGTGGACTCAAAACCGCATTCTTTACAAAAAAAGACTTTCATCATTCCTCTGTTTCATCATTACTTTCTTCTTTTTCCACAAGCATTTCTTCTTCAGGCAGATGATTTGTCTCAATTTCATTCTCTGCTTGAGAAGTAATCACATCGAAATTAAACATATTCCAGATCAGTAAGCGGTTAAATGGATACAGGAGCATGGTTGAAAAAGAAAACAGAATGACAGAAATCGAAGCTGCTGTTAGTATCCGCTTACTATTGATAAAGAAATCCTGCCAAATTCCCATCATTTTTAGTTCATATACATTTCGGTAAAGTTCTGCCAGCCATGAGAACTGATTGATCGGCATGACAAAGAGTTTTAACAGTAAAAAGAGTACGATCATTGAACCGAGAATAAAGATATATTTAATGATCAGGTATTGTAAAAAATCAACAAAGTTTTGTTTGATCAACTGATAAGTCAATTTTAAAGATTTGATATATGAATGCCCTGAATAGTGAAAATATAGGACAAAATCTTTTAAAACAAAAGAAAGCAAGAAACATGAATAGATCAATACTTTAAAGAATTTTACCAGCACCATCAGCAATTTTACCGAGAAATCCAAGCCAAATGAAACTAAAAACAGGTAAACAATCAGCGTCAGCAAAATGAGCGTAAAGATCAAAAAAAGCACAAATAAGAGGATAAAGAAAGAAGGAATCGAAAAGTTGAAAAATAAGGTGAACTTTTCTGATAGTTTGAGCTTTTGTTTAAAGATATCAATGAGAAAAATCTCAGCCAGAATATGCAGAAACCAATAGCACACCAGTAAGCTTGCCACAATGAAGATCGAACTGGGTAAGAAAGAGTAAAAATTACCTGTCAGATCAAGCATAAACATATTAAGTGAAGATTCACTCATCAGCGTATAAAAATGTGAAGTATAAACTAAAAACTGCATCCCGTTCCAAAAGCCAAAAAGTCCTAACAAAAAGGTCATCAGCAAAAAATGAGGTTGAGATTGTATCGTATCTCTTAACTGTGTGAATGAATTTTTAAACGCTTCTTTCATAAGTTTTCATTCCTTTAAATTATTTTATTCCATTCAGAAAAGTTTACAAAGTAATTTCGCGCATAAGAAATATCTTCTTCGATTTGCTTGATTAAAGCATATTTAGAATCAAACTTTTTTTCATCTCGTATTCTGGAAATCAAAAAGAGTTCGATACTTTGAGTGTACAAATCACCCTGAAAATCGATCAAATGACTTTCAATAGAGAGTTGCTGATCATCTTTGACCGAAGGGTTTACTCCGATATTTGTCACGCTGTAAAAGATCTGATCTTCCTTTTTGCAAAGAGACAGATATACACCTGATTTTGGGAGCAATTTATGCGGATCCTCAGGTTTGAGATTGATGGTCGGATAACCTAACAAACGCCCAATTTTTTTCCCATGAGCAACATGCCCGCAGATCGTGTAGTAATGACCTAAATACTTATTTGCCAGTTCGATCATTCCATTTCGAATAAAATCTCTGATCAGACTTGAGCTGACAATCAGATTATTTTGGATCATATAGGGTTCAGTTTTATAAACATCAAAATGATAGCGATGCTTCAGTCGTTCCAGCAATTCATAATCACCTTTACGATCTTTACCGAAATGCGTGTCATAACCCGTAATAATCGCTTGAGGTTCAAAAGTGGGAATAAGATAATCAGATAGAAAGGTTTCAGCGCTCATACTTGCAAACTGAGGGGTAAAATCAATATAGAAGATATCATCAATCCCTGTTTTTTTAATCAGACGTTCGCGAATTTTAAAGTCTGTAATCAGATAGGGGTAAATATGCTCGTGAACAGTCTCAATCGGATGTCTTAAGTATGTGATCACAATACTCTTTTTTTTGTATTCCTGAGCCATTTTTGCCATATAATTGAGCAAAAACTGATGCCCAAGATGAACACCATCAAAAGTACCAATCGAAATGACTGCATTTTTTATATTATTCATGGTTAAATATCACCAAAGGTTTTAATTGTGTATTTGTAATTTGTGAAAAACCTAAACATTGATTTTGCTGAGAAATGACAATCACTGTTTCCTGATCAATTATCTCAGAGGATAAGTGAGGACAGATCAGGGTCATTCCATTGAGATAGGATTTTTCTTGTTCAGGTTGAATTGTGATCGTTTTCAAAGAGTGAAACATCTGCTGATAAGAAAGGAGATAATTCTGCCAGTTATCTTCAGTCAATGATTCAAGTGGCACCGACTGATTTAAAGATAAGTCTTCAATCGCAGTACGCACCAGCGATTCAGTGCAAGCAAGGATTCCCAGCTGTTGGGCGATCTGCTCAGTTAGGGTTCTGATGTAGGTCCCCGCTGAAACCGTGCATTGATAGGTCAGGGAATCTTCTGTGAAATCAAGAACAGAAAAGTGTTTCACGTCCATAGGTCTTTCTTTCATATCGGGGCTGATGTCATTGCGAGCCAGTTCGTATGCTTTTTTCCCATTCACTTTTATCGCAGAAAAAATGGGAGGAGTCTGTGTTTTAAGGTTGATGACCCATTGTGTTATCTCATCGATCAAGAGAGCTGTCAAACTGAGATGTTTCAGATGATCATCAGAATTTTCAATGATTTTTCCTGTAATATCACCGGTATTTGTTTTGACGCCAAACTTCATTTTAGCCGTATAGGATTTATAATCTTTTTCGAGAAATTTAAGTGTACGGGTTGCCTGATTGATCGCTATGATCATCAAACCAGAGGCAAAGGGATCCAGAGTGCCTGAATGCCCCATTTTCTTTATCCCTGTAATTCGACGGAGTTTTCGGATAATATCAAAAGAAGTAATGCCTATCGGTTTATCAATCAGCAAAAAACCAGAGATCATTAAGATAAAATCCCTTTCAGTTCGTTTAAAACCATTGCTTTTACAGTGATCAGGTCGCCCAAGATTTCACAGCCTGATGCTTTGGTGTGACCGCCCCCATTAAATTTACGGGCAATCACATTGACATCAACATCATCAGAGCGAAAGCTGATCCGATAAACATCGTGGGTGTATTCTTGAAAATAGACCTGAACTTTTGCGCCATCGATGCCTTTGAACCATCTCATCATCTTTGATGTAGCATCGTTATTGAGTCCGCATTTTTCCAGCATTTGCTGTGTGGAATGAGAGAAAACGACCTGTCGATCGCAATGTGTTTCAAGTGTAGAAAGTACTTTCCCAATAAATTTATAATATTCTACAGGCTTTCTCAAGAGGAATTCCATGATCACATTGTTTGGCACTAAGCCATATTCCATGAGTTCAGCACATATCTGATAAGTTTCCGCATTGACATTACTGTTAAGGAAATTATCAGTATCATTAAGAATGGTGGTATAAATCGCCTGTGCATAATAATGCTGAGCCTCTTGATCAAAAGCGGATAAATGGGATTTGAATAATTTATGAATCATGATCCCTGTGCACACTTCATCTGATTTAATAAAATAGTGATATCTTTCATCAATTGCCTGTTCAATTTTTTTATGATGATCCATAAAAAAGACGCATTGCGCATGCGTGAAGATTTGAGGGTCAATATTGGTGCGTGAAGCTTCGTGGCAATCAAGTACAAAGATATGATCATAGCAGGTTTTGCCATCCCAGACGGTTGAAAGCATTCTTCCCTGAAGAAAATCAAGAAAATCAGGGGCATCTTTTTCTAAAATTATATCTGCCGGAGCCTTAAAAATCTTTTCGATGATCAGTTTAAAGGCTAAAGCAGCAGCTAATCCATCACCATCTGGGTTTTTATGGGTGAGAATGGCGCATTTGTTGGAGGTTTTTATCCAATGAATCAATTGAGATTGAAGTTGATCTAAATTATTAAATATCATAGTAATCCTTATCCGTGTCCAAACGACAAAAAGCTTATGGGCGACCCGAGAGCCGCCCTTGAAATATTTAAAACAATAACAGAATTTTGCATTTTCAGATTAGGAATTAGAAGTCATCTTCATCTTCTTCATCAATGATTTCATCTTCAAAGTCATCATCGAAATCATCATATTCATCATTATCGAAATCATCATATTCGTCGTCATCAAAATCGTCACCATCAATGATATCTACATCATCATCATATTCATCATCGTCATAGGAATTTCTTCTTTTTTCCGCTTCAATAACAGCAAATACCTTATCGAGTTGAGATGCTTTTTCTTCAGTACTGTCATACTGAAAGCTAATTTGAGGAATTCTTCTCATAATCTTTGCTCCTGCAATTTGTTTTTTTATAAAGCCTGAACTTTTTTCGATCAGTTCCTGCATTTGTTTCTTAGAAATTTTTCTATTGAAGTAATCATAAGTGATCTTTAGAAGCAGTAGGTCTGGGGACAATTTAATCCCGGTAATACGAATAGAATGAAGACGATCGTCATAAACTGAAAAGGCATAAGCTGAGCTGATCAGTTTAAACAATTCTTTTTTCATTCTTTCGAGACGGATACCTTTCATGCCTGACTCCTAAATATCTCTTTTAAATTCTTCATTGAGATAGATTTCGATAATATCGTTTTCTTTAACATCATTAAAATCTTTGAGGGTAATACCACAGTCAGAACCAGCTTTGATTTCATTCACTTCAAGATCGAAATGTTTTAAGCTTGCAATGCGTCCTTCATGAATTTTTACATCATCTCTGAAGACTCTTGCCAAACCTGTCTTAATCGCAGATCCTTTTTCAACAAAACAACCTGCCACTGTACCCACTTTTTTGATTTTGAACGTTTGTTTCACTAATACCTGACCAATGAATTTTTCGCGAATTTCTGGGGCAAGCATGCCTGACATTGCAGACTTGATATCTTCAATCGCATCAAAGATGATGGAGTAAAGTTTGACTTCTACAGATAATTCTTCTGCCAGTTTTTTTGCTTTGGCATTTGCTCTGACGTGGAAACCTAAGATAATTGCATCAGACGCAGAAGCAAGGTTGACATCAGCTTCCATGATACCACCGACTGATTTGCGAATCACATTGACCATAACTTCTTCATTAGATAATTTTTGTAAAGCATCGCAGATCGCTTCTACTGAGCCATCTGTATCCGCTTTGATGATCAAACGAAGTTCAGACATTTCATTTTCTTTAATCTTTGAAAACAGGTTTGTCAGGTTGGTTGTTGTTTGATATTTCTCTCTTTCCTGACGGATCAATAATCTTTCGGTACTGATCTGTCGTGCAATTTTCTCATTGCTGACCTGATTGATAATGTCACCTGCTTTAGGCACATCACCTAAACCATAGAGGACACAGATATCAGATGGTCCGATCTGAGTAATTTCCTGACCGCGTTCATTTTCCATACGTCTCACATGACCATAAGTTGCGCCACAGACAATATTATCGCCTTTTTTCAGTGAACCTTCCTGCAAGAGGATTGTGGACATTGATCCCATTCTTGGATCTTTACGCGCTTCAATCACAACACCTTTACCTGGCACATTGTATTTCGCTTTTAATTCTTTCATTTCACAAGCAAGCAGAATCAACTCAAGTAGTTCATCCATGCCTTCACCTGTCGCTGCGGACGTTTTTGCCCAAAGAACATCACCGCCCCAACCTTCAAGATAGACATTTTGTTCCAACATATTGGCAATCGTACGATCAATATTGGCTTCATGCAAGTCGATTTTATTGATCGCAATGATCATTGTAACACCAGCAGCGCGCGCATGGTCAATCGCCTCAATTGTTTGAGGTTTTACACCATCATTAGCTGCAACGACAATAATCGCTACGTCAGTAATATTTGCACCACGGGCACGCATAGCTGTAAATGCTTCGTGACCAGGTGTATCGAGGAATGTAATTTTATGATCTCTATAACTGACCTGATAAGCACCGATATGTTGTGTGATACCGCCAGATTCTCCAGCAACCACTTTAGTTTTTCGGATATAATCAAGGATTGAGGTTTTACCGTGATCCACATGACCCATAATTGTCACAACTGGAGGTCTTGAGTATTCTTCGTATTCAATTTCATCAGTATCCACATCTTCGATCAAATCAGAGCCGTATTCATCTTCGAACTGCACATCAAAATTAAACTCATCACAGATCAATTCGAGTGATTCTCGATCCAAACGCTGGTTGATACTCACCATTTTTCCCATCTGGAAAAACTTGGTGATAATTTCAGAAGGACTTCTATCCATAATTTTTGCTAATTCAGAAACAGAGGTAAATTCACTGATTGAAATTACAGCATCTCCATCTAAAATATTGGATTTCTTCTCTTCTTTTTTATATTTCTTTTTCTTTTTATTTCCTGCAAGTGCAATCTTGATATTCTTTTCGATTGCTACTTCATCAATTTCTATAGGAGCCGCAACGCCTTTTTTCTTCTTGGTATTTTTTAATTTTGCCTGAAGATGCTTGCTCTTATCACCTAAATCATCAATAGTCACTTTCTTGGTTTTACCAAAAACGCGAACCTCCTGTTTTAATTCATCAGTCGCTTTGACGGGAAGGACTTTGTCAAATGTAGGTTTAACTGAGCCAGCAGGAGCTGGTCTGCGTTGGAAATCTGATTTACCTTTATCATAAGGAGCATTTCCTCTTGGTGGGCGAGAATCATTATTGCCACGATAATTCGATTGGCGATTGTCCTGATTGTAGCCTTCTCTTGGTGGACGGGAATCATTGCCACGATAATTCGACTGGCGGTTGTCCTGATTGTATCCTTCTCTTGGTGGACGGGAATCATTGCCACGATAATTTGATTGGCGGTTGTCCTGATTGTAACCTTCTCTTGGTGGACGGGAATCATTGCCACGATAATTCGACTGGCGATTGTCCTGATTATAGCCTTCTCTTGGTGGACGGGAATCATTGCCACGATAGTTCGATTGGCGATTGTCCTGATTGTAACCCTCTCTTGGTGGACGGGAATCATTGCCACGATAATTCGACTGGCGATTGTCCTGATTATAGCCTTCTCTTGGTGGACGGGAATCATTGCCACGATAGTTCGATTGGCGATTGTCCTGATTGTAACCCTCTCTTGGTGGACGGGAATCATTGCCACGATAATTCGACTGGCGATTGTCCTGATTATAGCCTTCTCTTGGTGGACGGAAATCATTGCCACGATAATTCGACTGGCGATTGTCTTGAGATGGAGTTCTTGGTTCTGTAAATTCTTCTTTTCTAACTCTTGTGTTATCTTTTTCAGAATCTTGGGTTTGAGGTTTTTCAATATCAGCCTGTGCAGGTTTTACAAATGGATTTTCCACCACCTGCTGAGGACTTTCATTTTTTTGTTTAATTGTATGAATGGACTCTTGTTTTGATTCTCTCAGTTGATCTTGAATTCTTTTTCTTTCAAGATCAATTCGTTTTAAGTTTTCTGCTTCGGATCTGAATTTATTCCGAATTTTGTCCATTACTTCATCATCAAGATAATTCATATGATGTCTTACTTCGACACCTAAATCACTTAAATGTTTCATTAGAGCGGATGATGATATTTTTAATTCTTTCGCAAAATCACATACTCTTAAAGCCAAACTATTCCTCCACTTCATTATAAGCCAGATATTTTAACAAGCCCTTGGCAAAATTCACATCTGTAATCGCCAAAATACCCGATTCTTTGGGTGCAAACTGCATGGTATCTTTTTTTGATCCCCATACAGACACGGGTATATTCAAAGATTGATTCAAATATAATATCTTTTTTCTGGATTGAAAAGAAAGATCTTCCATTAAAATAATCAATTTTACTTTACCTGTTCGCGCATGACGCAATACAGCATCATTACCTGAAATCAGTTTGCCAGCTTTATGTGCAAACTGAAGAAGAGTAATGATTTTTTGATCATCCTCAGGGTTTCTTTTTAATCCTTTATCTTTTTTAATCATCTATTATTAAATTCCTTAGACCTTAAAGCCTTTTATTTTTTTCTTATTTTTCCATACCATCATTTTCTTTAAACAATTGTCTAATCCGCATATATAATAACCATAAGATTTTATACTTGCATTTAAGTCAATAATTATTTGATTATTTACAAAAACAATACGAAACAATGATTCTTTGTCCTTTTTATTTTTGCAAATCACACAGCGTCGCATTGCCGTGTGATTTGCATTTGATGAATGATTTGTCATTAGAAATGTTTTGCTGCCTCTTTAATCTTTTCTACCACTTTTTGTCCAATACCTTCGATATTGCAAAGTTCTTGAGCTGAAGCAGTATAGATATCCTGAACAGAAGTATATCCATGTTCTTTCAATACATCTGCGATCTTTGCTGATACACCATCAAGTTCACTGACATGACTGGTGATTCGTCTTTCTTCTGCGATCTTTTCTTCAAATTCTTCATGAGTATAAATATCAAGTTTGTAATCAGTTAATTTTGCTGCCAGACGGACATTTTTACCCATACGACCTATAGCGAGATTTTTGTTTTCTTCTGTAACGATAATACGGGCAAATTTGCCTTTTTCTGTAATATATACCTTTTCGATTAATTCAGGACCAATGGCGTTGGCAATCATCTTTTCAGGATCTTCGCTCCACTCAAGAATATCAATCGCTTCGCCATGAAGTTCTTTTTTAATCTGTTCGACACGAATACCTTTTGGTCCCAAACAGCAACCCACAGCATCGAGATTTTTATTTTTGGAATGAACTGCTACTTTGGTACGAATACCAGGTTCTCTGATTATCTTCTTTACTTCGATATCATTGGATGCAATCTCAGGCACTTCAATTTCCAAAAGTCTTTTCACAAACTCAGGATGCGCACGAGAAAGAATAACGATCAGTTCACTGCCTTTTTTTCTGACATTCAGTACATAAGCGCGAATAAAATCACCAACTTTATAGTATTCTTCTTCAATTTGTTCTTCGATCGGCAATAAAGCTTCAGCAAAATTGATATCAACTTTATAACCATTATAGTCTATTTTTTTGACTTTTCCGTAAACGATTTGATTCTTCTGTTTTTCATAATCAAACATTTTTCGTTCTTCTTCAAGCCTTTTAATTTTCACAGCAATTTCTTCACGAGCAATCTTGATTAACTTTGGTTCTAAAGCATTCACAGGCAATTCCACAAGGAGCAAATCGCCAATTTTTGCTTCAGGATCGATATCCTGTGCATCCTGAATAGATATTTGACCTAATGCTTCATCTTTTTCAACAACATATTTTTTAAACTTCACACCCAAATAGTTTGAATTGTAATCCGCTACGATTTCAAGTTCATTTTCAGGTTTCAGTTTCTTTGAAATAGCATTTTTTAAACTTTCAACAATAACTTCGCGAAGCCGAGATTGGTCAAGTTGTCTGACCTTTGCTAATTCTGTAATAATTCCTAAGAGATTTGAGCTCATGACTTCTCCTTTTTTCCAAAATGATAAACGGTTCTTGCTTTTTTAATAGAAGTAAATGGGATATGAATCACTTCTTCATTGACATTGACAGCCACATCATCCTGATTTACTTCTGCCAGGGTACCTTCTATTGCTGTACTCTTTCCATCGGCAAAATAAGAGATTTTTACGATCTCGTTGATCGCACTCATATAGTGTTTTTTAAACTTTAAATTTCTTTCCAGCCCGGGAGAAGATACTTCCAAAAAATATTTATCTGCAAATGGCTCATTTTCTTCAAAGAAAGCGCTGACTTCTCGATTGACTTTCGTACAATCGTCCACAGTCACTCCGCCAATCTTACTGATAAAGATACAAATGATCTGCCCTTTTGCAGCGGTCTTCAGTTCTATATCATATAAACCGACGCCATTATTGGCACATGCCGTCTTGACGATCGGTTCGATTTTCTCAATCATATCACTCTCCAATTATACAATTAAACCACTGCTTTCTTCGACAGTGGTCACAAATCTGATTACAAAAAAAACTGACTCTTTGAGCCAGTGTTTCTCAATCGTTTTCAATTATGCTCAGAGACTTTTTTTGTCAAGAGAATAATTTAAATTTTTGAATGACAGATCTTATCTTTATATATTACATTTTAATGCTTTCTGTTTATTTTTGTATCAGATAATCATCTGTTTTTATTATTCTTCTCTCCCATAATACTTTATTTCATTACGGGAGATAAAATAGCTGTGTTCATCATCTAAAAAATAGTATTTGTAGTCAGGAAGGATTATCAGTTTGCCATCTTTATTTGTTATTATCACATCTAATTCGTTATTTCTAAATATCTTATCCTTCTGATAAACAATATTATGATTCACAAAATCTATATGTTTGTGTTTAGATAGGATTTCTGGTTTCAACAGCATTGATATTGATTTATCAGGGTTTTCTTTTGATATAGATCTATTATTTGAATCATCACTTTTAAAAAAAAATAACTCAGATTTAGAAGAAATACTGATAAACTCATCATATCGAGTCAGTTTCTTACTCTTTAAATCAAACAGATAGCTTTCTTCAGGATAGATAACTGGATAGACAATAACATCACCTATTTGAGTTAATGACTCTTGAGAATATTGCCAACTGATCATATCATATTCCTGATAGCTATTATACAATTCTTGCAAAAGCTCCATATTATTGTTTTTTAGTGAATACAGCTCAATAACTTGTTTACCCAATTCATAAATTCGACCAAGTACAAAAGTACCATCTTCAAGAGGATATTGCCTTAAACATACAACGACTGAATCAGATAACACTCGACAAGAGATGATCGACTCATCTTCGATAAAGCCATTAGGAGCAATAGGTTTCAGATATTTATCGAATAGAATTGCATTTTTTACACGAAAATCGGCAGGAAAGTCATAATAAGGGATTCCATAACTCTTAACAAAAGCCAGATTACCAGAGCCAGACAATTCTAATGTATAATTCGTATTGTTTAGTTCACCCAGTAATTCACCCTTTTTATTGTATGTGCTGATCCAGATTTTCTCTCCGCTCAGATTTTGTCTGTTAAGTAATATAACTGATGCATCGTCAGAAATATAAGTACTTGTGGAATATTTCGATGCTTTGAGTTTCTTTTCCCATAAGAGTTCTGCATTCTTTGAATATAACTTCAAAAAGAAGTCATTTCCCAGTTCTTCAACGATCACAAGCTCGCCGGTTTGATCCGCCAGATGAAAGTCAATGATCGTTCCTTTTACTGAGATTGTTTTCAATAATTTTTGATGAGGAATAAAGGTGTTTACTGCCTGATTCAGATCTATATATTTTGGATTGTATTCAGCACACAAATTAAAGATTGCACTAAATATAAATATTATCATAATGATTCTTTTCATTTTCCACTCCCATAATACTTTATTTCTTTACGGGAGATAAAATAGCTGTGTTCGTCATCCAAATAATAGTATTTGTAATCAGGAAGGATAACATGCTTTCCAAGAAAATCGGTTGCTATCATTTCTAAATCAAAATCACGATGAATTTTATCCTCCTGATAGACAATACAATTGTTTATAAAATCAATTTTACTACAATAATTTGCATATTCTATCGATTTTAGTTTTGATTTTGAATTATCTTGATTTAATCTTGAGATTGACCAATCTTTTTCTTTCTCTCTTTTTAAAAGATATATATCTTTATTTGATGAATGACTTATGAACTCATTATATTGAATAGTTAATTTTCCACTAGCATCAAAAACTTCTCCTTTTTCTGGATAAATAATCTGATCATTTAACTGATAAATTGGAGCTAGTGAATATTGCCAACTGATCATATCATACTTCTGGTAGCTATTATACAATGCTTTCAAAAGCTCCATTTTATTAGTTTTTAGTGAATACAGTTCAATGATTTGTTTTCCCTCATTCATAATTGGACCAAGAACAAAACTACCATCTTCAAAAGGATATTGTCTTAAACATACAACGACTGAATCAGATAACACTCGACAAGAGATGATCGACTCATCTTCGATAAAGCCATTAGGAGCAATAGGTTTCAGATATTTATCAAATAGTACTACATTTTTTACACGATACAAGGAATCAAAATCATAATATGGAATTCCATAACTCTTAACAAATGCCAGATTTCCTGAACCAGATAATTCTAATAAAAAATTCGTATTGTTTAGTTCACCCAGTAACTCACCCTTATTGTTAAATGTACTAATCCAATTTTTTTCATTATTATCATAATTTTTTCTAGTGAGTAAGATAACTGAGGCATCATCAGCTATAAATACCCATGTTGCATAATTTGAAGCTTTGAGCCTTTTCTCCCATAAGAGTTCTGCATTCTTTGAATATAATTTCAAAAAGAAGTCAGCTCCCAGTTCTTCTACGATCACAAGCTCACCGGTTTGATCAGCCAGATGAAAGTCAATGATCGTTCCTTTTGCTGAGATTGTTTTCAAGAGTTTTTGATGAGGAATCAAGGTGTTTACTGCCTGATTCAGATCTATATATTTCGGATTGTATTCAGCACACAAATTAAAGATTGCACTAAATATAAATATTATCATGATGATTTTTTTCATTTTCTTCTCCCATAATACTTTATTTCTTTACGGGAGATAAAATAACTGTGCTCATCATCCAAATAATAGTATTTGTAATCAGGAAGGACAATCAGTTTACCATATTTATCAGTTATTACAACTTCTAATTCGTTATTTCTAGATACCTTGTCTGTCTGATAAACAATATTATGATTCACAAAATCAATACGTTTATGCTTATATAAAATATCAGGTTCCATGAGTAAAGTTACAGATTTATCAGGGTTTTCTTTTGATATAGATCTATTATCAGAAGCGTCACTATTAAGAAACAATAACTCAGATTTAGAAGAAATACTGATAAACTCATCATATCGAGTCAGTTTCTTACTCTTTAAATCAAACAGATAGCTTTCTTCAGGATAGATAACGGGATAGACTATAACATCTCCTATTTGAGTTAAAGATTCTTGTGAATATTGCCAACTGATCATATCATATTCCTGAAAGCTATTATACAATTCTTGTAAAAGCTCCATACTATTGTTTTTTAGTGAATACAACTCAATGACCTGTTTTCCCTTTTTATTAATTGGGCCAAGAAAAAAACTACCATCTTCAAGAGGATATTGCCTTAAACATACAATGACTGAATCTGATAACACACGACAAGAGATGATC
The DNA here is from genome assembly GCA_964573665.1 of uncultured Candidatus Cloacimonadota bacterium. Classification (GTDB taxonomy): domain Bacteria; phylum Cloacimonadota; class Cloacimonadia; order Cloacimonadales; family WRIO01; genus JAGOCT01. The sequence goes on along the minus strand of CAZNKI010000016.1, from coordinate 46,194 downwards.
GACTCATCTTCGATAAAGCCATTAGGAGCAATAGGTTTCAGATATTTATCAAATAGTACTACATTTTTTACACGATACAAGGAATCAAAATCATAATATGGAATTCCATAACTCTTAACAAATGCCAGATTACCAGAACCAGACAATTCTAATGTATAATTCGTATTGTTTTGTTCACCCAGTAATTCACCCTTTTTATTGTATGTGCTGATCCAGATTTTCTCTCCGCTCAGATTTTGTCTGTTAAGTAATATAACTGATGCATCGTCAGAAATATAAGTACTTGTGGAATATTTCGATGCTTTGAGTTTCTTTTCCCATAAGAGTTCTGCATTCTTTGAATATAACTTCAAAAAGAAGTCATTTCCCAGTTCTTCTACGATCACAAGCTCACCGGTTTGATCCGCCAGATGAAAGTCAATGATTGTTCCTTTTGCTGAGATTGTTTTCAATAATTTTTGATGAGGAATCAAGGTGTTTACTGCCTGATTCAGATCTAAATATTTCGGATTATATTCAGCACACAAATTTAACATACAGATAAGAATAAAAAAAATAATTATTATCTTCATATTTTCTCCTTTGTTCATATTCAACATTATTTTCAAAATTTACAAGTCTCTATTATTCTGTCAATGTTAAAATTGCTAAACCAAATTTTGATAAGACAATAACAAATAATTTACCATTCTATCTATTACTTTTCTACAGGATAGACCTTAGAGGCAAGAAGACTGTAAGTGAGCTATTACTTTGCAATATAGTGTCTTATCTAAATGCTCATTACTATATCAGATTTCTTATTAGTGTATCAATGTACATGTTGAAATTAAGACAAAAAAAACTCCAGACCTAAGTCTGGAGTTTGAATACTGAGAAAGAATATCTTAACTAAAACCCATGTTTCTTTAAGATCTTAGCAACGGTTCCGTCTTTAGTAATTTTCTCAAGACCAGCATTGAAGGCTGCCTGATATTTTGCCTGATTTTTGCCTTTATTAGAGAATGCCACATAGAGTTTATGATTGATCAGAGGTTTTTCAATGAAGTCCACTTCATGGGCTCGATTGGCAAATGATTTTTTTAGGAGGTGCAATCCAACAAATTTGTCAGCCACAAAGAGATCCAGGCGTTTATTGAGCAGTTTATTGACATTTGTTGCATCATCGACCGCTTCATCTTTTTTTAGATACGTCGCAGCGTCAAATTTCTCTTCATTCACATATTCTCTAACCACGCCAATATTATAGTTCTTGAGATCTTCATATTTTGTATAGGTGATCTTATCTGCTTTTCTTTTGAAAAAGACGACAGGACCACCAGGGAAGCCTTGTGAGAATGAAGCATATTCTTCAACTTCTTTAGCATAGTATTCAGGGAGATATCCATCAACCTGACCTTTTTTTGCCATTTCCACCGTTCTTGCCCATGGATAGTATTGAATTTCAATGGAATAGCCTTCTCTTTTGAATGCTTCACGGACAATTTCTGCCACGTATCCTTCATTAGGCAAGGATTTCCCAATGTAAGGTTCCCATTCAAGAGTGGCTAAAACCACTTTTTCCTGAGCTGAAAGTAACGTAAATACAAAAGTTAGGCAACACATTGCCATAAGCACTTTTAAACTCGTTAAACTTTTCATCTGTCCTCCTTTTTTTAGAATATACTATATTATTAGAGGAAAATCAACAGTTATTCTTTTTATTTTTAAGATTTTTCTTTACACAAATGAGTAAAAGAAAATATTCTGTCTTAAAAAAGTAGTTAAAAGGGATTATATGGAACAATTAATGGTTGGAATCACAAATATTAGTATCGGACAAATCACGATGTTAATCTTTGCAGGCATACTCATCTATTTAGCAATCAAAAAAGATTATGAACCTGCACTGTTATTACCGATAGGTTTTGGCACTATACTGGCAAATATCCCATTTTCATCTGCAATAGGTGAACATGGTGTGTTGAGCATATTATTTGAAGCAGGGATCGCCAATGAGCTTTTCCCTCTTTTAATTTTCATTGCCATTGGTGCAATGATTGATTTCTCTGTTTTACTAAAAAACCCATTTATGCTCTTGTTTGGAGCAGCAGCTCAGTTTGGTATCTTCTTCACGATGAGTGCAGCGAGCTTATTTGGTTTTAGCTTAAAACAAGCGGCATCGATAGGTATTATTGGTGCAGCTGATGGTCCGACCTCAATCTATGTTGCATCTCGTTTTGCACCAGATCTTTTAGGTCCTATTTCTGTGGCAGCCTACTCCTATATGGCATTAGTCCCAATTATTCAACCACCTGTGATCAAATTGCTCACCAGCAAAGAAGAACGAAGAATCCGCATGAAATCACACAGCAATGATGTTTCTAAGACAGTAAAAATCCTCTTCCCTATTTTAATTACGGTGATTGCGGGCTTGATTGCACCTTCATCCGTTTCTTTAGTAGGCTTTTTAATGTTTGGTAATCTTATCAGAGAATGTGGTGTTTTGGAACGCTTATCCAAATCTGCTCAAAATGAATTAGCTAATCTGGTTACGATTTTGCTGGGTTTAACGATTGCATCCACTATGACAGCAGATAAATTCTTACAAATTGAAACCATGATTATATTAGGATTAGGTCTTTTTGCTTTTGTCTTTGACACAGCAGGTGGCGTTATGTTTGCCAAGATGCTTAACCTCTTCCTCAAAAATAAAGTCAATCCGATGGTTGGTGCGGCAGGTATTTCTGCATTTCCAATGTCTGCCCGAGTGATTCAAAAAATGGGACAAAAAGAAGATCCTCAAAATTTCTTACTCATGTCAGCCACTTCCGCTAATGTCGCAGGTCAAATCGGATCTGTCATCGCTGGCGGTTTAATCCTTGCATTTGTCGGATAGGAGCAAAAAATGAATACAGCAAACAGCGCATTTTCAAGTGAATCTTTTGAAGTGTTTTATCAGGCATTGGGCATCATGGGTCAAGGAATGCTGGGCATTTTTATTTTTATGCTCATCTTCTATCTACTGATTATTGCCCTTGAAAAGATCTTTACCCCTAAATCATAAGTAAAAGTTAATTTATAAATTAGCCCATTTGAACAGATCAGTCAAGCTGAAGGATGTCTTTTTCCAGCATCAGTTTGAATTGAGTATAGAGTTCAGATGGGCTAATTAACTTCATGCATTTGAAATGAGATTTTGGACAAGACGCCGATCCGTGAAGTGAACAGGGTTGACACTTCACATTCGACTCCAGTATTCTCGCTTTTCTATTTAAAGGTTTAAATCCCAGTCGTGTATGGGTCGCACCAAATATCGCCATCTGTGGTTTTTTCAAAGCTGCAGCAATATGCATTGGACCACTATCGTTGGATATGACTCCTTTTAGATGAGAGCAGAAAACAATTAAATCATCCAGATTAAACTTACCGCAGAGATCAACTGGTTTGATCTCACAGGCATTTCTCAATGCAAGTGCCAGTGATTTCTCCTCATAAGAACCCAGAATGATAAATTGACAATTCCATGATGCGGGGATACGATTGATAAACGATGCGAGAGAGTTGACCGAATATTGTTTTGTATTGTAACTTGCGCCAGGAAAGATACCGATCAATGTTTTGCCTGGGTTGATCTGATAATTATTGAAGACATCATAGATTTCTTCAAGCTTTGGATTTTTGATATCTATATGAGGGAAAAACAGTTCAGGTATTTTTCGTGTATAATCAGCGTATTCATACAATTGCGGATCAATCTTTTTAAAAACTGAAAAATACAGATTAAGAGTTGAATTGATTGTATCACGGCTGAGCTTTCTGACAATTAATGATCTTAAAAGATGCTTTTTCTGATAGGTGATTGTATTTCTTTTAAAAAGTAGTCTTTTGACGATCCAGGAGTTGAATTTATCATGTAAATCAATGATCAGATCGAAGGACAAAGATCTCAACTTTTGGATCAACTCCCACTTATTTTGCCAAAGATGCACATGACCCACACTTTCAAAGTGTTTTAAGAGAGGAGCAAATCCGGGTTTCGTGAGATAATGTATTTCGGCATCTGGATACTTTTCTTTCAGAAGACGAGGAATCGGCTCTGTTAGAATAATATCACCTAATGAACTGAAGCGAATTATGAGAATTTTCTTAATTTCTTTCATCATTATGAGTCCTTATAACAATCAAAACATTAGAAATAATTTGTTTTGTCAATTAAAAAGACACTTTGTCTAAAAATTGACGACTAAAATGATCATTAGATTTTCAGCGATCATTAAACCGATCGGATGCAGAGTAATAAAGATCAATAATAATAATGACCTTGAACAAGGTAATTTAGTTTACAATTAAGGATTTACGGACATACTGTAACTTAAATATCACAGTCAAGTGTTAATTTAAATTACAATTAAAAACTTTGTTGACAAAATGATTAATAATTTTTTGTATTACACTAAGAATGATTGGGGAGTTAAGATGAAAGATACTCTTGATAAGGTGTTAACTCAGCTTCTTGCAAGCAAGACAGATATCAGTGATGAAATCCTAAAAGATTTAGAGCACAATAACAGTCAGTTAATCGAAATCGTTGGCCCTTCTGGAACAGGCAAATCCTATCTTTTTAAAAAACTATCACAGGTTTTATTATCAAAGAATATCATTCATCAGAAGTTTATTCCCCGTTATTTTGCATTCAATCAGATTCGAGATCTCATCCGCTTAGTCAGTAAAATCGCTGAAGAAGACTTTTACAGAGATATCCGAAGCGCATGGGATTATGAGACAAACAGTAAATACGACTTCTTTTTTTACTTATCAGATATCTTAATCCAGAAGGATTTATTAAAACCGACTGTCTTATTAATTGACAATGCAGATTTACTTGATCAGTACACCATCGATTTCATCCAATACCTGGTTCAATATGCTGCAGACAAGAAAATCCATATTATTACATTTAGTTCCGTTGAGCTCTTTCCTTTTAGTAAAAAGAAAACATTGCAATATATCAAAGCAAGAGATATACAGCAGATACTCACCGATATCTTTCCTGGAGAAAAGAAAACTTTCCAGTCCGAAGCTGAAATCATCGAAAATATCACCGGCGGAAATGTATTTTTAATTGAGAATGTCATCAGCAATTCTTATAATGAAGAGAAAAACTCAAAATTTGAATTCCAAAAGCAGATCAGCAGAGTTTCCAATGTTGAATCACTGGTAATCGAACGCTTAAACTCGCTTGAGGAGAGTGAACTTGAATGCATGATCTATGTATGGCTTTTTGACAGAAAGGGAGAGTTAAACAGTATAAACTCTCTGATGAAAAGTAAAGAGAGCAAGACAGAGAAAATGCTCAACAAATTGTACACGGATCATTATATTGGATTGATCAATGAAAGCTATTATATAAGAAAAGTCAGCTTCTTTGATGAATATTTTAAGCAACTTGACATAGAAAAAAGAAAAAAATATATTCAAAATGTAATTGAGTATTATCAAGAGCATCCCAATGATGAATTTAGTTTAAGTAAGTATTTAATGCTCAAAAATGAATATATCCCAGAATCTTTTGAAGATATGATCGTCTATTTAAAACAAATTAATGATCATCATGCCTTGTTAGAAATCTATCAATTTGTATTAGATCATCAGGACCAAATTATTGATCAGGTACAATCACTAAAAGAAATTGGTATCATTTATCTGAAACTAAAGAAACTTGAATTTGCAGCAGATACTTTCAGACAAGCTCTGAGATTATGCGCTTCACAGCAATTATCTATGGAAGAGATTGTCTATTTGCTGTCAAAAACTCTACATGAATTAAACTCATTCAACTTTGCTTTAGAAATCATCAAAACATACAACAGTGATACTTATGACCCTGTCTGGCAAGCAAAGATTGAACTTTTAAAAGCAGAGATACATACAGAACAAGAGGACTTTAATTCAGCATTGGAAGCCGTAGATAAAGCAGCTGAATGCTCGGTAATGATTGATAAAAAGTTTGAGCGCTACTCCATTCAGGCTGAAACCAAAAAAGTAAAGGGAAAGATCTTCTATTTCTCAAATCTCTGGGAAAAAGCAGAAATCTCTTTTAAAGAAGCTGAATCTCTTTATAAAACCGTTAACAACACCTATGGTTTAGCTGCAATATACAATAATATCGGTGTATTGAAAATGTTCCAGGGTGAATGGGATGTCACAGAACGTCTTTACCTTGCCAGTTTAGAACTGGAAAAGCAACATTACAACCTTGAAGGTATTGCGGTTTGCTACAATAACCTCGGTGGACTCGCTGATGATCAGGGTGATTATAAAAAGTCTTTGTATTATTTCAATGAAGCGCTTGTGATCCAGAAATTACTCTCTGAGCGCTATAATATCAGTAATTGTTATAACAACATTGGTGTCACTTATATGGATAATGGTGAATTTGACAAAGCGATTGAAGCTTATGAAAAGTCATTAGAGACTGCAATCAACTTTGGCTTGTTTAAAAATATCATCGCCAGTTTAAATAATCTTGGTGCGCTTTATTTCAAGATTGGCAACTGGACAAAAGCTATAGAATACTATGAATCAGCCGTTAATAAATCAAAAGAAATGAACTTCATGGAAGGATTACTCAGATCTTATAACAATTTAGGAGAACTCTATGAAAAAAGAGGAGAATACAATTTAGCTTATGATCTTTATTTTAAAGGTCAGGAAATATTACCCAGCATCAATGATGATTATTTGAAAGCTGAACTTTATGGCAATTTAGGCAGTGTATTGACACAGCTTCACAAATTTGGTGAAGCCTATGGGTTTCTTGTAGAGAGCTTTGACTTTTTCAAATCACTCAATGCAAAAGACAAGATTTTTGAAAGTAGTATCAAACATGCCTGGTATTTCATTCAGACCAGAAATTATGAGAGTGCTGATTATTACTTGAATTTAGCCAGTAAAATTGCCAGCGAGCTCAATAACACACTTAATATTGGTCAGATCAAGTATTTACGCGCAATTCTTGAAAAGAAGGATATTGAAAAAGCGAAGTTGTCTCTCGAAGAAGCGATCGAAATTTATAAAGAAAATAAAAATCTCTTTGAGCTATCCCTTGCGTATTATGAATATGCAGTAATTCTTTACGAACTTGGAGATTGGGAACAAGCCTTACATATTTTAAATAATAACCAAAAAATCATCAAGGATTATGGTGCAATCAAGTTCCTTGAGCAAAATGACCTCTTATGTCAAAAAATTAGTAAAGAGCATTCAGGTGATTTAAAAGAAACACGTTTTCAGGAATCATTGCTCAACAAGTTTTCTGATATTATTCAAAAGCTCAATTCAATTACAGACTTTGATGTTTTACTTGAAACTTCATTAGATGTTCTTATCGAGTTTTCTGAAGCTGACGGCGGTGTTTTGTGCCTTTATAACACAAGAAATCTGCCTGACTCCTGGGAGTACAAACTCTTTAATCATTATTCACAGGATGAAAAAGACTATGACACGATGATGGATCTGATCCAGAAATCATTTAACAATAACCAGAATTATACCTATAAACAGCCTTATTTTGCGATGCAATACAATGATATTGCTACCTTCTCGTTAAATATCCGAAATCACACTTCAGGAGTGATTCTTTTATTTAGCAAACACGGTTCTCACTACTTTGCAGAAAAGATGATCAATCTTCTCAATTCTCTTTGCAATCAGATTATTGTGATTATTGAAAACATCCGTCACAGTAATTTGGCAAAATCACATGCAGTGCTCAGAGAAGAGTTGGAATCCGGTAATCAGTTCACAAATATTGTCGGCAAGAGCCCAAAGATGATCAAAATCTTTGAACTGATTGAGAAGATCAAAGATGCTCCTACGACTATTCTGATCGAAGGTCCAAGTGGAACAGGTAAAGAATTGATTGCCCGTGCAATCCATTACAACAGTAATCGAAGAAATAAAAAGTTCGTTGCACAATATTGCGGTGCGCTCCCTGAGACCTTACTTGAAAGTGAACTCTTTGGTCATGTCAAAGGTTCTTTTACAGGTGCCACTTATGATAAGAAAGGTTTGTTTGAAATTGCTGACGGAGGCACATTCTTCCTGGATGAAATCGCTGATATTAGTTTGTCCACACAGGCAAAACTCTTGAGGTTCTTACAGGAAGGTGAAATTAAACGCGTGGGTTCAACTAAAACTGAAAAAGTGGATGTCCGAGTGATCTGTGCGACAAATGTGTCACTTCTTGATAAAGTTAAAAAAGGTGAATTCCGTTTAGACTTATATTATCGTTTGAATGTCATCCGAATCATTGTCCCATCACTCAGTGAAAGAAAATCAGACATCCCACTTCTTGCCATTCACTTTTTAGACAAGTATAATCAGAAGATCAAGAAGAGAGTGCTTGGAATCACCGATGAATCAATGCGCTATCTGATCAATTATGAATGGCCAGGCAATATCAGACAGTTAGAAAATGAGGTTGAGCGCGCAGTAACATTGGCTGAGAATGACACCTTCATCAAGCCCAATGATCTTTCTGAGGAAGTTTATAAGTTCTCTGACAATACAGAAACCGTGGCAATGATTAATCCAAAACTAACGCTCAAGGATGCGATTGAAGATTTAGAAAAAAGAATGATTGAGCGCACAATGATCGATACTAAATGGAATCAAAGTCATGCGGCAAAATTCCTTGGACTGAGTCGTCAAGGCTTGATCAAGAAACTAAAAAGATATAACATCAACGAGAAATAAAAGCGTATATGAAAGATGTCAAACAATTATTCTCTATTGTCGTTTTTGACCTTGAAACGACAGGACTGAGTTCTTTTCAGGATGATATCATTGAAATTGGTGCAGTTCGATTTGTTAAAGGCGAAGTTACAGATCGGTACTCATGTTTTGTGAAAGCTGAAAAAGAGGTCCCTCCATTTATATATAAACTGACCAATATTACCCCCGAGCAGTTAGCAGGTGGATTAAGAATCACTGATGCTTTAAAGGGATTTACAGATTTTTTAAAGCCTACAGATGTGCTTGTTGCCCATAATGCTCCTTTTGATATAGGATTTATCCAAGCCAAATTAAAAAAGTATGGTTATGAACGATTATATCATGATATTATAGACACCTGCGATATGGGAAGAATATTCTTACCTTTCCTGAGTAATCACAAGCTTGAGACGATGGCAAGTTACTTTAAGTTAACTAATGAAAGTGCTCATCGAGCGATTTACGATGCAGAAGTGACAGGTCAGGTTTTTTATGCTTTAAGTGAGTTTGTGTATGATTGCATTCCTTTAGAAACTTTGAATTTTATACTCAAGGTCACTGAATATGCCCTGTATTCCAGCGGGTTTAAATTCTTTATCAATGAAATGCGCGATTATACTTTAAAGCATGCATTGATCAAAGACAAGAAAAAAGGCGTTATCAAGTTTGATAATCATAACTACATCAATCAGCATCCCAACAATTATCAGACTTATGAGCTCAATGATATCTTTGAAGCCAATGGGCTTTTAAATAAAAATGTGAATAACTATGAAGTACGACAAGGTCAGATTCAGATGTCTTCTGCAGTTGAAAATGCATTTAAGGAAGAAGAGTACCTTCTTGTAGAGGCAGGTACAGGTGTTGGCAAGTCCCTTGCTTACCTGATTCCCTCGATTCAGTTCACTCATCGAAATGGGAAGAAAGTATTTATTTCTACAAACACAAAAAATTTACAGGAGCAGTTACTTCAAAAAGATCTGCCATTAATACAATCAGCTATAGATACTCCTTTTTCAGCAGTGCTTGTCAAAGGAAGAGAGAATTACTTATGCTTGAGAAAATGGAAAGATCTCTATCAAGAATTTATCAATCATAGTCAGGTACAGCAGTTTTCAAGTTTTGAAGCCAGCGGGTTACTTTATTTAGCGGTGTGGGCTCAGTTCACTGAATCAGGAGACATATCAGAAAATCATTCATTTAACAGTTCAGATCTTTCCTTTATCTGGAAAAGATTAGCATCAGACCGTCATTTGTGTAGTGGAAAGAAATGTAGTGAAAGCGGAAAGTGTTATTTGATGGATATTCGTTATAAAGCAGAAAAGGCGAGTATTGTCATTGTCAATCATTCTCTGTTATTTTCAGACTTTATGAATGAAAACACTTCATTAGGCGGAATGGATTATCTGGTCATTGATGAAGCGCATAATTTGTTAAACTCAGCGGCACAGCATTTAGGCATCTCAATCTCTTATCCTGATGTGAATGGATTTATACACAGCTTATTCTCTTATGGGAAAAAATATCAAAATGGCCTTTATGTGACGCTAAAAACTTATGCAATGAAAAGCTCCATTTCAGAACAGAGCAAAGAAAAAGTCGTCAAAGTAGTTGATGATATTATCAATCAGATTGATGATGATAATCAATGTATGGAAGTCTTTTTCAAAGAGATTGCGAGCATTTCAGAGAAAAATGGCAGTTTCGGCAAATACAGAGTTAAGGATATCAAAGGGATCCCAAGTTTTCCACTTTATGGCGAGAAAGTCGTCAACTTCTTAGCGGACTTATTAGAAAAGAATGAATATTTGATTGGTGTCTTAAAAGGTTTTAGCTCAGACCGTTTTATGGATTATGATACACAATTATCTGTGATTGAGGGTATTTCAGAACGCACTTTTGAGTTTATCAGCGATCTAAAGAAAGTAATGAATCCTAATACAGATGATTACACACTATGGTTTTCGACCTTGAATGTCAAGGATGAAACATATCCCGCAGGCGTGATCAATTATGCTCCAATTGAAGTCAGCAAGATTCTTCCAGATCTGATCTTCTCAAAAGTGAAAAGCATCGTTTTCACATCAGCAACAATGGCAATTAGAGGGTCTTTCAAATATTTCACCAGCAATCTGGGATTAGATATAAGCTCTGGAATTGTTTTGAAGCAAGAGATTGTGGAATCTCCTTTTAATTATCCTCAACAGGCATTAGTTTTGAATACCAGTTTTCTACCAAATAATAATGACGCATATTTTTCTCCGCAGAGCATCAGTCTCTTAAAGAGTATTATCGAGCAAAACCGAGTGGGCAGTATGTTGTTGTTCACTTCCTATAAAGATCTGAATCTGGTTTTTGATTCTTTGAGTGAGGTTTGTTATCAGAAGAATATTTCTTTACTGGCGCAGGGCAAAACGGGAAGCAGAAGTGCGATGCTCTCTGAGTTTAAGAAAATCGGAGATGCAGTTTTACTGGGCACAAGCTCATTCTGGGAAGGTGTGGATGTACAGGGAGAATCTTTATCTCTTCTGATATTATACAAGCTCCCATTCCAGGTGCCCACAGATCCTATCGTTGAAGCATTCATCGAGAAATTAGAGAAACAGGGGAAAAATTCATTTATGCATTATTCTCTACCTAATGCCCTATTGAAAATGAGACAGGGATTTGGTAGATTGATCAGAAGTAAAAGCGATCGAGGGGTAATATTAATCCTGGATAATCGGATCAAAACAAAAGAATACGGGAAATTCTTTGAAGAAATATTACCGACACGCATCAATTTTGTTCAAAATCCTGAACAGACGCTGACTAATATCCATAACTGGTTTAAAAAGATATAAGCTTATTCCTGTAACACGGTTTTAACCATTTCAGACAACTTGGTCAAAGTATAAGGTTTTTGCATAAAGTGTTTTACACCCAGACTCATAATTTTTTCAACACGTTCATCTTTTTTAAATCCTGAGCAGAGCAATACTTTAACATTTGGATTAATTTGCTTCATTTCGAGATAGGTTTCTTTACCCGCTTTTCTTGGCATTAGCATATCAAGTACAACCAGATCAATCTGTTGGTGCATTTTACTATAGATTTCAATGGCTTCAACTCCATCACTGGCAAGAATCGTCTGATAATTACATTCTTCAAGAATATCTTTGGCGATTTGCTGAATAAGAATTTCATCATCAACAATAAGTATCTTTTCACCATTCCCATAGAATATTTCCTGGGGCTGAGAATCAATATCTGATGATCCCTCAAGATCTTGCATTTGAGGGAAATACAAAATAAAGTTTGTTCCAATACCCACTTCTGAATAGATATCAATAAAACCATTATGTTGTTTGACAATATTATAAACCATCGTCAATCCAAGTCCTGTGCCCTGTCCTTTGTCTTTTGTTGTAAAGAAAGGATCAAATATTTTGCTGAGATACTTACGATCAATACCTACTCCTGTATCAGAGATCATGACTTTCCAATAGTTGATATCCATTGCTTCAGGATGAGTTTTTCTAAAGTATTTATCAACAAGAATCTGTTCAACAGATATTTTTAATACTCCTCCCTGATCAGATTCTTTCATAATGGTCATTGCATGGTATGCATTGATAGAAAGATTTAGTAAGACCTGTTCCACCTGTGTAATATCAGCCATAGAATAAGCAGGAATAGGGCAAAGATTTGTTTCAATTTTTACACATTTATCAAAGGTATTATTACAGATATTTGCAACATGATTGATAGACTGATTCAGATCGATCTTAGAAAATTTAAGCTCTTGTTTTCTTGACAATGCCAGAAACTGCTGTACCATGTCTTCGGCTCTATTTGAAGCTTGTTCGATCGTATTGATTAATCTTTTAACCATTTCAAGAGAGAAGTTTTCTTCATTCAGATATTTAAATTTGAGTAATGAAATCGTGCCGATGATTCCGCAGAGTACATTATTAAAGTCATGAGCTAAACCCCCCGCAAGAGTGCCAACCGTTTCAAGTTTTTGTGCTTGTCTGAGCTGTGAATCTTTATTCTCTACTTCTGAGACATCATCAAGTCTTATGACTAAGCCTGAGAGATTTTCGGTCTTTAAAGGATAGATAAAAAGTTCAAAGAAGCAATCCTCTTTATTTTTCATTGCTTCCCTGTGTAAGCGAACTGCCTGCCCATTTTTTAAGACTTCTTTGCAAATATCCTTGTACTGTAAAAAGAAGGGGATTTTTTCCCACAAAACGTGATGAGTAAAATCATCCGAATCAAACTGAAAATAAGTTTTGAGTTGGGAATTGCACTTTGTAATCCGGAATTGATCGTCTAAGGAGATAATAACAGAAGTCATTGATTCGAGGATATTTTGAGTCAGTGCAATATTATCTTTTAATTTGAGAGACATTTGGTTAAAGTCTTTTGAAAGCTTTCCGATTTCATCTTTTGAATAAATCGGGACAGTTTGATTTAAATCACCTTCTGAAATTTTCGAGACACTATTCATCAAGTTCACTAATGGCCTGATAATAATTCCTTTTATCAGGAAATATAAAAGAGTTAGAACAAGCATAATGATCAGTAAGCTTGCAAGAGTCATTTTAAGGATATATTGATTTGCCTGCTCAATAGAATTTCTCAAATCTATACCAATTTCAACAGTACCGATCTGCTTGAAATTGTAGAAAATCTTTTCTGTAATCACGAGATAGTCATTTCTCACATGAGAAATGTCTCTACTCGAAGGAGTAAGTTCAACATTTGTTAAATCGAGAATCTTTGCATACAGAATATCCGGATTTTTTTGAAGCTGAATCACGTTATTTTCAAGGCTATAATAATCGAGCCTATGTAGGGCATTGCTACTGATCTGAGCAAGAGTTCGGGCAGTTTCTTTTCCTTTATCTTTATCTTTACTAATCAGGACATTGTAGAACAGTTGATTGAAGAAGAAATTCACAAAAAACAAAGCAATGATCAAGGTGAAAGAGATTAAAGACAGAATTTTTGAACTCAGTTTTAAGCGATTGAAAAAGCCGAACATAAATACTCCCTTCTATGGGTAAAGTGTCGGAACGATGATTTTCCCATTAATAATATCTGATTCAATAGATTTTAATTTTTGAAGTGTATCTGCATTAATCATTTCTTTTGTAAATTTCATTTCAGAAAGAGAAATGCCATTTTCTTTAAGACCCAGTTTATAAGGTTTATTTTCAAACTTTCCTTCAAGAATGTTTCCAATGATCATATTTATCCCAATATCAAGACGTTTCATCATACTGGTAAGGATATAGGTTTCAGCAAGATAATCCTGATCAGAGTCCACACCAATGGCATATTTTTTAAACTGTTTCGCTGCATTAAAAACACCTAATCCAGAACCTGCAGCCACCTGATAGATAATATCGACATTACTGTTTTTATATAGGCTTTCAGCGATTTTGTATGCTCTCTGAGGATTGGCAAAAGGAGAAGTTTCATCATTATAATCAGCAATATAGCGAACTGAGACGTTAATATTGGGGTTAATATATTTTGCACCAGCTTTATAACCTTCATAGAAATCATTAATAATATCAATATTGATTGCCCCAATCATCGCGATATGATTTGTTTTACTTTCCAGTGCAGCCAGAGCACCGACCAGAAACGAACCTTCATTTTGTTTAAACATAATCGATGCTACATTAGGGTAATAATTCTTCGCTTTGTCATCCAGAATAACAAACTTAATGTCTGGATAAAGAGTTGCAAGACTATCCAGAGGATCTACCATGTGAAAACCACCGCCAAGAATAACAACTTTTGCTTTCTTTTTGATTAGGCCTTCAATCACTTGAAAATCATCAGTCTCACTCATTGGGCTATCATAAATGAATTTAATATCATAATTTCTCTTTGCCATCAACATCCCGTTAAACTGCATATCATTAAAAGCTTTGTCACCAAGACCACCAGAGCCAGTTGCCAAACCAAAGATTATGGGTTCATTCTCTTGTTTATCAACTATATTCTGACTTTTTATATGGTTTTGATTAATAAAAAAGGAAATTATAAGCCCAATTATGATCACTGAGACAATAAGGATTAACTTTGCATTCTTATTCATCATTCCCCCTTACTTTGATTTGAACTAAAGTTAAAGCATTTTTGCCTGTGTGTCAATATAATATTTTATAAACATTATCTTAAGAATTATTTTTATCGTTTTATTTAAAATCACCTATTTTATAATCAATCCATCATTACCAAGTATATCTTATTGTTTATCATGCTTTTATCTTTCTTACCTCTGCTATACGACTGGCTTCTATCCTGTAGAAAACTATACTGATATTCATCCCCCCAAAAAAAAACAGGCAGTCCGAAACTGCCTGTTTGTAATTATTTTTTTTTGAAAACGTCTATTTAATCATCAACATTTTTCTGAGGGATGACTTTCCTGAACTTGTTAATTTGTAGAAGTAAACAGAAGATGGACATGGATTGCCTGCATCGTCATTACCGTCCCACTTAGTAGAATAAATCCCTTTGTCAAATAATTGACTGTTAAGGATCGTTCTTACTTTTTGTCCTTTGGCATTATAGATCTCGAGATTTACAGATCCATATTCAGCAATAGAGAATTTGATTTCAGTATTTGGGTTGAAAGGATTTGGGTAGTTTGAGATTAACTGAGTTTTCAAGCCATTTAGTTCTGGATTATCTGTAGAGACCTGAGGGATGACATTGATGATAAAGAAATTAGAGGGTTCAGAGTAATGATCATTTGTGTAAATTGCAATGACCACATAATAATGTTCAGAATCAAAAGCACCATTTTGGACATTAACATCGGTATAAGATGTGGCTTGAATCACAGGAGTAATCGCATTGAAGTCATCTCTATAAACAATATAACCGAGTAATCCTTGCGTTTCAAGAGGGGGATCCCATTGGAGAAATACATCATTGGTATTCACCAGATTTCCGTGCAGATTTCTTGGAGGATAGACAGGCAATACAGGAGTGTCAATTGTAATATCAAAACTAATCGAATCGCCAGCAGAGCCAATATTTGTAATATTCAAGCTGCCCATAGTATTATTTTCAAGAAAAGGGGCAATCAATGAAGTGGCATTTATTGAAGTTCTACCCGATTCAAGGCTCATATATGCGAGATTGATTGTTCCCGTAATATTCGCATCACCATTTGGACGATAGGCAATCAATTCGTTATTTGCACCACCTAAACTGCCATCTCTATTTCCAAAGCCAATATAGTTTGTGTTCACTCGGTAAGCGATTAATCCAGAGCCTGGAAGATTTCCTTCATAAATTCCAGTTTGCTTACGATATTCAAGCAAAAAGTATTGGTTTGGCGTTTGAGGATTATATACTTTGAAAACATTATTTTGTGATTGAGATAAGTCATGAAGATAATAGGTTCCTGATTGAGTAATGACAGGAATGTCAGTAATCCAGTTCCCATAACGGAACTTCATGTAAGCGCTCATGTGTTGTTTCGCATCATTTTCCATGAGGTCCCAGGAACCAACAGGTTTGTATCCATCATGATTGTAATGATACAAATCTGGAGCCCCAATGGAATGAAACATTTCATGACACAAGACACTCACATCTCTACCTGAATATGCAAGGAAATTTTCAATTTGGAGATTATAGTTAAACACCATTTTGTTATTTAAATACGTTGTGTACTGTGGCACATTCCACATATGAGGCCAAAGCACATCTGCCCAGTTATCAGTATTTCCTGATACAATAAAACAAATATTATCAACAAGGCCATCATTATCACCATCAACGACAATAGAATCATCGAGCTGAGCGTCTAACTGAGCTATTGCATTTTGTAAGCATACATGTAATCTTTGATATCCTTCATTATCATCCTGATACCCAATTGTGTTTGTAGCACTATAAGGCCTGTAATAATCACGGGGATTCTGATCAGTGTAAGCGTTGACAATATTTGAACTTTGAGTAGGCAAAAACTGGGAGTTAACTGTTAGATTTTGATAAGAGACAGTCTCATAATAATGTTTGAGAGATGGTCCATTTTCTTCATTGATCCAAGAATTATATTGTGAAAGAGGCAGTTCAAATCCAGTGTCACCGGAAAATTGTAAAAAGACTACAAAATTATACAAGGTACCAGAATTAGGTGATGGTTGAGCTAAACGATTATACTTTTGTTTTTCTTTCATCCTGTTCAAATCAATCAAGTTCTTTTGAATGATGGACGGTGGATTTTGGTTTGCTAATATTCCAGAGGGGATCAATGATTCATTTGATTGGATGGCAAACTCATAATTGGCTGTTAAAGGGTTTAGGATCAAAGTGTAATTATTTTTGTCATGAATACGATAAGAAAATTCATCTCCAGACAAATAACAGCTAATCACAGAACCATCTGCCTGTTTGAGATTAACGGGGACATTTTCATAGAAAGCTGCATAGATTGCACTTATGGCAATTAAGTGAATTAGGATCAAAGTTATAGTTTTTTTCATTCATTCTCCTTACTATTTAACAAGAGATTTTATAGTAGCAAAGCGTTTATCATTTGTCATCAGCTGAGAGGAAAACTTATTCCGCGTTAGAAAGTTTTCAACCCAAGCCGATCTTTGTTTAATATTTTCAAGACGATAATGCTGATTATTTGAATCCTGACCTGATTTACTCAGACGAAAAAGTAATGAGCTTAATACAGTAGGATTAAAGCCTGCACGAGCAGAAAGAATCATCCCCATTTCATCAGCTTCTTTTTCATAAGCATCCAATCTACCCTTAATAATTGTTTCATACATAGAGAAGGCTTCTTCTTCCATTTCTTTTTCTGTCATACTGATTTCTTCATCTTCCGTTGGGGCTTCTTCATCGAGTTCATCAAAACTTTGATCAGCAAAGATATGATGCTTTCTTTTTTCAAGTTCATTCATTCCATGTGCATAAATCACATGAGCGATTTCATGAGCTAAAACGGTCACTAATTCTGCTTCATTCTGGCATTGTTTAATCATACCCTTTGTGATAAAAACAAATCCTCCAGGGCAAGCGTAAGCATTCGCAATATCAATATCAAGCACAAAAAATTTGAAGTTAATATCTGTAACATCAGAAGCCTCTACAATTAACAATCCGAGGTAATTAACATAATCGTGAAAACTAAGATTATTATAAATACCCTGAGAAGCAATCGCGCTGGCAACACCTAAGCCAAAACCTTCTTCAGAGAAAGTAAAATACTCAGTATCAGGTTTCTTTAAAAGCATATAATTTCTTTTGTTTTTATTTACATTGTATTCTTTATAAGTTTCTTTTTTGAATTTCTTATACTCTTTAGAGTTAACCTGATAATTCAATGCCAGTTCAACAAAAGAAGGGTCACCTTTAAACTTTTTACTAAAGCGTTCACCAAATCCTTTAACGCCCGCAGAGACGCCATGTCTTGAAGCATTCAAATCGGTTTTTTCTTTTGCCATGGCCTGAAAAACATTGTTTTTTGGTGGAGACTTTTTTGTAGAAGCATAAGAGATATAGCCTTGTTTTCCTTTGTAATCAACTTTGAGCCACTGATCACTGTCCATATCATCCAAATCGTTATCAATCGTTGTGACTGTTGCCCCAACAGGTAATTCAGCAACAATTTGATGCCATGATCCGGGACCAGATCTCAGAGCAGATCTTTCGCGTTGGATTTTTAAATCTGCAGAAAATAATAAAGCTGAGAAACAGATCAACAGTATAAGAATCAGCAATTTATTCATTTTAGACTCCTTTATTTAATATTTAGCGAGAGAATCCCATCCCAATTTTCAGGGGGATTCTTAATCAGATAATCACATCTTTCAGCCATAGTTGCTGAAGCATTGTCTTTTATTACACTGAGAAATAATTTTTCAAATTGATACTTTGCCCGATCAAACTTACCTTCCCGATACAGGTGGAGTGCCTCAAGATAATCATTGATCCAGTCATAGCTTGTAAGAGAATTATGTTCATCGATTAATTCATATATTCGTGTAGGTTCTGTTTTCCCTTTCACTCTCAGATAATCAAGTTCTCTGCAGACAAAGTCATTTTGAACAAATTTCCAGGTTGATTCACTGATAATAATTTGTGTTTTAAAGACCTTATTTACACCTTCAAGACGTGCAGAGAGATTTACGGGGTCTCCGATGGCAGTATAATCCATTCGTTTCTCAGAGCCGATATTCCCTGCGACAAGAATACCTGAATTGATACCTAAGCGGGTATTCAAATGAAAGAAAGAGGCAGGTGAATTACTCTTCATAGCAATCTGCTGAGCAAACTTTTTGTGTAAAACGGCTGCTTTGCACGCTAAAAATGCATGATCTGTTCGTGGTAATGGCGCTCCAAAAACTGCCATTAATCCATCACCGGTGTATTTATCAAGTAATCCATTATGATCCAGAATAATGTTCGTAATTGTTGTAAAATATTCATTTAGATCCTGAACTAATTGTTTTGGGTGTTTTCCTTCAGAATAAGTAGTGAAATTATAGATATCCGAAAACATGACTGTGGCTTCGATTTCTTCGCCTCCCATATCAATTTGATCAGGGTTTTTAATCAGAGTTTCAATGATATCGGGATGCAGATAACGAGTAAAAATTTGTCTAATTTCCTTTTTGGAACGACCTTCAATCATATAACTGACAAAAACGATAAATAAATAAGAAAGCAATAATACAATTACAGGAATCACCAGATTGAAATAGATTCTAAATTGCCAAAGTGACATTATAGAGAATATTGTTATTAGAAGTAAAGCAATGATCAGAAGATTAGCATATAAACTCTTTAAGCGAACAAAAATCCACGAAACAAGAAAGGACAAAAGAAGCAAAGTAATAAAGAGAAACAAATCGGGGATGAATCTAATATGGTGATTGTTGTTGAAGTTTGAAAGAATTGTAGCCCATATCTCCATGCCAGGCATCACTTTGCTATATGGACTTGTTTTTAGATCCATCAATCCATCAGCGGTTGCACCAATAATGACAAATTTATCTTTAAAAAACTGATCTGAGATCACAGGCTGATTGCCATACATATTCGCTGACGCAGACTGAATAAGGCTTTTTATGGGCAGATATTTAAATACACCTTCCACTCCCCCATTCCCATACCAGTTGATCAGATAATTATTTGAATGATCTAATTTCACTGCTTTGTTATTTATAAACAAGGTATGATTATCAAATCTAAGGTTAGTCTGTTGTATATTATCTTGATTTATCGATTGCAGATAAGCATTAAAACTCATCTGAGGGAGATAATGTTGATTCAGTTTGTAAAAAAGAGGGCATCTGCGTATCACGCCATCATCATCTGGTTGAATATTAATCACACCAAGATAATCCACCTTTTCTCTTAACAAGCTAATTGGAAATTGAGCTCCTGACATTTGGGGTGTATAATTGTCTAATTTCCCATCAATTTTTAAAGTAAATCTTTCAATATCATTTGGGATTAAACTTGAATCAGGAGAAAGTTGAACTCCGAGAATTGTATTTCGATAACTATTCAATGATTCAGCAAAGCGATTATCAGAATCAGAAGCACTCAGGTCTGCACGATTGTAATCAGATTCATAAAACTGAATATCATACAAAACAGCTTTTGCCCCTTTTTCAGAAAGATAATCTGTAATCAAAGCATAGAATTCTCTGGGCCAAGGCCACTGAATACCAAATTCCTGAGCATATTGCAAGCTACTATTATCAATAGCAACGAGTACAATGGAAGAATCTGCTTTTTCCGAAAGAGGAAATTCTTTAAAGCGAATATCAATAGCACTTAACTCCAGCTGTTGAAAATAGGGGATGAATTTTAAGGAGAAAGAGACAAGAGCAATAATCATTGAGAAAAAGAGAATTACTACTGGTTTTTTAAAGTTTTTTAATAGTTTATTAATCATATTGGACACATGCTCTCCTAATTAAGGGACAATTTACAAGTTAATTAAGTTCTGTCAAGAAAGCATTGATTTGCTTTAAAGTTTCATCAAAGATCATAAGGAGGATATCAAAAATAGTCATAATTTCATCATGGTCCGCTTCATTTTTTATTGAGTAAAGTAGTTGTTCACTCACTTTAAAGAGTCTGTTTGCCCTTACATTTCCATTAAGACCTTTGAACTTATGTACAATTTCATATAAATTTTCATAATCCTTATTTATCAGATGAGCTTTAATATCTTCGAGATACTGAGCGCTATTAATCATATACTGTTCAATCAAATCTTTGGCAAAAGAGTGATCATTTCCGACAAGAATCAAATAATCATCTTTATCAAAGAGAACATCTTTAACTTCGTTGTTAGCAGAGATTTGTTCAAGATCAACAGATTGAGGAATCAGATCTTCTTGAGGGCTAATCGATGCGTTCCTGATGAGTTTTTTCTCAAAGTAGAGGTTAAGTAAGGCATCAATCTGTTCAATTCTATATGGTTTTGAGAGCACATTATCAAATAACTGAGTATAATCAGTGTTTGCGGCAGCAACGAGAATATCAGCGGTTAAAGCGACTACAGGAGGAATTCTTTTACCTTTGGAAGCTCTAATATGTTTTGTAGCTTCTATCCCGTCCATTATTGGCATATGTACATCCATTAAAATCAAATCAACTGGAAATTCATTAAACAGATCAAAAGCTTCTTTTCCATTGTTAGCCTGAATCACTTTCATACCCATATCATCAAGAATCGTAGTAATCACGGTCATATTAATATTATCATCTTCAGCAACCAGAATTGTTTTTGAATCAAAGACTTCTATGGTATCCAGGAGGTTGATCTTTTTTGACTGATCAATAGAATTAGCGGTAATTTGCTGAAGGAGTTCATAGAGATCATCCATAAGAATAGGTTTGGTAATAAAATGTTGAATGCCTGTTTCCTGAGCTTTTAATCGAATCTCATCCATATCATTAGAAGTTAACATTATCACAACTGGAATTTTGTTAGGGAATTTTTTCTTAATCAGATCGACAGTATCAATACCATTTACTTCTGGCATCATATAATCCATAATCAGGAGATCAATATCATTGTGATCTAAAAGATAAGTCAGTGCTTGATGAGCATTTTTTGCGATATAAGTATCGACTTTCCAAAATTTGAGTATTTCATCAAGGATCAAGCAATTGGTATCATTATCATCAACAATTAGGACTTTCTTTAACTGATTCAACTGATAATGATGGGGTTGTTCCTGAGAGACAGGTTCAAAAGGAAACTCGAAATAGAATTGGCTTCCTTTTGATAGCTGACTATCAAAGTATATTTTTCCTCCAAGCAAATCACATAATTGTCGTGCGGTAGATAATCCCAGTCCCGTTCCTCCATACTTTCGGGTTGTACTTACGTCAGCCTGAGTAAAGCTGTCAAAAATCCGGTCTTTTACATCATCAGGGATACCTATTCCGGTATCTGCGACACAAAGTCTGATATGATGTTCATCAATCAATGATGCAGAAAAGACAATTTCACCTTTTTCTGTAAATTTTATTGCATTACTCAGGAAATTAATCAGAATCTGATTCACTCTTAAAGGGTCTGAAATGATGAATGTCGGCAGATCGGGGGCAATTTTACAGTAAACCTGGATCCCCTTATCATTCGCGCGGTGGGTAATTAATCTTACAGAATTTTGAAGGATTTGTTTAATATTAAAAGGTTCTTGAATCAAGGTGAGCTTTCCTGCTTCGATTTTTGAGAAATCTAAAATATCATTGATAATATTGAGCAAGTTGAAAGTCGATTGTTGAATCTGATTGAGATATGATCTTTGGATTTGATTTACTTTTGTGGTAAGAATTAAGTCAGTTAAGCCAACAATTCCATTCATTGGTGTGCGAATCTCATGGCTCATCATTGCCAGAAACTGGCTCTTTGCCTTATTTGCGTTCTCAGCGCTTATTTTTGCCTGAACAAGTTTTTCTTCATATTCTTTACGATCTGTAATATCTGTTGCAGAGCATACGATAAATTCTATTTCGCTATTATGATCTAATTTAGGCAAGATATTTATTTCAAAGAGTTTTCTTCTCCCATTTTTTGAACTAAGGTATTCATCAAAACTAATTGGAGAGAGTAACTCAATCGCTTTTTTATTATAATTAACCAGTAGATCTGTTTCTTCATCATTAAAAATTTCATTTATCGGGTGATTCACAATATCCATTTTATCAATACCGATAAAATCTGCCAAAGATTGATTAATCAAACCAAAGGTTTTCTCATCTTTTAAATACCAGATCATTGGATTAATGTTATAAAGAAGCGCTAATTCCTGTTTTTTCTCCTCTAACTCGTGTGTTCTGATATCAACGAGCTTTTCTGACTTTTGATTTGCAGTCTGTAGGTAATAAAAAAGTGTCGTCAATAAAACAGTCAAAATAATGCTCAGAATTAAAAACACCCAAGGCATATTGATAGGATAGTTGCTAAGAAAAACAACTGTAGGTTTTGCGACAAAGGCGATTGTACGACCATTAAAAAATAGGGGTTCTATCCAAATCAGATCTTTTTTATAGAGGTCTAAATCCTGAAAGCTTGGAAAGATAGTTTCTTCTTTTGAGAAATTTATGTAAGCAACCAATTGATTACTTCTAAAGTCAAGATCAATGAGCTTTATTTTTAGTAGGTCACTATTAACATCCAGAGAATTATTAAAATTTTGCAGATGATTTTGTATCGACAGATCAAGTATTAAGTAATCTATCTTAAGAGAGTCTTTTGCAAGAATTGGACATGCGAGATAGTAATCTGCCCAATTTTTTGAAGAATAGAAGGGATTGATGGGTTGAGAGCTGGTAATAAGTTTTGTTTTAAAAGATTCCATCACTATTTGGAATAAGATTGGATTCTCCTTTAAAAGCATGTTTTCATAGATCTGCGTATTCTTCTTTTTAATAACATTGTTAATTTTTAAATTGGTATGATCAGATACTGAAGAAGCCATATAAATGGCTGAGATTGCATCATTATAGAGTTTAAAGCGATCTAAAAGAACATCATTTTTAGGAGGTATTTTTTTATCTTTAACTGAAGCTGTTTCATCAATAATCTCATTTAGTTTTGTGTTGAAGTCATTCAATGCTCTGCCATACATATTGGTGTACATGGAAGTATATTCTTTGAAATGAGTGTATCTATTGTACTTTTCGTTCTTGAGAATAAAAATAAAAGTACTCAGAGAGATGACAAAAGACAAAGAAAAAATTATCACGGTCTCCGAGTAGTTGAGTATCTTAGATTTTCTCAAAATGGGATATGATTTCACTTTATTGAGCAGAATACCTGATACAAGTATGAGAATCATTAAATATGTAATATAAATCACAATCGAACGTTGTTTTAAAATCATTGATTGCCATTGATTGGCATCAATATCCATACCCAAAACAGCAACTACTTTTTCAGTTTTTTGATCAATAATGGGTACAAAGGCGGAAATATATGTACCCCACTGATCAGAGAAAGGACCGATTACAATACTTTCCTTGTTATTAAACAAGGCAATGATATCATCAGGAACTTCATCATAGACATTACCTGGGAGCTGAAAAATCTCTTCTGTTTCTAAAACATTCTCGACTGAAAACTTTACTTTATCTTCGCTCTTTCTCAATAGATAAATGAACTTCTGATCAGGATTGATCTTTCCGCATAAGATCAGAAGATTTCTAATCCTGTGAAACAGAGGATTTTTCCAATCTTCTTTTGTATCAGTAAATGTATTTAAATATGAGGCATCAACTTTATTTGCGATCGATTCAGTTCTTTTTAGTAGATTTTGTCTTGACTCTTGATCAGCTTTTTGCCCAATATAATTAGATATCAAAAAACAGAATAAAGCGAAAAAGAGAATAATATACGGGAAATAGCGTACATTAATAATCTGAAATGTTATTTTATTTTGGTCTTCAATGAAATTATTTTTTTGTCTTTCGAAAAGCCTGATTACATTTATGAGGACCACAAAAATCACAAAGAACAAGACATTTGTTATGAATATAAGGGTGGGAGAAAATGTGAAATTTAATAAGTTAATTGCAAGAGACAGATAGAGTAATACAAAGAGAGTGAAAACATTCGCTAAATAATAGTAGGTACGAATCTGACCCAGTTTTTTTCTTCTTCTGAGAAAAGCCTGCATTGCAATCATTAGAGTATTGATGACAATTATAATCTGAATAATATATTTAATAATAATTTGATATTTCAAAATGAAGAGAATCGTTAAAAGTGTTAAAACGCAAAGATAAACGATACACTTGATGGTTCTGTTTGTGTAGCGTTTTAAATTGATTTTATTTCTTAAAGCCCGATAAATTCTTATTTTGAGGTATTCATATATATAGAATCTTGAACTGATCAAGAGGAGAATAGTCCAGACAGACAAGAAAGAAAAAAGATATAATAAAAGAATAATCAGCTGATTGTCTGGATAAGAATAATTACTTTGCTTCAAAAAGAAGACAACTGACTGAAATAAAAAGAACCTGTTTAGATGTTTCCATTCAATAGTTTTGTTAACAAAAACTGTATTCAGCCTTTGTATAAAGGTAAAAAAGAAGACGAGCGATAGCAAGAAGTACACATAATCAATCTGATTTATTAGAAAATCCATAAATTCACCTTATTCTCCTAAATGATATCATATCATTTTCAGAATTTGGTGTCAATAATTTTTATACAAATTTATAAAGAAAGATAAACAAGGACAGAGAGTAAAAACTCTACTGTCCTATATTATGAGCTATTTAGATAAAACAATAGCATAACTCAGACGCACTTTTGGGTATGAATGCACTTTATAACCAAGATCAATTGCAGTTTGAATCATATTGCCATAATCCCTCTTTTTTACATGAAACCCTGGTTCAGCGATAAATAACAAACCCTGATCATCAAGAATATCATAAAGCTTCATTAAGCAAGATTTGGTATCGGGAACTTCATGCAACATCCAGAAGGCCAGAATAAAGTCCATTTTTTGATCGAGATCAAGATGTTGATCTGTGCATTTATAAGTTTTAATTTTTTGATCAAGCTGATCATATTGAGCTCTTTTCATCACTTTTCTGAGCATTGACTCCTGTATATCTACAGAATAAATACATGAAGAATCGTCTGTTAACTTTGCTAAAGCTACAGAAAAATAACCCATTCCACATCCAAAATCCATAATATTCATATTGGGTTTCAAATATTTTTCAAACATTTTCTCAGGATTGTGAAACATTTTACGAATCGGGTTATCAAATGTAAAAGCCATCCAGTAAGGGCAAACATCATAAGTTTTGTTTTTTGAATTCATTGAGTTATCCATTTTTCCTTCCTTATTAACGAACAACGTTCGTTTTATTTATTAAAAAAATTAGTGGTGCGATATTCCTAAATAGCCCAAATAGCCATGATAAAGAAATCTCATCAATTCTTCCGAATGTAATTTAATATGATCGGGTGATAAATCTTTGAGAAGAGAATCTTCGATCAGATGAATCCACATTGATCCCAACAAATGTAAGAAGAATTCAGAAGGTTTTACTAAAGAGACATTGTGTTTAATGCATAAATCGGCACATTCTTTTTCCATAAGCATTGCGAACCATTGAATTAAGCGATCCTGAATACCAAACAAAGATGATCCTTCAGCATTAAAAAAAAGGAGTTTAAACATCTCTTTATTTTGATCCACGTACATCATTGGTTCTTTAAGCATTTTGATATGATCTTGTTCATCGTGCTGATCATGTTGGCAATCAAGAGATTCTACTGATTTTTTCCATTCATCAATGTTATCGAGAATATCCTTAAAGATAAAGAGAAAAATTGCATCCTTATCAGAAAAATAGTTGTAAATATTGCTTAGGCTCACGTTAGCATTTTTTGCAATAGATCTTAATGAGGTATTCCGAAATCCTTTTTCAAGAAATTCTTTTCTTGCTGACTCGATAATTGCGAGTTGAACATAGTCTTTTTGAATTTGCATTTTCTACCTCTAAGTCCAATAAAACATAGGGCATAAATTTTGTCAAGCCTTTTAATGAACAGTGTTCTTTTTTCAACAAATCTCAATTAAACTAATAAGATGGTTATTTTTGTCCAATAGGAATCAAACTGTCTATTAAAGGGGTATGCAAGGGAAGTCATTCACTCGCTCTCTTTTTCTATCCTGTAGAAAATATTTTTTGAGCGCTCTGATAAATCATCAAATAATGAGTAATAAAGAGACAAAATCATCTTAAAACTACTTCAATATTTACTTGCTTTTTTAATATTCCTATCACAAGATTGAATGGTTGAAATGTAAATTTTTGTAACTCATCACAAAATATCTTGACAGCAGAATCAAAGTCATATAATTTATAAAACAAATATTAAAGGAGGAATAATGTCAGTCAACCCTCAGATATTCAGACAATATGATATTCGTGGATTAGTCGGAGAAGATCTTAATAATGAATCGTTATATTTAATCGGTAAAGGCTTTGGGACATACATCAGAAAGCAGAATTTAAAGAGTGTAGCCATCGGTGGAGATGCACGGCTATCCACACCAGAATATAAGAAATATTTTACAAAAGGTCTTATGGAGACGGGATGCGATGTTCAAGATGTTGGTATCTGCGCAACACCAGTGCTTTATTTTGCTATTTGGAAACTTAATACAGATGCAGGCGCAATGATCACTGCCTCACACAATCCACCAGAATACAATGGGATCAAGTTAAATCACGGATTGTCTTCAGTTTATGGAGATCAAATCCAGGAAATATTACAAATCATTCAAAAAGGTGATTTTGTTAGTGGAGCTGGAAGTTATAGTGAATACGCTGGAATAATTGAGCAGTATAGTGACTATGTCGTTGAGAATATTCATTTAAAGCGTCCGATCAAATGTGTGGTTGACGCAGGTAACGGTGCTGGTGGCAATATATTACCAGGTATACTCAAAAGATTAGGATGTGAAGTTAAAGAAATGTATTGTGAAGTAGATGGGACATTCCCTAATCACCATCCGGATCCGACGATTGAGAAATATATGACCGATCTAATCAATGTGATGAAGCAAGGGGAATATGAGGTTGGATTTGGATTAGATGGTGATGCTGATCGTATTGGTGTCATTGATGAAAAGGGTCAAATGCTTTATGGTGATCAGATTCTCAACATTTTTGCCCGCGACTTTCTGGATGATAATCCAGGAGAAACGGTCATTGGAGATGTCAAGTGTTCAAAGAACTTCTTCGATGATTTAAAACAAAGAGGTGGCAATCCAATCATGTATAAAACAGGTCATGCTAACATCAAGAATAAGATGAAAGAAGACAAGGTTAAGTTTGGTGGCGAAATGTCTGGTCACATCTTTTTTGGTGATCGTTATTTTGGATTTGATGATGCGATTTATGGATGTTGCCGATTTGCTGAGATTTTATCAAAAACAAGCATGAAGTGTTCAGATTTATTATCAGATCAGCCAAAAATGTATTCAACTCCTGAACTTCGATATGACACAGAAGATGATATCAAATTTGCAATCGTTGACAAAGTAAGAGATTCATTTATAGCCGAAGGTTATGAAGTCAATGCAATAGATGGTATGAGAATCACTTTTAAAGATGGATGGGGGTTGATTCGCGCATCCAATACACAACCAGTATTAGTATTACGTTTTGAAGCGGAATCTTCCGAACGATTACACGAAATCCAGCAATTAATCGAGACTCGTCTCAATGAATTATCAAAGCAATAATTTTCAAAGATTTTTATCCAAAGCCAAACGATATATTTGGCTTTGGGTAATTTTGTTATTTTGCTTATTAATAATATTCAGTATCTCCTGTTCAAAGATCAAAGGTAAAGACGAATACATAAGAATTGGAGTTATTTTACCCATTAGTGGAGCAAATAGTGTCTCAACTCATGATATCATCAATGGTATTGATTTAGCTGCAGATATCATTAATTACAAATATGACCTGGATATTCCATTTGCTTCAGAAACTGGCATTAAAAGTCAAAAGAAGAAGATAAAAATCATTTACAAGGATTTTGGTGATAATCGGGAAAAAGTAAACCAACTTGTTGATGAGTTAGTGAAGTTTGACAAAGTTGACATCATCTGTGGGTGTTATTTCAGTAATGCCACATCATTTGCCAGTGAACGTGCAGATTTATATAATATTCCATTTTTTACATTTAATTCAACAGTACCCATCTTAACGCGTAAAGGTTTGAAAAATTTTTACAGAACAACCCCTGATGATGAGATTTTTACAGCAAATTTCTTTGAGTATTTAAAAGAAATATCAACAGAGTATCAATTTCCAAAAAGAATTATTCTTGTATATGAAAACTCATTTTGGGGTACAGGTGTTGCTCAAGCTGAGACACGTCAAGCAAAGCTCAATGGGTATGAGATTGTTTCGGAGATCTCTTATGATTCATTTCGTCCTAATAGTTTCAGATTTGCAGATCAGATAAAAAAAGCAATGCCTGCGATCATCATGCAAGCATCATACGATCAAGATGCAATAGAATGGATGCGTACATATAAAAACAACGATATAAATCCGATTGCCATTTTAGCGATGAATGCAGGATTTACAAGTTCATCATTTATTGATAGTTTAAGAGCAGATGGCAATTTTATTATTACAAGAGAAACATGGGCGAAAGATCTGACAAATAACCTACCATTAGCAAAAAAAATCAATGATTTGTATCGACTAAGATATCATAATGATCTAAATGGCTTATCTGCTCGATCTTTTACAGGATTAATGACTGTCGCTCGAATATTAGATCAATCAAGATCATTGAAAGCAGAAGACATAAAAGCATCAACTCAAAAGATAAAAATTTTCCCTGATGAGTTGATCATGCCATGGGCAGGAGTTCAGTTCAACGAAGATGGTCAAAATCAATTAGGAAGAGGGATCATCGTACAGATACAGAATGAGAAGTATTCAATTGTATGGCCCAAAGATTTAGCCACAGAGAAAACAGTCTGGGAATTTCCTAAATGGAATAAACGTTAAAAAAAAGAGACGCAATTTCCTGCGTCTCATATTTAGTTCTTCGTACATCAGATTTTTAATCCATTATTATAAGCTTCAATACATTTTTTTAAAGGGATATTGATTATATTGTTAACAACGAAGTTATCTTTATAAACCTTGCCAAGATAAATTAATTTTTGATTATATGTTTTACAAGTATCTTCAAATGCTGTTTGATTTTCAGGTTTTATTGAAACAATAATCCGACTATGAGACTCTCCAAAGAGCTCAATATCAGTACGATTGATCATTTGTAAATCTATAAGGCATCCTAAATCATGAACCTGAGGATTGAAACATGATTCCATCAGGGCAATTGCTAAGCCACCATCAGAACAATCATGTGCGGACTGTAATAATGATTTCTCAGCTAAATCAAGTGTACATCGTTGAAGAGTCAGTTCATTATCTAAATTCAGAATTGGAGCATTCCCTTTGATTAAATTGTCAAGATCTTTCAAATACTGAGAGCCAGCAATTTCATTACAATGATCTCCCAATAAATAGATCAAATCACCCTCTTGTTTAAAGAAAGATTTGATCACTTTATTCTGATCTTCAATAAGTCCGAGCATTCCAATTGTAGGTGTAGGATAGATTGCACCGTTAGGGTTTTCATTGTAGAAAGACACATTTCCACCTGTTACAGGTGTTTCAAATTTGAGACAGGCATCTTTCATACCGCGAATTGCTTCAACAAAAGTCCAATAGACTTCTGGTTTGTATGGATTGCCAAAATTGAGACAATTAGTAATTGCGACGGGTTTTGCTCCAGTACAGACTACATTTCTAGCTGCTTCAGCAACAGCTGCCTTTGTCCCTTCATAAGGATTGAGATAACAGTGTCTTGAATTACAATCTGTTGCAACAGAGATTGCCTTATTTGTATCCTTAATGCGAATCACAGCAGCATCACCACCTGGTTCAACCATAGTATTCACTTGAACCATATGATCGTATTGCTGGAATACTTTCTTTTTTGAAGCGATATTAGGTGAAGAAGCTAAAGTTAGTAATATATCTTCATAATTAGTTAATTCTTTTATTGATTCGATATCTAAACTATTTAAATCATCCTGATAATCTGGTTTTTGAAATTCTCTGGAGTAAACAGGAGCATCTCCCCCAAGCACTAACATTTGAGATGGGAGTTCAGCCTTAAGTTCACCATTATGTTTAATTCTTAATAAGCCATCATTAGTGACAAGACCGATTTTTTCAGCATGAAGATCCCATTTTTCAAAGACATCTTTCACTTTTTCATAGTTTTGAGGTTCAACAATCATCAACATTCTTTCCTGAGATTCTGAAAGCATAATTTCATAAGCAGTCATCCCGGTTTCTCTCTGCGGTACAAGGGCAACATCAAGTTCAATACCTGTTTCAGCTTTTGCAGACATTTCACTGCTTGAGCAAGTTAAGCCTGCAGCACCCATGTCCTGAATACCGACAACCAATTTTTTATAAATCACTTCAAGAGTAGCCTCAAGGAGTAGTTTCTCCATAAAGGGGTCACCGACTTGAACTGCAGTTCTTTTCTCTTCAGATTCCTGAGTAAGATCAGTACTTGCAAAGGTAGCACCGTGAATGCCATCACGACCAGTTTTTGCGCCAACGTAAACGACATAATTACCAGGACCTTTTGCTGCCGCAGACATTAAATGATTATGTTCTAAAAGTCCAACAGCCATGGCATTAACCAGTGGATTTCCAGTGTAAGCATCTTCAAAATAAATTTCACCACCAACAGTAGGAACGCCAAAGCAGTTACCGTAATCTGCGATTCCTTCGACAACGCCTTTAATCAACATTTTTACCTGAGGATCATCTGGATTACCAAAGCGTAAAGAATTTAACGCGCAGATTGGTCGAGCCCCCATAGTAAAAATATCACGAAGAATTCCACCGACTCCAGTAGCTGCGCCATGATAAGGTTCGACGGCAGAAGGGTGATTATGACTTTCAATCTTAAACGAAATTGCTAAGCCATCGCCAATATCAACAACCCCTGCATTTTCTTCGCCTGCTTTTGAGAGCATCATAGATCCATCTTTAGGGAGTGTTTTTAGGTATTTAATTGAGTTTTTATAACTAGCATGTTCAGACCACATTACAGAGATAATGCCTAATTCTGTAAAGGTCGGGATTCTACCGATAGTATTAATAACGCTATTAAATTCGTCTTCAGTAAGACCATGTTCAAGCGCAAGTTTTAAATCAACTATTACTTCCTGCATAGTAAATCCTTGTATTAGTTTTTTTAACCTAATGAAATAAAAAGAGAAATTAGTCAATGAATTAGTTCAATAATTTGGAATGACATTTAAACAGTTA
Source organism: uncultured Candidatus Cloacimonadota bacterium (assembly GCA_964573665.1). Classification (GTDB taxonomy): domain Bacteria; phylum Cloacimonadota; class Cloacimonadia; order Cloacimonadales; family WRIO01; genus JAGOCT01. The sequence goes on along the minus strand of CAZNKI010000016.1, from coordinate 14,010 downwards.
AAAGAAAAAGGCAACAGAGATTAACCTGTTGCCTTTTTTAATAAATACTTTTGCTTATTTATTTAAATCTTCAGCTTTAATAGTATCTTTGCTTTCAGTGACAACATCTCCCTCAACAAGAGAAATGATTGCCATTGGCGCACAATCACCGCGACGGATACGCGTTTTGATAATACGGGTATAACCACCGTTACGGTTTGTATATTTAGGAGCTATTTCGTCGAAAATTCTCTTAACAAGAGCATGATCATGAACTACAGAGAAAGCAAGTCTTTTATGATGTAAGCTTCCTTTTTTTCCGTAAGTGATCACTCTTTCAGCCAAGCTTCTCATTTCTTTAGCTTTAGCTTGAGTTGTTTCGATTTTTCCATGTTGGAAGAGAGAAATAACGAGATTTTTCATCATAGCATTTCTATGATCAGCTTCTCTTCCGAATTTTCGTCCTACACATCTATGTCGCATAACTCTCAACCTTTCTTTTTGTTATTCATACGGTTTTTAGCATCAGCAATTCTTTTACGAATGCCTTCTACATCCATACCAAGAGTTAAATCATATTTAACAATTAGGGCTTTAATTTCATCTAATGATTTTTTACCAAAGTTTCTGTATTTCAACATTTCAGGTTCAGATTTTCCAACAAGTTCGCCAATTGTTTCAATCTTAGCTGCAGACAAGCAGTTTGCAGAACGAACAGTCAGTTCAAGATCTTTAACATTCATATTGAGTAATTTTTCAAGTCTTTCCAATTCTGGATCCATTGCTACTTCTTCGATATATTCAGGTTCTTCTTCAAACAGAACAAGAGTAGAATAAAGATCTCTGAGCAATTTAGCAGAGAGGAAAAGTGCATCTTTGGGTTCAATACTTCCATTAGTGAAAACTTCAAACACCAATTTATCAAAATCAATTCTTTCACCCACGCGCTGGTTAGCGGTAGTAAAATTCACTTTTACAATTGGAGAGTAAATAGAATCTACAGGAATCACACCAACAGGTTTTTCTTCTAAGTTTTGGCGATCAGCGGAGATATATCCTCTGCCTTGTCCGACCCAAATTTCGACGAAAAGTTCTGTATCTTCAGTCATGTTACATAATACGAGATCTTTATTGATGACTTTAACTTCGGAAGTTTCTTCAATTTCGTCTGCAGTAACAGGTCCGATTCCTTTGTGATGAAGGGTAAGTTTAATTTCATTAAGTGTTTCAGATCTAAAAATCACTTTTTTAAGATTTAAGATAAAATCTACAAAATCAGAATCACATCCTGGAATTGGAGTAAATTCGTGATGCAACCCTTCAATTTTAACGAATCGAGCAGCTGCGCCCTGAATAGATGATAATAATACACGACGAAGCGTATTTCCGATTGTTGTTGCATAGCCAGGTTCAAAAGGACCAATTTCAAATTTTCCATAGAAGTTTGAGTAAGATTCTTTGTCAAATTCGATTTTATTTGGCATCTGCAAGGGTTCAAGAAGCATCATAATTATCTCCTATTATTTAGAGTAGAATTCTACAATTAGATTTTCGTTAATATTTACTTCAACCTGTTCTCTTTTAGGGATGTACAGGAATTCACCTTTGCAATTATCTCTATCAATGCTTAACCATTCGAAGCGAGAAGCGTCTAATGAGTTTTGAAGAGATTCTTGAATAAGGTTCATAGAACGGCTTGTATCTTTAATTTGAATCACATTAGTAGGTTTAACTAAGAAAGAAGGGATATTGACTTTGATGCCATTAACGGTAATGTGACCATGTCTGATAATTTGACGAGCAGCGCTTCTGGTAGGAGCGAAACCCATGCGGAAAACGACATTGTCCAATCTTCTTTCAAGGAGCAAAATTAAGTTATCACCAGTTACACCGCTTTTACGGTCAGCGATTTCAAAGTATCTTCTGAATTGTTTTTCAAGGATACCATAAATACGGCGAGCTTTTTGTTTTTCTCTTAAGTGAATACCGTAATCGGTCACTTTTTTTCTTGAAGTAGGTCCATGTTGACCAGGGACATAACTTCTTCTTTCAAAAGCGCATTTAGAAGTCATACAACGTGCACCTTTGAGCATCAGTTTACCACCTTCACGGCGGCAAAGTTTACATACTGATCCTGTATATCTAGCCATTTAAATTGCCTCCATCATATTCTTCTGGTTTTAGGTGGTCTACAACCGTTGTGAGGGATCGGTGTAGTATCGCGAATCATTGTTACATGCAATCCTGCAGCATTAAGTGCACGGATAGCGGATTCTCTACCGCCACCAGGGCCTTTAATAACAACGCGAACTTTTTTGATTCCCATATCGACAGCGGTTTTAGCGACTTCTTCAGCAGCTAACTGAGCAGCGAAAGGAGTGGATTTTCTTGAGCCTTTATAGCCAATTTTTCCACCACTAGACCAGGTAATGACGTTACCGGCTAAATCACATAATGAAACGATTGTATTATTAAAGCTTGAATGGACAGTAGCCATAGCTTCATCAATAGATAATCTAACGCGTTTTTTCTTAACTTTTGTATTTTTTGCTTTTGCCACGCTAAACCTCCGTCTTATTTCTTATTCTTTTTCAAGGCGCCAGGTCTTGGACCTTTACGAGTGCGAGCATTGGTTTTGGTTCTTTGACCGCGAACAGGGAGACCTTTTTTGTGTCTGAGTCCACGATATGAGCCAATTTCCATGAGTCTTTTGATGTTCATAGTAGTTTGAGTTCTTAAAGCACCTTCGACAATATAATCATTTTGAATAATGTCACGGAGAATTTTTTCTTGATCGAGCTTCAAATCTTTAACTCTAATGCTTTCATTAATATTTGCTTTTTTAAGGATTTCTTCAGAAGTTGATCTACCTATACCAAAGATATAAGTGAGACCAATAACAACCCTTTTAGTACGGGGTAATTCGATACCTGCTATATGTGCCAATTGTCATCCTCCTTTTTAGTTAGCCCTGTCTTTGTTTGTGTTTAGGGTTAGAAGGGCAAATGATGCGAATAACGCCATGTCGTTTAATAATACGACAATCTTTACAAATTGGTTTAACAGAAGATCTTACTTTCATTTTTCTTCCTTTCTAGTCAATCTTCATCTCTAGAATAAACTAATGGTTGAATCACCATTTTATTTATAGCGATAGGTTATTCTGCCGCGATTCAAGTCGTACGGGGACAACTCGATTTTCACCTTATCGCCAGGTAATATTCTTATATAATTCATTCTCATTTTACCAGAACTATGCGCCAGAATTTCGTGTCCATTTTCAAGAACGACTCTGAACGACTGATTTGGTAAAGCTTCCTTAACAGTTCCTTCGACTTCAATTACGCCTGCTTTAGACATACACCTTCCTTACTATATGATATCTTTTATAAAAAAAGACATGTATGAGATAATTCACTCATCTCAATTTAACACATTTTAAAAATGAGATTAAACTGTCAAGTCTTTATTTTTTCTTTTCTTATAAAAAATGTTTGTCCAGTGTCTGTCACAAAGACAGAAAAAATTGACTTGTTGATATTGAAATAGGAACAGAGATGAGACTCTGTTCCTATAAAATATAATAGATCACTATTAAGAGGATCTACCTCTTAATTTTCCTTTTTTCATGAAGCCATCATAATGTCTCATGACAAGGTGAGATTCAATTTGTTGTAGTGTATCAAGTGCCACGCCGACAATAATGATCAGTCCAGTACCACCAAAGTAGAATGGGATATTAGTCAGTTTCATCATAAATTCAGGAATGACAGCGATAATTGCGAAGAAAATCGCACCAGGGAGCGTGATTCTGATTAAGATATTGTTAATATAGGTAGAAGTATTTTTCCCAGGTAAGATACCAGGAATGAATCCACCATACTTCTTCATATTTTCAGCCATTTCAACTGGGTTCATCGCAATCGCAGTATAGAAATAAGCGAAGAAGATGATCAATCCCATATAGAGAACAGTATATAGTGCCGCACCAGGAGAAAGAGTTCTAATAATGAAATCCCCAACAGCTGAATTTGGGAAGAAGGTAGCAAAAGTGCGAGGGAACATAATCACAGATTGTGCAAAGATAATAGGGATGACACCTGCTGAGTTTACACGAAGAGGAATATGAGTACTTTGTCCACCATATATTTTTTTTCCGATCACGCGTTTTGCATATTGTACATTAATTTTTCTAATCGCTTCAGTAACTAAAATTACAGCAGCAGTAATCGCAACCATTACAAAAATCACGATTAAAGAAGTAATAATTGGCATAGTTCCTGATCTTACCATTTGGAACATTTGATAAAAACCTTGTGGATAGCGTGCAATAATACCAGCAAAGATAATCAGAGAGATTCCGTTACCAATGCCTTTTTCTGTAATTTGTTCACCGAGCCACATAATAATCATCGTACCAGTTACCATGGTAATCACAGTAGTAATCATAAATAATACACCCGGATTGTAAACGACTTCCATACTTTGTAAGAATATTGCAATACCAATCGCATTGAATATACCAATAAAAATTGTGCCGTAACGCGTAATTTGTGTTAATTTTTTAGTGCCTTCAGCGCCTTCTTTTCGGAGTTTTTCAAAATAAGGAATAATGCTGCCTAAGAGTTGAACGACGATCGAAGAAGTAATATAGGGCATAATACCTAACGCAAATACAGAAGCTCTTTCGAAGTTTCCTCCGACAAATAAATCAAATAAACCGAAAATTGAGTTTTGACCTTTGTCTTGAAAAAATGCTTTCAAAGCTTCAGCATTAACCCCAGGAGTAGGAATAAAGCTTCCTAATCTATAAAGGATCAATATGAAAGCGGTGAAAAGTATTTTCTTCTTCAATTCCGGGATTTTGAAGATGTTTTTGATACTTTCTAACAATTTACACTACCTCCGCTTTACCACCAAGTTGTTCAATCATTTCTTTTGCTTTTTTAGAAAAAGCATTAGCCTTAACTGTAATATTTTTGTTAAAAGATTCAGCACCATTGGAGAGAATCTTAACTGGTAAGTTTTTGTATTGACCTTCAGATCTGATCATTTTTGCATCTTCGAAAACAGTCACATCGAAGTTGTTTAATTCAGAATTTTGAAGTTGAGCGAGGCTCACAATACGAAATTCGATACGGAATATATTTTTAAAGCCGCGTTTTGGTAAACGGCGTTGTAAAGGCATTTGACCACCTTCAAAAGCTGCAGAAACTTTTCCACCGCTTCGAGCTTTGGTACCTTTATGCCCACGGCCAGCCTGATGTCCGTATCCACTACCTTGGCCTTTACCAAGTCGTTTCACTTTTTTCTTTATATTTGGGCGTTCCATCTGATGAAGCATTTTATCTCCTTCAAAGCATCAGTTTTTTAAATACTGCCCGACCGTAGCCGGGCGGTCAATTATTCATTAATCTCTTCAACTTTTACAAGATGAATTACTTTATTAATCATACCACGAATCACAGGATTATCATCATGAATCTTAACTTGGTTCATTTTTTTTAATCCGAGTGATTCCATTACCTGGCTCTGTTTGTATTGATAGCCAATTGTGCTTTTAATTTTTTGTACTCTCAGTTTCATTTTTCCTCCGTGCCAGTCAATTCAGCAAAAGTTTTGCCTCTTAATTTAGCAACTTCAGAGATGGTTCTAAGTTCTTTAAGACCTTCAATAGTAGCTTTCACCAAGTTACAAGGTGTGTTAGAGCCCATTGATTTTGCAAGAATATTAGAGATACCAGCAGCTTCAAAGATCGCACGAGCAGTACCACCAGCGATAATACCTGTACCTGCAGAAGCTGGTTTTAATAGTATCTTGCTCGCACCAAAGCGTCCGATAATCTCATGAGGGATTGTTTCGCGAACGATTGGAATACGGAACATGCTTTTTTCAGCTTTTTCTCTTGCTTTGCGTATTGCATCGGTAATTTCATTTGCTTTACCAGTTCCAACACCCACGCGTCCGTTTTTATCACCGACAACAACAATAGCGTTAAAACTGAAGTTACGACCACCTTTAACAACTTTTGCTACGCGGTTTGTATCGATTATTTTTTCAAATAATTCATTAGATTCGGGATTATTCATTTGACTCAAGGCCGTCCTCCTCTTAGAAATTTAATCCAGCTTTACGAGCACCTTCAGCAAGTGCTTTAACTCTGCCGTGGAATTTGAATCCGGCGCGATCAAAGCAAACTTGAGTAATTCCGTTTTCTAATGCTCTTTTAGCGATTTTTTCACCGACTTCAAAACTTTTTTCAGTTTTGGTTTTGCCGTTGAATGTTTCATTTTTTGCTTTAGTTGACATAGCGACTAAAGTAACCCCTAATTCGTCATTTATAATTTGTGCATATATGTTATTTAAACTGCGAAAGACAACCAAGCGAGGTCTTTCACTGCATCCGCGAACTCTTTTACGAATAGTCATTTTACGACGTTCACGGGCTTGTTTTTTGATGAATGTTATTGATTTCTTCATTTTTTTACTCCCATTTCAATAGACTATTCAAAGATTATTTAGCACCAGATTTTCCGGCTTTAATTGTTACGTTTTCAGTGCTATAACGGATACCTTTTCCTTTATAATTTTCAGGAGGTCTTACCGCACGAACTTCAGCAGAGAATTTACCCACGTCTTCTTTATCGAATCCGTTAATTTTGATAATAGATTGTAAAGCAACTTTACCACCTTTACCACGAGGAACGGCTTCAGCAGTGACTTGAATACCTTTAGGGATTTGAAGTAAGACATCATGAGAATAGCCAACATTAACTTTTAACCATGGTCCGATCACTTCAGATGAATAACCAGTACCGATGATATGAAGAATTTTTTCATAACCAGCAGAAACACCTTGAACCATATTAAAGAGTAAAGCTCTTGTAAGTCCGTGAAGTGCTCTGACGTTACGATCGTCGTTATCTCTCACAACAGTCATCACGTTATTTTCAATGTTAACATTAATACAATCTTGTAAAGTATATGAGAGACTTCCCAATTTACCTTTTACGTTGATGGTACGGTCATTAATATCGATAGTAACACCCTGAGGGATATTTATTGGTGATTTTCCTATTCTTGACATTATTCCTCCTACCAGACCTTGCAAATATATTCGCCGCCGGCTTTGTTGGCACGAGCGTCGCGGTCAGTCAAAACACCTTGGCTGGTAGAGATAATTGCACAGCCTGTATTATTATAAACTGAAGGGATATTCATCGCTTTAACATAGACACGACGTCCAGGTTTACTGATACGATCAATACCTCTAAGCACAGGTTTTCCGTCATTGGTATAACGAAGGTTAACCAGAATCTGTTTTCTGTAGAGTTTTCTTTCAGGGTCTCTATCAACGATATCAAAATTGTTGATATAATTTTCTTTTGCCAGAATTTTCATAACAGATTCTATCAAATTACAATGATGGACAGATACCTGTTTATGTCCGGCACGATATGCATTTCTAATCTTTGTTAATGCATCAGCTATCGGATCACTAATACTCATTTTATTCCTCCAATTATTTTACCAGCTGGCTCTTCTTACGCCAGGGATTTCACCGCTTGCAACGAGTAATCTAAAACACAGACGGCAGATACCAAAATCTCTCATATAAGCTCTTGGTCTTCCGCAAAGTTTACAACGATTATAAGCTCTAACATTAAATTTAGGCTTTCTTTGTGATTTTACGATCAATGATTTCTTAGCCAAGGTTCATCTCCTTTATGCTTCAACTAATCTTTTTTTTCTTTTTTAACAAATGGGACACCGATCAAGCGAAGTAATTCTCTTCCTTCTTCATCTGTATCTGCAGTTGTTACAAAAGCAATGTTTAAACCGCGAATTTGATCAACTTTATCGAAGTCAATTTCTGGAAAAACAGTTTGTTCTTTAATACCCATTGAATAGTTACCTCTACCATCAAATGAATTAAGAGGAACACCTTTAAAGTCACGAACGCGTGGAAGCACGATAGAAACTAAACGATCAACAAATTCATACATCACTTCATCTCTCAAGGTTACTTTACAGCCGATTGGCATACCTTGTCTGAGTTTGAAGTTAGAAATTGATTTCTTAGCTTTAGTTACTAAAGGTTTACGTCCAGTGATTTGAACCATATCTTTCACTGCATTATCAAGTAATGCTTTATTTTGAGTAGCGACGCCAACGCCCATAGAGACGATGACTTTTTCAAGTTTTGGCACTTGATTTACGTTTTTATAGTTAAAGGCTTTAACTAATGCAGGAATAATATCTTTTTTATATTTTTCTTTTAAGCGATTCATTTATTACTCCTTTATTATATTTCATCGCCGGTTTTTTTGCAGATTCTGACTCTGCGGTCACCGATGACTTTCATACCAGGTTTAGTCACATCGTTAATTTTAGAATTCCAAAGCATGACATTTGAAACATGAATTGGTGCTTCTTTTTCGATGATTCCACCTTGTTGGTTACGTTGAGTTGGTCTAACACTTTTTTTGATAAAGTTGACTTTTTCAACGATAATTTTTTCTGTTTTAGGATATACTTTCAGTACTTTTCCTTTAACGCCTTTATATTTACCAGTAATTACTTTTACGGTATCGCCTTTACGAATTCTCATTTTATTACTCATGTAAAACTCCTACAATACTTCAGGTGCGAGAGAAATAATTTTGGTGAAATGTTTTTCTCTTAATTCACGAGCGACAGGTCCGAAAATACGTGAGCCTTTTGGTTCAAAACGATCGTCGATAATCACAGCCGCATTGTCTTGGAAGCGGATATAAGAACCGTCAGCTCTACGAACTTCTTTAGAAGTTCTAACGATCACTGCTTTTTCTACAGTACCTTTTTTTACTTTAGCACCTGGAGAAGCAGATTTGATTGCCACGACGATAATATCTCCGACGCTGGCGTATTTACGGCGAGTACCGCCGAGTACCTTAATACACATTGCTTTTTTCCCGCCGGAATTGTCAGCAATAGTCAACATTGTTTGTAATTGAATCATGGTCAGGCTCCTTATTTAGATCTTTCGACGACTCGAATAACTTCCCAGCGTTTGTTTTTGCTAAGGGGACGACATTCTCTGATTTCAACGATATCGCCTGAATGGCAATCGTTTTGTTCGTCGTGAGCCATGAATTTTTTATGTTTTCTCACTACTTTTTTGTAGAGAGGGTGCATAAATTGTCTTTCGACTCTAACAACAACGCTTTTATCCATTTTATCGCTGACGACGGTACCGATTTTTTTAACTCTTCTTTCGATAGCCATTTAGGACCTCTTACTTTGCTAATTTCTTTTGTGTTAAGATGGTTAATACACGTGCGATATCTCTTCTGATGAAGCGAATACGTGAAGTATTTTCAAGACGATTACGCACTTTTTGAATACGAAGATTAAAAAGTTCTTCTTTGAAATCTTCCAATTTTTTATTTAATTCTTCGACATTTAATTCGAGTAATTCAGATGCTTTCATATTTCAACTCCCTCGCGAGCGATCATTTTGGTGGTAATTGGCAGTTTATGACTTGCTAATCTCATCGCTTCTCTAGCAATTTCTACAGAAACGCCTTGCAACTCAAACATCACACGGCCAGGTCTGACAACAGCTACCCAATGATCTGGAGCGCCTTTACCTTTACCCATACGAGTTTCAGCAGGCTTAGCGGTGACAGGTTTGTCCGGGAAAATACGAATCCAAACGCGTCCGATACGTTTCATGTGACGAGTAATCGCCACACGGGCAGCTTCTATCTGACGGCTGTTGATCCAACCAGCTTCAGTAGCCATGAGACCGTAATCACCAAAGCTTACTTCGCAACCGGTATAAGAGAGGCCAGTTCTACGGCCTTTCATTTGTTTTCTAAACTTTACTTTTTTTGGTGCTAACATGATTAAATCTCCTTGCTTAAGATATCACCTTTGTAGATCCAAACTTTGATGCCGATGATACCATAAGTGGTTAATGATTCTACGATTGCATAATCAATATCAGCACGGAGAGTTTGTAAAGGTGTACGACCTTGTTGGTAACGTTCGGTACGTGCCATTTCAGCACCACCAAGACGGCCAGAGCATTGGACTTTAATTCCGAGAGCTCCATCTTTAAGCGCGTTTCTGATCGCAAATTTCATCGCACGGCGGAAAGAAACTCTTTCCTGAAGTTGTCTTGCGACTTCTTCGCCTACGAGACGAGCATCGAGCCAGACTTTTTTAATTTCATTAATGTTGATAAATACAGCGATTTGGTTATCTCTGTTTTTATTCATTAAGTGAGAAATTTCTGTTCTAAGTGTATCAATAGATTCACCTTTACGACCGATCACTTGACCAGGTCTTGCAGTATGAATGTCGATATTGATAGAATTAGTTTTTCTTGCAATAGTAACTTTAGAAATCATCGCGCCTTTAAGACGGTTTTTGATATATTTTCTAATTTTAAGATCTTCGTGTAAGTTTTGAATATATTCGTTGCCTTCACTGTACCAGACAGATTGATGTGTTTTATTGATACCAAGGCGAAATAAAGTAGGATTAATCTTTTGTCCCAAAGGATCCCCCTATTCTTTTTCTGCAATGCCAATAGTGATATGGCAAGTTTTTCTTCTGATGACAGTTGCGCGTCCTTGTGCACGAGGAAGGAATCTTTTCATAATGGTTCCTTCATCAGCAAAGGCTTTATTAACAATCATATTATCGATATCTGCTTTGCCGTTCACTTGAGTAGCGTTGGCAACAGCAGAGTTGAGTAATTTACCTATACTTTTAGCCATTCTCTTTGTTGAAAAGAGAAGTATTTTTTGAGCTTCATTAACATTTTTTCCGCGGATCAGATCAAGCACTAAACGCGCTTTGCGTGCAGAGCCACGATGATTGTTTAATTTAGCTACAGCTTCTAATTTTGCTTCCATCCCATAGCTCCTTATTTACCGACTTTTTTCTTTTTCTCTTTGTGTCCACGATATGTACGGGTAGGAGAAAATTCACCTAATTTATGTCCAACCATATTTTCGGTGACATAAACTGGAACGAATTTTTTACCATTGTGAACAGCAAATGTATGACCAATAAAGTCAGGAATAATGGTAGATCTTCTTGACCAGGTTTTGACGACCGTTTTTTTGCTTTCTTGGTTTAAAACGAAGACTTTTTTTGCCAAATGATCATCAACAAAAGGTCCTTTTTTTATTGAACGAGCCATATTATCTCCTATTTTTTGACTTTCGCTTTAATAATATACTTGTTAGAGTATTTTTTACGGTTACGTGTTTTTCCGCCTTTAGCAGGTTTACCCCATGGTGAGACTGGATGTCCACCACCGGAAGTTCTACCTTCACCACCACCCATTGGGTGATCAACTGGATTCATAACAACACCACGAACTTTAGGTCTTCTGCCCATCCAACGAGTACGGCCAGCTTTACCTAACCAAATAATGTTATGTTCGATATTTGATACTTGTCCGATGGTTGCATAACATTCTTTACGAACGAGATGCACATCACCAGAAGGCATTTTGATATGAACATAGTTACCTTCTTTAGCAAGAACCTGAGCAAAGCAACCCGCTGAGCGGCATAACTGAGCACCTTTGTTCATTGTGAATTCAACATTATGAACGGTTGTTCCAAGCGGAATCTGTTCCAGCGGAAGTGCATTTCCTGGCATAATAGGAGCGTTAGGTCCAGACATAAGTTTGTCGCCAACTTTAAGTCCTACTGGAGCGATGATATATCTTTTTTCACCATCTACATAGTGTAAAAGAGCGATACGAGCGGTACGATTTGGATCGTATTCAATCGCAGCAACATTTGCAGGAATACCATGTTTATCTCTTTTGAAATCGATAATACGGTAGAATCTTTTATGTCCGCCACCTCTTCTACGGCTGGTGATACGACCTTGGTTGTTTCGACCGGCAGTTTTTGGTAATGGCTCGATCAAAGATTTTTCAGGGGTCGTCTTTGTAATTTCTTCAAATGTGTACCCGGTACGATGTCTCATCGTAGGGGTCGTTGGTTTATATTTTTTGATTCCCATTTTTCAACTCCTGCCTTAAATCTCAAAATCAGCGATGGTTTGTCCAGTTTTTACAGTAACGATCGCTTTTTTCCAATCAGCTCTTTTACCTTCAAAACGTCCCATTCTTTTTGGCTTTCCAGCCATACGAATAGTGTTAACATCAATCACGTCAACAGAGAATATTTTTTCTACTGCTTTTTTAATTTCGATCTTGTTTGCATTGATACTTACTTTAAAGGTGTAAGCATTTTTTGCACTTAAGGCAATTGAGGATTTTTCAGTAAACATTGGGGTAATGATTATTTCTCTTGGATTTTTCATTTTGCGAATACCTCCACTGCTTTATTTAATGCATCTTCAGTTAAAATAAGGTATTTGCAATTGAGCACTTCATAAGCGAAGAGACCATCAGCACGATCCATTTTAACCTGTGGAATATTGTTAAATGACTTGATTACATTTTGATCAGAACCATTGATCACCAACAGTTTTTTGCCATTTTCTGGAGCAATTTTGTTCATCAGTTCAATAGCAACTTTTGTGGAAGGTTGGTTAAATGCAATTGATTCAACAATAATCACCTGATTTTCATTAGCTTTTTGAGTAAGAGCTAATTTGAGCGCAAGTCTTTTTTTCTTTATAGGAATTGGAGAATACCAATCTTTTGGTTGGATAGCAAAAGCCATACCGCCACCACGTCTTACTGGGGTTCTTAAGTTACCCACACGTGCATTACCGGTACCTTTTTGTTTAAACAATTTTCTTGTACTACCTTTAACATCACCGCGACCTTTTTTCCCAACAGTACCTTGTCTTTGGTTTTGAAGATACATTTTAATTACTTCATAAAGAAGTGATTTTGGGTTATTGCATGAAGCAGCGAACAGTGAATCTGGGAGCTGTACAGTTCCGACTTTTTCACCTTTAGCTGAGTATTTAATAGCTTCTATCATTGATTCACCTCTTTTTATTTGCTCATATAAACGATGCCGTTACGATGACCAGGAACTGCGCCTTTGATCATTACAAGGTTACGTTCGATATCAACTTTAACGATTTTAAGATTTTTTACAGTCACACGATCAACACCAAAGTGTCCAGCCATTTTCAAACCTTTTAATACTCTAGATGGCTGAGCGCACTGACCGATAGAACCACCACCACGGAAGCTTTCGTGCACGCCGTGAGATTGTTCGAAACCTCTAAAATTGTGTCGTTTCATTACACCAGCGAAACCTCTACCTTTAGAAGTACCAATGATATTAACAATTTCATTTTCCTGGAATAAGTTTAAGTCAAGTACCTGACCTTCGTTAAATTCAGAAATCTCATTGATTCTAAATTCATGAAGATAACGGTATGCTTTGCAGTTACGTTTTTTAAAGTGACCTAATACAGGTTTTTTAACTTTTCTTTCAGCGATTTCTTCAAAGCCAAGCTGAATAGCATTATAGCCATCAGTCTCAACTGTTTTCTTTTGTACAACAACACAAGGTCCCATTTGAAGGACGGTTACAGGAATAACTTTTCCGTTGCTGTCAAAAACTTGAGTCATCGCAATTTTTTTTCCGATTAAACCGAACATTTCCTAATCCTCCTAGACCTTGATTTCCACGTGAACGCTAGCAGGCAAGTTTAATTTCTTAAGTGCTGATGTTGTTTGAGGAGTTGCATTGATGATATCAATCATTCTTTTGTGAACTAACATTTCATACTGATCACGAGCCTTACGGTTACCGTGAGGTGATCTCAGAATGGTATAGAGAGTTCTTTCAGTTGGAAGTGGAATAGGACCGACGATTTTTGCACCGGTATCTCTAGTATTTTTAACGATTTCAGCGACTGATTTATCTAATAAACGATAATCATAAGCTTTAAGTCTGATTCTAATACGGTTTGCTTTTTCACTTTTACTCATTATATCCTCCGCTTAAGCGATCACTTCGCCGACGACACCCGCACCGATGGTACGACCACCTTCACGGATCGCGAAACGAAGACCTTGTTCCATAG
>CAZNKI010000015.1:0-67900 GCA_964573665.1 uncultured Candidatus Cloacimonadota bacterium | reverse complement strand
GCTCCTAAATACTGAATCATTGCCATTGCTACGAAGATGTCAGAGCTAACGCTCCAATTATAAAAGAGAATTAATAAAGGTAAAGAATAGCAAAAATGGATTTTTTATAAATGCCTTAGTCCGTTTACTTTCATAGATAATCTTTCCACAGTCATTCCCAATTCTGTTTTTGACTACATGAATGACATCTGCACCTTTTACACCTTTAGGATCTTCACTAATATCATCATAATGAAACATAGAATACCTGTCAAAGAAAAACTGAAAAGGCTAAGTAAATGAATTGAATAGTAGTTTGTTGTCCTTCATATACGTTTTTCTCCTTATTCTGTCATATATTAATTATAGCAGTATTAGAAACCACGAATGTGTCGATTCTATGTAAATTCTATGTGAAAAAGGTAAGTTGTGAATTATGGATTATTAATGGATTTGGGACTAGGAAGAAGGTGAGTATGAGTAAGGAAATGGTGATGATCGTGGCATACACTATTTCAAAAGAATCATACAGTAGAAAGTGTTAGGAGCAGGGATGTATATACAGATATAATGTCACCACCTGCGGGGCTTTTTGTTTAGGGAGGTCTGTACCGTAAGCTGCGTTTCGCTTGCATACGGTTATTAATAATATATCCCTTGCAGGGAATAATCAATACATTATCAAGCTCCGCATTAGGATACAGAAAGTTAATTACAATCTGGTAGATTACTATATAGAAATTGATGCAAGAAGACCTATAGGAGATTCCACGCTACACTACGTTCCGCTCTGAATGACAAGATTCTCGTGATCAATGTTTTGTAGGAATGATTTTAGATGATCGTGTATCCCGTAAAGCAAACTACTAGCTTGCTCTCGTTGTGCATGCATCCTTGCTTGCACCATTTCAGTTTGGGCAGACACACAGGTCAGCCCCTACTGGCAAATCGTTTCGCAATCAGGTTGATCGCGGTAAAAAAAATACGTAGGGTGCAGACCTGTGTGTCAGCCCATAGAAGAGAATAGATATAAATGAGCTCTGTAGGTGCGACACTAATACAAATAGGATAGACTTCCACATCTGATTGAAAAATAAAATTTTGTAAAAAGTACTTGCCAAAATTTAATAATCTGATTTTTTGCCATTAAAATCAAAAAAAATATAGAGGTAATTAATGGCTTCAGTATCAGATATCAGAAATGGCTTAATTATTGAATTCAAAAGTGGCATATATGAAATTATTGAATTCTTACATGTGAAACCAGGTAAGGGTGGTGCTTTTGTACGCACAAAACTTAGAAATATGAAAACTGGAAAAGTATTGGAAAATACTTTCAGAGATAAAGACGAGCTTACTGAAGTTCGCGTTGAAAAACAAAGAAAACAATATCTCTATCGTGAAGGTGATCATGTGATCTTTATGGATTTGGAATCTTATGATCAAACTCCTGTTGATTTAGAAATTCTTGGAGAGAAATTTAAATTTATGACTGAAAACATCAATGTCGAGATGCTGGTTGATGAAAAAGGCGAAATTTTAGGTATTGATCTCCCTATTACAGTTGTACAGGAAATTGTCGAAGCGGAACCAAATGTTAAAGGAAATACAGCTTCAGGTAGCGGTAAAACTGCAAAAACAGAAACAGGACTTAATATTATCGTTCCTTTCTTTGTTGAAGCAGGAACAAAAATTAAAATCGATACAAGAGACGGTTCTTATATCGAAAGAGTGTAAAAAGAGCTTGACATTATTTGCCTGCAAATAATTATAGGCTTGTAAATTAAGGAGGAAGCAATGGCTAAAGGTAAATCATTTACAGCAAAATTGGCGCATGAGTTAAGTACAGAAGGTAAAGTCATTTGTCCAGTTTGTAATTCAGAAGTAAAAAAAATAAAATTAATCTTATCTCGTACATCAAAAGCAAATACATGGGCTCCAAAATATGATTTTCGCAGTATTTGTAAATGTAATGAAGAAGAGATTATGTCAGGTAAAATTTTATCATAAAAGTGTTTCAATATTTCCTGATACCCTCTTATCAACATAAGAGGGTATTTCTTTATTTTAATGTAATGATTCAATATTTATCAGTTTGATTATATAAGAGATTGTTCTCAAATAATAGAGAACTATTAAAAATTTCTGAATTCATGATAGTTTAGGAGAAAGTATGAATAAATACAGCTTTCTGTTTATAATAAGTTTTATCGCTTTAGGCACTTTGTTTTCAGTCCCCCCTCATCCCCAAAAGACCCGTGGGATTATACCTGTTGTCTCAGCTCCATCAAAGAACTTTGGACCTCATTCAGCTTCTAAAAGAATCCTCCCTCAAAATGTACTGGTGATGATGTGTCAGTTTTCTGATGTGCAGTTTAATCAGGCCGTTCAATATCCCGATTTTCATCCCCATAACAAAGAATATTTTAACAAATATATAACTCATCTGAAAGACTATTTTATTGATGCCTCTCATGGCGCTTACAAACTCAATTATACGATCCATCCTGACTTTGTCACATTGAATAAAACGATGTCTTATTATGGCGATGATTCAATTGATGGCGAACGCCGTGCAGAGATGTTGTCAGATGTGATTTCAATGCTTGATCCTCAGATAGATTTTTCAAATTACGATGCATTCATTCTTTTTCATGCGGGTGGTGGTCAGGAAAGCGATATTTTTGATTCTCAACCTCATGCTATTTGGAGTTCATTTTTAACAAAATATGATTTAAAGGATGCTTTAGCCCCAAATAGTTCAAATTATCAAGGGATCTCAACTCAGGATAATGCTTTTATTACAGAATGCATAATAATTCCAGAAGCACAGAGACATCCTGATTTTCCTGTTTCAGACAGCGTATATGATGATGAGTATGTCTATGATATTTTTGGGGTGCTTGCCCATCAGTTTGCTCATCAATTAGGACTTCCCACCTTATTTGACAATTATTCGCAAAATGGGAGCTCAGCAGGAATTGGAAATTTTGGTTTAATGGGTACTGCCGTATGGAATAATAATGGAAAAACGCCTTGTTTGCCTTCGGCATGGTCAAGATATTATATGGGATGGGAAACACCGATTGTATTAAATTCTGATGCTGAGAATATTCAAATCACTTATCCACAAAATAAAACAAACGGAACTCCAAAGCTTTATAAAATTCCAATTTCTGATAATGAGTATTTTTTGATTGAAAACAGACAAACGAATTTCAGGAAAGATGCTGTTGACATTGGTGGAACCATATATACCGAACTATTTACTTTTGATGTGTTACCCGATTCGATTCAGGATTTTTATCCAGGTACTGCTGTACCGATGCCTAATATGATGGAAAACACTTTTTTAGGATGCGAATGGGATTATTTTTTCCCATTTACCAATGCAGAAACAGGTGATTATGTCAATCCATCTGGTTTATTTATCTGGCATATTGATGAAAATGTGATTAATCAATTCTTTACGGATGATTTTTATATCAATCGACCTAATAACAATGCCTTTCATAAAGGGGTTGATCTGGAAGAGGCTGACGGAATTCAGCAGATGGATTCAGGTTTGCCTGATTATTATATGCGTGGCGGTCCTTTTGATTCTTTTAGAGAAGGGAATAACAACTATTTTGGTCTTTCTGTGAATCCTATAACTCAGTTGTATTCAAGTCCCAATAGTGAGAGTTATTATGGGAAAACGAATATTGAAATCTTTAATATCTCTTCTTCAGCAGATACAATGTCTTTCTCTGTTCGCTTTAATAAGCAAATTAATTTCCCTAATGCCCATGCAATTGATGCAGAGTATGTATTTGTTGCTGATCTTAATGAAAATGGAGATCAGGAAGTATATTATCTGAATGAATTTGATAATATATTGGCTGATGAAAATGGTAATCAGCATTCTTATTCTTATGATGCAAATACACTCAACCGTTTTCACAGAGACTATACTTTTGACTCAGTGAGTAAAACACTTTATGTGCCATTTAGAAGCGGTAATAATACAATTGCCAGCTTTGATGGGAGTCAGGTTAATCTGATTGGTCAACCAGACAGTGCAACGAGTTATTCTTTTTGGGCTCCATTGATTTCAGTTCCAGATACTGTTTCTTATCAGGGGAATCGTCTCTTTTTAGCAGGTTTAAGCCAAAAAGTATCTAAAAATGGTGGATCAAAGTTTACTGCCTGGCTGAAAGATAATGCCGATCAGGTGAGTACTTATGAAATGATCATGGAAGATTATCGTCCATTGAGTAATATGTGTTATTTTGACAACAAAATCAGTTTTTTGTTGAGAAAGAATGATAAAAATTATTTAGCGACAATTAATCTGACAGATATGAATCAGGTTTTAACTGAAATGACTTATAATAATGAAATTAACTATGCATACTTGCTCCAGGCGGATTTTAATAATGATCAAGCCTCTGAATATAGTTTTACTTACAAAACTGATCATGATACTTTTGTGGTTGGACTCATGAAAGATAACGGAGTATTATTATCTCCTTTCCCAATTGAGAATCAAGCAAAATCTATTTGCCCGCCTGCAATCGCAGATTTAGATAATAATGGTACTTTAGATTTAATTGTTGGCACAGAAAACGGATTTCAGGCATTTGCGTATAATAGTGCGTTATTGAATTCACATTTTAATATGGATTTTGCAGATAGCACAGGAACAGCAGAAGGCTTGGTCACGATTCAAAAAGACAATAAAACATATATATTGAGTTTAATCGGGCATAATCGCTTATGTTTGTGGGACAATACAGGAACTTTGATGTCTGGTTATCCTGTAACGTTAAATGATGCTTTTAAATCACCATTTGTTTATGCCGATAATGATTCTGTATTTGCATATATAGGCTCACGATACGGTTCGGTGTACAAACATTATCTGCCAATGTTTACGCCAGAAGATATCCAAACCTCATCGTTTACACATACTTATGGAAACTTAAATCGAACTGCTGCCTGGAATGCAGAAATGCCTGAAAATACCTATCAAACAAAACAACTTTTTATCAAAGGTGAAAACTATGTTTATCCCAATCCCTGGTTGCATTTATATCAACAAAAAATTGTCATAAGAACCATGTTGAGCCAGACAGCTGAAGTCAAGGTGACTGTCTTTGATGTTGCAGGCAATATTGTGTGGAAGCAAAAAGATCTATGCACCGCATATATCCCCAATATAAATTCATTTGTGATTGATAGTTCAAAGCTGTCAACAGGGATGTATTTTGCAATCCTTGAAGCGAATAATCAGTCATGTCGTTTAAAATTTGCTGTAGAAAAATAAACTGGAGGTGATCCATGAAAAAATATACGATAATTGTTTTAATAATGATCATAATCACTGGATACTTATATTCTGAAACGATTGATAAGGACTCAGGAAAATATGGATTTCAATTTTTAAAACTTAATTTTTCCCCTGCCTTCTCATCACAGGCAGGAACAGGAGCTTTTTTTAATCAAACTGCATCAGTAGTTTTACAAGATCCGGCTGCTGCTTTGAATTTTAAAAGCAAAAACGTTCATTTTTCTCAAATGAGATTAAATCATTTTGATGCGGATCTTTATGCTTTAGCATGGAGAAATTCTGGTTTAAATCGTTCGGTTGGTGTAAGCTTTGTGACGCTTGACTATGGAAAATTTGAAGAACGGCTTGAAAATGGGACTCTTACGGGAGAATATTATCCTTTGGATTTAGCTTTATCAGTCAATTATGCTCAACGCTTTGCGGATAATCATCTTTTGGGAATTACCGCCAAAGGATTATACGAAAAAATTCATACAGAATCAAGCCTTGGTGCAGCATTTGATTTCGGTTATATTTACCTGACGCCGATAAAAAATCTAAGCCTTATAACAAATCTTAAAAATATCGGGTTTGCTGATAAAATGAAGTATGAAAAGATTGATATACCATATACCTATGAAATAGGCACTGCTTATTCAAGAGAGTTGTCTTCAAATGTAAAGGCGAATACAGAAGTAAAAGGTTTGTATCATCAGGATGATGAAGATTTTAAAGTTAATTTTGGGGCTCAGGTGAGTCTTTATGAAATGTTGCATCTTAGAGCAGGCTACAAATTTAATCATGATAACGAAGATTTGTCCGCAGGTATTGGTATTAGCTACAAACGTTTTGAAATTGATTATTCATATGTGCCGGTAAAAATCAATGATTTAGGTGATATTCATCATATTGGTTTTTCAGTACATTATTAAAAATGATCTCAGTATAATAAAAATTAAAGGATGATTTTTATGTCATACTGAGTGGAGGATAAATGAAAAAAGGGATTCTTGTCTTACTCTATTTTATAAGTCTTTTTTCCCTTTTTTCGATTGAGTATGTTCCTGGAGAGCTTATTGTAAAAACTAAGCAAAAAGAACAACTCAAGCAGAATAGATTTCAGAGTAAGAGATTAAATGATGTTTTAAGAACTCTCCCAATAGAAGAAATTAAATCAATCTATGCCAATGCAGAGAGTAAGTATTTTTTACTGAAAATATCAAATGAACCTTCTTTACAACAATTTAAAGAGCAACTGATTGATAGCGCTGAATTTGAATTTGTTCAGTTTAACTATATCAATGAATTATATCGTGTGCCAAACGATCCTTACTATTACAATCAAAAAATCTATTTAGACTTAATCAATGCAAGTAAAGCCTGGGACAAGAGTACAGGCTCTCATCAGATACTTGTGGGTCTTGTTGATTCAGGGATCAATTTTTCACATCCAGATCTACAGGCAAATATATATATTAACCCAAATGAGATACCTGATAATGGTATTGATGACGACGAAAATGGCTTTATTGATGATGTTATGGGTTGGGATTTTGTTGATGCCCCAGGTATGATAGGCATTGGTTTGGGAGATTATATTGGTCAGGATTCTGATGCGAGTGACGAGATTTTTCATGGGACACATGTTGCTGGAATAATTGGCGCTGGGAGCAACAATAATGAAGGCATTTGTGGCACTGCCTGGAAGGTGAAAATCTTGCCTGTGAGAGCAGGTTTTAAAACTTCTGGAGGTCAAGGCTTTTTAGAAGATGATGATGCTGCAGCAGCAATTATTTATAGCGCTGACATGGGATGTCAGGTGATCAATTTGAGTTGGGGTGATCGTAATTACTCTCCAATTATAGAAGATGCATGCAATTATGCTTATAACAAAGGATCAATCATTATAGCTTCAGCGGGAAATACTCCTGAACCCGTCATCTCATATCCTGCTAAATTACAACATGTCATTGCTGTGGGTGCAGTGGATAATTTCAGCCAATTGACCGGTTTTTCAAGTTATGGACCAGAGTTAGATATTGTTGCACCCGGTCAGGAAATACTAAGTACCTTTAGTGATGAAAATCAATATTTTAATCAAAGTGGAACATCTATGTCCGCTCCCTTTGTATCTGGAGCTGTTGCTTTACTGCTCTCGATAAATAATCAAATGTCTTTTGAGCAGGTTAAGTCACGTTTACATGCTTCAGCAAAAGATTTAGGGCAATCAGGATTTGATAATTACTTTGGGGCTGGGCTACTTGATATGTATAAGTTACTGATGATCAGTAATACTTATGAATTGAACATTACTCATCCTCTTGATCATTCATTTTTAGATAATACATTTGATATTCTTGGTACAGTAGATGCCCCAGATTTTTTTAGATATTCTCTCAGTTATACAGATAAAGAAAACCCTTCATCTATTGATTGGAAAGATATCAGTACTCATCAAAATACACCAGGTTTCATCTATCAGATTAAACATGATGAAGTGTTGGGGCAATTTTATATACCTTCTTTGTTTAAAGATGGACAGTATCGGCTTCGTTTAAGAGTTGAACTCAGAAATGGTGATTTTTATGATCATTATTCAACTTTCTTCATTGATAGACTTCCACCAGTTATTGATTTAACTCGATTATCGGTTCAGGAAAGATGGAATAATCATCGTCTTGATCACTATTTGACGATGAGCTTTGATGAAAAAGTGAATGTACAATTTGACTGTCGGATCTATAACAACTCTTCATTAACTTATACAGACGAATTCTCTTTATTTTCTGCTCAGGCAGATTCAGTTTTTTACATAAAAATCCCCGATGTTTATCAACATGATATCCTTAATGTGAAAGTTTTTGCCAGAGATTTGGCAAATCATATCAGTATTTCAGAAGAGTTTATTCACTTACATGAGTTTAAAATGGGTGAGATTCTTAACTATGATTATCTGGAACAGGAGATATCTTCAGGTTTGATGTTTGCCAGAAATACCTTTGATTTTGATAATGATCTTCAACAAGATATCGTAGGGATGGAGATCGGAAATTCAATCAATGGCAGTGTTCATGTATTTAGTGAGTTAAACCAAACCTTTGTACAGAGTTTCACATTTTCAGAACAGTTTAATCCTCTCTATTTAGGAGATTCAAATCAGCAGAAGATTGAATTGCTTGGCTTAAAATCAGATCGTTTAGAACTTTATGAGGCATTAGGGTCTCTTGTCTATCCTGATCTTCCGATATGGTCTTTAAATGATGTTGAAGGCGCTTTTTATTTTGATTTTACAGGTGATGGGACCTCTGAAATTATTGTGAATCGAAATTTACCTGATCAGACGATGATCGAGTTATATCAGCGAGAGGGTAATCAGTTTTATAAAAACGGGAGTATCGCTAATAATACAGCAACAGACAAACGAAGAGGGTTTGTTGCAAAATTGACAGGCGGGAATCTCGACAATGATTCTTATCCTGATTTACTTTGTGCTGATACAGATGGAGATGTGATGATCTATGAGTGGATCAACAATGCTCCGGTACTTTCCTGGACAACTCGATTATCAGTACCGAATGCCTATTACTTATCTTGTGGAGATTTTGATGGAGATCAGAATAATGACTTTATAGTTGGTGCATATATTAAAGAAACCGATGCTGCGAAATCATTCTGGCACTTTGAATTATATGAAAATACGGGGAACAATCAGTATCAGAAATTGAGCGAAATCAATTTTCATAATGTAATCACAGGGCAAAGTTCTATTTCACAGGCCGATATTGATAATGATGGTCAAGATGAACTGATCGTTTCAATAGTTCCCTACGTTTATATTATAAAATACGAGGATCAGCGTTTATGGCCAATTTGGGTGTCATCCTCTGATAAAACCTACCAGATCGTAGCGATTGACAAGAATGATTATAATTCCGGTGGATTTTTCATAAATAAGGAAACTGATGGGGAGTTACGCTCATACTTTGTGAGTAAAAAATCAGAATTTACAGGTCCTCCAACACCTCAATATCTCAAATCAGAAATTTTGTCTGAACATTCTGTACAGATATCATGGAATTCAATTCCTGATATGAGTTATCGCATCTACAGAAAACAGAATATAAACGGGGTATTAGAACTTGTTGCTGAGTCTGATCAAAATTATTTTGTAAATGATGGACTCGAAACAGACTCCCTTTATTATTATGCAGTAAGTGCAGTTAATGATGCGTATGATCCTCAAGAGAGCTATTTGTCTAATTTTATCTCTGTTAGACCTCATATTGCCTCCTCTTTGATCGATGGGGAAATGCTATCTCAGACTTTAATACTTTTGACTTTCGATAAAGCTTTAAATTCCAGTTCAATCATTCCTTCTCATTTTACAGTAAGTAACAGTGAACAGTCGATCAACCCGAGTTCAGTTAATACTTTTTCAAACAATAAAAAAATACTTTTACATTTTAGAAATGCTTTAAATGTCAGCAATGATTTCTCCTTACATTTTCATCATCTGATATCAGAGTATGGATTGCCTGTTGAGGATCATACCATAGAAATCGCCTTTCAGGTTGATTCAGAAGCACCATACTTACTGGAAAGCAAAGTCTTGAATCCAAGAAGTATTTCCTTAAAGTTTTCAGAGCTACTTGATGAAAGAAGTATCAATAATCCTTCCTTTAATTTCATAATCGAGTCAGCATTTCCAGAGATAAATTACAATGTGATCTCTGCAAGTCTTTCAGATTCAACAATTTATTTGGAATTGGACAATGAATTGCTTCAATCATTAAAGAAATATTGGATTAATTTTCCACAAATCTATGATCTTGCAGGAAATAAAATACTAAATAATCAGGGCAGATGCTCTTTATCCTTGACAGAAATAAGGGATTTAAGTTTTATGGTAGTGTACCCTAATCCTTTGAAATTAAAGGAGTTTGAAGAGGTTCGATTTGTGAACCTCCCAGAAAACCAAAAAGGGGAAGTAAAAATATATAATATAGCTGGTGAGCTTGTTTTTACAAGTAAGATTGAACAATCTTCAGAGTTTATCTGGGATGTGAAAAACAATCATGGACAGTCGCTGAGCTCAGGTATATATTTTTATTTGCTCAGAATTGGGGATCAATTGAAAAAAGGGAAAATAGTTGTTATTCACTAATAAGTGGATAATATTGAAGTATAATCAGTTCGATTTAAGAAAGGAGAATCAATGATCTCTTTAGACTGGAAAGATAGATTAATCCAGGATAGTCAGGATTATTTTACACGTAAGTTGCCTACAGGTGATTATGATTTTGATATAATATTTAATGCATATCCTGAGCGTGTAGATAATAAAATACCTCGAGATGTTATTGTATTGGTAGCAAATACATTAGCTGTAAATATGGTAAAGAGTCCTGATGCATTCAAGCCTTTTCTTGAATATCTCTGGAAAAATAAAGGAGAGTATGGCAAGGTTGCTTTTTCATGCATTTTAGGCCGTATTTTACTGAAGAAGAATCAGGAGTATCTCGTTTTTTTGAAGGATTACCTCTTTCATTCAGAAAGCGCAACAGAGATTAACCTGCTCCTTGAAAAAACAATTTATTTATTGTTAAAGAAAAACCCTGAAAACTACTTTGATCTTTTGATTCAATGGATCAGAGAAGATAAAGAAATCGTTTCCCAATCCATTATCAAAATGGTGTTAAAAGTGTTTAAATCTGATAATGATTTACTCAAGAAGTTCTTTGCAAAAATGGAAAATCGTTGGATGAATGCGAGTCCTGCCTTTGCGAAAATAAATGCTTTCTTGTTAAAATCGATTGCGAAATTGGATGAGAAATTTTATTTCTCAGTATATGACAGTTATAAAACAACCAGAGAACCAGTCTTTGTTGAAATATTAAGTGGTGGATTGACACTCTATTCTGACTCATTGAAAACATATTTTGAAAATTGGTCAAAAAGTGGCAATGCCCGAGTAAAAAAAGCAGCATTGAGCGGACTCAAATTTTTAAAAAAGAAAGGGAATGATTAATATCATGGCCGATTATATCACACCAGAAGGAATGCAAAGATTACAAAAAAGAGTCCAACACCTCATAGAAGAGAGACCAGAAATAATTAATCAGGTGGTTGCAGCCCGTGAGCTTGGAGATTTAAGCGAAAATGCAGAATATCATGCTGCTCGAGAAAGACAAAGAAATATTGAAACCGAATTATCCAAATTGCAGGAAAGGATTGCATCGCTAAAGCTGATTGATCCAAGTACCCTTCCAAAGGATGCTGTACGATTTGGTGCATTTGTAGATATCGTTGAATATCCTGATGAAGTGATGTTTCATTATCATTTAGTCGGCGTTGATGAAGTCTATGACCGTGATGATGAGATCATTCAGGTATCTGTTGCTTCACCTTTAGGGAAAGCTTTAATTGGGAAAAAAGTGCATGACGAAGTCATCGTGAAAGCTCCCAAAGGTGATCGTAAGTTTAAAATCAACAAGATATATTAAATGAAAAACAAAGCGTTTTCAAAACGAAAATAGAAGGAGTCAGTATGAAAAAATCAGATGAACTCAGAAAAAAGATTGGCTATGAAAGGAAGAATTTTTGGACGGATACGACCAAAAATGAGCAGAAAACTGCTCTGAAGTTCGCTGAAAATTACAAGAAATTTCTCAGTGCGGCAAAAACTGAGAGAGAAGTTATTGATTATACCGTAGAAGAATTAAAGGGAAAAAACTTCGTTAATATTGATGTTCCTCAAAAGAATAACCATAACAAGAGAGTGTACAAGATTTTCAAAAATAAAGCGATGGCTATAGCTATCATTGGTAAAAAACCAATTTCTGAAGGGATCAACATTGTTGCTTCTCATATTGATGCGCCAAGAGTTGATCTTAAACAGAACCCAATCTATGAAGATTCAGAAACAAAATTAGCGATATTAAGAACTCATTATTACGGAGGTATAAAAAAATACCAGTGGATGTCAACTCCGCTTGCATTGCATGGCGTCGTCATCAAAAGTAATGGTGAAAAAGTAAATGTCTGTATTGGTGAAAATGAAAATGATCCAGTGCTGATTATGCCTGATTTACTTCCTCATTTAGCTCGTAAAGAACAGTATGGCAAGACAATGCCAGAAGCCATAACTGCTTCTCATATGAATGTAATTATAGGCTCAATTCCTTTTTATGAAGATAAAGAAGAAGTGAAAGAAGCAATTAAATTGAATGCCTTAAATTTAATTTACGAGAAATATGAGATCAAAGAAGATGATTTGTTAAGTGCAGAGTTATATTTAGTTCCAGCAGGCAAAGCAAGAGATCTTGGTCTTGACAAGAGTATGATTGTTGCTTACGGTCAGGATGACAGAATTTGTGCTTACACTTCATTACAGGCTATGCTTGATGTGATGGAAATGGAAAATGATAAAACATCGGTCATCTATTTCTTTGATAAAGAAGAGATCGGATCAGATGGCGCATCAGGGGCAAATTCAATCTTTTTCTTAGACTTTATTGCAGATATTTTGAAATATAACAATGAAGATCATGGTAGCTTTAATGTAAGAAAAACAATGATCAAAACAGCGGTTCTTTCTGCTGATGTGAATGCTGCAATTAATCCAAATTTCCCAAGTGTACATGAAGCAAGTAATGCAGTTCATATGGGCTTTGGTGTTGGTATTGCCAAATTTACAGGCAGTGGTGGTAAAGGCGGATCCAATGATGCCAGCAGTGAATTTGTTGCCCGTGTAATGAAGATCTTTAATGATGAAAAAGTGAACTGGCAAATCGGTGAACTTGGCAAAGTGGACGAGGGTGGCGGTGGAACCATCGCTAAATTCCTTGCTTACTATGGATGTGATGTCGTCGATTGCGGACCTGGATTGTTAAGTATGCATTCTTTATGGGAAATATGCTCAAAAGCCGATCTGTATTCTACTTACAAAGCTTATAAAGCATTCATGCTGAAAGCATAAAATATTTGATTATGAGGGGCAGGATTCTCTGTCCCTCTGTTTCTTTTAAAAAGGAATGTAAACTGATCATGATCAAAATAACTCACAGATGTTTTTGGAGTAGTTTGCGTAATGGTTTCTTTCTTGCTATTCTATTACTTATAAGTTCATTATCTTTTGCTGAGAATTATGAACTGTCTGCTCAGAATTATTCTGAATTATGGACATATATTGATCAACAATTAACTGATTTGCACATCAGGGAGTTCTACCTTGAAGTACAAAACAATTCAACTCCATCATTGTATTATCAGCTGACACAATCTGCAAAGAAAAAAGACTACATAATTTATGAGAATTATGACGAAACAATTCCTAAGTTAATGATTTATGTTGATCAGAAGAAAACCGAAATAGTAAAAAATCAGTATCTTTTTACGAGAATCACAACAAAAGAATTTCCTCTGTACAGGATCATGCTTGTTAAGGATCGGCAGGTCATTTTGTCAGAAGAAATCAGCTTTGAGAATAGTGCTTTTGAGAAAAGAAATTCAAAAGCAAAATGGTTTGATCCAATTATACTGACTGCGGTGGTTGGTAGTTTAATTTATTTAATATATTATGGAAATCATTAAGAGGTTTAAATGAGATTTAAATTTGCAAGTATTCTTTTAATCGTGTTATTACTTTTTGCATGTTCATCAAACAATATGAACCGTATGAGTGCAAAAGAAAAATGGGATAAAGCAGAACAATTTTTCAGTCAGAAAAAATACCATAAAGCTGCGTTATTGTATGAGCAAATAGTGCTTGAGCGTAATTCTTCTTATACTGCTGATTCACAATATAAACTAGCAGAATCATACTATTTACAGGAGAAATACGCTGAAGCAATTACTGAGTATCAGCTGTTACAAAGTCTGTTCCCAGATTACAAAAATATCGCCAGCGCTCAATTTATGATTGGTGTGTGTAATTATCATTTAGCACTCAGCCCTCACTATACTCAGGATGAAAGTAATAAATCGATCGAAGCGATGCAGATCTTTATTGATAAATATCCCAATGATACGAGAATTAACGAAGCGTATCAATATATCCAAAAATCTCAGCAAAAACTGATAGAAAAGAAATATCTTGCAGGCTATATTTACTATAAAATTGATGATTATAGCTCAGCGATTCTGTATTTCAATGAAATTATTGCACTGAATAACAAAGATGATCTGGAGTTAAAATCTCTTTATTACTGCGGTAAAATCTTTTATGAACGAGAAGACCTTGATAATCTTCTTTTTATTCAAGAGAAGTTGAGAGAAAGTTTTCCTGAAAGTAAAGAATTAAAGAGTATCATCAAAAAAACAGTAAAACTCAGCAAGAAACTAAAAATCAACGAATAGTCACTCTCATGTGTACTGACAAGAATAGAAGAAAAGTTGCATTGTATGGTGGTTCTTTTGACCCAGTACATTGTGGTCATCTTGCTGTGATCAAACATATACTCAATCAAGGAACCATTGATCAGGTATATGTCATACCTTCTGGCAGACACCCATTTAAAGAAGATACTTTGTTTACATTTTCTGAGCGAATGAAGTTGCTTGAATCTGCTGTATCTTCAATGGATAATGTGATTTTGAGCGCATTGGATGAAATGACTAATGATAAATCTTATACGATTGATCTTGTTCGTGCTTTTAGAAATGAGCATCCTGATGATGACCTCTATTTTGTGATTGGAGAGGATCTCGTCACACAACTTAAAAGCTGGAAAGAATACAGAACATTGTTAAAAGAAGTAAAAATTCTTGTGATGAGTCGAGAGACAGCTGATCGGAATTTGTGGAAAGATCTTGACTATATCGATCAGTTAGCGTTTATAAAAATGGATTTAATAACTATATCATCGAGTGAATTAAGACTTAAAATAGAAAAAAATGAAGATATTTCATTTTTTGTACCTAAAGAGATTGTCCCATTAATTCAGGGATTTATTGAAAAGAAAAGGCAAAACTAATTTTTTCTTGACCAAAAGCAAGAAGAAATTATTATCAAACTATTAGTTTTGGAGGAAAAATGGATTATTTTTTAACAGATGACCAAAAAGAATTAAGAGATTTAGCGAGAAGAATCGCTCAGGAAAAAATAGCACCTTTAACAGAAAAATATGACGAAGAACAGATATTCCCATGGGATATCGTTGAAATTATGGCACAGTCTGATTTATTCAGCGTTTTAGTTCCAGAAGAATATGATGGACTTAGCGGAAAAGTCATGGATCTTGCTATTGTTACAGAAGAATTATGTAAAGTTGATGCAGGCATATCACTGGCATTTGGTGCTACTGGTTTGGGAATGTATCCTATTTTACTTTCAGGTTCAGAAGAACAGAAAAAGAAATACTTACCACAAATTGCAACAGGGAAACGCCTTGCTGCATTTGCATTAACTGAAGCGAATGCGGGATCAGATGCTGGAGCAATTCAAACAACAGCAACCCGTGATGGTGATTTTTATGTATTAAATGGAACGAAACAGTGGATCACCAATGGCGGAGAAGCAGAAATCTATACTGTATTTGCAATGACAGATAAGACTAAGGGTGCAAGAGGATGTTCATGTTTTATCGTGGAAAAAGACACTCCTGGCTTCACCTTTGGTAAAAAAGAGAATAAGATGGGTATCCGCGCTTCTGCAACTCGTGAATTGATTTTTGAAGATTGCCGTATTCCAAAAGAAAATCTGATTTCTAAAGAAGGAATGGGATTTATCGTTGCGATGAAGACATTTGACAAGTCAAGACCAATGGTCGCAGCTCAAGCGATTGGTATTGCTCAGGGTGCTCTTGAAATCAGTGTCAGATATTCAAAAGAACGTCAACAATTTGGCAAGCCAATTTCATCATTCCAAGCCGTTCAGTTTATGTTAGCAGATATGGCGACACAGATCGAAGCAGCACGTGCAATGATTTTCCAAACAGCAAAAATGATCGACAATGGAAGCACAAAGTATTCTATGGAATCAGCAATGTGTAAGTATTTTGCTTCAGATGTTGCGATGAAAGTTACCACTGATGCTGTTCAGATTCTTGGTGGTTATGGTTACATGAAAGAATATCCTGTAGAAAAGATGATGCGTGATGCAAAAATCATGCAGATCTATGAAGGAACCAATCAGATTCAACGTGGTATCGTTGCCTCACATTTATTAAAAGAATATTAAAAGATCAGTTAAAATTAGAAAATTCAAGGCAGGTGATCTAACCTGCCTTTTTTCGTTTATTGATGGGGGACTGAAGGCATCTCTCTCATTCACCTCTTCTTTCTATCCTGTAGAAAAGTTTCTTAATGATGTTAGAAATAATTGTTAATAAATTGGTGAAATTCTAAATAATTTTATTGACGGCAAAAATACCAAACAGAAAAAATTCTTTAATATTTTGAATACAAAAAATATTTATTGACAAAAATTGTCAAATATGGGTAAATTGGATATTGTAAGAAGCTAAATATAATGGAGGTATAATATGAGTATTGCATTGAAATTGTTTTATTTTATCTTTTTGATTTTTTGTGTTTTGGGTTTTCAAGGATTATTTTCTATCAATTCTTCTGATATGACTGCACCTATAAACAATCTAAACCCATCTGTCTCTAATCGATTTGAAGTTCATGTTGGTGATTTTTCAGGTAATTTACTTTCAAGTTATATTCCTGTGAGTTTCAATCATCGGGCAAGTGTTATACAGATCATTTATACTGCAGAAGAGTTAGATTTTAATGGAATTATCACTCAGATCAAATTCTTTGCCTCATTACATGGGGACTTAGGAAATGACCGCCCATTAAATGTATGGATGGCAAATACGACAAAAACTTCTTTTAATTCACAGAATGACTGGTTGCAATTTTCAGAATTTACCTCTGTTTTTGATGGCTTAGTCGATTTGCATACCAGTGGAGATTTTCTTCTCTCATTACCATTGTCAGTACCTTTTCGTTATAATGGTCAAAACTTAGTGGTTATGATAGAACATCCTTATGAAAGTAATTTTTACAGCTTAGAAAATAAATGGCGTTGTACAAATACCGAAATAGCAAACAGAATTTTAAGGACTACCAGTGAAGCTCCAATCGATATAGAAGGTATGCAAATGACTGGCAGTTATGGCACTATTGTGCCTAATACCATTTTTTTATATAGTACTGATGGATTAGCAACAATATCAGGATGTATTAGAAGTAACGGAGTCCCAGTAGAAGGAGTAAGTGTTAGTGTAGAAGGTACATCACATGATACTTTATCTGATTCACAGGGAAATTACACTTTATTATCATTAGATCCAGGAAATGTTAATGTCAATGTCTTCAAGATTGGCTATTTACCACAAAATATTTCAAATATAACACTCTCTGCTAATGAAACGACAAGTCTTGATTTTACTATCAATAGCTGTTCACAAATACCTGTATCTGGAAATGTCATTGATCAAAGTAATCAAGCAATTGCAGGAGCAATTGTTAAACTCTCAGGATATAGTATATACGAGACTGTAACAGATGCCTTTGGGCAGTTTTATTTTTCTGGTGTTTATTCTGGTGTTAATTACACATTAAGCATCTATAAACCAGGTTATCAGCATTATTCACAAGAAGTAAACATCTCTTCTCAACAAAGTAATCTATCAAACATACAAATTCTTGAGAATCCCGATCAGTTTTCTATATCAATTGGAGAAACAAGCTCATTAGTGAATCAATATTTTCCATTTATTCATCAGGGTAATGTGCTTACTTACTCTATATATTTATCTGAAGAGATCGATACAGATCAAATCAATTTTGATTCAGATACTTATATCACTTCAATGAATTATCATGTTTCACTTAATGGCTCATATAATGGAATTATTCCGATTAAATTGTGGATGTTAAATGCAGATTTGAATATTGATCAGCTACCCTTACCACAGAATATGTTAAGTCAGTTTGTATTAGTTTATGACGGTCTAGTTGAGTTTAATGGATCAGGTGATGCATATTTATCTATTCCATTAGATCAACCTTTTTATTATAATGGTCAAAACCTGGTAGTTAGGCTTTTTTCAGGTTTTTTTAGTTCATATGATTTAATCAGTTTTCAAAGCTATATGAGTCAAAATGCGGATCATAAAAATCGATCAATTTTCAATTTTCCATCAACAAATGATAATCCTGATAATCAAGGTGGAGTCAGGACTCGTCAAAAACCAAATATCAGGTTGAACTTCAATACGACAGGTTTTTCAACTTTATCAGGAACTGTAACTTCTAATGGATTACCTGTTGAAGGAGTAAAAATTCAAGATATTCAAACACTTAAATACACCTATTCAGACACTTTTGGTAATTATCAGTTAAGCCAATTGACCACAGGTATTCATCAATTCTCAGCAACAAAATTTCCATTTAATCACGATCAATTTACTGTAAATTTGATAGAAAATCAGGATCAAACTCATAATGTCGCACTACAGGGATTGTCTTTATTAACACTAAGTGGTAACATTCTTGGAAGCGTTGATAATTTGTCTCTTGAAGGCGCTTTTATCAAGCTGGAAGGGTACGTTACAAGAGAAACACTATCAGATATAAATGGATATTTTGTTTTTCAAGACTTGTATGAAAATCAAAATTATAAACTTTCGATCTATAAAGCGGGATATCAAGTATATACTCAAGAATTTAATATTGGATTTCAAAATATGCACATGTCAGATCTATCAATTGAAGAGAATCCAAATATATATGAAATTGATGTTTTTGATGATAATATTCTAAATCAATCAGATAATGTCCCTTTACGTTTAGCAAGTAAGAAAAGTATGAGTCAAAGTATTTATCATAAACAGTACTTAAATAATTCAGAGAATCAGATAAAAGCAGGAGATGTGATCACCTCAATTAAATACTTTGTTAATTTTAATCATGGGAGACCTTGTCAGATACCGATAAAGATTTGGATGAAGAATACAAACGTTTCTGAATTTAATAATAATTCACCATGGATCCCTTATCATGAGTTTAGTTTAGTTTACGATGGGATGTTCGATTATCAGCCTTCAATGGGGGTTATTATCGATATTTTATTATCAAATCCATATATGTATGAAGGAGAAAATCTGGCAGTAATGGTTTATTCTCCAAGTAATAGAGAAGCGAGTGGAGCACAAAATTTTTTCACATTTAGTCAAACAAATCAAGTAAATTCATTATCCACATTTACAGATTATTTTCATCATGATTTTGATATAGAAAATCCAGGAATCGGTAATACTTCAAATGGAATCCCTAAAGTAAAAATGACCTTAAATTCTGATTTGTTATGTTCAATTGAAGGTCAAATTATATCAGATAATCAGCCTGTAGAAGGGGTGAAAGTATCAATTGAGGGCACAAATCGAAATGCGTTAACTGATAGTCTCGGATACTATGAAATAAAATATTTAAGAGAAAATCTTATATCATTGAATATATCTAAAGCTGGATATATCTCGCAAAATATTGGCAATATTTCACTTATTAACAATGAAACTGTCGTAAATAATATAGAGATATTCAGAGCTCCTACAGTCTCATTGACTGGGGTTGTTCGAGATAATGGTTTCACAGAACTCAGTGGTGTAAGAATACGAGTATTAGGTTTAGATTTCTATGAAATTTATACAGATAATCAAGGACAATTTATAATACCATCTCTCTATGTAGGTCAATCTTATCAGATCACAGCTGATAAAGAGGGATATCGCGTTTATAAGATTGAACAGTATATTGTTCAAGAAGAACCAAGTAATTTATCTATTAGCCTTGAAGTGAATCCTGATTATTCAGATATATTCATAGGAGACATATTTACTCCATATCATAATAATGATTGTCTTTTGAACTTGAGTGCTAACAGTAGTACCTCTCAATGTATTTATTTAGAACAAGAGCTTAACGATCAATATCACTTAAGCCCAGGCAATACCATATCATCGATTAGCTATTTCTCAGAATATCAGATAAATCCTCAATTAAACATCCCACTGAAAGTATGGATGGCAAATACAACAATAGATTCCTTTAATGACTTAAATGTTTTACCTTTCAGTGAGTTTAGCCTGGTTTATGATGGCATAATAAAGTATTTTGAAGATCAACCAGATCAAATCATTATAGATTTTATGCAACCCTTCGTTTATGAAGGTCATCAAATAGTCATCATGATTCAAACATACAATAACAATAATTCTAACAATATAGCGTTTAAATATACTAATGACCCACACTCATTAAATCGAATGGCATTTTATAGCTCATACGATTTATTTGAAATAGATGAATCTAATTCTTTTTATCATATCAATGCAATTCCAAATATTAGTTTATCATTTAACACAGTTGGATATGGTAACATAAATGGT
Source organism: uncultured Candidatus Cloacimonadota bacterium (assembly GCA_964573665.1). Lineage (GTDB taxonomy): Bacteria > Cloacimonadota > Cloacimonadia > Cloacimonadales > WRIO01 > JAGOCT01. The sequence goes on along the minus strand of CAZNKI010000015.1, from coordinate 47,209 downwards.
GTTATTACATCCAATGGATTACCTCTTGAAGGAGCAGATATAACAATATCAGGAACACATAAAAGTACGATTTCAAATTCTGAAGGTTACTATCAGATTAATAATATTAATCTTCATAATGTAGATCTTTCATTTTCAAAACATGGGTATTCTTCTCAACAGATATCTGACGTGACTATATCGGCAGATTCAACTTATACCATCAATGCTTCTCTTGATATCTTGGGGACAATTAGTATTTCAGGTCAGGTGAATGCATCAGATACAGAGATGGGATTATCGCAAGTGTTAGTAAAGTTAGATGGTTATGGAGAATATCAAACTACAAGTTTAGATAATGGAACATTTATGCTACCCTCAGTTTATTCATACCAATCATACGCAATGATATTATCGAAATCAGGATATATTTCAGACACATTATTTATCAATACAGAATCCTCAAATTTAATACTATCTCCAATCATGCTTCAAGAAGACATTTCAAGACCCATAAATATACATGCTTATTCTTATAATAACCATATCACTCTTCAATGGAGTATTCTCAACTCTGATCAAAGATCAGAGGTATTATCAAATAAAAGTATAGCTTCAACTCATTTAAGCAAAGACTCAAATAAAATTTCTGACAGAGAGATCACTGGTTTTCAGATATGGATGATGAATAATGTTACTCAAAGTAATCCAGAAACGTGGATAGAGATTGCTTCAAACATCAGTGGTCCGCAATTTACTTATAATATGAATTCTTATCCAGCTGGAGAATATAGATTTGCTATTAGAGCACTTTATGAAAATGGACAGGTATCTGATATTTATTATTCAAATATTGCAGAATACAAAATGTTAGTAGATGCTACTTTTCAAATTGCCACATCAACTGGACAAACACCAATTGGATCTAGAATCTACTTGATTAATAATGATGGCAATTATACTCACAATCATAGTTCAGAATTGACTGATGAATTTGAAAACTTCAATTCAGTTAGAATTGGAAATTATAAAATAATAGTCAAAAAGGATAATTTTCTGCTTTATATTGAGGAAAATGTTCGAATTGACAGTACGGGTTATGTTCATCCTCTAATCACATTACAAAGATGCAGAATTCATTTTTCTGAAGATTTTAACTATTTTGATTTTGTGTCTTCCAACTGGACCGTTTATTCTCTTGATGATAACAATTATAATTGGACAATAGGTAATATGAATGAGATTCCCATATTAGAAAGTGATTTTGTATCCTCAATTAATTATTATTCAAATATTGGCATCGTTAATACAGATAACTGGCTGATAAGTCCTCCTATAATACTTGAAGCAAATTTTTTGTATGAGTTAAACTTTAAATTATCAGGTTACCCAAGTCTTTATGATTCGATTTATTCTGTTTTGATCTACTCTCCAGATAGTCCAATATCTCATTTCAATGATGAAGTTTTGTCAAATTTTGAAGTAATAGATATCAACCGAACAACTGGTTTCAATGCAATTTTAAATGATTATGCGGGGAGAATTGTATATATTGCTTTCAGGCATTATAATAGCCCCTTACCAAGTCGATTGCTTATTGATAATTTCAAAATTCTTAGTTCTTTAAGTCCAGCAACAACAACCGAAACACTTGTTAGTGAAAGTAAGACGAGGCTATTAGGAAACTATCCGAATCCATTTAATCCAGAAACAAGGATTAATTTTGAAATCGAAAATGAGGAAGATGTTCGTTTGGAAATATTCAATATAAAAGGTCAAAAGGTAAAAACGCTTTTAAGTAACAAACTAGAAAAAGGTATTCATCAGATCATTTGGCAGGGCAAAGATGATCTTGGTCATCAAGTGTCATCAGGGATTTACTTTTATAGATTGAAAGCAGGGAAGAATTTACTAACAAAAAAAATGATGCTTTTAAAGTAGAGATATTAAACTGTTAAATAGTAATGAGTTTACTTAATCTCTTTTAAATTCCAGAGAGATTTTGAGTTTTGTCCTGTTTTTTCATAGTATCTTGAAAATTCTGTGATAATTTTATCGAGGTAGAGTTCTCTATTGTTTTTTTCAAGGCTGATCAAGCTCAGATCATCTGACTTCAGTTGACTCTGCATTTTTTTTATAGTTTCGAGCAAGCTATCAAGGTCAGTGAGATGCTGTTCAAGTAAATGATAGATTTTGTAGGAAAAGATCCTGTAAAGATGTAGTAAAGTTGCCTGACAGACTTTAGCCTTTTCTGAATCATGCGTTTTCAAAGCCTTTTGAAGCTCATCTTCCATGTTCAGGGCATCTTTTAGCTGAGTCGATAGCTCCCTGATCTCTTCATTAAAATCATTTTGCATCAGTTCCATGAATACTCCCTCTAATTCAATTTATAAGACAGATTTATTAAAAAGTCAATTTATTTTTTTATGTTTCTCCCAAAACAGCAAATAGATAAAATTCACTAAAAAAATCTTCCCTTGAATATGAAGAAGGAGTACTGAAGGCATTGAAATTGTTTTATAAAAGGAATTTTTCAATATCTTTGATTATCGCTTCAGGTGGAGTAGTCGGTGCATATCTTTTAACAACCTTACCTTCTCGGCTGATCAGAAATTTTGTGAAATTCCACTTAATTTCTTTACTTCCAAACAAACCTTTTTTCTCTTCAGTTAAAAAGGCAAAAAGAGGTTCCTGATGCTCTCCTTTAACCTCAATTTTTGCAAAAAGGGGGAAGCTGACATCATATTTTAGTTTGCAGAAGTTCTTAATTTCCTGTTCATCGCCTGGCTCCTGATGATTGAATTGATTGCAGGGAAATCCTAATACGGTGAATCCGCGATCTTTATAGTGTTTATATAGTTTTTCAAGTCCTTCATACTGACCCGAGAATCCGCAATTACTCGCTGTATTGACGATTAAGAGTACCTGGTTTTTGAACTGTGCAAGACTTTGAGATTCCAGATTGATATCTTTAACAACAAAATCGTATATTTCTTTTTTCATTGTTCCTCCTGAAAATAAAATAAGTAGTTATAAGAAATATGCTACAAAATCTATCTTTTCTTTGATAAATAGGTTTTTACCTCATAATTGAGTATGATTTGATCATTTATAACTCTCAGAACAAAAAGATATTGACAAGGGCATCTGATTTCATATATTGAAAAAAAAATCAAAAAGGTGGATTTAATGGATCGTCATACAATCTTTATGACCATTCGTCAGAATAGAAAAGAATTGAAAGACAATGGTTTAGAAAGAATTGGATTATTTGGTTCATATTCACGCAATGATCAAACAGAAAACAGTGATATTGATCTGATTTTAGAATTTAGCCAAGGGAAAAAGAATATTGATAATTATATGAGAATTTATGATATTCTTGAAAGACTTCTAAATAAGTCTTTAGATATTTTGACCCCTGAATCAATTAGTCCTTATTTAAAAGAATATATCGAAAAAGATGTCATTTATGAAGAATTATAAAGAATATTCAAAACATATTATGGATGAGATTATTTTTATTGAAAAAAATAGTCAAGACTTAACTTATGATCAATTTATTTCCAATGAGATTCTTAAAAGAGCTTTTGTCAGAAGTATTGAAATCATTGGAGAAGCAGTAAAAAACATACCTAATGATGTGACAGACCAATATCCACAAACTAATTGGAAGAATATTGCCCGTATGAGAGATCGATTAATCCATCATTATTTCGGTATCGACTATTCTTTACTTTGGGATGTTATCTGCATTTATTTGCCATATTTAAAAGAAGACATTGAAACGATACTTCTTGAAAATTAATGAGAGCTTAGATTTAGAAGAATAAAAGTCTTTTCAAAACATTGGATTTTTTATTAATCAGCATTTACAGTTTGATCAGAGTCATCTCCATGACTTATGAATAGTTCTCTTGTTCATTATTATGAATTATCAGATTGAGAACTTGATTTTTTGCATATTGAGAACTTTGATGTAGAAGAAAAAGGGTGATTTCTTATTTATTGAGTCCTTTATTAATCGGCATTTACGGCTCGAGCCGAGCCGGCTCCATACTAATTCAAAGCTCTCATATTGTTCATCAAGAAGTCCCAACGCTTAATAAAACAAGAGACGCACATGCGTACGTCTCTTTAAACTATTAATTTTAAGATATCGTAGATGCTGACATCTACATTATCATATTTTATTCGATGATGCAGAGTACATCGTTTTTACCGACACTGTCTCCTGCTTTTTTAGGGATAGACTTAATCACGCCATCGCATGGAGCTGTTAAGTTGTTGTTCATTTTCATCGCTTCTAAGATAACCACAGTATCTCCTGCTTTGACTGCATCACCTTCTTTTTTCTCGTAAGAGACAATCATGCCTGGCATTGGCGCAACAATTCCATGTTGACCGTCAGCTAAAGCAACAGAAGGTGTTGCTGCTGGAGCAGATGTTTTTACTGGTGCAGCGGCAGCAGGTCGGTTGATCTGAGGGACATTGCGGACAGGAGCAGGATTGAATCCATCAGGAACGGCAACCTCTACCTTAAAATATTCTCCATCAATAAATACGTCAAAGGCTTTAACATTTTCAGGTTTATCTTTTTTAGGTTTTTCAACGACATCTCCAGCTAAAGCTTTTCTTACAAGCTCATCTTCTGCTTTGACCTGTTCCATTGATTTCGCTTTAGCTTCTTCTGGCACTTCTTCAATGCCATATTTCCATTTTAAGAAACGAATACCTGTTAAAGGATACAAGGCAACAATGAGTTCATCATCGATGTTTTTTGCCAGTCCTTTTGCTTTTTCTTTGACTTCAGGCATTTCAGGGTTTAATACATCACCCGGACGGCAGGTAATTGGTTCTTCTCCTCTTACATAGCCTTTTAAGCCTTTTTTCTGCACTTCAGGGTTCATCTCACGGGTTGTTTTTCCATACAAGCCATAGCAAAGATCTTTGACTTCATTGGTAATGCGAGAATATTCCCCTAATTCTTTGTCAAAAAGTACATTATTCACTGTCTGAATACCAACGATTTGACTGGTTGGTGTTACAAGCGGAATCATTCCTAAGTCTTTTCGTACTCCAGGTAATTGAGCATAAACCTGCTCAAGTTTATCTTCAGCACCCATTGCGCGTAATTGACTGACAAGATTTGAAATCATTCCACCAGGCGTCTGATGAATGATCACATTTGTGTCAATAATTGCAGTTTTTGAGTTATCTAATAAGTGTTTGTATTTTGGAGTAATTTTTTCTAATTCTTCATCAATTTTATTGAGTAAATTAATATCAAATCCAGTATCTCTATTGGTACCTAATAAAGAAATGACTAAAGGTTCAACTGCTGCATGTGACGTGCGATAAGCATAAGGAGCCATACAAGTATCAATCACGTCGACACCTGCTTCTATTGCTTTAAACAGCGCTAAATCACCCATTCCTGATGTGAAATGCGTATGTAAATGAATAGGGACTTTTACAGTTTCTTTTAAGCCTTTGACTAAGTTATAAGCATCGTAAGGAGCTACAAGGCCTGCCATATCTTTGATACAGATACTGTCAGCACCCATTTGTTCTAATATTTTTGCTTTTTCAAGATAATAATCAAGATTGTAAATATCGCCACCCATTCTCTGTTCAGTAAGTGAATAGCAAATGGTTGCCTGGAAATGTTTCTGGTTTTTCTTGATTACTTTGACACAGGTCTCAAAGTTTCTAAAGTCATTTAAAGCATCAAAAACTCTGAATATATCAATACCATTTGCACATGCCCGATCGACAAATGTTTCAACGATATCGTCTGCATAATTACGATAACCGACAAGATTTTGTCCACGAAGTAACATGGAAAAAGGAGTTTTTTTGATGTATTTCTTTAAAGTTTTAATTCTATCCCATGGATCTTCATTTAAAAAGCGATGCATGGTATCAAATGTTGCACCACCCCAAACTTCCATTGAATGAAATCCTACCTGATCCATCATTTCTGCTGTTGGGATCATGTCTTCAGTTCTGCCACGTGTGGCATAGATTGACTGATGACCGTCTCTAAAACTGACATCTTGTATTTTTATTGGATGCTCAGCCTTGGCTCTATCTGCTGAGTAATTCATTGCGGTCATTTTTACAGTGCCGTGATTGTCACTCATTCTTCCTCCATCTATCTCTTTCTCAATCTTAATTGCATCATCCCACGATTACTCATGATCGCTTGTCTTCCATATTGTCCCCATGAACTGAAAGACGGGTCGTTATTATTCTGATTGCACTGGCTTTGTTTTGCCATTTCTTCATCTATAAACATCATCACTGCCGCAAGAGCAGCTTTTTGTTTTAATTCTTTATTATCTTTCATGTGAGCTCCATCCTATAATGGCACATTGCCATGTTTTTTTGGAGGCATCAGCTCTGACTTGCCTGACATCGCTTCCAATGCGGCAATGAGTCTGATTCTTGTATCTGAAGGCATGATCACAGCATCTACATAACCGCGTTCTGCTGCAATGTATGGATTGGAAAATAAATCTTCATATTCTTTGATTTTTTCCTGACGTTTTTCAGCTGGATTTTCTGCCGTAGTGATGTCTTTTCTGTAAATGATATTTGCAGCACCCTGTGCACCCATAACAGCAATCTCGGAGGTTGGCCAAGCAAATACAAAATCTGCACCTAAATGTTTTGAACTCATCGCAATATATGATCCGCCATAGTTTTTACGAGTGACGACGGTTAATTTTGGAACAGTAGCTTCAGAGTAAACCCAAAGTAATTTTGCGCCATGACGGATAATTCCAGCCCATTCCTGATGCGTGCCTGGAAGATATCCTGGAACGTCAACAAAGCTGATAATCGGGATATTAAACGCATCACAGGTTCTGATAAATCGGGATGCCTTATCTGATGCATCAATATCAAGACAACCTGCAAGAACTAATGGCTGATTGGCAATAATACCAACAGAACGTCCATTTAATCTGCCGAATCCAACAATAACATTTGTCGCATAATGGGTATGTACTTCATAAAATGATCCTTCATCTAAACAGGAATGAAGGACATCTTTCATGTCGTAGCCTAATTTTGGATTATCAGGAATGATGCTGTCCAATTCAGTGCAAACTCTCTTTGCTGAATCCTGAGTCGGAATAAGAGGCGCTTCTTCCATGTTGCATGAAGGCAAATAACTTAGTAAAACTTTTATTTCTTCGATACAATGCGCATCATCTTCACAGGCAAAATGAGCATTACCACTCTTTGCATTATGTGCCATTGCTCCACCAAGTTCTTCCTGTGTCGTTTCTTCGCCTGTGACCGCACGAATGACATCTGGTCCAGTGATAAACATAAAACTGCTGTTTTTTACCATATATACAAAGTCAGTCATCGCTGGTGAATATACTGCTCCACCTGCGCAAGGTCCCATAATCGCAGAAATTTGAGGAATCACACCTGAAGCTCTTGAATTACGGAAGAATATATTGCCATAACCATATAAAGCATCGATACCTTCCTGTATTCTTGCGCCACCTGAGTCATTGAGCCCAATGACAGGTTTCCCTGCTTTTAAAGCTAAGTCCATGATTTTGCATATTTTGTTGGCATGCATTTCTCCTAAAGAACCTGCGCGTGCTGTAAAATCCTGTGCATAGGCAAAAACGACACGCCCATTGACCAGTCCATGTCCGGTGATCACGCCGTCACAAGGAATACTCACTTTTTCCATCCCAAAATTATAGGAGCGATGACGTACAAACATGTCAATCTCCTGAAATGTACCAGGATCAAATAATAAATCCAATCGTTCTCTGGCACTCAATTTCCCTTTATTATGCTGAGCATCAACCTGCTCTTGTCCACCCATTTGAAGTGCTTTCGCTTCTCTTTTCTTCAAATCTTCCAGTTTTTCTTTAACTGAACTCATAAAATCTCCTTTTGAGCATTTCAGATTTAATTTATCTTATTAGATTCTTTGCTAACATAATTTTGAATAAGATTCAAGACTTTTATTCATTTTCTCTGATCATTTGAATAATGTTATAATTCATTGCTTTTTTTGCAGGCAACAGAGCGCTCAGATAGCTGACAATGATCGATAAAAATCCAAAAAATAGAAAATCCTGCCAACGTAATGACATGGGTAATGATGTAAATGGAAAACCACTGATTGGAATTTGAATCCATGACCATTTGCTTTGGGTAAAAACAATGATAAAGGCAAACACCTCTCCAATAATCACTCCTGCAATCCCTAAATAGAGCCCCATGTTTGATACCACACGATAGATCTCTTTTGAAGTAAGCCCCATTGACTTTAACATACTGATGTCATATTTATTCTCTGAAACAGTTCTGATATTGTTATTCATAATGTTAAATCCAGACAGGATCAACATCAATGATATTACAAAGAACATCGCTGTTTTTTCAATTTTAATGGCTGTAAATAATGAGTGATCTGTTTCACTCCAATGTTCAGCCTGTAACTGATATTTCGTTTTAAGCGGATGATTTTGATTGAACTGCCTGCTGATTTTCAATGATTGATTTCTTTTGCTGAGCGTTTCAAAATAATCAATGCCATCCTGATTTTTTAGTTCCATTGCTAAAGGCAAAGAAATATATGACAAGTTTCGGTCGTATTCTGGCAAACCACTTGAAAAAACACCGATTACTTTGAGCTTCTCGATTTTTGGGAAATAGCCAAACACGGTCATTGTTGCACCTTCAGGAGCAATAACCTCAACGCTGTCACCGATCGTTGCAAAAAGTTGATAGGATAAGTCAGCCCCAAGAATGATTCCTTTTTCATCAAACTGAAATTTATCTACACTACCCAATTTTATGCGTTGCAATAAACTGCTTACTTTTGCATGCTCTGTTAAATTGATACCCATGGATTGAGAATAAGCGTTAAACTGCCCTCGTTTAAGCAATAATTCACAATTGACCACAGGACTAATCGAAGCTATCCCTTTGACCTGAGATAATTCTTTTTGCACTTCAATATAATTGCTGATCGGATTTTTATCTGTATGTTGAAATCTGATTTCTCCCTTTGTTTCAATGACTCTTCGTGTCATATCTTCTGCAAAACCATTCATTACAGAGGAAACGATAATCAAAGAAAATACAGCGATGACAATGCCACAAAGGGACAGAAAGTTAGACGGAGATAGAAAATATTGATTTCGACCTTTAAGATATTTAAGCGTTAAAAATGATTTAATCTTCATAAATCCAAATTAATATAAGCGTTCATTCATGTCAATTTTTTTTCAAATGACATAGATTTCAGGGCTTCATAAAGTATTTTAATGAAGTCCAAACTTATCTTTTGATGCTAACACAAAAAGATAATATCGCTCTTTGAGTAGAATGACCTTTAATAAATTGATGATCAGAGTATTAGAACTTTATTGTTCATCAGCACCTAAAATGCATGCAACTGGACACACACTTTTACATGCGCCACAATCGACACATGCGCTTGCATCGATGATTCTTGCATAATCTTTCTCGCTAATGCATTGAACAGGGCAAACCGCTTCGCACGCTCCGCAGTTGATACATTCTTCTTTTTTAATTAAATGAGCCATTGTTCCTCCATATTTATTCTGATTTATTCATTTCCCCATTTTCTTCTGCCGATGGTAAAGACAGGTGATAAGATCGGGATAAATGTCGTATAAATCCACCAATTGACATTGCCTTGTATCGTGTTTCCATAAATCTTCATCAGCAGATAAACACCTATCCCTAATAATACATAAGGGATTATCATCAATTTCCAGTAATATGTATTGGGATAATTCCAGGGACTTATAAAAAAGATACTGATCATTGCTGTTGCAAAAACGGCAAGGCATAAAATCCCTTGTAAATGATAACTTTGTATAAAAAAGATAATGGCAAAAATCAGAATAAAAAGAAATGTTCCAAGCCAAGAACCGAACCATACGATTTTTTCTACTTTACTTCTTTGCATTATCCCTCCAATTTTTAAATATAAACACAATGGAGGGATACCGTCAAGATAATTTCTCATTTCTTTTTTAATAATATGTAAATGTTTTTCCTTGACATAATACCTTCTTTGTTGGGCAAATTGCTGGTGTGCCATACTCCTATCAAAATATCTACGATGAAAATGGTAAAGTTGACCATATCATTTACAACATCAAGATCAGATTTGAAGAAGGCACAAACAATCTAATTATCACTTCCGATGATCAATATGAATCAACGGTTCAAGTTGATTTTGAAGACTAATGGTGCCATCTGTAAATTGAGTGAAGATTTTATCAATATTTGATAGTTTTTGTGTCAAAAACTAGATAAGCGATATAAAACAAATAGCTGAACCGAGGGTGAACCGAGACGGAACTGAGTGTTAACCTATGGTAAATTGACAAAATGATGCGTTTTCTGACCAAAAAACCACTCCTGGAGAAATTTGATATCAAGTATTTTCGGTCTTCCTGTATCGAAGATTTTGCATGTAGGGGCAGGTTTTACGCCTGCCCATCTGAAATGGTGCAAGCAGGGATGCATGCACAACGATTTTAGCAATCTGGTAGATTACCTTACGAATAATTGGACAGACACACAGGTCTGCACCCTACGAGAAAATGAAAAACATAGATAAATGATAGAACAACAACAATATAAACAATGAACTTAGCATCAGCTGACGAGGTCACGCCTACAAAGAGAGGAATGAATTATCCAAATTTTTATCCTTGACACTTCCTTGCGAAATAATAATTTGGCAATCTAAGAAAGAATTATAATAAAAAAGTATAAATTGGAGGACTAATGAAAAGAACTTTTCAGCCACACAATAGAAGAAAAAAATCTGTACATGGTTTCAGATCAAGAATGGCTACAAAGAATGGTCGCAGAGTATTAAAACGCAGAAGAGCAAAAGGAAGAAAAGTACTCTGTGTATAAATGCTGAGAATCAAACAAAAGAAACTCTATGATCGTTTAAGAAATTCTCAAACGAAGATATTTGGTAAGAATTTTTTGTTTGTTTATATTATTGACAGGGACAACGATGAATTGGCTGTTGGATTGACAGTGAGCAAAAAAGTTGGAAATGCTGTTATTCGTAATCGAATCCGAAGACGTTTGAAAGCAATTCTAACTTCTTTATCCTTTCCTTCAGCCTTGTCCCATTTTTATGTGAATATTATTGCCAAGCCGGATGTCGCTCATGTGGAATTTTCGGATATCAAAAATGAAATTAATTATCTGTTTAAAAAGTTAAGTCAAAATGCGCCAAATTAATACTCCTTTTTTACTGCTTATTCGTTTCTACCAAAAACTCATTTCCCCTTATTTACCCCCATCTTGCAGATTTGAACCGACTTGCAGTGAATATGCCCGTCAGGCATTTGTCAAATATCCTATCCACAAAGCTTTTTATCTCTCTATCAAACGAATATCAAAGTGTCATCCCTTTCATCCGGGCGGATTTGACCCTTTACCCTAATCAGGAGGAAACTTGGAAAAAAGAACTTTAATTGCAATGGTATTAATCATGCTCATTTGGTGGGTTGCTTCAGAATATTTCTGGAAACCAAAAACCCTAAACCAGCAAACTTCAAAAACCAATACTCAATCAGTTGCTAAAACAACTGAAAATCAATCTCAGCCAAAAGAAGAAGCTGTATTAAGCACAGATTCATTGATTGTCTCTTCTGTTGAATTACAGGATCATATACTACTTGAAAATGAACATTTAAAACTTAGTTTTACCAACCGTGGCGGTAATTTAAACTCAATCATCGTTAAAGATTTTACAAATTCAGATAAGAAAACTCCAGTTCAATTAATCCCTGAAAACGCATCTTTACTCAATGTTTCACTTAGCTCCGCAAAAGGAACACAAGCATTAGATGCTTATAATTTAAAACATGAAATCATCAAAACCGACTCAACACAAAGTATCGAATTTTATATTGAAGATGCACAGAATAACAGAGTCTTTAGAAAAGTGATTACTTTAAAAGATGATTATAATCTTGATTTCAGATTAATTAATAATAATTACGCTGATATAAAAGCGTATAGTATTTCATTTGCATCAGGCATCAATCTTACCGAAGATAATCCTGCTTCTGTTAAAGACAAAAAAAATACCTTTAAAGTCGTAAGTCAGGTCAATAATGAATATAAAGATGTCGCACTTTCACGCATCATAAAAGATATTGCAAAGTTCAAAACTGAAAATGAGAGTGGTGCGGGACCCAAAGTTGATGAATTCCTGAAACATGAAGGTCGAATCGATTGGGCAGCCGTTCGTTCAAAATACTTTATTTATGCTTTAGTGCCTGAAAAGAAAATTGAATCAAAAAATATTGAAATTACTGCTAAAAATGACAGCCCTGCGTTTAAATATAATGTTCAGTTCTCAAAAAACAGTACCACTTTCGAAGATTATTACAGCTTATATTTAGGACCAGTGGACTATCACCGTTTAGCTTCTTACAACAATGGTATGGAAGATATCGCCGAATTGGGTGGTAACTGGATTCGCTGGATCAGTAAATTTTTCTTAAAATTCCTTACTTTTATTAATAAATTCATTAGCAACTGGGGAATTGTGATCATCATCTTTGCTTTATTCTTAAAGGTATTATTGACTCCATTGACCAATAAAACGATGAGTTCTGCAAAAAAGATGCAGGAAATCAATCCTCTGATGAAAGAGATTCAACAACAATACAAGAGTGATCCGATTCGTATGAATCAGGAACTGAAAAAATTATACAAAGAGCACAAAGTCAGTCCATTAGGCGGATGTTTACCTATCTTGTTACAAATGCCAATATTCTTTGCTTTGTATCCTGTCTTGAAAAATTCAATTGATTTAAGACAAGCATCATTCTTTGGCTGGTTGACGGATTTATCAGAACCTGATGCATACTGGATTTTGCCAATTTTGATGGGTGTCTCAATGTTTGTTCAACAGAAGATGTCTTCACCAAAAAATACTCCTGAAGAATTACAAAGAATGGATGATACACAAAAAGCACAGATCCAAAGTCAGAAAATGATGTTGTATATCATGCCTGTATTTATGTTCTTTATCTTTAAATCATTACCATCAGGTTTAGTACTTTACTGGATGGTATTCAATGTATTCCAGATCGCTCAACAATTGTATCAAGATTATAAAAAGAAGGCTGTAAGATGAAAACTATTGAAAAAAAAGCAAAAACAGTTCAGTTAGCTATTGATGAACTTAAATCAGAACATAATCTTAGCGATGATCAATTTTCTTATGAGATAATTCAGCAACCCTCCTCATCCTTTTTAGGGATGTTTGGCGGTAAAGAAGCTGTGGTACGTTTTACAGTTTTTGATGTTGAAGATAGCATAAAGAATTACTTAAAAACATTCTTTCAATTGGTTAATCTCGAAGTTGACAGTATCGATATTAAAAAAGAAGAATCTGGTTTTGAAGTTACTATTGTCAATCCAAGTGAACCTGGATTTCTTATCGGCAAAGATGGCAATTTTCTTAATGATTTAGAATATCTTTTAAATTTAGCTGTACTCAAAAATCAGGAAAACCGTTCTTCAATTAAATTGGATGTTGATGGTTACCGTCAAAGACGATCTGATGGGTTGGTTCGAGAGGTAAAAATAGCGCTTTCCAGAGTTTTAAAAACAAAGATGAGCGTAAAGTTAAAACCTATGACATCATCTGAAAGAAGAGTCGTTCATCAAATGGTATTAGATGATAAAAGATTCAAAACCGCGACTGTCGGTGATGGTAAAAAAAGACAAGTGATTATATCTCTGACCAGAGGACGTTCAGTGAGTGCCTCTTCAGAAAGAATATACAAAAAACCTGTGAAGACACCATTACCAGAAGAATAAATATTGATGAAAGACAGAGTAAATGATACTCTGTCTTTTTTTATTATAAAGGGGAATACTTTGATTATCAATACCCAAAATGCAAAATTGAAGGTCTTCTTGCTGAGCGCAGGTCATTATTTTACTGATGCTGGCGCTGCTATGGGAGTCCTGCCAAAAGCAATATGGAAAAAATCTGTAGATTTATATGAAAATGATACAATTAAAATGGAACTCAATTGCTTACTGATTCAGTACAATAACAATAATATTCTCGTAGATACAGGGTTAGGAAATGTACTCTCAGAAAAGCAAATCAAGATATATCGTCCTGGGCCTTTTACCTTGTTAGAACAATTAAAATCTCATGGCTTAAAGAGAGAAGATATTCATCATGTGATTTTAACTCATTTACACTTTGATCATATGGGGGGGATCATCCATAAAGATTTCCCAGATGAACTGACTTTTCCCAATGCCTATCATCATGTTCAAAAAAGAGAATGGCTGACCGCTACCAATCCTAATTCACTCAATCAAGCCGCTTATCCATTTCAGGAACATATTCGCCTGCTCAGTGATTCAATCAAACTGGATCTGATTGACGGTGATACAGAATTGTTCCCTGATATCATTTTACAGTTGGTTCAGGGTCATTCTGAAGGTATGCAGATTGTCAAAATCAATGATCTGGGACGTCCTCTGATTTATGCAGGAGATTTGTTTCCCTCTGAACTGCATTTAACTCCGTCGGTTACTTCTGCCTATGAAATATGCAGAAAAACTTGCTATCAGATGAAGACCAACATTATCAACGAACTCAAAGAAAAAAAAGGTTTACTGATTTTCGACCACGATCCTCATGCATTTACTCTTGATTATGATGGTTTAGTGCTTTCTAAAAGTCATTAATTAGTAAAGGAGCTTCTTATGAAGATTTATGTTTTAGGTGCTGGAAACTGGGGTACGACACTTGCACTGGTCTTTGCTAAAAAAAATCAAGTGGTATTATGGACAAATACAAAAGATGAAGCCGACCAGATTAATCTGGATAAAGAAAATAAACAATTTTTACCTGGTTTTATACTCCCTGATTCCATTATCGCTGAGCAAAAATATACTTCAAAAATTGAAGAAGGTGATATCCTGATCGTTGGCGTTCCTTCAAGGAAAGTCACAGAAATTTGCCAGGAACTGAAAAGTCATAATTACTCAGATCTAATCTATGTCAATGTTTCTAAAGGAGTGCAACATAAAAGCCTCAAAACGATACATGAAATTGTCAAAGAAATACTCCCTTCTGTTCGATTTGCAAATCTTTCCGGACCAACCATTGCCCGAGAAATCGCCGAAGGATTGCCTGCCAAAGCAGTATTGGCTTCTGATAATATAGAATTGTTGTTTTATTTGCAGAGCCAACTCGAAAATTCACAACTCTTTTTTGAGTTCAGTACAGATGTGAAAGGGATTGAGCTTACCTCTTCGTTGAAAGGCTTGATTGCCATTGCCGTTGGTATCGCTGATGGTCTTGGGTATAAAACCAATATTTATGGTCTTCTAATGACTAAGGGACTTGCTGAATTTTATAAATTAATGAAGTTTTTTAATGTCAATCCTAAAACTGTCTATGGTATCGCTGGTATGGGCGATCTGATCACAACCTGCTTATCTGAGAATAGCAGAAACAGACAATTTGGAAAACTACTGGCTCAAGGGTTTAGCGTAAATGACGCATTAGAAAAAGTCGGCATGGAAGTCGAAGGCGTGTCAATGGCGAAAACAGTGATGAAACTCACCCGCTTAAATATTTCATTGCCTCTGATTTCTTTTGTGGTTGATGCAATCAATGGAGAAGCAGATATTAAAAATGATCTGTTAGAGGTTCTGTTAAAAAAATCTATCTAATTCGAGGTACTTATGAAACTATGGATAAAAATTATTCTGATCATAACTTCTGTAATTATCGCTTTGATCATTTCAATGTTTCTCTTTATCAATTATATTTCAACACCGAGTAAAGGAGTGCCGATTAAACAATATGATCGTCCCGCAAAAGCACTACTGGTTATCGATACTCAGGAAGATTATTTGGGTGAACATGCAAAGATGAAAGCTAATTATCAAGATATTGATCTGTTCTTTCAGAGAATAAATGCCATTCAGTACTCCGCAAGTCTTAGAGGTATGAAAATCATCTATATCCGTCAGGAATTTGATGGGATATTTGGACAAATGATGTCAAAGGTCTTTATGAAAGGCACAACGATTAAGGGGACTGAAGGCGCTAAAATGGATAAAAGACTTCAGTTTTTCTCAAATATCGACTTTACAAAAGACAGGGGAGATGCCTTTACAAATCCAAAGCTTGATGAATATCTGATCGAAAATCAAGTAGATGAGCTGTACTTATGTGGTATTGATGGGGAGTATTGTGTATTTACAACTGCTAAAGGAGCACTTAATCGTAAGTATAAAGTGAATATATTTGTTGATGGAATTCTGCTTGGAAAACCTGAAAACTATAATGATCTAATCCAGAAATATGATCAGGCAGGTATTTCATTAATCAATGCGAATTATATGAAATTGAATTAGAATGAAAATGATATAATAGGCAGTAGAAAAATATCATCCTACTGCCTGCAACAATACAAAGAATACGATTTAAGCACTAAGATAAATAGATCATAGTTTTAAAAAATATCTGGATTTTCGGCTCGAGCCGAGCCGGCTCCATAACTCATCCAAGTATTTATTTTCTTAATTTCATCAGGTTCTCTTTGGCAACAGGAACCATATTCATAAATTTTTCAATTGTTTCACATGAGAACTCATCACATTCAGCACAATGTTTTGTTCCGCGTTTTATATTGCAAGCTCTCATTTCGCATTCAGCGCAATGTCCGATTTTGACACCTTCCTGCATACAACCGCTGCAATTAACATCATCTGCTTTCATGACTGCACCGTATTGTTCAGCCCATTTTTTTGCAACTTCTTCTCTTAATGCCTGGTCATTATCACGATAAGCAATATTTGCTTCGCATTGATAACAATCAAGTCCACATGCACCTTGATTTAAACTACACATGATTCCCTCCACTTATTTAATGGAACGATATTATTCAATGCATTGAACTTGTCAAGAACTAATTGCAAAAATGCAACAAACGTGTCATGATCAATCAATTGTTATTATCCATATCAACCCCGACTGGGTGACAGGATTATAGAAAAATCGAAGTTTTAATCAATCCATTCGAACAAATGTTTTTCATTGTATTCTATTTCAAATTTTTGAAGAAAATCGATGTATTCATCTTTAAACTTCTTCTTCTGATGGTGTTCTTCTTGATTAGAAATATATCGATATACGCTTTCAATTTGTGAATGAGCATAAGAAAAAGCACCATAGCCTTCTTGCCAGGAGAATCTTCCATGGACGAGATTCTTTTCGTTGATGTAATTGGATGAATTGTTTTTAATATCTCGAAGCAAATCTGATATGTTAACAATAGGCTTTAATCCAACAAAAACATGTACATGATCAGCAACACCATTAACGATAATTGGTTTTTGACCTTTACCTTTGATGATGCCTGCAATATATTTAAACAAATCATCACGCCAAGGTTTTTGTAATAGGTTTTCTCTGCCTTTAACAGCAAAAACATATTGAATGTAAATCTGTGAAAATGTACCTGCCATAATCCTATAATCCTTTCACCCCTTCGGGGTTTTGAATGATTTTTTGGTTATTTTTATAATCCTATAATCCTGTCACCTTCTATAATCCTTTCACCCCTTCGGGGTTTTAATGGATGATGTTGTTACAATTTCTATAATCCTGTCACCTTCTATAATCCTGTCACCCCGTCGGGGTTTTTTGGATTCTTCTTTAACAGATATACCGAACATGATGAAATTATAAATAAAGCAAAGATAAAGCTCAAATAAAGCGCAATCCTTTTTATGGATTTTGCAACGATGACTTGAATGATAGTAGGCATATACACTCCAACAGACCATTGTTTGATAAATGGAAGAAGTTTTTCTTCATGGCTGATTTCATACAATTGTTTTAATTGATCGATATGCATTTCATGATAGGATCGGTTACAAGGCACCTTTCGGCGGTCATAGAATGAAAAGATGCCGTTGGAATATAATGGTAAATCATCAACAAGCGCATTCATCCCTTTTTTAAAGTACTGATAAGAAATCGTATCACCGCTTAACTGATAGTGTTCATGAAGATTAAGCAATATTTCCATCATCCCGTTTAACACGTGTGGTTTTTCTTTAATTGGATACTCTTCAAACCAGATTTTATCTGCCCCTTGATGATAAGTTAGTCCAATATCAGGCTGATCCAGACCATTACGATATGCCTGAGCAAGTCTTTGATATTCCATATTTCCACTGAGTATATATGCCTTTTGAAAAACAAGCATCACTGATCCATGGGCTAAACTGGAAAACCACGGGGCTTTAATGGGGATCGAACGATATGAAAAATCAAAATGATAAGGAATTCGTGCTTTGTCATCTTGAAGTATGCTTTCTTTTTCAAGATATCTTACAATATGAAAGAATGTTTTAGCATCTTTTCCTTCATTGATCAAACGGTATTGAGCGTTTCCTTCATTGGCGATAAAGAGAGGGTTGTACTGCTTTTTTGCATCGGGATAAATGGTATATGGAATTCCATCTTCATCATAATGCGTTGATGCAATAACAGCTTTTCCACTGACAGTTCGGATAATATTGTTGATAAAGTACTGGATCTCAGTTTCTAAAAAAAAGAAAATTAATTCAGTAAGCAATATGGATAATATCAGAGATCGAACAATAATTCTTCGAGATATAATGTTTTTAAAATGCATATCGATATATCACTTCATCATCACGATTACACTGACCATCAGTGATAAAATTGCATTGAGAATAGAGATTAGCTGCCAAAGTATTTGATTTTTCAACAGTTAAAGAAATGAGTTTGCAGTGAGTATGAGTTTTTTTAATAAATTCTATGATTGCCATAAATGCTTTCTTGCCAATCCCTTTTCCCTGACTCTTTTTATCAATTTGAAATCCACCGATCCAGTAGTTATCAATGCTATTTGGAGTGTAAGACAGATAAAAGATGCCTACTGATTTTCCATTACATTTAATGAGGTAAGGATCAAATGCTTCATCCCAAGGCTTGATATAGGCACATGCCAATGACTCTAAGACAGAGGGTACAAATTTCTTTTGATCTCTTCTTACTTTTATATTCAATGCTTCTTCCCAATTGTGACGATCTATAGCGATGAACTTAAAGTCATTATTTTTATTGCGTAACATGGATTCTCCTTTATGATTTGGTTTTGATTAAAATTATATGAATACTGACTGCGACTGCAATGAATAGTAAGAGTAATTTTATGATGATGTTTGATTTAGGGATCAGAAAAATAATACTGCTTAGTATTGATATCCAGAGTATGCTCAATGTCCAAATCTTTGATATCAGATTGATCCCTTTTCCTGCCTGGTAATCGTGAAACTGTGCACCAAACAAGCGGTTTTGATGCAAGAAACGATGTGCTTTCTCAGAACTGTTCACAAAACATATGGAAGCTAATAGTAAAAATGGTACTGTTGGGAGCAAAGGAACAAAAACTCCAACAATCCCAACGATCATTGCAACAATCCCACATAAGTAGAGTAATGCGCGTAAGTATATACTATGCTTTTTTATATGTTTCATGATTTATCCTTATCGCTTCTAATTATCTTTCGACTTAAACTGATGTCAAGTGAATTTCTTTGCTATTCAAAAAGGGAGATTTATGAAGCAAAATGCTGTTAGAGAGATTCTTCATTAAGTTTTTGTTTGACAAAGGCATAAAAAAATAGTAGATTTCTGAAATCTTGGTTCAATATAAAAGGGGTGAACGAATGAAAATACAAGAATTGATTGTTCTCTTATGCTTATTATTGAGTAGCGTTTTATACTCAATTTCCGATCAGGATATTATGGAAAACCGTTTGACTGATGCTGATATCTACCAATTATTAGAAGCAAATCCAGAATACTTAAACAAGGATATTTCCCAGGGCAATACGATACTGCATTATGCTTTAGCATTTAAACGCTTTGATTTGGCAAAAACGCTGATTCTCAAAGGTGCTGATATCAATAAAGAAACGATGGAACATGATACTCCGATTATGTATGCCTGTCTTCAAGGCAATAAAGAATTGTACGATTGGATGCTTATTCACGGAGCATTAATCAGTGATCCTAATGATCCTCAGAATCTCACTTTATTATATACAATAAATGGAAGCAATATTGAAATTTTGAAAGACTTATTAAGCAAGTCTTATTCAATAAATCAGTATTTTTCAAACGGGATGACGCCTTTACACCTCGCAGTATATCGAAACAAAGAACAACTAATTGATTTCTTGCTTGAGAATGGCGCAAATGTTAACTTAAAAGCAAATAATAATTATCAGGCGACAGCTTTACAATTGGCAGTTTTTGCTAGAAATCAGAGTATCATTCAAAAAATTCTTAAGAAAAATCCAGATCTATACATAAAAGATGCTCAGGGAGCTGATGTAATATTCTATGCTATAAGATTAAACCAATTAGAAATTGTGAAATTATTTTTAAATCATATTGATCAGATAATAAATTCTGGCGATACATGGGAAGATTTGTATTTACATCAAGCTTGCAGATCTAATCCAGAAATGGTGCAAATGCTCATCAAATCGGGTGCTGATATTAACAAAAAGTCAGAATCAGGTGAAACTCCTTTGATGTTTTCATTATATGCAGATTCTTTGGATGCCTTTAAATTGCTTATTAGTGCAGGAGCTGATGTTCATCAAAAAAATAACATTGGCAAGAATGCCCTATTTATCGCATGTGAAAGCAATAAAATTGAGGCATTTAAAGCCTTGCTTAAACTCAAATCTGAGACAGATGTTGTAGATCAAAATGGGCAAACACCGCTGATCATTGCTTCAATTAAGGGATATCAGGAAATAGTAACGCTACTGATTGAGAATAAAGCAAAAATTGATCATAAAGATCAGCACTCAATGACTGCCTATGATTATGCGTTAAAATATAAGAATCAGAAAATCGCAAAACTCTTATCTCCTGATCAATTTAAGAAAAATTCACAAAAATACTACGATGATATCGCAAAAAAGTTAAAGAAAGATGAAATGCTTATTTATCATACAGGTAATAGCGGATTTATGATTCAATATAAAGATGCTTTTTATATTTTTGACTATTATGCTCAATTACCTTTTTCAGATGAACCATCAATTGACAATGCTCAGATTAGTCCTGAATTTTTAAAAGATAAAAAAGTATTTGTCTTTGTCAGTCATGAACATAGTGATCATTTTGATCCATTAATCACTGACTGGCAAAAATCGAATCCTTCAATTGAATACTATTTTGGATTTGACCCTAATTCTTTTCAGACATTTACAAATCACCCATTTGAACTGCCCAATTACAATATTTTAAAAGCGGATACGACTTATTCTTTTTCTGACCTTAAAATAGATACTTTTAAGTCTCCGATTGATGGTGGTTTAGGATTTGTTATTCAAACTTCTGATTTTAAACTGCTACATCCTGGTGATGCCTTATTCATGGGTAATGAGTGGCCAAATACTTATACTCAAAGCATTGATAGAATCAGTCAGACGATAAAGGATGTTGACCTTGCTTTTATCCCTGTTGTTGGTTGTGGTTTCAGCAATACCGATGCCTTAAATCAAAGCAATCAATATATGATTAGATCGTTTAATCCAAAACATATTATTCCGATGCATGGAACGGGTAGAGAAGAATATTATTATCAGTTTAAAGAACAAATCAATCATGAAAACCTTAAGCAAAAAGTATTGATTTTGGAGAATAAGGGAGATCACCTGATATTGAAAATGTAAGACCAGTTTTCTCATAAATAGTATAAAAATTAATGAAACTAGTCTTGTAATTTTATGAGATCTACGTTGTCTTTAAACAATACAATGAAGAATATATTAGAAAGTTCTTCTTTTGATGCTTGAATACTAAAATGTCCTGATTTTTTATACCTTAATCCGTCACTATTATTGATTGATATAGGCTTAATCCTATCTTGAGATATGCAGAAGATGTCTGAATGGATCCATAATTCAAATTTTGATGAATATTTGAAAATGCAAGAGTTCTCATCTTTATGTATAAACTCAATACTCGTATTATTTTCATAATTTGATAATGAAGAATAATTATCTAGTTCATCAATCCATTTTTGATTAATAGTTTCAATGTCAACAGAATAGAACGTTTTAAAATAATCTTTAATCGAAGTAATCTGAGTTTGAGATAGCCATTCTTTATAGAAAGTTTTACATCTTTTTAAAGGGAAAAGTTCATCAATAAAGTTTACAAACGAACAGGCATAATCATAAGTGGGGATATGAATATCATTAAAAGTTAGAGAGAACCAGTTTTCCATTATTTCCATTGTAGTATGAGTTGAATATCGATGGATAATAGATGCACTGTTTCTGAATTTTGTGAAATACTGCTGATAATCAGAGAGGAATAAATAAGACTTTTGAATTGCAAGACCCTCATCAAAGAATTTGTAGGGGTTAAGACTTTCTTTAGTAATATTTACTTTTTGATAAATCCCATACTGAAGATGAGTTAACTCATGAGTAACTGAAGTTGAGAAAATCTTTCTTTCATACATTGAACCACAGTAATGCCCGACCATGAGAAATGCACAATTTAAAGGCTTATAATATGGCGAAGGTCCTTTTCCTCTTAATAAAAAGACTTGAGGTTTAGGAAAGAAGGTCTGAAATTCTTTGTTTACAGTTTCAGACAAACCAGCAATAAGCGATTTGCATATAGCTAAATCTGCCTGATCATCAGCAATAAATGTGATCGCTTCTGAATCTTCAAGTTCAACAAGGTGATTGATAGGTTTGAAATCAAGCCCAAAAACGAGCCCTGGATCACTTATTTGTGATTTTTGAACAAGTATATCGTTAAATCCATCTATGTCTCGTGAGCATAGATATATTGACATTAAATCATACAAATATCTCTGAGTGTCTTCAATTTTTTGGCTTTCTTGCAACTTCGTTCTTAATCTGTCGATAACATAGTTTTTTATACTTTTGAATTTGATTAAATAGTAAAAGTGATAAGTATCAAGTTTTGAATGATTGTGGAGAAGCATATTAGCATAAATTTTATCGAGTTCATGATAATACTTTTGGGGATCTGTCTCATAAATTGATAATAGTTGATCCATTATACCTCATTTTTCAAACCAAAATTGTCTCGTATATCAATAAACACACAGTGCCCCATTATCTGAGACACTGTGTACTTTGTAAATTATTTGAACTGATTGATATTTTTAAGATCGATCAGTTCGCTTTCTTTAATTTCTTGTTCAGAAATAATAAGAAATTTTGGTGCAATAATTATAGTTTTATCATTCTTGAGTATTGTGGTTTTATTATTGTTATAAGAGCAGTTAGTTACACTTAAGTTTGAACCAATTCCCATACTGCTGTATACTTCATTATTGTAGAAGTATAGTTTTTCTTTGCGATTATTTCCATAGAACCGACTTAAACTTGAATCAGAACTAAAACCGATATCTTCAACACCACACTTAGTCATGATATTCTCGCCCTTATATTCATAATCAAAGCGTGTGTTTTTGATATCTTCATCAGTTTTTGGGAATAATTCACAGTAAGGACTGATATATTGTGAGATTCCTTTTTCTTGTGTAATGATCGCATAGGTCAAGAGAATCGGCAGATAGGGCATCATCAGATAGTATTGTTTGATGGTCATGCCTTTTAGTGGCTCATAATTTTCAAAATAGGTTGTGATTTCTAACCCTTCCCATTCATTGGCAAAATTGTCCTTCTTTTTGGTAAATTGAACACTTGTTTTTTCTTCAAGATAAAAGAGTGATTTTATAGAGCTTGGCATATGGCATAAACCGCCAAACCATGGATTCCACCACGCTTTTGGTCCTTTGACAGGAAAATCACTGTTCAGCCATTCCTGATCTTGATACTTTAACGAGAATAATGATGGTGCAAACTCAGGAGATGATTGAATCGTGAAAATGCCATTGTTGACTTCATAGATTTGATGTTGTTCTCTTTCAGATACTTTACAAAGAATATCGCCCTTTTCTTTCATAAAGCATGCTTTTTTAAAATAAAAATCTTTGGTTAAATACTTGGCTTCTGCTTCAATAAATTGTAAGCTTTGATTTTTATTAAGCTTAATCAGGAAATCAAGTTGTCGCTTATCTTCTTTTTTGCTTACTGATGAAGATATCGTCTCAAAAGAATGGTTGCCAGATTTTAAGTTAACCGTACATTCTAAAGCTGCGTCTTTGAAATCAATATATGATACATTGCAGTTTTCTGTAACAAATGGATTCCCTTCATTCACGAGAAGATTAAGACTTTGAAATGCCTTTTTATTTTCAACTTCTTTTCTGAGTGCAAACTCTCGTACTTTTTTAACTGAGTTGAAGTAATCCAAAGCAATATAGATGGATTTGCTCTGTCGGGAAGATTCCTGATTAAACTTATGTTCAAATGAAAAGTACCATGAACAGTTGATTGGCTTCAATTCTTTATCCCAAATTAATGCAAAAGTGTTTTGTCCTTGTTCATTATACAACCAGTTTTCATCAATCTTTTTGCCATCCCAATTGCTTAAATCTGCGTCATTATAAAGAAGATCATCTGTATGAATGATTTTCCCTTCATAAGAAAACTGTAAGTGCCGGTGATCAAACGAAGCTGAATAACAGATTTGTACCTCTGTCAGATCATTTGGAAATGTAATCATCTCAATGAAATACTCCAAAATCCCGCTTGGGAATAACCGATAATGGCAAGCGAATTCACAACCCTTGAAGTCATCCGAAAGATAATAAGCAATCATTTCGCTATAATCAAATGTTCGATTGAATGCTATTTTTTCAGCTCTTTTGTTGTTAAACTCAGAACTGAACGGCTTACCCACTTTAGGGATTCCGATAGATGCCCATGCATAGCTAATGATATTTCTGAAATGTATTTCATTACATTCTACACTATTATCAATCCAAAAATAAAGCTTATCAAGGCTCATAAAGTAAGTCGTTTGTGTTTCACCATAATTATTCCCATTATATGTGCCTATGTTGAGTATAAAGGCTTGTTCATATTTCCAATCATTGTTGCTTTCAATGAATCTTACATTGATTGGGATCTTTGTTTTAATGATGCTGGAGTTGGAGAGGACGGCCTTTGCTGTTACACTGCTTTTCTCTTTAGCTTTTAATTGGACAGTTAGGGTCTTTTGAGCAAATTTAAGCGTATCACTCTCTGGTAATTCAACAGTAAACTCACAATCCTCATAAAAATTGTTTTCCAGATTGAAGATGATTTCTGATTCTTGATCTTTGTGGAACATTTCTCCATTAAAGGTTTTAAAAACAAGCGGAAACTGAGGATTGATACCTGTTTTGAATAAAGCTTTTTTATGATTAATGGAGATTTCAGATAAAACAACTGGATGTGTTGTCCACTGGGTTTGAGTCTTCTCTATTTGATCCAGATAAAAGTCCGTTGTAATGCTCTCGCAGTCGATAATCTCCTTAGAAATGTTGAAATCAAACTGAATATTCTTATTGTCTTTACCTTTAATTTCAAGCAATAAGGGTTTTTGAGTTTTATTATTTACCTTATAGGTAATCTGGTGTTTTTGTCCAAAAACAAGCTTTGCATCATTGACGATCGTTTCAATTGAAAATTCATCACAGTCAATTTTTGCAATGCCTCGCCCGGTTTTTTCAAATCCGACATTGAGATATTTGTCATTTTTCTCCCAGGTATAGTGATAGAAGTCAAATCCATTCTCTTTTTGACCATCGGGTTCGATTTCTAATTCTCTTTTTGAATCATTATACCAGTCAATCTCATCAAAATAATGACGAATAAGTTCTGTGTTAAGCACAGTTGGAATAAAATTCATTAGATGAGTTGAGTTGCTTTCCATTTTTTCCCAAAAGAAGCCAGTTTTTTTATATAGAGGAACCGCTTTGGTATTTCCAGCCCAGGTAAATAAGTCAAGACGAGGATAATTGAGTTCAATTGTTCGTTCAACTGACTTTAAAACAAGAAGTTTTCCGACTTTTTTCCCGTGATAAGTGGGTAAAACATTGAGCAGGTCGATGTACAGGGTTTGTTCGTCATACGCATACTTTGAAAGTTTGCAATAACCAACAACTTTATCGCCATCAAGGGCGATGTATAGATTTAAATGAGATGACTGAGCTTCTTTTTCGATTGTACTTTGTTCTGTACTGTTGCCAGCATCTCCATTCCAGCCTTCTCCGCTATTGTTCCACATTTCAGCAATACTTTTTGCTAAAGAAGGTGTATATTCAACGATTTTTATTTCTGACATTTAAAATTCCTTTTAATTGCTTAAGCGGGTGAATAAATTTAAGGCATTTTTGTAAAATACCGCTTCTTGATGTTCGGCAGGGATGATTTGTTTGATAAAATCAATATAGATGTCGATGGGCGCTAAAGGCCAGTCTGATCCATAAATCAGCTTATCATAAGCATCCGCCAGGATGAGTGCACTTCGAAACATGTTGAGATAAAGTTCTTGCGAGCAGAATCGTTGGAAAAGTTTGGCGTCTCCTACTTGTAAGCCTGATAAATCGGCATACACATTTTTATTTTTATATAGAACTTCAGCAGTATCCATTAACCAGGGATTACCTAAATGGGCGATGATAAATTTAACCTCTGGATAGCGAACTGCCAGTTCATCAACTAATAATGGATGAGCATATTTCAAGAGTCCTTGTGTACTGTAGGTGTCCCCAGTATGAATGACAACAGGAAGATCATATTTCCATGCCAGCTCATAAACAGGAGTGTACACAGGATCAAGTAGATAAAAGTGATAATATCCTGCATATATTTTTAAGCCTACGCACAATGGATGTCTTAATTCATTCTCAATTTGGAGTAAACTTTCATGATTTAACAAATGTGGATTGATCCCGGCACAGTAGTAAAATGAATCGGGAAGACTGTCTAAATCTGCCAGCATTGGATTACTTGACTCACGATCTGGAAAACTGTTAGCAAGATTTTCACTCAAACCCATAATGATTCCCTTAACTACATTGTTTTTTCTGAATTCCTCGATTAATCCTTCTTTTGAATAATTGACACCATTGTTCCGACTAGCTTCATGAAATGATGCAATCTTTGAATAGTGTAAATGACAATCGATGATCTTCATAGTATTCTCCTCTTTAAGAAAAAATTTACTTGTACTAAGTATGATATTATCTCTATTAAAAATTCTTAGATAACTCAATTATGGTGTTTTACGTCTGTCTTTGATGACTGATCACGTAAAACATGAACAAATAATGAGATATCTATCTAATTTGTCAATAGATATTTTCTGCGATGCTTTCTTTAATCAATTACAGATCTACCAATCAAGACTCTTTTATATACTTTAGTGCCTCTTCGGGTAAATCAATACAGAAATAACAACGATCATGACCATCAAGAAGTGACTCTAATAAATGGATCTTAACTTCCTGTTGAAAAATTACTTCCATAGATACTTTAATAAATCCGCCAGTACAGTAACACCATAACGATGATACTTTTTCTTTTGGTTTTAATATAGAAGAATGTACAAATGGGCAATGACACGCAAGATATCTTTTCTGAACAGGATCCTTTTCTTTGAGCCAGGCATCAGGTTTGTATGGTATTTTTTGAACAAATAATTGATTGCCTCTGCGAATCCCCGTTTGAATTTCCTGATTGTTTTTGACCATATCTACCACCTCTTGAGTGATGATTTGCTCAAACCAGAGTTTTTTATAATCACAATGGAACTGAAGAGTCTCAACTAAAGTTTGATGTTTTTCCCTTAAATATTGGTCAAAATCGCCACAAGCTTCCAGTTTCTTACGCTCATTTTCAAAATGAGACTCTGATACATGGTGATGATTACCTGCCAGCATATTTTGGCAGTCTTCTAATGGCATTTTATTTTGGAGTTTTTTTAGGTATTTTCTGATCACATCAGGGTATTTTTCATAAGGTGTACCCAAAGGTGGAAATGAGATGTCTTTAAATATATCTTCTGCCAGATCTTCTCCTTTTAATTGAATCAAACGATCTTTTTGACTTTCAATAATGCCTTCAGTTCCTGACAGAGTGATCATATATATCATTTTTTCATTATCTTTAATAAATGAAAAATAACGGATTAATGCAATAATATAGTCCATTGCTTTTGGAGAAGAACTGATATGTTTTTTGCAAAATCTCTTCAATGAGATCATGCTTTGAGCTTTTGATTTTAGAAAATGCTTTACCGTCTCAACTGTAAATTCAATAGTAACGGGATTAACTTTGTGTTTTATTAGAGAATCCCTGAATTCTTTTTCGTTTTTCATATTTCCCCCTCTTTTTCTCTAATCTCGTAAATATAATATTTTTTGTGCTTTTTGATAATAAAGGCTTTTCATGATACAAAAATAAATCCCGCTCGGTAGTTGATGATTATTCTGATCTTCACCACGCCAGATGATTTGATGATTGCCTTTGTTTAAATTACTTTGATACAGGCTTTTCACTTTTTTGCCTTTGATGTTGTAAATATCAAATCTTACGGCTCCTTCTTCCTGAAGATCAAAGTAGATCTTGCATTCTTCTTTGAAAGGATTAGGTGAAATGCTTTTCAACTGCGTTAGGATTACAGGATTTGGGTTTTCCGGAAATGAAGTAATTTGAATCATGGAAGGTCCATAATATTCTTGGGAACTGTTATTTTCTATGATTTTCAACCAGTAGTAATAGCTCATATTTTCTTCTGTTTCCTGATCGATAAAAGTATAAGATTGTGTGATGTGGCTATTGCTTGCTTCGATGATCACAGGCGAAATTCGTACGGCATGACTTAAGTCAGAGGAGGTGTTTCTATAAATATGAAAACCAAGTAAATTCGCTTCTGATTCTGTTTGCCAAAGTATTTTAACATACTGATTTTGCCATAGAACAGCGTCAAAAGCACTTAAAATTACAGGTAATGTTGATTCTCCCTGCTGATACTCAAATGCACCGATATCAAAACTTTGCCCGCTCGGTCTGGCATTGAGTGCAAAATCATGAGCGACGGGCAATGTTATTCCCTGATCCACTGCTGGACTTTGAGCGATGAGATGATAGTCTCTGCTCAATGGTTGGTTATGGTCTGGATTGATATAAACGGGTTCATGAGTGAGTAAGTTTTGACTGATATTACTATTTGCCCCAAGATCATGTACAGAGTATTCAAAAGTAATGTTTTCAAAAGGATGCATTACAAGGTTGTTGAAGACTTGTGTGTCATTGGCATTTGCTTTGATGGATATCCCCGTAAAATTGCTTTCGCTGTTTGAATGGAAATCGTTTTTATAGAAACTGTTGTGAAAAATACGATTACTGTATGAATTTTTAAATGAGGTGCCTGAGACTTCTATCCCTGTATATCCATTGATCGAACCTTTTCCATCAAAAATATTATTTTTGACAGTGATATGATCACCAATGACATGTAGTGAAATTTGAACAGGTGATGAAGAATCACTTCCTGTCCCAAAATCTGAGAGTATTTTATTCCCTTCAAATTGAATGTCACTTAATCGTTCATCCTGCCAGTTATCTTGAGGCGCGATCATGACTGGCCAAGGTCCACAGGTGCCAAATATATTGTCATAAACGATCGTGTATTGAGATCTCTGATTGAGTTGGTCACCACCAGTGCTGTTGATAATTGATTCTGAGGGTCCATGAAATTTTAAAGCATGTCTTCCACTCGATGAATGAAAACTGCTCCCGTGACAATAATTATGAGAAATGACGCCTTTATATGACTGAAAAACTCTTAAGGCATGGGTGTCATCCGATTCATAAATTAAATTGCCCATGACTGCTAAATGCTCAGCTCCTGTATAGACGATCATTCCACCATTATGATAAGCCTTGCTGTTCACAAGTGCCCAGCGTTTATTCGCACCATCACAATCCCAGTGAACCATATAGGTTGAAGTACCAAATTCTTCAAATTCAAGCTGATACTGCAAAATATTCTCAACACCAAAACGTCCTGTTTCTATTGCAGAATTTGAACGATTAGTGCCGATAAAATGAAGATCGTAAATACTCCAGTTCTTGATATTCATCAGATAAAGGAACGGGTCTGAGCCGCTGTATTGTATGATCGGATTATTATCTGCGATGCCATATTCATCAATGTTTGTTGGCTCTCCAAAAGCACCTAAATGTACAGGCCCCTGAATATTGCTTTTTAAGATATTTGTTGCACTTGACCAGTTATCTCCTCGACGCAATAAAACTCTTTTCCCTGAAATCAAATAATTGCCAATATCGCTAATTTGTTGTGTTTGAATTTGTAATGATCCTACAGGTGCTCCTGTAAAATCACCGCTGGAAGAGACACAGATTGTATTATTTCCAGAAAAAATGATGTTTGGATCAAGTATTGTGATTTCCTGAGTGTATTGATGATTGACTCCATTATGATCTTTGACATTGAGGCTTACAGTGTATTGACCTGGAGTTTGATACACGTGGCAGGCAACATAGCCGATATCTTTATTTCTTGGCGTTTGAGTTAATGGCCAGTTTCCTGAGTTTGGATCTCCAAAATCCCACGTATAGTAAAAATCAGCATATTCTTTTCGATCGTTGATCAGATTGGGTTGAATGATGCCTGACGCTGTGTTTGTCGCATCAAAATAAATAGCACATGGGGCTATACCTGTCGTTTCCAAAGCACTTTGCATAGGCAAGGCGAGTAAAAATAAGCCATATAGCGTAAATACAAAAGAGATAAAGACATGTTTCATAAACACTCCTTATCTCTTTTATATCAGCTCAATATTACTTTGTCAAGTCAATATTCAGCGTCGTATGTTATTATTTGATTTCGATGGTTAAATGATTGATGATCTCATTTTTCAGGATGATTTTTCTTAAATTTTCTACTTTTTCTTTATCATGACAATCGAGAGAGCAAATAACTGCCTTTTTACCGTTAAGCACATCCCAAATATGTAAGTCAATTAGTTTTACACCTTCATTTTCTAAGCTGTTGATGATCTTTTCTTTTAGACTTTCGTCATCTGAATAGTCAACGAGGATTTTCCCTGTACTGCCAAGTAATCCGATCCCCCACTTGATCACTACGATCGCTCCGGCAATACCAACCACAGGATCCAACCAAACCAGATTGTAGTACTTTGCGCCAAGTAAAGCTACTATGGCACAAACAGATGTCAAAGCATCTGCAAGCACATGCAAGTAAGCTGCTTTAAGATTATGATCTTCATGGTGATGATGTTCACATCCTGAATGGTGGTGATGGTCATGGTCTTCGCGTAAAAGGATTGCACTGATCACATTGACAATGAGACCGATAACTGCGACTAGCATCGATTGATTATACTCAATCTGAACCGGATTAAAAAATCGCATGACGGCTTCCCATGTCATAAGGCCAGAAGCAATGATCAACACTATAGCGGAGGTGTATCCGCCTAATACACTGATTTTACCAGTACCAAATGTAAATCGATAATTACTGGAATGTTTACGGGCTAAAACATAGGCAATGACTGTAATCATTAAAGCCAATGTGTGGGTTCCCATGTGGATGCCGTCAGACAATAATGCAATAGATCCAAAGACCAAGCCTGCACTGATTTCGGCAATCATCATGATGACTGTGATCAAGACCACAATTATCGTTCTTTTTTGATTTCTTTGTGTCTCAATTTCTTGATGAAGCGCTTCGCATTTCATTTTTACCTCTTTATTAGATTTTTATTTTAAAATATTGTAGTATATAGATTAATACTAGATACAGGATCACCGTGCAAACAATTGAAAGTATCAATGATAAGTAGAATCTGATCTGATAATGCAAAAAGAGCGGTAACAAAACAAACAATGCCAGTGATGGAATCACCAACCAGAAAATGCTTATTGATAATTGCCGAATCGCTTCAATGTCTTTTGTCTCTATGTACATCCAGATGATGGCTAAGATTGAGACTAATGGCAATGAGGCAAAAAACGCACCAGTCACTGAACTTCTCTTGGAAATTTCTGAAATTAAAACAATCAATGCCGAAGAGATGAGTAATTTTATGATATAATAAAGCATGTCTTCTCCTAAAACTTTTTTAGCATTTTTTCTAATATTCGGTTAAACTCTTCTTCTTCCTGATCTGATAAACTGCTCGTGATTTCTTCGATCAGTAAATCATGCTTTTCTTCATGCTCTCTAAAGATTTGATTTCCTTTTTCTGTTAAAGTGACGATGAATGAACGTTTATCAGATTCATCCTTTGAGCGGTTCACAAGACCTAATCTTTGTAAACGATGAACCATTACGGTGAGTGTTCCCATCACAATTCCTAGTTTGTCTGCTAAATCCTTCATCCTGATTTGCTGATGATCGCCGATGACTTCAATGGTATGAATTTGCTGAACCGTAATTCCGCTATCACAAATGACCTCATGTTCCCAAGAAGTTAATTTATCGTAAAGTTCGATGATATTTTGACTTAACTTCATCTCATCTCCTCAAACTTAATATTTTGATTGTCAAAGTAAATCAAGTGCTTTGATTGTCAAACTATTTTTTCGGCTTGCTTGCATTTTTGACTTTTCTACAGGATAGAAAGAAGATGTGCCTGAGTGTGATATCATCTGTATTCCTTTTGTAAAGCAAACTACCAGCTTGCTTCTTCGTTGTTCAAGCATCCCTGCTTGAACCATTTCTGCAAACGGAGTGCTCGTTAAAAATCGCAACCTGGTGGGTTACTTTAGGATATTAGGTGCGATAAAACGGTTCTCTACATACAGTTAGAGCATTAGCAAGAACTGACCACCCCGTCCGCCAAGGCGTCCACCTCCACAGAGGGGAATTGAGCTGGTCGTACTAATACTATTTACGGGATGATTCAGATTTCCAATTAATTGTTCAGCTCAAACAGCTAAATATCCCAAATCAGCTAAAATTCACATGCAACTTTTTTCCCTCTGAAGAGGTTTGGCAGTGCCAGCTGACGGGGTGATCATTGTTTATATCGTTGATCGACATTGTTTTAACGATGATTTAGAACGCCAGAATCCTTAATAAACAAATGCCAATAATCAGAGCCCCTTTAGGGGTGATAGATATCGACAATCGTAAAGCAAACTACCAGCTTGCTTCTTCGTTGTTCAAGCATCCCTGCTTGAACCATTTCTGCAAACGGAGTGCTCGTTAAAAATCGCAACCTGGTGGGTTACTTTAGGATATTAGGTGCGATAAAACGGTTCTCTACATACAGTTAGAGCATTAGCAAGAGCTGACCATCCCGTCCGCCAAGGCGTCCACCCCTCCACAGAGGTTAAATAATGGTGAATTATGGATTATAAATTATAAATGGATTTGGAAATAAATAAAATAAACTGAGCTGGTCGTACTAATACTATTTACGGGATGATTCAGATTTCCAATTAATTGTTCAGCTCAAACAGCTAAATATCCCAATTCAGCTAAAATTCACATGCAACTTTTTCCCTAATGTAGAGGTTTGGCAATGCCAGTGACGGGGTAGTCATTGTTTATATCGATGATAATAAAGCTTTTAATGTTATGCCAACCTTCTTTTCTAAAGATATTACTTTATTGAATTACTTGATATCAACTATCTCCCAAAGCCAATTTTTCTTCAAAAAACCTAATATTTTTACGAAAAACCTCAGGCATACCCTCCGTTTCGTCTCGCCTTGCTCTCGGTTCAACTATTTTATTCATAGAAACGAATCGATAATGATGAAAAATCGGCACATCAAAATATAAAATATTTACGAATACTATAGGCTTTTTTATTCAAATATGAGATTCGAAACTCCCTTTTGAAAATAATTCTACAAAACATTTCCTTGACAAATGCGAATATAGCTTGTTACATTATCAAAAACAGAAAAATGACGGAGAAGATATGAATAGCATCGACCTTGTGAAACAGGAATGTGAGCACTTAAACAGCATAGATGAAAAATATAATTATTTAAAAGACAGAACTGAGGAATTTGCGAAAAAGCAACAATGGCAAGACTCTTGTGATGTCATTGATCTGATTTTTAATATTGCGGGAGAAAACCTTTCAAGCCGAGATCGATATGTTTATTATCAGTTAGCAGGGATCAATTGTGCAATGATGGGGCATTTTAACAAGGCAGAGGTTCATCTTTTGTCTGCTTTACGCTTTCTTGATAAAGAAAAAGATCTGGACGCTTATATCAACCTTATGATCAACATTGCCAATGTGGAAGCATCTTTGGGTCGAACTCATGACGCCATAGAGAGAAATCTGGAATTGCTAGGACCGCTTTCACAAATGGAGGATCAACATTTATTAGGAAAAGTTTATCACAACCTGGGTGGCTTTTATTCCCGTTTTAAAGACAGAAAAAATGCCTTGTATTATTCACGTTTATCACTAAAGATACGTTCACACAATAAAGATGTGAGCAGTATTGGGATGACATTGAACAATATCAGCAACAACTACCGTGAAATTGGTGATATGTCCCTGGCAATGGCTTATATGAAACGAGCTTTGAAGTTGATCGAGAATACTCAAGATTATTATCTTTTATCACTGATTTACAGAAATCTTGCTTCTTTGTATAAAGTTAAAGATCAACTTGATTTTGCCTATGATTACTATCAAAAATCACTACAGCTTTGTGAGAAACTGAACTTTAAACAAGGTATCATGCAGAATATTCAGGAACTTGCGGGGATCTCATCTTCAAAGAATGATTTTGAAAATGCTGAAAAGCAATATTTAAGCGCTTTTGAGCTATCTCCTGTGATAGAGGATACCGAGATTATCGCCCGACTTTATCTGGATTATGCTTCATTTAAGTTTAAAGTAAAAGATTTCGAAACTTCTGCTCAATATTACAAAAAAGCTCATGAAATCAAGGATAAGATGTTTTCTATTAATCTGAGTGCAGAAGCAAAAAGACTTCAGTCTGAGTTTGAATTTGAACAAAAGAAAAGAGAGAGTGAGTTATTAAAACAGAAGAATGAAGCTCTGATTTTTTCATATCAGGAAATGGAACAGCAAAAGAAAGAATTGATTGAGACAAACAAGTCCAAAGATTCGATTCTCAATATCGTTTCTCATGATCTGAAAAATCTCCTTGGGGGCATTAAAACTGCCAGCCGATATATTTTAGATCAGAAAAAAGACTTCAATAATGAAATTACAGAAATGATTTATGAGACTTCCACGCAAGCTTTAGATTTGGTGAATAGCATTCTTGAGACTTCGAAGATTCAGATGCCTGATTTTAAACTGAACTTGGTTGCTACAAATTTGAATGAATTTATTGAACATTATGAAGACTCACTATACTTTCAGGCTAAACATAAAAAATTGCATGTGAGTATTGATAAGCATCCTGAACCATTAATGGTAAATATCAATTTTGAGAAGTTTTGGCAAATACTGTTTAATCTAACTTCAAATGCCTGTAAATTTAGTTTCCCAGAATCTGAGATAAAGATCATCACTCAAAAAAGGGATGATTTTGCTGAATTAATGATATGTGATCAAGGAATCGGCATTCCAGCTGATGCGATTCAGAAAGTGTTTGATCCATTTACCAAAGCCAGCAGAAAAGGAACCAAGGGAGAAAGCAGTACGGGTTTAGGGCTGTCAATTGTGAAAAGACTTACGGATCTGCATTACGGACAAATCATCGTACAATCTGAAATTAATAAAGGAAGCACATTTTCAGTTCTTCTGCCCTTAATAAAATAATATCAAATTGATAAGATTTATATCAGAAACACACTAAAAGCGTCCAGATATTTGCTTCTTAGCCCAGAATGACTCATTTTGATCATTGGCATCTCTTTTGCATTTCATTATATAAAATATTCAAAACGGGATAGGAGTTCTTATGAAAAAAGCCTTTATGATACTTATCAGTTTATGTGCATTATTGTCACTTTTAATCGGAATGGAATTGAACCTTCCAAATAATGATTTTAAAAACCTAAAAGTACACCGGCAAAAGAAACTTGTTTACAAACAATTACCAAGTGATTTGAAGTTTGATCTCGTGAATACCAAGATTACGATAAAACCAGCAAAAGACGAGCAATATTCGATCAGTATTGAGTATTATGAAAAAGAAAAAGATGATGCTCAGTTTGGCATTGCAGGCAATGAATTTTTTGCAAAAAGTAAATCAAAGAGTTCAATTAACATTGTGAATATTGTTGCTTTTATTCCAGCAAATTGTAAATTGGATGTTTCAACAGTCAGTGGCGATATTGACATTTCAGAAATGAATCAATGCCCTGAAATCAAATTGTCGCTTACTTCAGGAAGTGCATACCTCAGCAAGATCAATACGATTAATTCTCTCTATGCAGAAAATGTCAGTGGAAGCATCTTTGTCATTGATGTACTCTCTATCGACAATGTGGCTTCTGAATCAGTCAGTGGAAATTTATCATTTGATAAGGTAAAGAAGATGAAGAAACTTCAGGTTGAAACTGTATCAGGATCAGTTGAAGTATTAAATTCAATGCTTCAGTTCCTTGATTTTGATTCTGTTTCTGGCGATATATTGATCAATAATTCTAACATTCACACTTATCAAGGTGAAACTGTGAGCGGAGATTGCTCTGTGGTTCAAAGTAAAATAACAGACAGTTCTTTTGACTCAGTTTCTGGTAAAATGCGAAGAGAATAGTTAAATATTTTTTACGAGGACGTCTGTGTTCGTGGACGTCCTCGTCTACGAATATCATTGTTCTGCAAACATCCTTGTTTGCTGATTTGAAATGCGAACTATTAGCTTGCGATATTTATCTTAAAGAAATAGGCAATCTGGTAGATTGCCATACAATCGTATCGCAACCTACCAGGTTGCGTATTGTTTTGGTCGTCAAATAACATGAATACAAGGATTTTTTACCTACCAAACATTAATAAAAGGCCTTTTTCTTCTTTGTCGCGTACACACTTTCAAAGAAACTCTCTGTCACCACTTCTCCATCATAAAGATTGATGATACGACTACCCATTCGCGCATAATCCATCGAATGAGTGGTCATAATGACAGTACTGCCTTCTGAGTGGATTTCTTTCAGCAAATTCATTACGATTTTTCCACTTTGGCTATCCAGATTGCCCGTAGGTTCATCTGCAAGGATGACCTGAGGTTCTGTAATTAAAGCACGCGCAACAGCTACACTCTGTTGTTGACCGCCAGATAGCATCAATGGTGTTTTTTGAGCCAATGAGGTTAATGACATTTTTTCCAATATACTGAGCACTCTTTTTTTCTTTTCTTTTGCAGGAACATTAAAAAAGTTTAAAGGTAGTTCAATATTCTGATAGACGCTTAATTCATCGATCAGATTGAACTTCTGAAAGACAAAACCCATTTTCAGCTTTCTAAGATTTGATCTTAACTTCTCATTGTATGTACTTATGTTTTGCTTATTGAAGTAATACTGTCCAGATGACATCGAGTCAATTAATCCAATGATGTTGAGTAAACTGGATTTACCACTGCCAGAAGGACCCATGATTGAGACAAACTCATTCTCCTGAATGGATAAACTGATCTTTTTTAATGCCTGAGTTTCTATCTCATGAGTTCGATATCTTTTATTCACTTCAATGAGTTCTATCATATTCTTCTCCTCATTACAACTTGAGCGAGGATGACTCATATCAATGAATCATCCCATCAAGTAAATCTATCATGGTTCAATAAAAAAGTCAAGTTAAAGCGCAACAATATGCGAAAAACTATTCTTTTTTAAACAGAAATTCCTGTGAGTTTTGATAAAGGATAAATTCTCCCAGCTCAGGTTTAAAAAGCATTTCTATTCCTGCCTTCTCAAACCTGAACTTATGAATATCAGCCACACTGAGCGGGAATTTCATTTGACCATCTGCCTGAGCAAAGAGTTGCCCCTTTTCTTCACTCACCTTTATCTTTAAATTGATTTGTTTGCTTTGATAAATGCCTGTATAGATTGAAAGATCTTCAATTTTAACATCTTTCACTTCAAAATCAGGCATTGTATAGGGGAAATGATGGTAGATTTTGATCATATCAAAGGCAATCTTCATCGTTGGATATACACTGCCATTAGATAAAGCAACAAAATAAAGGTTTTCTTCTGGCATGATGCAAAGTTGTGTCGTAAATCCGTCTATTCCACCTCCATGCCCGTATACGTTGATCCCTGGCGCGTTATACTTAAAGATTCCATAACCAAATTCGTCTTTGATTTCGATCATTTGATTAAGGCTCTTTTCAGAGATCAGTTTACCATTAAATAATGCTGAACCAAACTGGCATAAATCACTGGCATTAGACACAATAGCACCCGCTCCTGAAGGTATGCTCATATCGGTGATCATTTCCTGTTTCCAGCCTTGATCTTCATTGTAAGAGAATGCTTCATTTCTTTCAGATGATATATCTCCGCCATAATAAGTGTTTGTTAATCCCAAAGGTTTGCAAATTCTTTGTTCCAATGATTGCTGATAATTCTGTTGATCAATGGCTTCGATGATATAGGCAAGCAAAACATAATTGGAGTTGCTGTATTCACCTTTTTCTCCTGGTTTGAATACTGCTTTGCTCTTTTCGATGATCTTCAGCATGTCTTTCTTGCTTTTCTTCTCAGTACACCATTCAAGGTATTTCTTGTCGTTTGTAAATGAATGAATACCACTGTGATGATTGAGCATCATAGCAATAGTGATGTCTTTTGCATTTTCTATCTTGGGGAAATATTCGCTTAATTTTGTGTCAAGACTGAGTTTCTTTTCCTGAATCAGTTGGAAGATCATTACGGAGGTAAACATTTTGGAAATAGAGCCGATTCTAAATTTGGTATCGATATTGTTTTCAATCTGTTTGTCGATGTTTTGATATCCTACTGCCTTGCTGTAAATGACTTCATTCCCTTTTTTGATCATAAAAGTGCCCATGGTTTTGTGATGCTTTGACAATAATTCAAAAAGGCTATCCGCTTTGCTAAATGTATATTTCTGCTCCTCAATCCCAAAAAGTGAACTTATTAAGAAGAAGAGGAATAATCCAATGAGGATGATATGGTTTTTTTTCATTTTTTGATCTCCTTTTATCTTTATTCGTATCTTAGCGCTTCAACGGGATTAGATGATGCTGCTCTGTATGCTACAATGCCCACGGTGATCCATGCGATTAAAAACGCCGAAAACATCGCTATAACAAACGAACTGACCGGAATAGATATATGATATGGAAATTTGTTGAGCCACTGGTAGAGTAGGTAATATGACACAGGGAGAGCGATAATATTCGAGATGATTACCAGTTTTGAAAAATCTTTTGTTAGAAGTAAGATAATACTTCGGATACTTGAACCCATGACTTTGCGAATACCGATCTCTTTTGTTCTTTGTTGGGCTGCAAATGTGGCTAATCCCAATAAACCTAAACAGGCAATAAAGATACATAAGATGGAGAAATATGTAAAAATCTGGGATAATTTAACTTCAGATTCATATAGCTCATCGATTTTATCTTCCAGAAATCTGAATTCAAAAGGAGATTTTGGGAAATGTTTCATCCAGGCTATTTCAACAAGCGCCAGTGTTTGAGGGGTATCTTCACCATTGATTCTGATCATGACATTACGCTCAACACGGGTTGCAGGCATGATGACCAATGGTTCAATACTGTTGTGCAATGAGTTGTAATTAAAGTTTTTCACCACACCAATCACTTTTCCAAGGCTTGGATTGCCTGATGGAGAAATGTTTTGATTCACAGCATTCTTTTCCCATCCGATTGCTTTTGCAGCGCTTTCATTGAGGATGAATTCTGTTGCCTGGCCATCTAATGTTGGTCCAGTATAATTTATACCATCAATAGTGTCAAAACCCTTACCTTGTACCATCGGTGCTCCTAAAAGAGACAGAAAACTAGGATCAGCAACTAGATAGTTAAAGCCTGTACTGACATTTTTGCCTTTATTGCTGGTCGTAAAGATGAGTTTTCCCATTTCACCTGCTGGAATGATATTTGTCGTTGCTACATTCTTGATGTTTGGGTTTTGCAAAACTTCATTTCTGAAGGCCTGATAGTTTTGTGCAAAAAGGCTATCGCGTGATGCAACGACACAGAGGACGTTTTCTTTGTTAAATCCGAGTTCCTGATTTCTTAGGTAGTTTAATTGCTTTAGTACGACCAGTGTACCGATGATCATGATAATGGATAATGAGAATTGCAGAATAACCAGAATCTCTCTAACAAGCTTTCCTCTGACGCCTTTTGTCACTTCTCCTTTTATAACGATTGCTGGTTGATACGAAGACAATACAAAGGCAGGATAACTTCCAGATATGATACCGACCAAAATGCTTACAATAAATATGCCTAGATAGATGAAAATTGGGGTATGTAAGCCAATGCTGAGTTTTGTTCCAGCTAAGTGATTAAAAGTAGGTAAAACGAGTTCTGCGAGTATCAACGCAAAAAATAAGGCGATGAGCGTCATGACGACAGATTCAATGAGGAATTGGCTGATCAGTTGGTTTTTTTGTGCACCGATCACTTTTCTTAAACCGACTTCTTTGGCTCTTTTAGCAGAGCGTGCAGTAGCCAGATTCATATAATTGATACTGGCAATGCTCATGATGAAAAAACCAACGATGACAAACAACATGAGATACTCTTTTTTACCTTGAGGCATATCCCATTGTAATTGACAAAAATGAGTTTCTTTCAAATTCTGAATGATCGGTTGAAATGATGCATTGAAAGCTTTGCCTTGATCATTCATATATTTATCGCCAAAGCCTTTTGCTTTTTTTAGGAACTCCTGATGGTTTGCATTTTCTTTGAGTACGATATATGACAAATCATTGATCTGCCAAAGTAATTGTGGGTTGTGATAATCAAGAGCTTCTGGACCGGCTTGGCTGATGATTCTCTGATACATTGTATCAGCAGAATAAAGAGCGTCATACTTCAAATGTACATTATCAGGCAGATCTTTAAATACTCCTGTCACTTTGTATAATGCGCCCGAGGAAGTAGTAATATTTTTACCTACTGCTGGTTCTTCTCCAAAAATTTGTTGTGCAGTAGTTTCTGATAATACGACCTTATTGACGCCGTCCAAAGCATTTGCAGGATTACCTGCACTAAATTCATGAGTAAAAATACTTAATGCGCTTTGATTGGCAAAGAAATTTCGTTCTACTTTATGTTGTTTATCTTTATAAGTGAGAACAAGTTCTCCTGCATTGGTAAATCTTACGAATTCTTCCACTTCTGGGTAGATTTCCTTGAATAAAGGTGCAATCGCAAATGAAGAAGCCGCAAATAGATCATCTTTTCCATCAATGGTGAAATGAGAGGCAATTCGATAAATTCGATCAGCTTTTTGATGATAATGATCATAACTCAGTTGATGATAAGTATATAAAATGATAAGGATCACACTAGCTAATCCTATTGACAGCCCCATGATATTTAAAAAAGAATAGAGCTTTGTTTTCATGATATTGCGGATGGCGATTTTAAAATAACTGCCAAACATAATTCCTCCTTAAATATCCTGGACGATGTTGCCCTGAATGACTTGTCCATCAAGCAAATGAATCTCACGTTTAGCATATCGGGCATGTGCCAGTGAATGCGTCACCATAACAATCGTTGTTCCGCTCTGGTTGAGCTGATTGAGAATATCCATCACTTCTTCACCGTTTTTTGAGTCCAGATTTCCTGTCGGCTCATCTGCTAAAATTAATTTTGGCTGATTAACGACTGCCCGGGCTACTGCCACTCTTTGTTGCTGACCTCCAGATAACTGTTGAGGGAAATGATTTCTTCTGTGACTGAGCTGTAAACGTTCCAATACCTCATCTACCTTTCTTTTGCGTTCATGGGCAGGCATTTTCATATAAAAGTAGGGGAGTTCTACATTTTCAAATACACTTAATTCATCAATCAGATTAAAGCTTTGAAAAATAAAGCCAATATTCTCTTTTCTTAATTGTGTGCGTTTGTATTCATTGAAAGAACTGATATCCTGATCAAGAAAAAACAGATCTCCTGCACTTGCTTGATCAAGCAAGCCAATGATGTTTAAAAGCGTTGTTTTTCCGCAACCAGAAGGTCCGATGATGGCAACAAACTCTCCTGATTTGATTTCAATATTGATTCGGTTTAATGCTGTGGTTTCTATGGTATCTGTTTGATAGATCTTACTTAAATTACTCGTTCTGATCATGGATCCTCCTTACTATTTATTAAAAATGATTCTTTCTGCTTTTTTTAAACGTTCATAACCGCTGATAATCACACGATCACCTTCTTGAAGGCCTTCTAAAACTTCATAATAATCTGGATTTTGACCACCTATTTTTATAGGTATTTTCTCTGCGGTTTTTTTATCTTTGCTTAAAACAAATACCCACTGACCCCCAGTGTATGGGAAAAAACTGCCTTTGGGTAAAAGAAGGCTTTCTTTCGATTTGCCAAGCTCAATATTTACTAAAAATGATTGGCCGATATGGAAATTTTTGCTTAACTCATTTGGAATGATAAAGTCAACCTGAAAACTGCCATTTTTGACTTCTGGATGTATCTTTTGCAATCGAATAGGAAATGACTCATTGTTCGATTCTGCACTTGCTTTTAATCCCACTTGAATTCGATTGAGATAAAACTCGCTGATGTTGCTTTGAATCTTATAACTATTGATGACATTGATTGTGCCTAAAGCTTCCCCTGGATTCTTTGATTGTCCAATTTCTCCGTTGAATGAACTTAGTTGGCCTGTAACAGGCGCTTTAACAAGTAGCCCATCCATTTTTTCTCTGATAA
Source organism: uncultured Candidatus Cloacimonadota bacterium (assembly GCA_964573665.1). Taxonomy (GTDB): domain Bacteria; phylum Cloacimonadota; class Cloacimonadia; order Cloacimonadales; family WRIO01; genus JAGOCT01. The sequence continues at coordinate 4,267 of CAZNKI010000015.1, read as the reverse complement.
GTTTTAAATTGCCCTGCAATCTTTTTACTGAATCATTGAGTTGCTCAATTTGAACACTACGAAAGACAGAGTCTTGTTTCGCCGTTTCTTTTAGCAACTTTTGTTTATTATCATAGAGCTGATACTTTTCAAATACGATCAAGTACTCGTTTTTTGATATCAGTTTTCTTTCATAGAGTTCACGTGTCTGATCATAATCTCGCTTGGACTGGATCAGGGCAAATTCATTATCAAGCAACTGTGCTTTAATGGATAATCGGTTTTCTTCCATCAATAGGCGTGTATTGCGGAGATTATTCATCTGATCAGCAAGCTCAGATTCACGATTCATCATACTCATCTGTAGATTAGAGTTGCTCAACCTCAAGATCGGGGTCCCCTTTTCGAGTATTTGACCCTCTTCTGCATAGATTTCTTCTATTCGTCCACCTTCCATAGCGTCCAGATAGATCACCTGTTCAGGAACGATTTGTCCGCTGATCACCGTGTAATCAAGAAATTCTCCTCTTTTGACCAGTTGAATCCCCACATGATCTGTATTGATTCTAATGCTCTTTTTATAGTCTTTAAAAATAAGCAGATAACTGATGATAACAAGGACTATTATTGCTGATAAAAGGCTAATGATCCGTTTTCTTGTCCAAAACTTCTTTTCAATGATTCGATCCATTGATATCTGAGTGATTTTTTCCATGATCGATGCTACTCGTCTTTTTTGATTTTTGCTTCTAATTCATCAATTCTCTTTTGTAATTCACTCACTTTGTTCTCCAAATCTGATTTGCTATGTCTGCCGAGTTTTCTCTGAATCCAGTCAGGTAATTCAAAAAGTGAGACAATAAGCATTACAATAAAAAAGAATACCAGATACTTCAAAAATGAGTACATGCCAGGACTAAAAAAGTCACACATAATTCCTCCATATAATTTTGTTCATGCTTTTTCTATCTGCAATCTCAATGCCAATTATTATGGGTAAAAATTCCTCATTTACCACACTTATTTGTTCGATTTTAAAAATTAAGTGTCCGATAACGGACATTTTCTTGACAAGTCTTTTTCTTTTGATATTCTGTAATCAGGAGGATCGATGAAAGAAGATATGAGAATTCTCGCTGTTGATGATGATCCTGATATTTTACTCTCCTTGAGATTGTTGTTAAAGAATCAGGTTAAAGAGATTATCACAGAGAATAATCCTGCAAAAGTACCTGAATTAATCAAAAAAAATGACTTTGATATTATTCTTCTTGATATGAATTTTACTAAAGATACGATCAGCGGACAAGAAGGTTTTGATTTACTGGATCTGATCCTAAAACTCAATCCACAAATGGTTGTCGTTTTTCTTACGGCTTACGGAGATATGGATAAAGCAATCAAAGCTTTAAAGGCGGGTGCAGTTGATTTTGTTTTAAAACCATGGCAAAATGAAAAGCTCCTGGCAACCATTAATTCTGCTGCCGAAATCAGCCGATCAAGGAAAGAAATGACATTTCTTAAAGAAAAGCAAACCTTGCTTCAGGATGACCTTGCAATGTCTTTTATGAATATCATTGGCAGATCAGAATCGATGAAACATATTATCTCTGTCATAAAAAAAGTAGGTCCCACCGATGCAAATGTGCTGATTACAGGCGAGAATGGAACTGGTAAAGAACTGATCGCTCGTGCTTTATATCAATGTTCTTTAAGAAATAAAGAAACCTTCCTGAGTGTCGATTTAGGCGCGATCACAGAATCGCTCTTTGAAAGCGAATTATTTGGGCATTGCAAAGGGGCTTTTACTGATGCGAAGAATGATCGGATGGGCCGTTTTCAAGCCGCTTCTGGTGGCACTCTATTTTTGGACGAAATTGGTAATCTGTCTTTATCACAACAGAGCAAATTACTCACGGCAATAGAAAAACAAGAGATTGTTCGTGTGGGCTCAAATCACCCGATTCCCGTTAATGTTCGCATCATCAGTGCGACGAATCTTTCAATGGATGATCTGCTTCAGGAACAGAAATTTCGTCAGGACTTATTGTATCGCATTAATACCATCGAAATCTATATTCCGCCTTTGAGACATCGAATGGAAGATATTGACGATTTATTGTCTTATTACCTTCAGATCTTCTCAAAAAAATATAATAAGAATGTAAGTTCCATTAAAAAAGAAACAACTGATTATCTTAAACAGTATTCTTGGCCTGGAAATGTTCGTGAGTTGATTCATGCGATAGAAAGAGCTATTATTCTTGCAGAATCAAGCATGCTTATCCCTGAAGATTTTGCCTTCCTGATCAATAAACACACAAGTAAAGAGCCCTTACTCAATGGAACACTTGATGAAATTGAAAAGAATAGAATCTCAGAATGTCTTAAGAAGCACAACGGTAATGTCACTTATACTGCAAAAGAGTTAGGATTAACTCGGGCAGCATTATACAGAAGGATGGAGAAATTTGAATTATAATAACTTTCGTTTCAGGATTATTCTACATTTACTGCTTTTATTCATTTTGATATTTGTCTTTATGATGACATTGAAGCAATACTTTTTTGTTAGTTTGCTCATACTGCTTGTTTGTGCATTGTTACTGACAAATTTACTGAAATATATCGAACGAACAATTCGATCTATGGCTCATTTTATTGATGCTTTAACTCAGCAAGATCAAAATTATGTTTTTGACTTTGATCAAATGGGGCATCCATTTGATGAGTTAAATAGAAATGCAAGTAAACTCAAAGAACTTTTCTATCGCTCAAAATTTGAAAAAGAGGAAAAGATCTATTACCTGAATGCGATGATTGAACATTTAAACATTGGGATTATTGCTTACGATGATAATGGAAAAATTGAGTTTATAAATCAATATGCTAAAAAGCTCTTAGCGCTTCCGACAAATATGGGCATCAATAATATCAACGAACTTCCTACAACACTGACTCATGCAATTTTTTCTTTGAAAGAGAGTACAAGTCAGGTCTTTAAACTTGAAGAGTGGCAGAACAACAAACTGAGTTTTAGATCCAATACTTTGCAGTTTAAAGATAAGAGCATTCATTTATTGAGTATTCATGATATACGCTCTGAAATGGACGAACAGGAGATTGATTCCTGGCAAAGGCTGATTCGGGTATTAACACATGAAATTATGAATTCTATTACACCGATTACCTCTCTGTCAGCAACTGTATCAGCGCTTCTGTCAGACAGTAAGCATGATTCAGAATATTCAGAAGATATCAAAACAGCAATGAATACTATCCAAAAAAGAAGTAGTGGCTTGCTCGCTTTTGTGGACTCTTTTCGATCTTTGTTAAAAGTATCAGAACCTCGAATCCAAAGAATATCATTGTCTTCTTTTATACAAACCCTTCAACATCTGGTGGAACATCGGGTTCTAAATGAAGAAATACAATGGAAGATTCAATCTGAATGTGATGAAAGTTATGAGTTCATTAGTGATGATGCGATGTTGCAACAGGCATTGATTAATCTGATCTACAACGCTTTTGATGCAGTATCTGAGAGAAATCAAAAAATCGTGACGCTTACCTTTACCTGTGATCAGAACGTTTTGTCAATAACATTGACTGATAATGGATATGGGATCGAAAAGAGTAATCTTGATAATATCTTTATCCCATTTTTTACAACAAAGAAATCTGGAAATGGGATCGGGCTGAGTATTGTAAAACAGATTGTAAATAAATTAAAAGGAACAATTACTGTCTCCTCTGACCTAAATAATGGTACTACATTCGAGATTCGATTACAGAAAAACTATTATGAATAATATATTGTGTTTTTTTTGATAGGGGTAGGGGCGCTACCATTACTGACGCCCCTCCCTCCGAACCGTGCGTGCAGTTCTCCCGCACACGGCTCTCCAGATAATGTTTTACTCTTTTTGTAGAGATTGACATAATTCATGATGGGCTTTGGTTAAAGAGAAAAACCCAGCATCTTCAAAGATCTTGTTGGGATATCTAATATTATCCCTAAAAGTGGTGGCTATACCTTTCCGTTTTTCATACTTCTTCAGAACACTTCGTAATCTGTGTCTTGTCCAGCCATCGATATCAGGAAAGGTTGTTTTGTAACAGTGCTTATAATATTCAAACCATCCCCGCATAATTGGGGTGATTTTCTCTATTATTTGCTTTAAACTGCTACTGTTAGTTCGTCTTGTGTGTTTCCTGATGCTATCTCTGTACTTCTTAACCCAACTTTCGTCAAATAAGTCTGAAACTCTGATAAATAGGGCATCGA
>CAZNKI010000014.1:0-70255 GCA_964573665.1 uncultured Candidatus Cloacimonadota bacterium | reverse complement strand
AAGGTAATTGCGAGTTCACCATCGTTCTGCAAACATCTCTGTTTGCAGTATATGTTCAAGCAAGGATGCATGCACAACGAGAGCAAGGTAATTGCGAGTTCACCATCGTTCTGCAAACATCTCTGTTTGCAGTATATGTTCAAGCAAGGATGCATGCACAACGAGAGCAAGGTAATTGCGAGTTCACCATCGTTCTGCAAACATCTCTGTTTGCAGTATATGTGCAAGCAGGGATGCATGCACAACGAGAGCAAGGTAATTGCGAGTTCACCATCGTTCTGCAAACATCGCTGTTTGCAGTATATGTTCAAGCAAGGATGCATGCACAACGAGAATCTGCTGCTTGCATGCTTAAGGGTCGTTCTGTAAACATATAAGAAAAACAGGTTAAATCACCTTTCATAGCAGCTTACTGACCATTCGGCTCTGACTTACCTCTCGCTTCTATCCTGTAGAAAACAATAAATGAATTACATTATGAGAGCTTTGAATTAATCATGGAGCCGGCTCGGCTCGAGCCGTAAATGACGATTAATAAAGGACTCAAAAACAAAGAAATCATCTTTTTTCTATTAACTCAAAGCTCTCATTATTGGATACTTCTTTTCATAAGATATCATTTAAATGATTCATAATTTTTTAAATGGTATTAATGACAATATCCTTTTATATGAAACTGGAACAAACAATTGAAGTTTAGTTTAATAAAAAGAAGAAAATCTCAGGTTTTTTTCTCTTTTGAATAGTATTAATTGACTTTTTTAGTCAAAGAAAATAATTTGACAAAAATCTCATATTAAGGAGCAGAAATGAGAAAAGTGATTTTATTATTACTCCTTATCAGCAGTGTGACACTCTTTGCAACGGAAAAAGAAGACCTCTTATTTATAAAAGCATTATATCAAAACAATCATTATCAACTGGCATTGGATGAAGCAAACGCATTTTTGATTCATTATCCCAACAGCTCACTACTTTCTGATATTATGTTATTAAAGAGTAAGATACTTATGCAAAAAGAGGACTATCAGGCTTCTGAATTTATCTTGAAACAATTGGAACAAAAAGCTTTGAGTCCAGCAATGGTCGCTGAAGTTACAATTGCTATGGCAGAAGTTAAATATGCCAGTAAAGATTATGATTTAGCTTCTTCATACATTAATGACTTTTTACAGAAATTCCCAAATCATCCAGAACAACAAAATGCCTACTATTTATTGGGTAATATTGAAAATGAAAAGAGAAACTATGATCGTGCAGATGCCTATTATTTACAATCTCATGCGATAAAATATGATATTCGGGTTGATTTAAAGCGTATTGAGATGTATTTAAATCAGGAAAAATTTGATCAGGCCGATTCTTTGTTTTTAGATTTAAGCAAAAAATCTGTAAATAAAAGTGAAATTGATTTTGCAAACTTGCTGATGTTAAAAAAATATGAAGCGATCAAAGACTGGCAAAGGATTATACAGTCTGTTCCAGATCAGATAAAAGCAGAAAATAAAGTTCTGGAGGAGAAAATATATCTTAAATCAAATGCTTTGATTGAGATGAAAGAATATGAAAGAGCGATCGATTTCTTGAATCAAAGTGGTTTAACAAGCGAGCGAAAAGAGTATTTTCATGCCTTAGCACTATTGAAACTGGATCAAATCAGCGAAGGATTGCAAAAAATGTCTGACCTGGCAGAATCTGCAAAAGATTTTGAAGTCAGGAGTATCAGCTTTTTTCAGATGATTTCCATACAATCACAAAGTAATCCTGAGATAGCGATTGAAAAGTTAAATCAGTTTCTGGTTGAATACCCTAATCAGAAATGGGTCGCAGACATTAATTACCAGATTGCTTTTAATTATTTCAGAAAAAAGAATTTTAATGATGCGATTACCTATTTGGATCGGGCTTTAAGCTTTGGTTTGAATGCTGAAATGGAAGAAAAAGCCAAATATCTCAAAGGTGAATCTTTATTTTTACTCTTTAAAAAAACTGAATGTGTGACATTGTTTGGTGAATTTGTTCAACAATATCCTCAATCCCCATTCAAAGATGAAGCATTATTTAAACTTGCTGTATCTCTTTACCAAAGTGCACTAATGGATAGTTCTGAGATCTTCTTTAATCAGTTAATATCAGATTTCCCAAATTCTAATAAAGTAGGGATGAGTAATTATTATCTTGGAGAAATCAAACTGGCTTCAGCCCATTACAGTCAGGCAAAAACCTATTTTGAAAGTGCTTTGACCGGAAATACAGATCAAGGCGTTATTCAGTTACGTCTGTCCTATATTGAATACCTAAGAAAGAATTATACAGGGGCAAAAGAAGCGATTAAAAATGTGCCAGAAGAAGAGGATTATTTGTTTGATAAAAATCTTCTGAGAGGTAATATTGCTTTCGCTGAGAAATCTTATACAGAAGCCATCAATCATTATAAGAAAGCGGAAAAAAATGCGCCTGATCAGTTATCATTAGAGCATCTGTGGTCACGACAGGCTTGGACTTACTATCGACTCAAACAATATGACCAGGCGAGTAGAATTTACAAACAACTATCAGAACAGAGTTCAGCACCTGGTAAATATATGCTTTCAGCAGCCAGTGCAGCATATAACGCAGAAGATTATTCTCAGGCATTAAGCCTTTATCAACAATATTTACAGGAAAATCCGGGCAGTAAAGAATCATACAAAGCTCAAGGCGGTATTGCCAATGCCTATTTTAATTTAGGCAATTATCAGGAAGCAATTAATCAATGGGAAGTCTTGGTCGATATTGCTTATCCTCAGGTGATTATTGAAAATTCTATTCAAGGTATTCAATGGAGTTATCAGTATCTGAATAATAAAAACGAATTTGTAAAATGGATCAATGAGAAGATCAGAAAAAGCAGTAATAATCAGTTAAAAGTGATTCTCTATGAATTTAAGATTAAGTTTGAGTATGATCAGGAAGAATATCGAAACTCGATTTCCAGCATTCAGCAATTATTTAAACAATTCCCAGATAAAAAAAATGACGAACATCTTCAGGTGATGCTGGCAAACAATTATGTATGGTTAAAAAGATATAACAGCGCTGATTCGATCTATGTTAATCTTGTCTTAAAAAATAATGATCCTGGCACTTTCTATGAATGGGGACATATTAAATGGGCGCAACAGGATACCACTGGTGCATTAAAGCGATATAAAAAGGCTGCTGACAGCTCAAAACAGGAAGACTTTTGGCTTACTTTACTTGAAAAACAGGTATTGGCTAAGGATCCTGATTTTGATAAATATTATACTCAGTTTATGTCCACAGCAAATCCATACTATCAGGAGCAGGCAAAGCTGATTTTGGCTCAAAAGAAAATCAGCCTCGCAGATTATGCAAGTGCAAAGGAACTGCTAATTAGTCTTGATGCCAGCGATAATCCTTTGATTCGTGTCAAAGCCCTTTATCAAAAGGCTTACATATCTTATCTTGAAAAGAATCTGGATTTGGCTTTGAAAGATTTCCTAAGAATCCGGTATGTTTTTACGGAATACACCGATTTGCGCTGGGATTCTGAATACTATATCTGTATGATCTATATTGAAAAAGAGAGTATCGAAGAAGCCAGAACACTATTTGAAGAAATCAAAGACAAAATCAAAAGCAGTCAGGCTGACAGCATTTCCAGCAAACTGAAAGGGAGAGAATAATGAAACATCTAATGATCATTTTTAGCATTATTCTGTTGTGGTCTTCTCTCTTCTCAGCTGATATCAAATTACCTGATGAAGTGATTGTTGGCGTTGAAAGCTTACCGCCAGATTCAATCGTAATTCATAAAGATCTAAACTCCTTTCACATACTAAAAAAAGATGATGGATTAAAGTATAAACCTGCAATACCGCAAAACTCAGTGAATTATCGCGCTGATCGTGCTGATAAGAGAAGTTTTTTGGATATTGCTTTTGGAAATTACTGGAATCTTGATGCTCAGTTAATCTATCAGGATAAAGAACGAAAAGCGCTGAATCTGTTTTTTAATGAAGATTATCTTTCATTGAATAAGGACTGGTCTCATCATGAAATGACGATGCGATGGAAGAGTCCAGAATTTGGTTCTCTTGCCCTAAAACCTATTGTTCAATTGAAACAATCACGTTTTAAAACCAAGGAAAATAAAAATAACGCTCTGATGTTTTCTGTCAGTAGTTCAATAGATTTAAGAGATTATCTCAATTATATTCAGGATGCTCAATTCTATCTTGCTTTTACAAGCGCGTCACAAAATAATAATGATTCCCTTCTCTCTTTTAAAAAGGATCATCAGATCCCCGAGTTTAAAATGTCATCTCAATGGAAATTTCCTTTTATTTCTGAAAATCATGATATTTCTCTCGGATTTTTGAAGAATCAGATTGTTTTTTCATCACAGTCTGGTCTTGAAAATATCATCCCTTGGTTTGATCAATCAGCCATTTATCAGAGTTTTTCTCGTAATTATATTCCTTCTTTGGCTCTGAGTAAGTCGATCCGCATTAATGATCAGATGAATCTTCATCTTGAGAATAAACCCTATATGAGTGATGAATTGTTTTATCAGCAACTCAATAAGAATTATTATGGAATCAATAAGCATATTCGCTATCAGGAACAAGTGCCTTTAAACGCGCTAATTTCAATAAATGCCTATACTTTTTTACCTTTTAGACTAATGTCTCGAACCGAATGGAAAAAGAATCAGACGATTTATGATTATACTTCTTCTGCTTTATATTCAACCCGATATCTCAATTCATTTATTCAGCATTTTACTTTTGATACCCAGTATCAGTATCTTGGTTTTACATTTGAAGATGAACTTGCTTTTTTAATCAGTAAGACGGAAGATGAAGCTTATGATCAGATTCCCTACTTGGCACATTTCCGCAATAGTTTAAAACTTCATAAGTTCTTTTATTTTGTTGATCATCAAGTTGAATTATTGTATCTTGATTTGCGAAAAGACAGCTTAAATAATAAGTTTAAATCTAACTTACTTTTAAATTATCGTGCAGATTATTCATGGAAATATGATTTAGATTTTTATTTGAAAATGGAGAATCTACTCCATCAAAAATATTATGAAAATTCATTAACTCCAAAGAAAACATTCTGCGCTCAATTGGGATTGATCTGGAATTTTTAATATCAAACCTTAGATCATTCTATATCAAAAAAGATAAAAGCGATAATGAATATCTCAATAAGATATAAACTGAATTTTAAATAATGATGTAACCTGTAGATAAATAACAAGATACATAAACAGCTATTTTTGGCATTGGTATTGCACTATCTGTTTTCAAGAAAGAAATTAAAAGATGGAGGTGCAAAATGAAAGAAAGAAGAACAACAATGAAACTGATACTCGTGAGTATGTTTGTTTTACTCATGGTTGTTTCACTGTCCGCTCAGGAAGTGATCAGAGCTGAAAAGATCATGATTTCTACTAATTCAGATGCTAATAATTCAGGGAAGGTAAAAGTTCGTCAGATTGAAACCATCGTTGATACTGTAAAAAGCGAAGATGGGTCAAAAAGAATAATAATCAATATGACTGAAGAAGATGAAGATGATAATAGCTCAGCTCCAAAAGCATTTATGGGTGTATTTACAGAGAATTTAACCTTAAAAAAAGCAAGAGAATTAAAGTATAACTATAATTATGGTGTGTTGATCACAGGCGTAACATCCAATACTCCTGCAGATAAACAAGGACTTTCAAAGAATGACATTTTGATGAAGTTTAATGATACCGAATTAACGGATAAGGAAACATTTGAGAATGTAATTGCACGTTATAAAGCAGGAGACAAAATTAAACTGACTTATCATCGAGATGGAAAAGAAGAAGTGATCGATTTTGAATTTGGCAAACGTTCAACAAACATCAATATTAATATTGGCGATCCTGAGATCGATTTTGACGAAGACGAAGGCATTAATATCGCAAAAATTAAAGAAAACAAAACATCTGTAGGCTATGGTGGTGGTACCTGGATGCCAATTTGGGTCGCACTTGATATGGAAGATGTTAATGATTTATTAGGACGTGTTGGATTTAGTGAATTAAATGAAGATGGATTATTGTTTAACGGTGGTGGTGGAAAAATAACAATCGGTAAGGGTTTATTCCTTGGCGGTATGGGTGCAGGATATTCAATCGCAAAGAAAAAAAATGCTGTAGTTAATGACGAGAATGTGATCAGAAGATATAGTTATGCTACATCATTTGGTGGTGTAACTCTGGATAAAAGATTTGCAATTACCAAAAACTTTATCGGATCAATTGGTTTAATGATTGGTGGTGCAGGACAAACACTCGAAATCAGTCAGACCAAAGGTGATTATGACTGGGATGATTTCCACAACCAAATCACTGATTCAGTAAATAATTATGCTCAATTCAAAAAATCTTACATTATTGCTCAACCAAAAGTAGAATTTTTATATCGTCTGAACTCCTGGTTAGGTTTCAGAGCTGAAGGTGGCTATATTGCTTCTTATAGTTGGAATAACGGATGGGATTCAAACTTAACTGGTGATACATTTGAAGTGTCTAATTCTCCAGATACAAAATTTGATACATATACCATCAGTGTAGGTCCTTGGTTTGGCTTCTAACATGACATGATATATAAAGGCGATGATCATTCATCGCCTTTTTTATTTCTGAAAAAAAACAAAGCTCCGAATTAACGGAGCTTAAATTTTATTCACTATTAATTACAAAGAATCTATAGCCGTTTTTAGTCGGTTCAGCGCCTCATTGATTGTTTTTTTGTTACAGCCAAAATTCAGTCTCATGAAGAATTCACCATTTTTACCAAACTTAGATCCTGTATCAAGACCGATTTTTGCTTTATCAATTATGAATTTTTCCAGCGCTTCATGCGTTGGAAAATTGAGTGCTCTGAAGTCGATCCAGGTGAGGAATGTGCCCGATGCATCAGATATTTTTAACTGAGGAATCTCATTGCTGATAAAGTTTTCAATCTGAATTTTACAATCATGAAGATATTCTAAAAGATTTTCAAGCCAGTCTTCACATTCGTTATAACAGGTTTCAAGTGCAACATTTCCAAATATATTTCCAAGAAAGACCCCACAGTTCCACATGGTTTGCGTAAACTGATTTCTCAATGTTTCATTAGGGATAATGATGACCGATGCACATAATCCTGCCACATTAAATGTTTTACTCGGAGCCATACAAGTCAGAGAAATATCTTCAAATTCTTTAATTGAACTGAAAGGAAAATGTTTTGTTGGCTTGTAGATTAAATCAGAGTGTATTTCATCAGAAATGATCATAATGTTTTTTCTTTTACAAATCTCACCAATCTTGATCAGATCTTCTTTACTCCATACCTTTCCAACAGGGTTATGCGGAGAGCATAAGATCATCATTTTAACACCATCAGTCTTTTTCTCAAGATCATCAAAGTCAATTTCATAGCGTATTTTATTGGGTTGATGTTCATCAATGACTTCTTTTAAAGGGTTTTCAACTAATTCGCGTTTGTTGCATAAAATTGCATCGAAAAATGGATGATAAACGGGTGTTTGAATGAGTATCTTATCTCCTGGCTGAGTATAGGAAAAAACAGCAAAACTAAGCGCAGGAACAATGCCTGGGGTAGAAACAATCCATTCATTCTGGATTTCCCAGTCAAAACGCTTCTTCATCCAATTTCTTACAGATGCATAAAAAGAGTCCATTCGAACAGAATAACCAAAGACAGGATGCTCATTTCTTTTTTGAATGGCTGAAATCACCTGAGGAGGCACAGGAATATCCATATCGGCAATCGACATCGGGATAATATCTTCTGTTCCGAAAATCTTGCTACACCAATCCCACTTAAAAGAACCTGTATTTTTTCGATCAAGTTCTACATCAAAATTATACTTCATTTCACAACCTCTATTTTTCATTTTTTAATAAACTCTTCATTCGTCGTTCAATTTATATTATTATAATTAACAATTTTTGTGCCAATTGTTAGAATTTGCTTCTTAAACGATATATCCGCTGGAATAAAAGCTGGCGGACTTCAATCAATGTTCTTCTGAATGGAACACCTCCCGCTTCTTTTACATAATGAAGCGGAATTTCTGCTGTCCATCTTAAAACACCGGTTAAAGCAAATAAAACTTGCTCCGGCTCAAGCTTTAATCCAAAAAGGTACATCTCATTGGGAAAAAATGTACCACTTAAGAGCATCGTGCTCATCATCATCACTCCGCCAATGGCACTATAAACCCCTGACCAGATTTGTTCCTTGCCTTTTGGTGATATTGCCAGGATGAAATTCATTGAAACAATATTGGTCCCACTCCACATAAAACCAGATAATATGGCTTCTGGCCAAATTAGCCAATAAGATTCCTTTGTAAAAAATACCCAGATTAGGGGATTGATTCCTCCCAGAAAAACACAGATCTTCATGGTTGTCCTGTTTCCAAAACGATCAATAAACTTCCCCCACCATTTAAATGCTACAAGCATACTGAGCGAACTTATGGCTCCATACATCTGTATCTCAAACAAGCTCATGTGCAGCTTTTTCATCATAAAAGCTCCCCAGAAAGGAGCACCGATACCGATTGCCAGCATCCACCATGCATTAAATAGTGCGAGTTGTCTGAAATTCTTATTTTTTAAGGGTTCTTTAATGGAGAAGTCTGTCTCAGTGAGTTTATGTTTTACTTCTTTTTCGTCTTGTTGATTTAAAAAATATAAACCAAGTAACCCAATAACGATACCAATAAAAAATACCAGATACAATCCCAGCGCTTGATTTTCAGGGATAAAGATTCGAGTGAGCCCAGTAAATTCGATGATGGAGTATTTCCAGTTCCCTTCACTACTTTCAAAACAATCAACAAAAATGCTGAATATATACGCAAAAATCAGCCCATAGAAGGAAAGGATCTGCATTCTTTTTGAAAAGAATCTTCCTCTGATTGACTTGGGTACCAGATCTGAGATCCATGCAGTCCACAAATTACCGCTAATATTTTGTAATGCAGCAGAGATTAAAAGGATCAGCAGAAAGATCACGATAGATAGAATTTGGGGGCTCATACCCAGTAATGATATTTTGGAGTAAATAATGAGTAAAGGGATAAAGAGAAAAAGATTAACAGCTCTGCCATAAAAAGCATACCATACACATTTCTTTTTTCTTGATTTTAACCTTTTGGTGATGATAATTCCAATAATCTGAAAAAGCTGTGATAACTGAGCAATTGCTGAAATGATACTAAAATGCAGGGGGGATGCGTTGAGTAATACAGCAAATTTTGTAATGAAAGAATTACCAATCGAAACCAATGCCGAATATACCTGTGCAAAGATCCCTTCAAATATTGAAGTATCTAACGCTTTTCTCAATCTCATATCTCTTTTCTTTTTCATCAAGAAATAGAATTTATAAATATCTGATAACGTCAAGAATAAAAAAAATAAAAAAAAATGTAACTTGATCATAAATCAGAGTATATTATATATAAGCTCAAATTATATTTGACAAAATTGTGATCTTGTACAAAAATTGATTAAATGTCTAAAAGGGAGAGAAAAATGAAAGGGATTAGCAAATTATTTGCATTGATCGTGCTGGCTTCAATGGTATTGTTGTCTGCATGTACACCACCACCGCCACCAGTGTCAAAAGACCAGTTAACCAAAGCTGAAGAAGAAGTCGTAATGACTGAAAATCAGGCAAAAGATTCAGCAAAAAGAAAAGCAGAACTTCAAAAAGAATTACAAGTTAAAGAAGAAAAGTTATCTGCTTTAAAACAAATTGATAGTGAAAATAAGTAAAGGAGAAGACAATGAAAAAGATCATTTTATGTTTATTCGTCATTAGTTTACTGTTGCCCATTTCATTGACTGCTCGTGTGACTTATTTGTCTGATGCAGAGTATAAAAAACTCAGCAAAAGTGAAAGAACTCAATATTGGCAGAATCTTGAAAATGAGATGAAAAGTTTACAGGATCGCAGAACAAAAGCACAGGCTGAATTAGATCAGAACAATACAGATATAAAAAATATGGAAGCTCGTATTAAAGCAGTTGACGAAGAAATTAAAGCTTTATATACAAAATTAGGAATTACTGATGAAAAATTACAGGATTTACATTCAAAACTTCAGTATTATAAAGATCAGTTAGCAAATTGGGAAAAAATGAGTGATTCACAATTATGGGAAAATGCAAAAGCATTCAAAGAGTTATCCGATAGTTATGAAGCTACAAAACAACTTAATTATGCAAAATTACCTGAATTTAAAAGAGATTTTACTGATTTAGACCGCAGATTTAACGCTATCAATAATTCAATGAAAAACAAAAAAGCTCAAGGTGGATCATATTACGAAGATAGCCATGTTGTTCAAAAAGGTGAATCATTATCCAAAATTTCTGGATATGAACACATTTATGGCGACAGTAAAAAATGGGGAATAATCTATCGTGCCAACAGAGATCAGATCAAAGATCCAAACAAAATTGAATCTGGAATGGATCTCAAAATTCCTCGCGGACTTCCTGGAACCTGGAAAGTCTATAAGGGTGAAAGCTTATGGAAAATTGCAGCTTATCCAGAAGTTTATGGAAAAGGTTCAAAATGGACCATCATCTATCGTGCAAATAAAGATCAGATCAAAGATCCTGATTTAATCTATCCAAATCAAACATTTACGATACCAAGAGATTAATCTTGACAAAAAAGCCTCCTTTGTAGGAGGCTTTTTTTATGAATATGAATAATAAAAAAAATCTGTACATTGATTTAAGTGCTTCGATCATCATCGCAGCCGTATTCTTTTTAATTTCTTATTATAGCAATCATAATCCTAAATACCAGTTCCAAATCGGACAAATCGCTCAACAATCTGTTAAAGCTCCTTTCTCTTTTACCGTATATAAATCTGAAAATCAAATTCAGCAAGAAATTTATCAGTCTATAAAAAACCTGTCTCCCATTTATAAGATCTCTGAAGATGCAAAATTTAAAGTACAGAAAGAACTCGATTACTTCTTTATTGAACTGAATAATGTTTTTGAAGCAAATGATACGATTAATTTTATCGATCGTTTTTCAAAAATGGGTTATCAGCTCAATCATGAAACTTATCAATATTTAAAAAATACTCAAAAAAGACAATATCTTTATAATTTTCTGACTATGCAATTCAATTCTTTGACAAATCGCGGAATTTATGACGAAACAATAACTCATAAGATGATCAGGTTTAATGAAAATAATCAGATCGTTGAAAAATCAAAAGATAAATTACTGTCTTTAGAAAAAGCAAAAGAAGAAATTATCGCTTCATCAGGTTCAACCGTTTTAAAAGCTGTTCTGGATAATATTTTAGATAACTTTCAGCTTGCAAATCTTGAAATAGATGAAGAAGCGAGTGAAGTCGAAAAACTAAAAATCAGAAAAACGATTAATCCCGTAATCAATAAAATCAACAAAGATGAGACAATTATCAATAAAAATCAAAAGATATCTGAGCAGGATTTAATGACTGTTGAATCATTGCTTAAAGCTTATAAAGAAAAAAAAATTGCTCATGATTATTCAAGCTTGTTGCTCTCTTCCTTAGGGATGGCTCTTCTCAATCTGGTTCTATTTTCGCTTTACTTTTTGTGTATTAAAATATTTTTCAACAAAGCTTATCAACAAGATAAGCACAGATATATTTTATTACTCATGTTTATCATTAATGCCATAATCACAATGATTATCTATAATTCATTTCAAACAAGAAATATTTCCGTAATCCCATTTTCACTGTTTATTATCATCTGCTCATTTCTATTTAATCCTGCATACGGGTTCTTGTTTAGTACTTTCAATTTAGTGCTGCTTGGTCAATATTCAAACTGGAATTCTTTTTTCATCGTTTGTTCCTTTATATCCAGTTTGTTTGCAATCTATGCCATCAAAAAGAGCAGTCGCGTAAATTACTATCTTATTTTTATCTATATGTTAGTTGGCTATTTTATCGCTTTAACAGCACTCAGTTTATATCGAAATGAGAGCTTTGTGACTTTTGGAATGAACTTCTTTTATGGAGCCATCTCATGCTTTATCTCAGTTTTTGGGGCGATTGTTTTATTGCCAATAATTGAAAAACAATTTTCATTTGCGAGTAAACAAACATTATTGGAACTGATGGATTTCAATAAACCTTTAATGAAACAGCTTGCCAAAGAAGCTCCAGGCACTTATTATCATTCTTTGATTGTTGGTAATCTGGCTGAAGCCGCTGCAGAAGCTATTCACGCAAATCCATTGATTGCAAGAATTGGGTCATATTATCATGATATTGGTAAGCTCTCTCAACCTGATGTTTTTATTGAAAATAACCAGTTATCCACTCAGTTTCATGAAAAAATCCCTCCCAAAGAAAGTGCAAGTATTATCAAAAATCATGTGATCAATGGGGTAAGACTGGCGAAACAATATAAACTGCCTGATTTTATTATTGAAATCATAATTCAGCATCATGGTGATAATCGTATTAAATATTTTTATCATAAAGCCATAAATTCTGAGAAAAATGTCAATGAGCAGGATTTTATGTACAGCGGACCAAAGCCAAGAACAAAAGAGGCTGCTCTGGTGATGATTGCAGATATCATTGAATCTACAACAAAATCTTTAAATGAATATTCTACAGAATCGATTAAAAAAGTAATGGATAACACGATACTTAGTTTATTACAGGAAGGTCAGCTTGATGAAGCTCCGCTTACAGTCAAAGATCTCTCCTTAATCAAGCAGGAAATGTTGCCGATATTACAAAGTATATATAGAAAACGAATTGAGTATCCAGAAGAGAAAAATGAGTAATATTGAACTAATCAATGAAACTGACTTCTCATTAGATGATGAGGCTTTTCAGGATGTATTTGACGTATTTATTCAACAGGGTTTGTTAAAATCAGAACAGTATTGTTGTTTGAAATTAGTTGACAATAATCAGGTCACAGAATTTAATAGAAAATATCGAGGGAAAAATAAGAAAACGGATGTTTTAACTTTCCCTTCTGAATTTAAAGAGATTCCTTTTTTAGGAGATATTATTATTGATGTATCTACTGCAGAGGAACAAAAAGGAGATCATTCTCTAATGCGTGAATTAAAAGAACTTTTAATCCATGGAATCTTACATTTGTTAGGCTATGATCATTTAAAAAGCAGTGAGCAACGCGAAATGCTTGATTTAGAAGATAAAATTAAAAAACTATTATTCAAGGAGATATAATCTTGGAAGGCTATTATTATTATACTATTGCTTTACTTTTATTCGCTTCAGCTTTTTTTTCTGGATGTGAAACCGCTTTTTTCTCATTATCAAAAATCCACATAAAGAAATTAGAAAAATCAAATAATGCAGCATCAAAAAGGATCTTTCGGCTGTTATCCAAGACAAGACAGCTTTTAATTACAATTTTGATCGGTAATACGATTGTTAATATCTTATCCACTTCGATTGCCACTCTGATTGCTATTAAAATTGCATCTTATTTCCCAGAATACAAAAATCTGATTTTAACTGCAGAAATTATCATAATGACGGTTTTACTCTTAGTATTTGGTGAAATAACACCCAAGATTCTGGCTTTTTCACGACCAGTCTTATTCTCTAAATGGACAAGTTTACCTATCGAAATTTTTAAGTTTATTCTCTTTCCTTTTGTTATACTTTTTGACCGTTTAATTTCTCTGATTACTAAAAAGAAAGACGGCTCTTCGACGATAAACTCTTCGATAACCAGTGAAGATTTTCAGAATTTTATCAAGTCTAAATCTCAAAATCATCCTTTAGAAGAAAATGAAAAACGTATTATTGATAGTATTTTCAGATTTTCAAGCACTCAAGTTAAAGATATCATTGTCCCTCGGGTTGATATCGTCGGAGTTGAAGTCTCAGAAAGTATTGATAAAGCAAAGAAAGTGATTACGGATTCTGGATATTCTCGAATACCCGTTTATCATAAAATTATCGATGATATTGTTGGCGTCTTGTATGCAAAGGATCTTTTGCTTAATCCTTCAAAAACAAGCATCTCTTCCATCATGAGAAAACCTTTTTACATCACTGAAAATATGAAAATACAGCATCTTCTCAATCAATTTAAGACCAAAAAGATTCAAATTGCAATCGTCGTTGATGAATACGGCGGAACTTCTGGTTTGGTGAGTCTTGAAGATATTCTGGAACAGTTAGTCGGTGAAATCATGGATGAATATGATGACGAAATGCCTTTAATTACAAAGATTAATGAAACAGATTACATTGTGAGCGGTATGCTGAATATTGCTGAACTCAATAGTGAATTCAATCTTAATATCAGTGAAGAATATGAAAATCTGGCAGAATTCTTATTTGATTCTCTTAATCATGTCCCTCAAAAGAATGAAAAATTCTTAATGGAAAATGAAGTTGAATTTACGATTACTCAGATTAAAAGACAGCGAATCAATTATGTGAAGTTGCATATCATTCAAAATACTGATGACGATGCTGAATAAATGCCTGATTTGGATCTTGTTTTTCCAGGTGGTTTCCAGTCTTTTTGCTGAAAAAATGGAATTCTCAATCAACTATCTTTCTGTTTCTATTGCTAATGTAGTATTTTATCAGAATGAAAAACAGATCAATGTTCATGCAAATTCAACAAAGATTACGCAATTTTTAGCTGATACAATTGATAATTCATATATCATAAAATATGAGAAAGAGTTTTTGCCAATATCCTATCAGAAGAGAATTAATCAAAAGAAGTTTAAAGAAGAATCACTAACAGAATTTAGACACGATTATGCTATATATCATGATCTGATTACAAATCAGAAAAGTAATTATCAATCCATCCCCAATCGTAGAGATTTCTTTTCAGCGCTTTACTACTTAAGAAAACAGAATTTGCATCAGAACCAGGTGTTTAATCTTGATGCAAACAAAAACCCATGGATCTGTGAAGTGGAATTTTTAAAAAAAGAAAAACTCAAGACTATATTAGGCAAAAAAAATACATACAAAGTTAAACTGAATTTCAAAAAGAATGGACAATTCAAGAAGGGAAAGAGTGATATCCTTACCAATAACCTGGTAAGTGAGTCAAACAGTCTTTACTTCTGGTTTACTGATGATGAACTTCAAATTCCAGTCAAAGCTGAGTACACTTCGTCACCCTTTTCAGTAACATGGTTGTTGACAAAATACATCGAGTAGATTTGATGACAAAAAAGATAAAGGTGGAGTTTTGAAATTATATCGAATGCTGTTCTGGCTATGTGCATTTACTATTGCAGTGCTTTCTTCGATATCTTCTTTAGATATCAACATTGACGATACAATTTCCTGGGATAAAATCGCTCATTTTTTAGAATATCTGATTCTATCTTTTTTGTTTTATAAATATCAGCAAAAAAAAGGAACTTTGAATTCTGTAATTGTAAAAAAACTGATTTGGATGATGCTCCTTATACCTGTTTTTGATGAAGCTCATCAGCTCTTCATTCCTGGTAGGCAATTCTCCTGGCTTGATATATTAGCCGATATAATGGGTTTTTTAGCAGTTATTATCTTTATTGTCTTAAGGCGGAAACAACAATGAATCAAAACATTCAGCAATTACAGCATCAGGATATCTTACCCTCTGATGTTTGGAAATGGAATCATGTTGAAAATATTATTCGAAAAACGATGGAACTATATAATTTTCAGGAAATTAGAACTTCAATTTTGCAATCTCAGGATCTTTTTAAAACATATCTTAATTTTTTCTCAGAACATAGTGACTATATCAATCAGTTGCTTTATAATATAAATGATAACTCAAATTTGAGTTTAAGACCAGAAGGTACGATTACTGTTCTTCATAGTCTGATGAAAAATCCCATCAGTGATTTTTTATCCAGACTTTTTTATATTGGACCGATGTTTAGAAAAAGAAACAACTCAAATCTGTCTCAGTTCCATCAGTTCGGTGCAGAAATCATTGGCAGTAATGATTTATTGACGGATAATGAAATTATTCTACTGGCTATTCGGATTTTTAAGAATCTTGAACTATATAATATTAAACTTGAATTAAATAGCTTTGGGTGCGAAATATGCCGTCCAGCATATATTGATAAAATGAATCACTTTGTCGCTGATCATCAAAATGAATTTTGTGATTCCTGCCAGTATAATTTGCATTTAAATAAACTTCAAGTGTTTCAATGTAATGATGAGATGTGTGTAAATATCAGTAAAGAAGCACCAAATATTATTGATCATTTATGTGATGAATGCTCTTCAAATCTTAAAAGTATTCAGAAAATGCTGAGTAATTTAGGAGTCACTTATTCAATTAATCCAAATATTCAATCAGCATTTAACTATTATAATCGGACAATCTTCAATTTTATTTATGAATTGAATGGTGCTAAATATATCTTAGCAAATGGTGGCAGATATGATATGCTTTCTAAATCTGTCACAGGAAAAGATATGCCTGCGATTGGTTTTTCTGCTAATCTTGAATTAATCATTCAGTTGATGAATGAAATGAAACTTTTCTCCCAAAAATCTGAAAAATTTAAAATATTGATCGCTCCAATGTCTCCTGATATGGATATTATTGTCTTGCAAATCGTTCAGGGTTTACACGATCATAACATACATACGATCATTGCACATTTTAATGGAGAATTTGCCTCTATGCAGGAACTCGTAGATTCATATCAAACTGAACTCGTCGTTTATATTACAGAAGAATTTATTCGGCAGGGAAAAATTATTGTAAAAAATAATATTAAAAGTCATCAGGAACCTATATATATTGGAGAATTAAACGATTATGTCATTCGCTTAAAAAAATCTATTTCTATTTAGTGATTATTAGATTATAATATTAAAAAAGAAAATATCTGGAGGAAAAAAATGAAATCAATTAACACCCCTCAAGCACCACAGGCTATCGGTCCTTATTCTCAGGCTACTTTAAAAAAAGGTATGCTCTTTATCTCTGGACAATTAGGATTTGACCCTGCAACTGGTAATTTAGCAAAAACTTTCGAAGAACAGGCAAATCTGGTCTTTCAACATTTACATCACATTCTTCAAGCATCAAATATGACTTTTCATCATGTAGTAAAAGTATCTGTTTTTTTAACTGATTTAAAGGATTTTGTTCCACTTAATGAAATTTACAAAAGATTCTTCTCTGAACCTTTCCCTGCACGTGAAGTGATTCAAGTTGCTGCACTTCCAAGAGGTGGAGAAATTGAAATTTCTTTGATAGCTATGGAATCTTAATGATATCATTTATTATTATATCGCCTGTGTTGATTGATACAGGCGATTTTCTATTTCAGGATTAAAAAATGGAAATTAAACATCTTGTAGCGGATCATATTGACCAAATATTAAAGATTCAATATGAAGCTTATCATGATACATTGATTGAAGATAAAAATTCTTTTTATGACAAAATAATAAAATTTCGTCACTTCTGTTTGGGTGCTTTTTTTGAAGATCAATTACTCGCTTATGTTATCAGTATCCCTTGCGATAATTCTTCTTTACCTGCTTTTAATGATCAAGATGCCCCTGTATCTCAACAACCCTCTTTTCTTTATCTTCATGATCTATCAATTGATCATACAGCTAGGGGGCAAAATATTAGTACGATGTTGTTAGACTCTCTGATCGCTATTGCTAAACAGCATCAACTCTCTTCGATAAAACTCATCTCTGTTCAAAATACTTCTCTCTTTTGGGAAAAACAGGGCTTTAAGAAATGTCATTGTATTGATCCCTTGATAGCTGACAAAGTGAAAAGTTTTGGCGAAGATGCTATAATGATGATTAGACTTCTTTAAAAAATAAAGAGGCGTGTAGGGAACGCCTCTTTTTGAGTATGGATATTGGGAAGGATGTCGCTTCTATTTAATTGGCACAAGAATGTCCATTTCTGAATCTTCTTCGCCGAATTTAAATCTGTCATCATACAGTTCAAGTGTGTCTTTTTGATCAATGACATATTTGCCTTCATTTGCCCATACACCAAATATGTATGAGTAGGTTTGATCAAGAGTGTCTAATGATCCTTTATGCGTAAAAGATGCATATTTTGCCTTTGGGAGTGTATAGGTCACCATCCCTTCTGGAACTTCATCATGTGTGGTCACACCATGAGCTGCGATATAATCAAACTTTGAATCTTCATTACATTCGTCTGTGCCCATATACATGCAGATACCAAAGCATGGCCCATCAATTTTGTTAGGGATTTTGTCAAAAATCTTCATATAATCGCACCATAACTGAGGAATTGAGTTTTCTTTCATTGTTGTTGTACATTTTAATCCCATCACCTTCATTTCGTTCATTTCAATGATTTTTGCTTCCATGATAATTTCTTCCTTTCTTCGTTTCAGGATGATCCTGATATTATTATTGTTGATTGCTTTAAATTCGTTGAATACTCCTTTTTGCTTTCTTAAAAGTCCAGGTGTTATCCCAAACTCCTTTTTAAAAGCTCGAATAAAGCTCTCAAGAGATTCAAACTGATACTTTAATGCAATATCTTTGAGTTTGTCAGTATTAAAGACAACTTCTCTGCCGGCACACGATAAGCGTCTCTTTCTGATGTATTCTTTTACTGAATAACCTGTATGAGAGGTAAAGATTCTATGGAAATGATAACAGGAAAGAAATGCTTCATCTGCTATATCTTCCAATGAAATCGCTTCTATTAAGTTCATCTCAATATATGTTAGCGTTTTCTCTATCACTCTGCTATAGTCCATCTTTACTCCCCCAAATTTCTTACTGACATTTTTTGCTATAACATGAAGCGAAAAACTCGTCAAGAACTTTTTGCATTTATGCAAAAAATAATTTGAATATATCTGTTTTTTATTGTGAAATAATAAGTTGCTCACAGAAAAATTAATCAATCTGATATTTTAAAATGAAGAATAGAAAGTATTTGACAATTAAATTAGTATTATTATGTATGAATTAATGGAGGCAGAAATGAATATATTGCAGATTAAAAACTTTATTGAAGAAAAGTATGAAGATAAAAACTGGCAAGCACAAATCGAAGACTTTGAGATTTTTAACAAATTCAAAGTTCTTTTAAACAAAGGAGAGATACGCTCAGCAGAAAAAATCGATGGTTTATGGCAAACGAATACCTGGGTCAAAAAAGGCATTCTTCTCGGTTTTAGAATGGGAAAAATTGTCGATTTCTCTCAGCCACATTTCCCTTTCTTTGATAAACATACTTATCCGTTGAGACCTGTTGAAATTAACGACGGTATACGCATAGTTCCAGGTGGATCTTCTGTCAGAGATGGTGCATATATTGGCAAATCAGTCACAATCATGCCTCCAAGTTACATCAATGCGGGAGCTTATGTTGATGAAGGTTCTATGGTTGACTCTCATGCTTTAGTGGGTTCCTGTGCCCAAATTGGCAAGAATGTTCATCTCAGTGCAGGAGCAATGATCGGTGGGGTTTTGGAACCCATCGGTGCAAATCCTGTCATCATCGAAGATAATGTTTTTATTGGTGGAAATTCAGGCATATATGAAGGCGTTATTATCAAAAAAGGTGCGATCATAGCAGCAGGTGTGATCATTACTGCTGGTACTCCTGTTTATGATATGATTGAAGGAGCTTACTTGACAAAAGCAGAAGGTAAAGGAGTGATTATCCCTGAAAATGCAGTGGTAGTTGCTGGCTCAAGACCGATAAAAGCCAATGCTTCATTTCATATTTATTGCCCTATTATTATCAAATACCGTGACGAGAAATCGGATCGCTCTGTAGTATTAGAATCACTCTTAAGGTAATAAAATGATTGCAAAAAGACTTCAGAATAGAAATAAATCAATCATCAGACAAATTGCAGACTCTGCTCCAGCTAATTCTATTAATTTAGGTTTAGGTGAAATTCAGTTCAAAACACCAAATTTTATCAGATTAAAAGCAAAGCAGGTGATCAATCAAGGAGAACTATTTTACACCCCTAATGCAGGAATTTTTGATTTACGCTCAGCAATTGCTGACTACTACAATCAAATCAAGCCTGACACTCATCAGACAAATTTTAACGCTGATCAGGTCTGTGTGACAAATGGGGCACAGGAAGCAATTTTTGCTGTTCTGTTTGCCTTATGTGACCCTGAAGATACAATATTGATCCCAGATCCTTGTTTTTTGGCTTATAAAAGCATTGCAGAGATGCTCGGGACAAAGGTTATTTCTTTCAATTGTCTTCCTGATCAGCAATTTAACATTGATTGGGATGATTTCGAACAGCAGATTTCTAAAAAACCAAAAATTTTATTATTAAATCACCCATGCAATCCGACAGGTAAAGCCTTCACTCTTACAGAAATGAGACGTATTGTTGATTATTGTAAAGAGCATAATACTTTACTGATTGTTGATGAGGTGTATAAAGATGTCGGGTTAAATGAACCAATTCCTTCTTTTGCTGGGATGTATGATCAAACGGTGGTTATTTCTGGATTAAGTAAGTCCTTTTGTATGACCGGTTGGAGAATTGGCTGGATTTTCGCTCAAGCAGAATTGATGCAGGCTTTTATCGTTGCGCATCAGTATATCTCCACCTGTGCATCAGTGATCAGTCAAAAGGCTGCAGTCAGAGCTTTTTCTTCTGAAGGCGAAACTCAATTGAAAAAACTGAGAAAGATGCTATGGCAAAACCATAAAATAAGCATAGAAAAATTAAGTGAAAAAATAAAATCAGAAGATATCATTAAGTCCGATGCTGCCCCTTATATTTTTGTGAATATTCACAGAGATGACTTAGCATTCTGCAAAACACTGGCAGAAAATGGTGTAATTGTTATTCCTGGCTCAGCTTTTGGGTATCAATCAAAAGGCTTTATTCGGATTAGTTATGCAATAAATCAAAAAAAACTTAAAACAGGTTTAAATATACTTTTGAAGTATCTGTAGGAGGAAGTTTGAAAATTATTACTCACCCTACAAGAGACAGATATCCCAATATTTAGAAACAAATCTGTTGTTAAAGAAATATATAATACTATTTTACTAATACCATTTTTTTGCTTTGACGATTCTGTGAAGTCTTTAAAACATAAAAGTAGATGCCTGATGAACAATGAGATCCATTGTCGTTTGTCC
Organism: uncultured Candidatus Cloacimonadota bacterium; assembly: GCA_964573665.1. GTDB lineage: Bacteria > Cloacimonadota > Cloacimonadia > Cloacimonadales > WRIO01 > JAGOCT01. The sequence goes on along the minus strand of CAZNKI010000014.1, from coordinate 49,023 downwards.
CATTCCATACTATGGAGTGATATCCAATTTCTTTATGTCCCTGGAGTAGTGATTTAACTTTTTGGCCTTTTATATTATATATATCAATAGATACATCATCTGCTTGCTTGAGTTCAAATGATATGGTTGTTGAAGGATTGAATGGATTGGGATATGCTGAATATAATACGGGTTGATTTAAACTCGCATTGGGGATCTCTTCATGATCGATGATTAATGGATCATTATCCCATATTAAGAATGGATACCCATCATTAGTATTGGGGGCAATCTGCCAAATATTCTCAAAGTCCCATCCAGCAGAAGTATATGTATTAATATCTTTCATCTGTTCACTTGATAATCCCTGTACATCTTCAATTGTTCCATTATCATTAATACCAGGATTCAATTCTGTAATGTCTGAATCCCAAAACGAATGCCTGACTGCTGATGCATCATTAGTGTAAACAAAAGAAGGTAGATTAGTGACAGAATTTATTGTACCAATGTTGTAAGTATTAATAATCAAAGAGTAATAGTTATTAATGCCTGCAATTGCTCCGTGATACATTAGCCCGTAGTTGGAAGTGTGAAATAATTGGATATCTCCTTTATTGAAACAATCTTCAATTATTGAAAAATATCTGTTAGATCCACTTATCCCACCTAAGGATCGGCTTTGATAGTAGGAAGAAAAATTTGTTGTATCAATTATTGTCCCAAGATTAAATGACCTTTTAATAATGGATGAATTATTATTTATTCCAACTAATCCACCTATTCTGGAATTTATTGAAGATATTCCTTTTATCAATCCCTTATTGATACAATAACGAACATAAGAGTTCCCATTTTCACCAACAATTCCACCGATACTCCCTCCCTCTATGTTGTTGTGATTATAATAGATTTCTCCTTCGTTTGTACAAAAAGATATATGTTTCATATTACCGTGATAACCCGAAATACCACCAACACTACCTTTATTAAGTCTTAGTTGATTCAATGTTCCATAATTAGTACAAAAAGTGATGTTTGAATATGCTGATCCACAAATCCCCCCAAGTGCTTTTCCTCCATCAATATTCCCTGTATTTTCACAATGAGATATTTTTCCAAATGAACTGCCTACTATCCCGCCAATATATAATACTGTAGATGATGAGGAAATATTTCCTGAATTAGTGCAATTATTGATCTCATCTAATGATGAATTAGAGTAACAGACTATCCCTCCGCTACTACCATTTCCTGAAATATTTGCATAATTATGGCAATTATTTATCGTTGAAGGATAGTCAAGCTTACCAACAATTCCACCACCACTTGATTTTGAGAAGATCATCCCTGATGTAGAACAGTTCTCTATAAATAACGAGTCAGCGATACCTATGATTCCTCCAATTTCACTATATCCAGATATGTTGACATTGATATGACAATTAATAAAACTACTATTTTCAGCTTTTCCAGCGAGTCCTCCTGATTCTCTTCTTGTTGCTATTGTCGTATTATTTAAATTAATATTTTTCATTTCAGATGATCTTACTATACCAAAAAGTCCTACATTTACGGAAAGAGTATCATTTATATTTAATCCACTGATAATATGATTATTCCCATCAAATCTTCCTTGAAATTCATATATATAAAAATTATTAAAAGCAGATAGATCAATATCTTGATTAAGTATGAAATCATGATCGGAATGACCAAAGTACAAAAGATTCCTAAAATCATTAGTCGAGTTGATGATGTAATTTCCGTAATTATCTTGATTATAATAATCCATGATGTTTAAATTTAAATTACTGTTTATCCATGCAATAAATAAATCGTTTGATAAAGCGCCTTTTGAAATTAAATGTTGATTATTAATTAATACAGTTTCATAATTGTAATAGCTATTTGAGACATAATTTGAATAATGGTTTTCTCCTATTAAACCTCCAAATTTGTTTAGTGCATTTATATTGCTATATGAATATGAATTGGATATGGTTGAGTTATAAACTACACCTAACAAACCACCAATTATACTATTGCCTGAAATAACTCCGCTTACACAACAATTTAAAACTTCACTATAAGAAGATTGACCTACTAAAGATCCAACATATACTGATCCAATAATATTGGAGTAAAATATCTTTATGTTACAAATTGTAGCATTTTTTATAAATCCAAAAAAACCAACTCCTTGCAAATTACTCCTGTTAATCATTAGATGGTTAATTGAGTAGTTTTGACCGTTGTAGTACCCTGTAAAATTGTTATTAATATCCCCAATAGGCAAAAATCCCTCTTTAACATTCGTTGTTGTACCAATATCATTCCAGTTTTGTGTTTCTGATGCATCAATGTCTGCTGTTTGTATAAAGTGCTTGTCCCAGTGTTCCTGATGATTTGAAAGCCAATATAGATGATTTAGAACTGAAATTTGATACGGATTCCCTACAGAACCATCTCCAAGGGGTATTTCCTCTACTTGAGAAAACAGTATTGAAAAGTATATCAATGACATTATGATGATGATTAATTTTTTCATTTTGAACCTCATTTAACCAATACACATTTTTTTGTTTGCTTTTGCTTTTCTGTTTTTAATTGTATAAAATATATACCAGAATTAACCAGATTACCTGTATTATCTTTACCATCCCATAGTTTGCTGTATTTTCCTTTTGATAACATCCCTTTTTGAAGCGTTTGAACAAGCTGTCCTTTGATGTTAAAAATCGATAATTCAACATTTTCTTCTTTCTCAAGTTCAAATGATATGGTTGTTGAAGGATTGAATGGATTGGGATAATTTTGAGATAATTTTATGTCTGGTTTAATTGCAATTTCTTCCTCAGCATCAGCATACACTTCATCTGAGATATATGAGTTGGATAAATAGTTTAATGAGCTATCATAAATAAATTGTTGAAAACCATATACAGGACCTAAAATCGTCACCATACAATATTCATCAAAAGCAAAAATTGAATGGCTTTCATAATTCTCCTGCCAATTGTAAATACCCGATGGGAAATAAACCGTATGTTCATTATCATAATTTTTGATACGTCCAGGTTCCATTATATAAACATAGCCGGGGTAAGATACTGCTTGTTCATAATAAAAGATTGATTCTCCTCCTGTACACCAAAAAGAAGATCCCAAAAATCTGAAATTGCTACTATTCCCTTCATAATCAAAGAAACAATAATGCTCAGACCAATTAGAACTGTCAGAATCCTGTGAATTAATAGAAGTATAAAATACTACAAATTTGTCTGCACATATTTTTGCATTTCTTATGATAACATTTGATGGAAAATAATAATACCATTTGAGTGAGTTGTCTTCATTTAAACAATATACAATAGATTTGTTAATTACAAATAATTCTCCTGAAGAATTTACAAGAGCTTTTTTAAAATCAAAATCATTTTCTGTGATAAACTCAGGATTTAATAACTGATTATTTTCAATCTTTATTGAAAAGAGACTATCTTCTTTACAATATACAATCGCGTTAATCCCTTCTCTTTTTACGATACTATAACCATCATAGGTATCAAAAGTGCTAGAATTAAGATATAAACCCGATGATGAAACAAAATATACAAATCTGGCATATCTGCTCTTATCTAAATCCTCATCGTTTGATATCTTAAAATACATAATATCATTATTATCTAATACTGTCAAATGATAGCTATAACTACCATTATCATTTGGGAATGGAGCTGATATCTGATAAGGATTTGACCAAAGAAATTCTCCTTCTGAACTGATTTTATTCATATAATTTGAATTATCACTTTTTTGATATACTACAATTATACTTGAGTCAGGACAAATTGCAATTAAGGGTTTCAACTTGGAATTACTAGGCCCAAGTTCATGTGAAATGACTAATGGATTCTCCCATTTTTTGACGCCATAAGGGCTGATTCCTTGAACCAATGTCACAAACTTATCATCATGATTTTCTGACCAAATATGATAAAAATTCCCTTTGAGAAATACGCTTGATTGATAACGAATGTTTGATGATGGAATCCAGGCAAAAACTGTTGTCAGCAACATTACAAAAATGATTAAAGTAATATTTTTCTTCATAACTCCTCCAAGAGTTTTTAAATTTAAGTGAAACAAACTTACTGTCAAGTAAAAATATTATAAATTTTCAAGGTACTTACATAACAATAATTTTTAAAGTTGATTTTTCTCAATTACTTTATAGTTTATTTTGCTCATTTTTGATCAAAAAAGTTAAATTTATGATATTTGCTATTGATTAAATGCCTGAGTAGAGAGCAAGTAGGGGGTACATTGAGGGTTAGCGGAGAGTAAATGAGTAAAAAATTAGAATATCATGATCTTTTATTTGAATCTCTAATCTGTTGATATAAATATAATATAGGGGTTTGATGCTAATGAGTTTTATGAACCGATGTATTTTTTAATGATACCTCTTGCATAAGGATTACCTAATTTTTCTGCCATCAAAAAATCTCGCTTTGCTTTGACTTTGTCTTTCATATACAGATATGAATATGCCCGATAAAAATAAGCATTACTGTGATTACTTTCCAAATTGATCACATAAGAAAAATCTAAAACCGCATCTTTATATGCTTTCTTTGACATTTTTGCCATGGCTCGATTGTATAATGCAGAAGTATTTAATTCATTGATCTTTAATACTGCATCATAGTCTTTGATGGCTCCATCGAGATTTTTGGACATTAGCTTAGCTGATGCTCTTAATAATAAGGCATCATTATAGTTTGGATTTATGAGTAATACAGTGCTTAAATCTGCGATGGCTTCATTATATTTTTTTAACTGATAATATGAAGAAGCACGATTTAAATAGATCTTATAGTTTCCTGAATCAAGTTTTATAGCATTGTTGCAATCCTGTATACATTTTTCAAAATTGTTCAAGTTCAAATAAGCGGATCCGCGATTGATTAATGCTGTTTTTGACTTTGGATTAATAGCTAATGCTTTGCTGCTATAGTAAATGCACTTCTCGTAATTTTTATTATTCTGATATATGATTGCAATATTGTTATTCGTGTTTTCTGAAACGAACTCAATATCTTGGATTTGCTCACAAAGTTCAAGCCCTTTTTGATATTCTTCTTCGGAAATATATAAGTATAGTAATTTATTGATGAGAAATGAGTCGCTTGTATAAATTTCTACAAGCTTTTCACAGGCAAAAATTGCTGTTTTCATATCTTTCTTGTTTTCACTATTTTTGAGAAGTCGAGAATAATAATCAGAGTTTTCTGCCTCAGTATGTTCTTCAGGATTATAATTATTATCAATATCATCTTGGTTTACACTTTTATTAAATACAGGTGAAAAAGATTTGAATTGAATCTTTACATTATCGTGATTGTTTTCAATCTTTTTTGTTGAAGAAACCTCTTCTGAAGCATAAATATTACTTATAAAAACAATCACTAAATATATTATTAAGAAATTAAGTCGATTCATTGTCACAATACCTTTCGAAAACTTATCTTATTTTTTTTTTAAGAAATGGAATATTGAACTTATTTGTTTAATTCAAAATCGTTCTGGCTAACCTTAATCCTGTTGTGTGGCTATAGACATGCATATAATCATTATATCTATGATAAACAGTATGATGATAATAATCTGTAAAACCATAACATCCTCCTCTGTTTACCTTATTAACTCCAGATGAAGGTCCCTTAGGATTGACCTGAGCTTCTGCTGTATAATCTGCATAATAGTCCCAGCACCATTCATTCACATTACCACTCATATCATAAAGTCCTAACTCATTGGCTAATTTTGTTCCAACACTATGAACTGAATTATCAGAATTTTCTACATACCATGCAACTAATGAAAGAGTATTCGATCCAGAATAAATTGTGTTCTGACTTAGCACTCCTCCTCTGGCAGCAAATTCCCATTCTGCTTCGGTAGGTAAACGATATCCATTTGCATTCCAGTTACAAGTAATTACCGAACTGTTTTCAATACTCCCCCAAGTATTTGGATTTGTATCACCATATACTGCATAACATGGTACTAATCCTTCACTGATACTTCGTTTATTACAATAGATTAGCGCTTCGGACCACTTTACATTATATACAGGATAGTCATCAGCGATCCCATGGGCATTAAAAGTATTAAATGTCATATAAACTTGCCATTCGGCTTGAGTTAACTCATATTTATCAATATAATATGAAGATAGAGTCACTTGATGTACTGGTAAATCATAATTGTTTTGACCCTGTGTATTGCCCATATTAAATAATCCACCTTGAACATAGATCATGTTTGATACACTTGCTGGTGTAATAGTATAATTTTTGCTTACGATTCCACTTGGCGTATAATCTTCAAAATATGCTCTGGCTTTGATGACTGTAGTTACTGCTATTGGAAGAGGTGCTGTAAAAATTGGTGAATTCTCATCTGGATCATCTCCATTAAGCGTATAATGAATCACAGCTCCTGAGGTTTGACAATGAATGCTGACTTCTTGTGCCACTGTATAAGTCCCCGCATCTGGAGTAAATGTAGGATTTGCAACTGTATGATATGGAATTTCTGGCTCAGTATTTTTTTTCTTACAGGATAGAGTTAAAACTAAAGATATTACAATTATTAGATTGAGTATTATTCTCTTGCTCATAAAACACCCCTCATTTTTTCAAATATTTCAAAGAATATATTGCTTGATAATTCCGTCAAGGTTTTTCAGAAGAATTCTTTACTCTGATTTGACTGGTCAATATTGAACAAATGAGCGAAAACGAGCAGAAAAATATCTCAAGAAAATATTCTAACTCAATGAAAAATAGTAAGAAAACAAATACTGGCATTAATGGCATAAGAATGGTTATATGTATTGGCAGAGATTGAATAGAGAGATGAGTATCGGGAGGAAAAATGATCATCACAGTTTGTGTCGGAAGCTCGTGCCACATTAAGGGCTCACACAGTTTTATTGATTATTTACAAAAAGCGATATCTGCTTGTAACTTAGAGCAGAAAATCGTTTTAAAAGCAAGTTTTTGTATGGGACATTGTTCTGAAGGCATCAGCATTAAAGTGGATGATGAACACATGACTATGCATTCTTTAGATGATTTAAAAGAATTATTTATTAATAAGTTAGTGAACGAAGCAGAGAAGGAAACATGCATACCTTCATAAAAATTAAACAAAGTGATTGTAAAGATTGCTACAAGTGTGTTAGACATTGTGCGGTAAAAGCGATTCAGATAAAAAATGCTCATGCACAGATTATACCTAACCGTTGTATTCAATGTGGAAAATGCATAGACATTTGCCCTCAACACGCGATTAAAGCAATCAGTACTTTGGATGAAGTAAAAAACCTTATAAAAACAAAAGTGCATACAGTCGTTAGTTTGTCTCCAACTTTTTCAATTGCCTTTCCTGATTACAGCCCTTCTCAGTTTGTACGCGTACTCAATAAACTTGGCTTTGATGCCGTTGAAGAAAGTTCTGCTGCAGCTTATTTTGTTGCAAAAGAATATCGAAGACTAGTCGAAAAGAATCAGTTTGTAATTAGTTCTGAATGCCCTGCAATTGTAAATTTAGTGGAATGCTATTATCCTGATTTAATCAAATACTTAGCACCCATCGATTCTTCCATGTCTGCACATGCAAAACTATTAAAAAAAGCATATCAACACTTTTACAATAAAGATGTTAAAGTAATTCATATTGGCCCTTGTACTGCAGCTAAAAATGAAGATGAACGTTTTCAAACAGAAGTAGATTATTTTTTAAGTTTTGATGATATAAAAATCTGGTTGAGAGAAAGCAGTATTTATCCTGCAATCATTGAAAATTCAATGATTCCCAACAATCAATCAATTGAAGAAGAACAGAATTCCAGATTGTATCCTATCCAGGGTGGATTATTATATAAAATTGGTATTAATCCTTTTGATCTTAACTTTGTAAAGATCAGCGGATTTATGACCTGTAAGCATTTTTTAGAAGATATTGAAAATAACCAGGAAAGTTTAAGATTTGTTGAAATTATGTTGTGCGATGATGGCTGTCTTGGTGCTCCAATGATGGACTTAGTAAGTCCTCAATTAGCGAAGATGAAGATTTTAAAGTATGCCAAATCAGATCATCGGATTCCCAATCTTTTTGATTATTCTCAATTAGATATCAATTTAACGCGCACATTCAAAAAACGAGAATTGTCTTTCAGGAAGAGTTCAGAAGAAGATATTCAAAGTATATTGAAGAAATCTGGTAAAATCGGTCAGGAAGATGAGTTAAATTGTGGTGCTTGTGGCTATTATTCATGTAGAGATAAAGCTGTAGCTGTATTACAAGGTATGGCTGAATTAGAAATGTGTATGCCATACATGAGAGAAAAAGCTGAATCAAGAGCCAACAGAATTATCGATCGTGATCCAAACGGGGTTTGTGAAGTTAACGAAAAATATCAGGTTGTTCAATACAATGACGCTTTTCGTCAAATCTTTAATCTCCCTGATTATACTGAACTCGTAAATAAAGACATTAAACAATATATCGATGCAGATATTTTCAATCCTGATTACTGCGATAAAAAAGGAATTATTGTTCGTTCTGAAAAACTTAGTAAAGAGATTGAAGTGATATCTTTCGATTTGGTAGAAGATGGTATGCATGTGGTAATTGTCACAGATCTGACACAAAAAATTCAAAATCGTGAAAGAATAAATGCACTCAAAGAAAAAACAATTGAAAAAGCAAGTGAAGTGATCCATAAACAAATGCGCGTCGCGCAGGAAATTGCTTCTCTACTTGGTGAAACTACAGCTGAAACCAAAGTGACCCTCTTAGACCTGATGAAGGTCTTTAAAGAAGAAAGCAATGATATCACTGATGCAGGGAATAAAAAGGCTTAACAATGGAACAGTTATTTTTTGAAATCGCATCTTCTCAACTAAATAAGTATAATGAAGAATTATGCGGTGATTCAATAATTGTAAATAAAAATGGTAAAACATCAACATTGATTCTCTCTGATGGTTTAGGTAGTGGTGTAAAAGCAAATATCTTGGCGACACTAACTTCAAGAATTATCTCTGTAATGCTCAAAAACGGGTGTGAGATTGACGATGTTGTTGAAACTCTGATAGAAACTCTCCCAACATGTTCTTATCGTAAACTCGCTTATAGCACGTTTTCTGTCGCGCAACTTTACAATAGTGGTCAGGTACATTTGGTTGAATACGATAACCCACCAGCAATAATTATTAAAAAGAATAAAGTGTATCCTGTACAGTATGAAAGTAATAATGTACGCGGAAAACAGATTAATGAAGCAATGATTCCTCTTGAACAGGGTGACTGGTTGATTTTACTGAGTGATGGAGAAGTACATGCAGGTATCGGTGGAGTATGGAATCTTGGCTGGTCTTGGGAAAGAATATCTGAATTTATCGAACGCATTATTCAAAAGCCTCTAACCGCTCATGAACTTGCATTTGAACTAACCAATATTGCCCGTCAGTTGTATGTTGATAAACCTGGTGATGATACTTCAGTTGCTGTTGTAAAAGTGAGAGAAAAAAGAAAAGTAAAAGTATTAATTGGTGCTCCAGCAAAGAAAGATTTAGACAAATTTGTTGTGAATCGTTTTATGTCTGAACCTACACGAAAAATTGTCTGTGGTGGAACTACAAGTAACATTGTTGGAAGAATCCTGGGTAAAGAAGTTGGTGTTGATCTTGATTCGATTAAACCGGGCATCCCGCCTATTGGTACAATTGCAGGCATTGATTTAGTCACAGAAGGTATTATTACGATCAGCTCAATATTGAAAGAGTTAAAAAGAGAAAAGGAAATTCCGCTTCAGGTTTTGGATCGCTGTAATGATGGAGTTTCATTGCTTATGAAAGAATTATTGAATGCAGATGAGGTGATTTTTCTCGTTGGTCAGGCAATGAATCCTGCACATCAAAATCCTGAAATTCCCAAAGAGTTTGGACTAAAAACTAAAATCACAGAAGATATCGCAAAGTATTTAAGTAAATTAGATAAAAAAATAGAAATAGAATATTATTAAAAGATCAAATGGGAGGAACAAATGGTCGAAGAAACAATGGTAGAACAATTGAAATGGGTTGATGATGTCATTCATCAATATGGTCAGTCACGTACATCTTTGATTCCTATCTTACAAGCTGTTCAGGCAAAATACAGATATCTGCCTGAAGAGATCATGACACGTGTTTCAACACAAATGGGTTTGCCATTATCCAGTATTTATGGGGTTGCTACTTTCTATGCTCAGTTCTCAACAGAACCTAAAGGTCGTCACATTATTCAAATATGCGATGGAACTGCTTGTCATGTTAGAGGAGCAAAAGAATTAATTGATCGTATCAGAAAAGATTTTGATTTAACAGACGAAAAACACACGACAGACGACAAATTGTTAACGCTTGAGACTGTTGCTTGTATTGGTGCTTGTGCGATGGCTCCAGCGCTGATTATGGATGGTCATATCTACGGTCAGGTCAATATTGATAAATTATTAAATATTATTGAAGAAATGAAAGAGGGAGATGTACAATGAAAGATTTTCACGAAACATTAGATCAACAAATATTATATCATCCTGAACAACCAAGTAAAAAATATTGTAAATATATGTTGGGACTTGAAAGCTTAAGTCCATCAGAGAAAGAAATCGCAGATCAAATGACAGCGACATATAGAAAAGAATCTTCTGTCTTCAAATGTCAGATCGCTATTTGTAAGGGAACTGGTTGCCAGGCATCTGGTGAAATTCCATTAAAAACAAAGCTTGATCAGGTGATCAAAGCCAAAGGTTTAGAAAATGATATTCATATCGTCGAAACCGGCTGTCGCGGTTTTTGTGAAATGGGTCCAATCATAGAAATCTTCCCACAGAAAATCTTTTATGTCAGAGTAAGCCCTGATCATGTAGAAGATATTATTGAAAAAACCATTTTAAAGAATGAAATTATCAATGAACTCGTTTTTCAAAATAGTCCTTATGCCGATGAAATTGGTTTTTACAAAAAACAAACTCGTCGTGTCTTAGGTGAATCTGGCGTGATTGATGCTGAAAATATTAATGATGCTGTTGCGATGGGATCATACTTAGGACTAAAAAGATGCTTATTTGAAATGAGCCCTTCAGAAGTAGTCGAAGAAGTCAAACAATCTGGTCTTCGCGGACGTGGTGGCGGTGGCTTTTTAACTGGTATCAAATGGGGCTTAACTGCAAAACAAGATGATCCTGTAAAATATGTGGTTTGTAATGCCGATGAGGGAGACCCAGGTGCATTTATGGATCGTTCACTTCTTGAAGGTGATCCTCACAAAGTAATCGAAGGAATGGCAATTGCAGCTTATGCGGTTGGTGCTCAGGAAGGTTTTGTTTATGTTCGCGCTGAATATCCATTAGCGATTCAAAGACTTAAAGAAGCGATTGCACAGGCTTTAGAAGTTGGACTCCTTGGTGAAAATATTATGGGTAAAGGTTTTAACTTCACTTTAAAAATCGCACAGGGTGCCGGCGCATTTGTATGCGGTGAAGAAAGTGCTTTGATTGCCTCTATTGAAGGCAAGCGTGGAATGCCAACTCCAAAACCACCATTCCCAGCAGAAAGAGGTTTATTTGATAAACCAACCAACATCAATAATGTGGAAACCTATGGGTCGGTTCCATTGATTTTAAAAAACGGTTGGAAATGGTATGCTGGCTTAGGTACAGAAAATAGTCGTGGAACAAAGATCTTTGCTTTATCTGGAAAGATCAAGAATACTGGTTTGGTCGAAGTGCCTATGGGTATCACTTTAAGAGAAATTATCTTTGATATCGGTGGTGGAATTAAAGATGGTAAAGCATTTAAAGCAGCGCAAATTGGTGGACCTTCTGGCGGATGTCTTACTGAAGAACACCTTGATATGCCAATGGATTATGATTCTCTTCAAAAAGCAGGCGCTATGGTTGGTTCTGGCGGATTAGTTGTTCTTGAAGAAACCACTTGTATGGTCGAAATTTCAAGATACTTTATGAGCTTCACTCAGGATGAAAGTTGTGGTAAATGTATTCCATGTCGTGTTGGCACCAAACAGATGCTTGAAATCATGGAGAAGATCGTTGCAGGCGAAGGCACAATGGATGATCTCAAAACATTGGAAGAACTGGCTCATGTGGTAAAAAATGCATCCCTCTGTGGTTTAGGTAAAACTGCGCCTAACCCAATTCTTTCAACTATTAAATTCTTCAGAAATGAATATCTTGCTCACATTGTTGATAAGAAATGTCCAGCAGGTGAATGTCAGGCTTTAAGACAGTTCCACATTGATGCTGAGAAATGTAAAGGTTGTACGAAATGTGCGAGAGTATGTCCTAATGGCGCTATCGTTGGTATGGTTAAGGAAGCTCATGAGATTTTACAGGATAAATGTATTAAATGTGGTGCTTGTGTGGGCTCTTGTCCATTTAAAGCAATCTATGTCGGATAATAAATATAATCTTCGGATTATAGAATAAATACCCTCCCCTTAGCTCCCCAAAGCTAAAGAAGCGACGGTTTCCCCACCGTCGCTATTTTATTATAACTATGAGAGCTTTGAATTAGTTATGGAGCCGGCTCGGCTCGAGCCGTATATACTGAATAACTAAAGACTCAAAAATTATATAATTAACTTTTATCTTCTAATTCAAAGCTCACTCAATGTGCATATCAAAATACGAAAGCATAAAAAAAAGCCGCTTTTTAAAAAGCGGCTTATATCAAACTTTTTTGTTTTTAGTTAGGAGTAACTGAGACGTATTTTTTGCCTTCTTTTTTTGTTACAAAAGTCACAGTACCTTCGATAAGACTGAATATTGTATAATCTCTGCCCATACCAACGTTTTTGCCAGGACGGAACTTTGTTCCTCTTTGGCGAATGATGATATTACCAGGAATAACAGATTCTCCACCGTATTTTTTTACGCCTAAATATTGTGGATTACTATCGCGTCCGTTTCTACTGCTTCCGACACCTTTTTTATGAGCCATAATTATCCTCTTTCCTGATTAAAATTGTATATCTGTTATTTTTACTTCGGTGAAGTATTCGCGATGACCTTGAGTTTTCTTGTAGCCTTTTCTTTTTTTCTTTTTAAAGACTATTACTTTTTTATCGCGTCCATGTCCTAAGACTTCAGCAGTAACTTTTGCTGCTGGAACAGTAGGCTGACCTACTTTAATGTTGTTATTATCGTCGTGAAGAAGTAAGATATCATTCATATCAACTTTAGAACCAGCTTCTGCTTTGGCCATATATGATACTTTTATAACAGCATCTTTTTCAACACGATATTGAAATCCTTTAAAATCAACGATCGCGTACATAATTTATTCTCCTTTTATTACACTCTTTTTTTAATCTAGATCCCAATTATTTTTCATAAGTCATTTATGTCAAGGATTATATTTGTTTGTAATATCTTTTTTCTCATCCGCTAAGATGACTCTGAACATATCCTGATCGATGTCTAATTGCTCGATCACCTGTATTTTATTATCCCATTTTCTGATCAGTTCAGGATGGCTGACATAGGTTTGATAGACAACTGGATGGACGTAAATGTCTAATGCTTTGCCTGCTATGAAATATTCTGCTCTGGAGAGCCATCGATCTACTTTGATAAGAACAGATTCACGTGATAATATTTTGCCTGTACCGTTACAGTGAGGGCAGTGTTCGAAATAAGTATTCATCAATGATGTACGGGTACGCTTTCGAGTGATTTCAACCAAGCCTAATGGACCAAAAGGAAATACTTTATTTTTTGCCCGATCACGCCTAAATGCCTTTCTAAGAGTATCGAGTACTTCAGATTTGTTATTTTCATCCTGCATATCGATAAAATCAATGATCATGATCCCTGATAGATTTCGTAAACGTATCTGCCGTGCAATTTCAATCGCTGCTTCGATATTGGTTTGCTTAATGGTTGATTCATAGTTTTTATTGCCAGTAAATGAACCTGTATTAATATCGATTGCTGTAAGTGCCTCTGTGGTTTCTATAACGATGTTTCCGCCTGAGGGAAGATAAATGCGGGAATAGAAGATTTTTTCAATCTCTTTCTCAATTCCATACGCATCAAAGATCGGTGTATCTTCATTATATAGTTCAATTTTACTACACAGTTCTGGATTGTATTCTTTAATTTTTTGAATCACTCTTTGATAGAATTGTTTGTTGTCTATGACCAGCCGATCGACGTTTGAACTAAACATATCTCTGATCAGCACGCTTGAAGAATCTGATTCTTCAAAAATGCAACAAGGGGCTTTTGAGTTATTGATTTTCTTTTCCAGAAATTTCCAGGTCTTTGCTAAACCTTTGTATTCGTCTGAAAATTCTTCTTCTGTACAGTTTTCACCATCAGTTCTAACGATAATCCCTGTATTTGGTTCTTTGATTTCATTGAGAATTGATTTAATTCTTTGTTTTTCAGTAATGTTATTGATTTTTCGTGAAACAGCTATCCTGTCTTTATTTGGGAAGAATACAAGAAATTTTCCTGGAATGGAGATTTGTCCTGTCAGTCTTGCTCCTTTTGAACCGATAGGTCCTTTTTGAATCTGAACAAGAATTTCCTGTCCAGGGCTAAGTAGTTCTTTGATTCGGTGAGATTCTTCAGCAATGATTCGTCTGGGACCTTCTCCCTCAAAATCATCAAGAAAGTCGGTGACGATATCAGTGTAATGCAAAAAAGCAGTTCTTCCCAAGCCGATATCGATGAAGGCAGCACCCATGCCTGTCAAGACATCTTTAACAACGCCTTTGTAGATATTTCCAACAATATTGTCGTTTTTTTCTTTTTCGACAATCAATTCAACCAATTGGTTTTCTTCTAACACGGCAATCCTGTTTTCAAGAGGATGCACATTAACGATTAATTCTGTAAACATAAACTTCCTAAAATTTATCACTCTATTTATTAATTAAATAATTACACTATAATACAATAGACGAATAAAATAAGTAAAGGATATCAGTCAAGATTTTTATTAATGAGATGTCTTGATAGTTTAAGAAATTTATGAGATAATATGGCTTATTTTGATAATATAAGCATTATTTATAGGAGACAGGTATATTTTCAATCTGAACAGTAAAAAATACTTGATATCAACTTTCTTCAAGAAGCTTTTTTGGATGATTATTTTTGAATTTTATGATGATTAATACTCGGTTTGCTCTCTCTCCACTCTCACTTGACTCTTACTCCAGCTATTATATTTATAGAAAGAAGATAAAGATAGCTTTTAAAGGCAAGATTTTTTATCAACTATTTATGTTTTTATGATTCACTATTCGTTGATTTTCTTTAAGTATTCCCGGATTAATTCCTGATATTCAGGAGAATATTTTTTGATATCTTCCTGAAGCTGGACTTTTCTCTGTTGATCTTTGAATCGTTCTTTAACGCTTTCAGGTGCATTCCAATCCTCATTGTAATTTGTTTCGCCTTTTCTTTTCTGAGAGAACTCTCTTTTTTGAACGGATTTTTCTATATCAAGAAGCTTGGACATGATTTGATTTTGGCGATCATGGATACTTTGGTCTAAACGACCTTGCTTTAACTGTTTAGAAATACTTTCAAGTTCCTCAATGAGTTTATTCACCTGTTGTGTTTGTTTTTGGGCTTCGGGATTAGTTTGAAGTGTTCTTTTGAGGTTGTCAGCCAGTCTTTGTTCATCAGCTGCAAGTCTTTGCATTTGCTGACGGGTTTGCTGAGACATTTGATTGCCTTGTCCCATCATTTGTTGCATCATGGACTGAGTCATCATGTTCATTGCCATTTGTTCCTGACCCATTTGCTGAAGTTGTTGCATGAGGCTTTGCATACCGCCTCCTCCGCCACCACCACCGCCTTGCATATTGTTCATTGCCTGAATGAGATCAAAGACCATAAGATTGATGCCTTTTTGGATATCAGACATACTTTTCTTAGTATTGAACAGTCTGTTTTCTTTGATTTCATTGAAGAATTCTCTATAAGATTTCTGAGTTTCATTGGTATCATAAAAGAATTTCTGACCCAACATGAGCAATATTTGAGGCACTGAATAAAGATTTTGAAGTGAGAGCTGAATTCCTTCAAAGTTTGCGATCATTTCCTGCATAATTGGGAAGGGATCATTGGTGTATTGATTGTTAAGATTTTCATGTAATTTTGAGAAAAGGAGAAGTCTCCTGATGGTTGCCTGAAGTATATCCATCATTTCCTGAGCGCCAGAGCCACCCATGCCTGATTTCATTTTATCAAGTTTAGCGCTTAATTTTGCCATTTTTTGCAGTGAGGTTTTTTGCATCTTCTGTGCATTGCTTTTCTGGTTTTGCTCCATTTGTTCAAGTGCAGATTCCATATCCTGTTTTAGACCTTCTTTTTTTATATCATCCATCATTTCATCAAGTTGTTTTTTATTATCCTGATCTTTTTCTGAATTAAAAAGGTCTTTTGATTTATTCATTTCTTCCATCAATTTATTGAGTTTCTCATTGATTGCTTTCTGTTCATTGGCTAAGTCTTTGGTGTTTTTAGCCTGATCCGTTTTCTCATTAAGTCCTGACTGCATTTTTTCAAGTTCTTTTGACATTTCTGTAAGTTTTTGAACACTCATTTCTTTTTTTACAGATTCAAGCAGTTCAAGTGTTTGTTTTAGCTTTTCTGCGTAGTCTTCCATTGAGAATTTGAAGTTTTCCATCGTTTTCTTGAGGGTCTCAGGATTCATGTTACTCAGGTTTTTTTGCATATCCTGCATCATCTTCTGAAGTTCAGGTGTGTTGATTTCTTCCATGATTTCCTGAATCTTTTGCATTTTTTGAAGAAGATCCTGATTGAGGGCTTGATTTTTTTCAAGGTCACTGATCATTTTCTGATATTCATTCGCTACTTTATCAACCATTTCTGTGATATTTTCCTGTTTTTTCGCCATCTGTTGCACTTCTTTTTTATCATCCCAATTGGGTTCCTGTTTTCTTAAAAGTTCTCTTCTCTTTTTTTCAAATTCATCCTGAAGTTTCTTTGTTTCTTCGAGTGCTTTACTTAGGTTGTCTTTACTTGATTGTTCGACTTCTTCACTTTTTTCGAATATTTCTTCCATAGAAGGGAACTTGAGAACGAATTTTTTTGTTGAAGCTTTCTGAGGGGTAGGTGCATTGTCTTCTACTTCGAGCCAGTGAGTAATTTGATCTCCAGGAAGAAGGAAGAATTCATCAAGGTCAAGGAAATAGTTCATTTCAAGGATTGAACTTTCAACATTCTTTTTTATTAATATTTCTTTATTAAACTGGTTATTAACCTGATAAAAGATTTTTAGGTTTCTAAGACTGAAGTCATCGTTGGCGATGAAGGAAATGGAGTACTTAAGATTTTGCGGTAAGATAGTGTCTCTTGCCGGATAGGTAATTTGGATTTCAGGTGCACGATCAGGAATGACGGAAATATTTCTCGTTACTGGTTTTGACACTACATTTAATTTATTAGTCAAATTGAAGTGATAAGAGAATGAATTCAGTGCTTTAAATTGTGTTTCCCAATTCTTTTTACCGATTTGTTTTAATTGAGTAAAGGATTTATCATTAAAGACGATTGATGCCTGATTAACGTTTTCATCCGTTTCAATATCCATCACAAGTGATGAACCCTGTAATATGCTAAAATTACCATCTGTGTTTGCCCGATATTCAGATTTTAGCCCTGTATAAGCAGGATAGTTAATTTTAACATTTAGATTTCTCACGATCGGTTCATCAATAATTCTAACAAAGAATGTGTCTGATTGTCCGTAAGGACTTTTAATCAAATATCTGAAATTCTGATCGATGTTGTAGAGCATTTTATAATGATTGAGTAAGTCTTCTTTTTTCCATTGGGCTCCGGAAGAAGTCCAGAGTGTATATTTCACTTCTTTTTCAGGATTAAGAATCTCAATTGTTAAGTTGGAATTTCTTTCGATATCGACATTACCTGGTTTAAGTTGAATATTCTTTTCATACACCTGTTCCTGTATCGAATTTGCTCTAAATAGTTTAAAGGTTTTTATCATTTCATTTGTTTGGAAAAAGAGGAGCAAAAGTGTCCCGATAAAGATACACAGAGATGGGATCAATAAGTTTTTTAGTGGCTTTTTATTATAAGGGTAAGCGATATTCGCCACTTTTTGTTCTGCATTTTTGCAATATCTGTCAATAATCAAGGGATTGCCATTGGTGTTTTGTGAGATAAAATCCAGTGCATTTTGAACTGTGTCAGATTGATCTTTAAACGATTCATCGATTCTTAGTGCAATATGGTTTAAGGACGCGGATTTCTTTTGTGCTTGAAGAAAGTAATAAATAATTAATAAAATGAGGAAGATTTTAAAACTTAAGATGATAAAGAATTGTTGGAATGGATTCATTGAAAGTATAAATCTGAAGGCATGGATTAAATGAAAGATCATAAAAAAAGTAAGAATGGATTGAATTAGTGCAGAAATAAAGAAAATGGCATTCTGCTTAAAGCTAATTGACTTAAGTCGATTTATTAAATTATTATTTATTTCAGATTTCAAAATTTCTCCTCAACACATCAGATCCCTGATTTGTCTTTAGGGTTTACTAAAGTAACTCGTATTTTGGGAAATGTTAACAAAGAACATCATTATAGTTTAACCCTTGATGGATATTGTTATTATTGAGTGTTTTTGTCAATTGATTTAACCATGTTTTTTTAATGCCAGGGAATTGATTCAGCGAAGTGTTGTCTTGAATCAGATTACTTGTAAAAAAACGCGAGATGAGAGTATTTGGCTTAAGTAGAGATAAAATTTCAGACAATAGCTCACAGTATTCTTCAAGATTAGTATAAATCGGTTTGAATGGACTATGAATCATTAAGTTTTCCAGAGGTGTATTCTTATAAACAACCAAGTGATGAAATTTGATTTCATCAATATCTTGCTGGTTGATAAAGTGAATTGTATCAATCATATCAGTTTTTGATTCACCTGGGATTCCAAGAATCAAATGAACAGCAATGTTTATTTTTTTGTTTGGGTTTTTTTGATTGAATCGATGAATCAATTCAATTGCATGATGATTGTCATTTTGAGTATGGTTTCTATTGAGATAGAGGAGACTTTTATCATGGGTCGTTTGAACTCCCAGCTCGATAGTTAAAGGCTTTTCAATATTTTTTAATAAACTAAGGATGTTTTCATTTAGGTAATCAGGACACGTAGAAATGACCAACTCGTTAATTTGAGGATGCTTATCTGCTTCTTTAAAACAATTAATCAGATATTGTGGATCTCCGTAAGTACTGGTATTTTCCTGAAAATAGGCAATAAAGGACTGAGCACCCGTTTTTGCATGAATCTTGCTGATCATTAGATTGATTTGATCTGTAATGCTTATATGATTCTGATTGATTTGATCGATAAAGGTATCTGGCTGACAGAAGACACAGGGAGAGTTGTTTACTCTTTGAGGGCATTGAATCCCAGTACTGAGAGGGATTTTAAAGACTCTTTGACCATACTTTTTTTTGTAGTATGCTGATTGAGTGTTCACTCTTTCGTGAAGTTGCAGATTATTCATACACAGATCAATGAACTATTCTTGATTATTTTTTTGGAAATGCTTTTCGTAAGAATCAATGATTTTTTGAACAGCCAAGGTGGTTGGGAGTTTCCCAGAGAGAATGTCATCGGTGATTTGAGGAAGGACATCTTTAACCGAATGATGATTGAAAAAATCGGTGAGAATATGTTCTTCAAGCATAGAATGTAACCATTCAAGTAACTGGTGCTTTCTTCGTTTTTCAAAGAATTTATTCTCTTTAGTAATGGATTCAAACTTCTTTATGACTTTCCAGATCTCATTAATTCCAGTTTTATCTTTTGCTGAACAAGTAAAGGCATGAGTTGACCAGCCTTCCGTTGAGCGAGCAAGGTAGTGTAGCGCCATGTTATATTCAGAAGCTGCTGCTTTTGCACGTATGATATTATCTCCATCTGCTTTATTGACCAGTATGGCATCCGCGATTTCAATAACCCCTTTTTTTATGCCCTGAAGTTCATCTCCAGCACCAGAAATAAGTATGAGCAGAAAGAAATCCACCATTGACCTGACGCTAACTTCATTTTGACCAACGCCAACAGTTTCGACAAGGATAACATCGAATCCAGCTGCTTCACAGAGAAGGATAGTTTCTCTTGTCTTTCGGGTCACACCACCTAAAGTACCGCCAGAAGGGGAGGGTCTGATAAAGGCTTCTTCTTTTTTTGATAGTTCTTCCATACGAGTTTTATCGCCAAGAACAGAACCTTTTGATATGGTACTGCTTGGATCAATTGCTAAAACAGCTACTTTAAAACCTAAATTTATCAGAAACAATCCAAAAGCTTCAATAAAGGTACTTTTTCCTGCGCCAGGAACACCTGTAATACCAATTCTAATGGAGTTTCCTGTAAAAGGGAGTATTCTTTGAATGACTTCCTGTCCGAGTTTAATATGATTTTGCGCATTACTTTCAATCAAGGTAATTGCACGAGCAAAAATGGATCTTTTATAATTTCTAATTCCATCTACATAATCGTCAACATTAAGGGGAGCTTGTTTTTTTGTGATATGGGTATGAGTGACAGTTTTTGATTGGTCTAACTCAACTCCTGGCATCACATAGCAGGCAAATTCGTCGCCAGGATTTTCAGGCGTCCATTCTGGTCTTTTAATATTCATATTATTACCCTTTTACTGATGTTATATCCCATTTTTACAAGAAATGAAAATCTGTCAAACGGTAATCAGAATGATCCTATTTAATGATGATCTTTACAAGTTTTGTTTCAATATCTGCATTTTTGAGAGATTTTTTCCAGTGAGCTCTTAATCTCAGAGCCGGAACCAGGTCTGCACTGCCACATAGGATGTAAGCGGTACTTGATGGGCATTTTTGTTTCAGAAAATCTCCAAGATCCTGATAAAGCTGAATGGTTGATTTTTTATCTCCGAGTCTGATTCCGTAGGGAGGATTACAAACGACACATTTATTTTCTTCTTTTTCACAGTTTTGGAAAGAGGAAACTAATAACTCAACGTTTTTTCCATAAGGTAAACTTGCTAAATTTTCTCTGGTTTTCTCAATTGCTTCCGGATCAATATCAGAACCTTTAATCAGGTTTTTTGGCAGGGGTTTTATCTTATCATTGGCTTCATTGATCACAGCATCCCAAAGGGTTTTATTGAAATCGGGCATAAAGGTAATAGCCTGATGTTCTCTAAGAAAACCAGCGGGGATGTGACAATATTTCATCAATGCTTCAGCAAGCAGAGTTCCAGATCCACAACATATATCATGAAAGATTTGACTGCCATCCCATTCTGTGAGCTTTACAATAACTGCAGCCAAAGTTTCTTGCAGAGGGGCGAAACCTGCAGATTTACGATAACCTCTTTTATGGAGACTTTGACCTCCGATATCCAGATAGATACTTGCCCAATTATCAGAGATATGCAGATTGAGATTGAAGTCGGCATCTTTTGTTTTAAAGTCAGGGCGAGCGTTAAATTTTTCACGAAACTGGTCACAGATGGCATCTTTCAGGATTTGTCCTGCATAGAGGGAGTGTTGTATTTTGCTTCTACTTACATTTGAAATAATGGAGAAAGTATCGGTTACTCTAAAGAGATCAGTCCATTGAATATTTTGAAATGCCTGATTATAGAGGTATTTTTCACTATGGCACTGAAAACTGATGAGAGGAGCAAGAATTCTTTGAACTAATCTTGAAGAATAAAGAATTTGATAAAGTGTTTTTTGATCGCAGGTGAATCTTAATCCGCGTGGAATTTCCTGTAATACTTCAGCACCGAGTTCTGTTAATTCATCTTTTGCGTGTTTTTCAAGAGAACCTGCGACTTGTGCAAAGTATCTCTGGTTTTTTTGATATTCAAACATATTCGCCTTTTTAAAATAAATAAGAGAGCCTTATTCAGACTCTCTTATTTTTATGTGTTATAAATTAGATTTTTGTAACTTTAGCTGCACACACTTTAAGTTCAGGGATTTTAGCAATAGGATCAAGCGCAGCAATGGTTAATTTATTTGCAGCAGCTTCATGATAGTGGAATGGAATATAAATCACACCCTTTTGAATACGTTTTGTAACAAAAGCGTTAGTTTCAATTTCACCACGTCTTGAAGATATTCTCACTAATTCAGAGTTTGAAATACCGAGAGCTTCTGCATCTTCAACAGAGATCATCACCATTGGTTTAGCGATGTTGTTTAAGCCTTCAGTTTTACGACTCATCGTACCTGTATGGAAATGTTGTAATACACGACCAGTTGTGAGGATTAATGGGTATTCATCATCAGGCATTTCAGCTGGGTATTTGTATTCAATAGCTTTGAAAAGTGCAAGACCGCGAGCAAAGTTTCCTTTATGAAGTACAGGAGTACCCGGATGTTCTGGGGTTGGACATGGCCAATGAAGTCCGTTGACATCAATACGATCCCAAAGAATACCGCCATAGGAAGGTGTTAATTCATTGATTTCTAAAAGAATATCTTTTTCAGACTTGTAATTCCAGTTTCCACCCATTTTAGTAGCAATCATTTGAACAATTTCCCAATCTGCTTTTGATAATCCTGGGGCTTTGATTGCTTTGTTCACTCTTTGAACTCTTCTTTCAGTGTTTGTAAAATGGCCTGTTTTTTCTGCAAAAGAAGTTGCAGGTAAAACGACATCAGCCATTTTAGCCGTTTCAGTTAAGAAGATGTCCTGAACAACCATGAAATCAAGTTTTTCAAGAGAATGAATGATATGAGCTTGATCAGGATCAGAAATTACAGGGTTTTCACCCATAATATACAGTGCTTTTAATGATCCTTCATAGGCTTTGTTCATCATTTCTGTCAATGGTAATCCTGGTTTATCAGAGAGTGTAGCATTCCAAGCTTTTTCAAATTTTTCTTTCACTTGAGGGTTTGCCACTTGTTGGTAGCCAGAGTAAACATTTGGTAATCCACCCATGTCACAGGCACCTTGAACATTTGATTGTCCTCTGAGCGGATTCACACCGCCACCTTCTTTACCGATATTTCCGCAAAGAAGTTGTAAGTTAGAAATACTCATCACATTTTCAGTACCAACGTGATGTTGGGTGATACCCATTGCATAGAATACGGAAGCTGTTTCAGCTTTACCGAACATTTCAGCAATTTTGTAAAGAGTTTCAGCAGGGATGTTAGAAAGTTTTGAGACTTGTTCAGGAGAGTATTGATCTTTCATCACTTCATTTTTAAGTGCTTCAAAATCTTCAGTTCTGCTTTGAATATATTCTTTGTCTTGCCAATCATTTTTAATAATCACTTGCATAATAGAGTTTAAAACAGCAACGTCTGTTCCTGGTCTCATAGGCGCATAAACAGAAGCATAATCAGCCATTTTAATTTGTTTAGGGTCAATAACGATTAATTTAGTATTTCCGTAACGAACCGCATGTTTGATTCTTGCAGAAATTACAGGGTGAGCTTCAGAAGTATCAGATCCAATGATCATGATCACGTCCGCTTTTTTGATGCCTAAGATATCATTAGTCATCGCACCGCTGCCAAGAGTAGTAGCCAGACCGGCCACTGTAGAAGCGTGGCAAAGCCGTGCACAGTGATCGACATTGTTAGTGCCGACCTCCTTTCTCATGAACTTCATGAAAGCAAAGTTGTCTTCATTAGTTACTTTTGCAGAGCATAAGCCTGCAATAGAGTCAGAGCCATGTGCTTTTTTAATATCTAAGAATTTATTAGCAACAAGTTGAATTGCTTCTTCCCAGCTTGCTTCTTTGAATTGACCATTAGTATCTTTAATTAAAGGAGTAGTTAATCTTTCAGGGCTATTGACAAAGTTAAAACCATAACGTCCTTTAACGCACAACATACCTTGGTTAGCAGGTGCATCTTCAACACCAGTAACGCGGACAATTTTATTTGTACGAGTATCGACATGAAGGTTGATTTTACATCCTACACCACAATAAGTACAAACAGAATCAACAACTTTTAACTGCCAAGGTCTTCCTTTTCCTTTAGCGTTTTTGTCGATTAAACAACCCACTGGACATAACTGAACACATTCCCCGCACTGAACGCAAGAAGATGTTCCCATTGGTAAATCGTTATCGAAAACGATTTTGGTCTGGAATCCGCGTTGACCATAGTCAAGCACTTCATTGACGACAGTAGTGTTACAGCCCGCAATACAACGTCCACAGGAAATACACTTTTCTCTTTCGACGAAGACGAATTCGCTTGAATCGTCATTATCGATTTGAGCATTACCCATATTATAAGATGGGTGTTCGATGCCTAAATAGTATGATGCATCCTGAAGTTCGCATGCACCATTTTTTTCACAAGCCAAACAATCATGAGTTCCAGAAGAAAGTATTAAATCGACGACCACTTTCTGAGCTTCCCGAACAGCTGGAGAGTCAGTATTGATCACCATACCTTCTTTGCAATAGGTATTACACGCAGTGACGAGCCCACGCATACCTTCAACTTCAACAACGCACACGCGACATTTTCCTGCAGGACCAGTTTTTTCATGATAGCATAGGGAAGGGACATAAATGTCGTTCTTCCTTGCTACCTGAAGGATGGTCTGATCAGGAGAAGCGTCACATGCTTGTCCATTGATGTAAATCACCATGAATCCTCCTTAATTTTTTTTGTATCCTCATTTCACTATATTTCAATAATATACACACTTTTATCTATCATAATTTACTCATTAAGGATAAGTAAACTATAAAACAAGTCCACGATATTTTATTAAAAAAATTATGTCAATAGATATTTCATTAACTTTATCATTTCAATTATAGAAAAAAGCAGAATTGATTAAATCAATTCTGCTTGAAATATTTAGTTCTTGTTTAATTATTTATTGATTGGTCTTGCTATATAACTTGTATGCAATAGTTTATGTGCTTTGTGAGAATTTGGTTTTTCAAGGAATTCTGCATATACTTTTTGAATAGAAGGATTGTGATGAGAATGTCTCAGTTTCAAACTGCTATCTTCAGAGTATAGTCCGAGCGCTCTTTGATATCTGATTTTGTTAGATGAGGTGTAAGGTTGTCCACCGCCACCGACACAGCCACCACGGCAAGCCATGACTTCTATAAAATGATAAGAAGGAGGTCTTCCTGCTTCTTTATCTTCACGGACTTTGTCGAGTATTTCAGAGACATTTGACAGTCCAGACGCCACTGCGATATTTAAAGTTGTTCCCGCGATTTCAATTTTTCCAGTTTTAATTCCTTTGTGACCGCGAACAAACTCAATGGTAGGGTCAGGCATATCCTGACCTGTAACTAAGTAGTACCCAGTTCTCAAAGCAGCTTCCATTACACCACCAGAAGCACCGAAGATTGTTGCAGCACCTGTATATTCACCGAGTGGATTATCTGACGTTCCTTCAGGTAGATTTACAAAGTCAAGACCTCTCATTTTGATCATTTTCGCAAGTTCACGAGTGGTAATCGTTACATCTACATCTTTAAATCCTGAAGCATACATATCTTCAAGTCTTTCAATTTCATATTTTTTAGCAGTACAAGGCATCACAGAAACAAGGAATATCTTTTCAGGATCAATGTTCATTTTTTTTGCCCAGTAAGTTTTTGTCATGGTTCCGAGCATTTGATGAGGGGATTTAGCAGTTGAGAAATGTGGGATTAAATCATGGTAAAATTTTTCCATGTAATCGACCCATGCTGGACAGCAAGATGTAATCAGAGGAAGTTCATTTGGTTTTTCAGTGAGGATATGAGCGAGTTCAGTTGCTTCTTCCATAATTGTAAGATCTGCACCAAAGTTTGTATCAAAGATGTAATCAAAACCTAAACGTCTTAATGCCGAATACATTTTTCCTACCACATTTGTTCCAACCGGGAGACCGAATTCTTCACCCAAAGCCACGCGAACTGCAGGAGCTTCCTGAACGACGCAAACTATATCAGGATTATCTAAAGCCGCCCAAACTTCTTCAGAGTCATCTGCTTCATAAATAGCAGCAACTGGGCAGTAAGAAGAGCATTGTCCACATTTTACACATTCAGATTGTTCAATAGGTCGATTGAAGCTTGGAGCTACTACAGTATCAAAACCTCTGTTCGAATATTGGATTGCATGAACAGCCTGAATGTCATTACAAACAGTAACGCATCTGCCACATTGAATGCAGTAAACTGGGTCAATGGTAATTGAAGGAGATGAAGTGTCTTTTTTAACATGAGATTTTAGAATAGGTTCAATACCGAGATCTGTAACACCGAGCTGTTGAGATAGTTTTTGCAATTCACATCTACCATTTTTAACACAAGCAGGGCAATTATTTGGATGACTGAGTAAGGTGATTTTGAGTGCATTTCTCCTCAAATCCATGAGCATTTTGGAGTCGGTGATGATTTTCATGTTTGCTTCGACAGGAGTAGAGCATGCTCTAACAATTTTACCATTTGCTTCAACCATACAGATTCCACAGCCAGAAGAAGGTTCGAGATCTTGATGATAACATAAAGTTGGAACGAAGAATCCAGCTTTTGTACATGCGTGAAGAATTTTTGTTTCATGGTGGACTTCAAAGGGGATCTTATTTACATAAACCGTAACCATAACATCTCCTTTATATTTTTTTAGTTTCTTTCAGTCTTAAGTACAGCAAGGAATGCTTCTTGAGGAATCTGAACATTGCCAATTTCACGCATTCTTTTCTTACCTTCTTTTTGTTTTTCCAATAATTTTTTCTTTCTAGTTATATCACCACCATAGCATTTAGCCAAGACATTTTTTCTTAAAGCATTAATGGTGCTACGAGCAATAATTTTTGCGCCAATACTTGCTTGAAGAGCAATTTTAAACAAGTGTTGTGGGATAACATCTTTGAGAGTATCTGTGACACTTTTTCCCCATTCGAATGATTTATCTCTATGACACATAAAAGACATTGCATCAACTTTTTCAGCATTAATAAGGATATCAACCTTAACGATTTCTGATTTTCTAAATTCTTTAAAAGAATAGTCAAGAGAAGCATATCCTCTACTTACAGATTTTAATTTATCATAGAAGTCAAAAACAATTTCAATCAAAGGAAGCTCATAATGAAGCGCAACACGTTTAGTGTCAATATATTGCATATCTTTTTGAATGCCTCTTCTGTCTTGAGCGAGCTTCATAATATTTCCAACATAATCTGTGGGAACGATGATTTCAGTATTCATGATCGGTTCCATAATGTAGTCAATTTTTACAGGATCAGGCAAATCCACGGGGTTGTTACAAATAATCATTGACCCATCATTAAGATATACTTCAAAGCTGACAGAAGGGGTGGTTGTTAAGACTGAGATATTGTACTCTCTCCAAAGTCTTTCTTTGACGATTTCCAAATGAAGCATCCCTAAGAATCCGCAACGGAAACCAAAACCCAACGCGAGAGAGTTTTCAAGCTCATAAATGAGAGAAGAATCGTTAAGTTTTAATTTACCCATACTATCTCTAAGGTCTTCATAATCATTGCTATCCATAGGGAAGATGCCAGAGAATACCATCGGTTTTGGTTCCTGATAACCTTTTAAGGCTTCAGTGATCCCATTTTTTGCTGTTGTAATTGTATCGCCGACGCGCGCTTCAGATACTTCACGAATCTTTGCAATAATATAGCCTACTTCACCCGCTTTTAAGCATTGGGTGGGTTCTAATTTGATGCCCAGATTGCCAATTTCTTCAATATCATATTCAATATTAGTTGACATGAGCTTAATTTTATCATTTTTATTTAGAGTACCATCGTACATTCTGACAAGAACGATCACACCTCTAAAAGTGTCATAGTAAGAGTCGAAGATCAGGGCTTTGACAGGAGCTTCTGGGTCTCCTTCAGGTGCTGGGATATTTTCGATTACACCATCGAGAAGTTCTTTGACATTGAGCCCTGTTTTTGCAGAAACACGGAAAATACTGTCTTTATCGATGCCAATGATGTCCATGAGTTCATGTTCTGCATTTTCAATATCAGCGCCAGGAAGGTCAATTTTATTGATTACTGGGATAATTTCCAGATCATTTTCCATTGCGAGGTAAAGATTACTCATTGTTTGGGCTTCGACGCCTTGAGAAGCATCAACTAAGAGAAGCGCTCCTTCGCAGGATGCAAGGCTTCTTGATACTTCGTATGAGAAATCCACATGTCCAGGAGTGTCAATTAAGTTTAGAGTGTATGTTTCTCCATTATATTCATGAAGCATACGAATAGCATGAGATTTGATCGTAATCCCTTTTTCTCTTTCGAGATCCATATCATCGAGTACCTGCGCTACTCCTTTTGATTTATCTATCACATGGGTTTCTTCAAGAAATCTATCTGCTAAAGTCGATTTCCCATGGTCAATATGCGCAATTATACAAAAATTTCTAATATTCTTAAGTTGCATCTTTAATCCTCCAAATCTCAAATTCAATAATTAGTGTATGATGTCAATCATTTTCTTATAATTTGTTAAAGCAGAAACTTAGTTATAAACTTATTTAGCTGATCTTTGATAATAATCGCTTCAAATTGCGCTAACTCGCCAGTATAAAAGGAAGAAGGATCATTCGACCCTGGTTCACTACTACCTTCTAACCTGTAGAAAACGAGAAAACAATTACAAAAAATTAGCGTTCTTTGCAAAGAACGATTTACGATAATACTGCAGAATATTAATAAAGCAAAAACACATTCAATTTTGTATCAAACAATTAGTTTTTTTATATCGTTTTATTGAGTAGAATAAACTTTATATCAACTAATGCTGATGCGTATTTTTTAATAAAAAACGTGTGTTTTTTATGAAACAACTCAGGTTTACTCTCCGTTCCGCCTCAGTTCACGCTCGGTTCAGCTATGTTATTCATATAAAACATCATAATATAGCGAATCGAAAGTATAAAGTAATTGAAGAAATTCGTTATAAAAAGAAATTAATATCAAATATTCAAGGATACAGAATAATCTTGTATAATTTAGAGTATATCAAATAATTTTATTCTTTACTTGACAGGTTTATTTTAACTATGATATTTTGACATTATTAGCAGGAGTTTTATGAAAGAAGAGTTAAAAAAGATTATTTACGAGAGTATTTCAAAAATGAATCCAAAACAACTAATGATTCCATATTTAGAAAAGGATCATTTAGATGAAGATATCTGTGTATTAAGTATTGGTAAAGCCAGCAATGAAATGGCAAAAGCCGTTTATGATTTTTATAAAGAGCGCATCAAAGCTGGATTGATCGTATGTCCAGAAAACACAAATGATTATTTTCTGCCAGCATTTACGCGCATTGTGTCATCACATCCTGTGCCAACAGAAAGATCAATACACGCTGGTCATGAATTGTTGCATTTTTTTAAGGAGTATCAAGACCTTTACATCATTTTTTTAATATCAGGTGGAGGAAGCTCGCTGGTTGAAGTTATCGATGATCAGTTTTTAATGGAAGATCTTCAACGTATCAATCAGCAATTAATTCAATGTGGAGCAAGTATTGATGAGATTAATACTGTTCGAAAACATTTATCAATGATAAAAGGCGGTCAGATTCTTCCCTTGATCAATGTTCATCGAGCGAAGTGTTATATTTTATCAGATGTATGTTCTGGAGATATAAGTCAGGTGGCATCAGGACTCACTTTTAGGGATGATAGCAATACTCAGGATGCCATGGATGTGATCGTCAAGTATATTCCTGATGAATTGGAGAAAATATGTACTTATTTGAGAGAAACACCTAAAGACGTAAAGTCAGTAGATTATGAATGTATCGGGAATAACAGAAGTTGGTTAAAAGCAATCAAGGGTACATTTGATAAGCATTTTATACAATCATTTATCAATCCATATCCATTAAATGATTATGCAAACATGAGTGGATTAAACATTTCCTGTCAGATTTACAGATACTTAAAAAGTGAGAATAAGCCTCTTGCGATTATTTATGGTGGAGAAACGATTGTTAAGCTTAAAGGCAAAGGTGTAGGTGGGAGGAGTTGTGAATTGGCCTTATCTGCATCAATTGAGATGCAAGGAATGCGCAATGTGTTGCTTGCTTCGGTATGTAGTGATGGGAAAGATGGAAATTCTCCAGCATGTGGTGCGATTGTTGATGTTGGAAGTGTTGGACGAATAGAGAAATATGGTAAAAAAGCCCTCAGTTATTTATATAATAATGATTCATACAGTGCATTGAATCTCAGTGATGACATCATATACTCATATAGAAGCGGTACGAATGTGAATGATGCGGTGATAGTGTTGGTGTATTAAAAAAACCAGGTTACCGATGTCACATCACTAACAGAGCTTAAGGCTGCTTGCTTCCGCATCTGACCTGGTTCGCAAGT
The DNA here is from genome assembly GCA_964573665.1 of uncultured Candidatus Cloacimonadota bacterium. Classification (GTDB taxonomy): domain Bacteria; phylum Cloacimonadota; class Cloacimonadia; order Cloacimonadales; family WRIO01; genus JAGOCT01. The sequence continues at coordinate 18,512 of CAZNKI010000014.1, read as the reverse complement.
AGCGATTGCATCGGACCTGGCATTTACAATAATTAAAAAAGCAGATTAATTGTCAATAGAATAATTTGTAAGAGAAAAAGCCTGAGATAACTCTCAGGCTTTTTAATATTTTTTAAAATTAGATAAGTGCTTTAATATCTTGAACTTTATCTGTTTTTTCCCAAGTGAACTGTTCTAATTCTCTACCAAAATGACCATAAGCAGCGGTAAGTTTGTAGATTGGTCTTCTCAGTTTTAAGCTTTCAATAATACCTTCAGGGGTAAGTTCAAAGACTTGTCTAATGATTTGAACGATTTTAGAATCGGAGATTTTTCCAGTACCAAAAGTATTTACAAGTAGAGAGACTGGTTCAGCAATACCAATAGCATAAGCGAGTTGAACTTCAATTTCATCAGCACAACCAGCAGCGACGAGGTTTTTTGCAATATATCTTGCCATGTAAGCGGCACTACGATCAACTTTTGATGGGTCTTTTCCAGAAAAAGCACCACCGCCGTGTCTTCCCATTCCGCCATAGGTATCGACGATGATTTTTCTCCCTGTTAGTCCTGTATCAGCGTGAGGTCCACCGATAACAAAACGACCAGTAGGATTGATGAAGTATTTGGTATTTTTATCAATCATAGATTCAGGAACAATCGGTTTGATGACATGTTCAATAAGATCTTTTTCGATTGTTTCTTTTGTGATTTCTGGATTATGTTGTGCAGAAATCACGATTGTGTCAACTCGGACAGGTTTGTTGTTATCATCATATTCAATAGTCACCTGAGTTTTTCCGTCAGGTCTGAGATAGTCAAGAATAGGTAAGTTATTTTTATCACCTTTTCTGACAAAAGCGAGTCTTTGAGCCAGTTTTTGGGCTAAAGAAATGGGGAGAGGCATTAATTCTGGTGTTTCATTGACAGCATAGCCAAACATCATTCCCTGGTCTCCAGCACCCATTGCATGAGTTTTAGATTTATCAACACCCATAGCGATATCAGGTGATTGACGGTCAATAGTTGTTAAAACAGCGCATGTTTTATAATCGATTCCGAAATCTGCATCAGAATAACCAATTTCTTTGATTGTATTTCTAACAATTTCAGGGATATCGACATAGCATGAGGTAGTGATTTCACCGCCTACCAAAGCAAGCCCTGTTGTGACAAATGTTTCGCAGGCAACTCTACCGTAAGGGTCACAAGTAAAGATTGCGTCAAGAACTGCATCAGAGATTTGATCAGCCATTTTGTCAGGGTGGCCTTCAGTTACTGATTCTGATGTGAAGAAATGAGGTTCTTTTATCATTTTTCCTCCTGTATATATTATAAATGGTTTTTTAAATAATCGATGAAGTTTATTGAAGTGGGATTCGTTTCAGATAAAATCGCTAAGTAGAAGCTAATCATATCACCCAGATAGATCAAGGAAAAGGCTTTACCGTATTCAGAATCTCCATCACCGAAGAACTCAAGATAATCGATATTGTGTTCATTGAATAATTGATAAAGTACAGATAATCTTTTTGCATAATCAGGCTTTTCATCGAAATAACGCAAAATGAGCGGGATAAAGATATCTCTGTGTTTTTCATTTTCCCAAGCTTCAATTTCATTGTGATTCATTTCAGGGAGTGTATGATGAAAAGCTGGATATTTAGTATTTTCGTTGATTTGGCATTTCCATCTGTAAGCAATCGGAGCGAGAACTGGATTTGCAGAGTAAATGATAGGAATCTTGTTCTCAATATGAATCGCAGTATTTTTTGCCAGATTAAGATTTGTAGGTACGGATTTAGCAATTGCTCCTGCTTTTTGCATTAAATACGCGCAAAGTTTATTAACATCTTTAGATTGATTTGGGATGATTTTTTCTAATTCAAGCACCTTAATAAGGGAAAAGAAGAGAAATGCAATTGCAGAACGTGGTGGATATCCATCGTTTAATTGAATAATGGGGTAATTAGGATTTAACATGTCAAAAAGTTTGCCACCAGTTGTCACACCCCAGATATTTTTTGTTTTAGAAAGTGCTGATTGGAGACAACTTAATGTTTCTTCTGTGTTACCTGAATAGGAGCATGCTATGACCAGGGTTTTTTCATTACAGAAAGGGAGATTGTAGTCTTTAACAGTTCTTACTGGGATGAGATTTTTGTAAATACTTTCAATGATATCTCCAGCTATCGCAGATCCACCCATACCACAAATAATGATTTGGTTGATTTCTTTTTTCAAATTTGCATCGAAGTTTAAGATTTGCGCATTATTATAAGTATTCAAGATATGTTCAGGCATGTGAATAATTTTATGATACATATCAAGAGAATCAATTTTTTTGATTGATTCTAAATTTTCCAAACGGTTCATAGAATACGCCCTTGTATTATTTTTTCTTTTTTATATTTTTCAATTTCTTGTGCTTCTTTTTCAAAGCCTTTTTTTCCCATTAATGCATAAGTGGCAATTTTCCCTGCTTCAACACCAGGTTGATCCAGAGGATTGATGTCAAGGAAATAGCCTGCAATAATCGTTTGTAATTCATAAAGATAAATGAACTGGCCAATGTTTTCTTCGTTAATTTCAGAGAGGATAATGTTTGCATTAGGTCTGCCAGCTTGTGTTAAAGCGATTTCAGTTGCCAGTTGTTCAGCATTGAGCAAGTGACTGATATTTTGATTTGCCAGATAGTTTACTTCATCTCTTTCCATGTAGAGTTCTGGTATTGTATAATCAATGTTGAATTTTTCAACTGAAACAAAGGTAAGCACTTTGTCATTTGGTCCTTCAGCATAGAGTTGAATTTGAGAATGCTGATCAGTGGTTCCTAAAGCTTTTACAGGAGTCTGACCTGTTTCAACAATTTGATTGTAGATATTTGTTCTTTTTCCCAGACTTTCAGCCCACAATTGACGATACCAATCAGCAAAATCATAGAGAGCGTTCACATAAGGCATCATCACAGAGATATTTTTATGATCTTTCATATAGAGGTAGTGTATCATCGCATTTAAGTATGCTGGATTATCCCAAATACACTCTTTATTACATTTTTCTCTCATTATTGCAGCACCTTTAAGAAGCGCTTTAATATCAATACCAACAAAGGCAGAAGAAACTAAGCCTACATCTGTCAGCACAGAAAAACGACCCCCGACACTGTCAGGGACAATGAAATCCTGATATGATTCTTCTTTGATGAGTTTTCTTAAAAATCCTTTATCTTTATCAGTTGTAACAATGATTTGTTTTTTATAAGTATCAGGGCATTCTTTTTTTAGAATATCAAGGACAATCATGAACGTTGACATAGTTTCAGCGGTTGTTCCTGATTTGGTAATCACATTAAAGAGAGTTCTTTTGATATTGATTTGCGAAAGAATATCATTTATCATCAGAGGATCGACATTATCCATAATATGTAGTTTTTTGGTCAGTTTTTTTGTCGTTTTCAGTGCTGAATAGATCGCTTTATTTCCTAATGCAGAGCCACCGATACCCAGAACGACCATTTCGTCGTAGTCATTTTTTACAGATTCGATATAGTTTAAAATATGATCAACGTTTGAATCCGGGAGGTCATAAAATCCGAGAATATCTTTTTTACGTTCTTCCTGAAACCTATTAAACGCTTTCAAGCACAGGTGTGCATGATTTTCAATTCGGGCAGTAGTAATTCCACAAGGAATATGTTGAGAATGCATTAAATTAGTGTAATCAAACTTTAAACTCATTTCAAACCTCCACTTAATTGCTAATAAATTTTGATAAATTATTCATATAACGCTTAATCGAATTAATATCATGATCATTTTCAAGGTTTTCAGTAAAATCGTTTAATTTTTTATAAGAAATATTTCTGATTAGCTGTTTAATCTTTAAAATATTATGAAGATTAACACTGAGATCTTTAACTCCAAATTTCAGAAGTAAGGGGACAAAAGCTTCATCACCTGCAAGTTCACCGCAAACTGCAACGGGGATGTTGTGTTTTAATCCTGCCTGAACAGTCATTTGAATCAATTTTATAAAAGCAGGATTATAGGGATTGTAATAGCTCATCACATTTTCATTATTACGATCGACTGCTACTGTGTATTGCAATAAATCATTTGTACCAATACTGAAGAAATCACATTCCTGAGCTAAAGCATCGGCCATAATGGCAGCAGACGGGATCTCGATCATTGTTCCAATTTTTATATTTTTATTATATTCAACTGAATAGTGATCAAGCTCTTTCATAGAATCAAAGACGAACTTCTTTGCAATTCTAAGTTCTTCAAGAGAAGAAATCAGAGGAAACATGATCTGGATATTGCCAAAGACAGATGCTCTAAGTATAGCTTTTAACTGAGTTTTAAAGACAGCTGGATATTTGAGAGAGAATCTTATACCACGGCATCCGAGATAGGGGTTGTCTTCGGTAAAGTGAGGGTACCAATTTGCCAGTTTATCACCACCAATGTCAATAGTACGAATCGTTATGGGTTTATCTTTTGATTTTTCTGCAATTGTTTTGTAAATGACATATTGTTCATTTTCAGATGGCATCAGAGCTCTGTTGATGTAGAAAAATTCAGTTCTGAATAAGCCAATACCATCGGCGTTGATGTTATTCACTGTATCAATTTCAGAAGGTAATTCGATATTAGCATTCAAATGAATTCTTATTTGATCTTTTGTAATAGAAGGCAGGGAAATAATTGATTTAAGATGTTCAAACTCTAATTCTTCTTTTAGTTTTAGCTCTTCGTATTTTTCAATAGTTGTTTTATCAGGATTAACTAAAATAATGCCCTGATCAGCATCAAGAATTAAGAAGTCTTTTTCGTGAATTTTATGAAAAAACTGAATTCCAGTTATCACGGGAAGATTCATTGCCCGTGCCAGAATGACTGCATGGGAAGTTTTACTACCTTTAAGAAGCACTAAGCCTTGAGTATTTTTTTTTACCAATTCTGCTATCATAGAAGGAGGAATATCTTCCATTATGATAATTGAATTTTCAGGGATTTTACTTGCCATAGTATCGTCAATTTTTAAAAGATAATTCATTAAACGATCATAAGAATCTTTATAGTCGGCTGAACGTTCAGCATAAAACTCATTATCAAGGTTTTTAAAATAGTTGATTGTTTTATTAAAATATAAGGTGACAGCTTGTTCCAGATTATGAAGCTGATCTTTAATCAAAGAAAAAATCCCTTTTTTAATTTCGGGATCGATCAGGATCATTTTATGTGTTTCTAATACTTCTTTATCTTCATTGTTAAATGCATATTTTGCAATATATTCATCAATATCTTTCGTTAAAACTTCAATTGCCTGTTCATATCGAAACAGTTCATTCTCAATTTCGTGAATTTCGATGGATTTTTCATCAAATTCAATTTTATTTTCTTTTAGAATTACAGCATATCCCATTGCAATTCCATTGGATACAGGATTGCCATCAATTTGTGTCATCATCTAATCTTCTCCAAACTTATCAATAAAGAGTTTTTCTACTTCTTCGAGTAGAAATTCTTCATCAACTCCATCAGCGACTAATTCAATTTCAGATTGAAATTCTGCAGCAAGCATCATAACGCCCATAATACTTTTACCATTGATCAGCATATCTTCTTTTCTTATGTGAAAATCAGAGCGAAACTTGTTTGCCAATCTGACCAATAGTGATGATGGTCTTGCATGCAAACCTAAACGGTTTTGAACAGTGATTTTTTTTCTTATCATAAAATACCCTTTAATTATCCTGAAGACTATTATTTAAGTTTCTAATTTTTGACTTTTGTTGTAATTCTTCAGCGAGTTTTCTTTGTAATGCTTCAGCGCCATCATAGCCGTATGTTTTTAGTATGTGATTCATTGCAATTACTTCAATGATCACAGACACATTTTTTCCAGGAGAGATTGGGAGGAAGATCGTCGGGATGTTGATCCCTAAAATTTCAGTATGCTGGCTGGTAATCCCCACACGTTCATAGTCCATATTTTCGCGCCAAGGCATTAATTCAACCTGGATATCAATTTTTGTCTCTTTTCTAATCGCTTCTATACCAAACATTCTTTCAACATCAATAATACCGACCCCTCGGATCTCCATAAAATGCCCGATATTTTTAGAAGAAGTACCATAAAGTTTATCTTCCTGTAATCTAAGCTTAACGACATCATCTGTGATCAAGCGATGTTTGCGTTCAATGAGTTCAAGCGCACATTCACTTTTTCCGATTCCGCTTCTACCTACAAGCAAAATACCGACACCGAATACTTCAACTAAGGTTCCATGGATTGATTGTTCTGGCGAAAAGAAATCTCTTAAAAAGCGGGAGAGTTGCCAGTAAATTTTATCTGTTGAGAGTCTACTTACGATAATTGGAATATTCATGTCATTGGCGATGAATTCCATTTGACTTGGTACAGATAAGCCTTTGCTGATAATAAAACAAGGAATATTAAAACTCATTAGCTCATTTAATCGATCGTAAAGTACATCGTCGGGTAAAGTTTGCAAATAGTTTATTTCAGTTTCACCGAGTAATTGGACTCTCTGATACGGGAATCTGTCATAAAATCCTGATAAAGCTAAACCTGGTCTGTGCAGATGAGGTTCGACAATTTTTTTATCAATTGTGTTTGGTTCTGTAATCAAGGATAAAACGAAACTTTGTTTACAGAGATCGAAAAAATGTTTGATGCTTAAATCTTTCATAAATTTCTCTTAGTTTAGAATTCTCTTCTTTTATATAGAATGGGAAAAAGGGGCAGATCATCTGCCCCTAAAAATATTTTCTATGGTTCAATTAACTTAAAAAAGTCATTATCTTTTTTTACCAAAACGTTAATTTTATCTGTTTCAATATTTCTGAATACGTAATAATTTTCTTCAATTTCAGTAAATTTGTCTATTGCCTCGTTAACAGATAAGGTTTCAGCAACGATTCGTTTGGTTCGAATCACTTTCTTTGATTTAGATTCATGGTTTTGTTCATACAGGTTTGCGTAAACAAAGTTTGGTTCTTCTTTTAATCTTCTTTTTTGGTGGTCAGTGACTTTGTCTTTCAATTTCTTAATTTGTGCTTCCATATTGTCAATGGCTTCGTCAATAGCCGCATACATATCCATCGCTTCTGATTGACTTTGTAAATTAAACTTTGAAGCATGCAGAGACATATCAACAATATTCCGACTGTTTTCTAAACCTAAAGTGATGTGAATATTGATGATTTGATCAAAATAGCGAGTAAGTTTTTCACACGCATCTTCCACATAAGTTCGAATTGCTTTTGTTAATTCGAAATGACGAGCAGTGATTGTAATCTGCATAGCGTACCCCTTTCTTTTTTGAGTATTCCTTATTGAACACTCGCTTTTATTATAATATAATACTAAACGATGTGAATTGCCAATTTATGTAAATCTTCAACGGCTTCCATGAGACATTCTGATAATGTCGGATGGGCAAAAACTACTTTTTCAATGATATCAGCTGTGGCTTTGGTGTTGATTAAAATAGATGCTTGAGCGATTAACTCAGTGGCAACTGGACCAATGATATGAATCCCGATAATAATATCTGTTTTTTTATCAGAAATTGTTTTAACAAAGCCAAAAGTATTTCCCATTCCGAGAGATTTTCCATTTGCTGCAAAAGGAAATTTACCTACATTGATCTCTCCATACATTTCAATGGCTTGTTTCTCAGTTAAACCGCAAGAAGCCACTTCTGGGTTTGTAAAGGTACAACGAGGAATATTATGGTAGATCAGTTCTTCCTGATGTATATCTTTGTTATTTACTATGCTCATAATTTTTTCAGCGACTCTTAGTCCTTGTTTACTTGCTGTATGTGCCAGTTGTAATTTGCCTGTCACGTCACCGATACAATAAATGTTTGCTTCACTGGTTTGGCATGATTCATTAATTTTTATAAAATCTTTTTCAATCTCGATGGAGAAGCCTTCAAATTCAATATTACAGACAGGTTTTCTTCCAACAGAGACTAAGACTTTTTCTGTAACAACTGATTTTCCGTTGCTGAGTGTCAGTTCAACATGATCTTCTTTAATCTCACCTTTTTCGACACCTGTTTTTAAATGAAGTTTAATTCCCATTTTTTTCATTGCTAAGGCTAAACGCTTAGAGATTTCTTCGTCTTCATTGGTGACTAATTCTGGTAAGAATTCTATGATCTCTACCTGAGTGCCTAGTTGCGCCATAATTGATGCAAATTCACATCCGATGACACCTCCGCCAATGACGGCTAAGCTTTTTGGCTGTTGATTCAAGTTGAGCATTTCATTTGATGAGAGAATTTTATCGCCGTCAAAAGGTAAAAATCCTAGTTCTTTAGGAATTGATCCAGTTGCTATAACAATATAATCAGCTGAGCACAGGCATTCATTGTCGTCATAAATGAGGTATTGTTGATTGACCTTGGATATTTTTGTTATCGCTTTTTTTATGTTTGGGATGTTTCTTTTTTTAAAAATATACTCGATTCCTGAAACGAGTTTTTCAACAATCTGAGCTTTTCTTGCGTATATTTTTTCGAAATCTATTTTTGTTTCTGTAGTACAAATACCAAATTCTTCAGAATGTTTGATTTCTTCGAAGAAATCAGCAACTTTTACCAGTGCTTTTGTAGGGATACATCCCCAGTTTAAGCAGACACCGCCTAATCTTTCTTTTTCAAAGCAAACCACATTTATCTGATACTGATTTAATCTGATGGCTGTTTCATATCCTCCAGGTCCGCCACCAATGACAGCAACTTGATAATGATCCATTATTTTCTCCTTAACCGGCTATTTGGAATTTTTAATTCTTCGCGATATTTTGCGATCACGCGACGAGAGACACTGATTCCTCTTTCTTTGAGAATATCAACCAGTTCCTGATCGCTAAGTGGATTTCGTTTATCTTCTTTTTCAATCATTTCTGAAATTTGAATTTGAACATTTTGTCTTGAGACAGATTCATAGTTTTTGTCTTTTCCCGCTGCAGAGCAAAAAAAGTCTTTGAGACACATGATGCCAAAAGGAGTATCAGCATATTTATGTTTTACAACGCGAGAAATAGTGGACTCATTGACGCTTAGATCATTCGCTATTACTGAATATGTAAGTGGATCAAGGAGACCAGAATTGTTATAGAAGAAGTTCTTCTGATAATAAATTATAGAACGCATGACACGTTCGAGAGTCCTGTTTCTCATAAAAATTGATTTAATCAGAAATTTTGCTGAGTTTACTTTGGAGCGAATATATTTTACTGTTTCTTTATCTTTTGATGATTGTTGAAGCATGGATCGGTAATGTTTACTCAGTACGATCTTAGGGATATAAAAATCATTGATAATCACTTCATAATCATCTTCAATTTTTCGGACAATAATATCTGGAACAATATAATTAGCTTTAGATGAGTTTAATCTCATTCCTGGTTTTGGGTCGAGGAGAGAGATTCTTTCTCTGAATGCGAGTACTTCATTTTCTGAAAGCTCGTATTTATCCGCAATGTTTTGAAATTTACGATGAATTAAATCGCTAAAATCGTTTTTAATAATGCTGACCAGAATCCAGTCATCCAGTTCATACTCTTCGAGTTGTGCAATGAGACATTCTTCAATATTTCTTGCAGTTATGCCTCTGGGAATAGTTCTCAGAATCATTTGATGTACTTTATCTGCCTCTTCAATAGTTAATGAATATTCTGCTGCTACTTCATAAATATCATAATCAGGAGGTAAAAAACCATATTCATTTGCTCTTTCAATAATTTCAAAGGCAAAGTCTTTTTCTTGATCATTTATATCATATTGCTCGATAAATTCAATAAATTCTTTTTTAAGATTATCTTCAACTTTGATAAAATTATCGTAATTGCTATCTTCTTCGTCTAAACTTTTGGAAGATATTTCTTTATCATCATGGTACTCGTTCCATGTATCCAAGATCTCACTTAATTCTTTGACTTCATCCAAAGTTTGTTGGATTTCTTTATCTTCATTGCTGATTTCCAGTTCTTCATTCTCAGCTTTCTGATTATCTTCTTCATAGTCTTCGACAATTTCAAGTAAAGGATTCGCCACGATCTCATTCTTTAACTCAAGTTCAAGATCCATCATTGGTAAAGCCAGCATTTTCAAAGACTGAATCATCTGAGGCTTAAGAGACATTTCCTGAATTTGTTTGTAGGAAAGTGTTTGTGACATTTTATTGCTCATAAATGTGGTTCCTTTAGTTTAAAAAGAGAAATAGATATTGATCATTAAGAATTATAATTTTCATAGAAAAATGCCTTTAATCAAAATTTGTATTCAGGAAGCGATCCCCTAAATAGAGTTTTCTTGCTTCAGGATTATTGATAAGTTCTTTTGAAGTGCCTGATATCAGGATGTTTCCCTGGAAAATGATATATGATCTTTGCGTGATTGACAATGTATCCTGAACGTTATGATCAGAAATGAAAATACCCATATTCTTTTCTTCTTTAAGTTTAACAATAATATCCTGAATATCTGCTACTGCTAATGGATCAACGCCTGCAAAAGGCTCGTCCATAAGTAAGAAAGATGGATTTGTAACTAAAGATCGGGTGATCTCGAGTTTTCTTCTTTCGCCACCAGAAAGAGTATATGCTTTTTGTTTTGCTAAAGGAGTAAGGTTTAACTCTGCCAGATACTCTTCGAGTTTATTTTTTCTTTCAGCGCGGGTGTAGTTCATTGTTTCAAGAATCGCCATGATATTATCTTCAACAGATAATTTGTGAAAGATTGAAGGTTGTTGAGCAAGATAAGCCATACCTAATTTACATCGCTTATACATGGGTTTGCGTGTGATATCAATATCATTATAATAGACGTGTCCGGCATCTGGTTTGGCCAGTCCAAGAATCATATAGAAGGTTGTGGATTTGCCGGCACCATTTGGACCTAAAATACCTACAATTTCGCCTTGTTTAATCTCAAAGCTGATGTCGTTAACGACTTTCTTTTTCCCGTAGGATTTTACTAAATTTTTAACTCTTATTATATTTTCCATACAAGCTTATTATTTCAATCTTTCTTAATTTTGTCAATGTTTTTTATTAGAAATTGCAAAAAATGGCAAAATTCGTGCCAAAATGTTTGTTTATCTGATTGAGATATGATTCAATACAGCTTTAAACATCATCAAGTGCTGAGATCAATTAAAAAATAAATAAGTAAAAAAAAGATGCTGAGATAAACTCAGCATCTTTGAAAATTTGAATGAATAATGCTTATTCTTCTTCTTCGTCTTCTTCTTCAGCAGCAGCATCAAAACGTGCCTGGAATTCATCAACTGCTTTTTTGAATTCAACTTCATCCTCGATGTTGATGATTTCAATGCCGTCTTCGCCGTCTTCGCCGTCTTCTAATACTTTGTAGCCATAGACGTAGTATTCTTCCTGACCTTCAGGTAATAAAGCCATATAGTCTTTTCCGTCAAGATTGATTGTATCCATAACTAAACATTCAACTTCACTGCCATCTTCTAATTCAAGAATAATATAAAGATTATCATTTTCTTCATTGTGATCGTGTTCACCACAACCGCAACTACAGCCTTTTTCTTCAATATGATCTGTCATTTTTGACTCCTTAATTTTATTAAGAATAAAATCCTTAGATGTCTATTTAAATTAAGGGCTGAATTTAGCAAGGAAAATATTAATTTTCTTCTTTTTTGGGTAGAACTGCCAAACTGCTGATGAATTCATCAAATTCAACATGAGGTGCCAGGTAAGCGATCAAATTGATGATTTCGATCATTTTCGGGAACTGCATGGTTAAATAAAACTTTTTATCAATTCCATTCTCGGTATAGTAAATGACAAAGGATCTGCTTTTACCCTTATAGAGTTCCATTTTACTCATTCTTAGCCAGGGGATAGATACAGTATTTTTTGCAAGAAAGTAGAAGCGGATGGCATGTTCGTCAATATATACTTTATTGAGCGACATGAGATTTCTGCTCAGAGAGTCTAAACTCAGAAACATGATAAAAAAGGGTACAATTTTCATAAAAGTACTTGTATCATCATTGACTTTTGTAAAAATCATATAAATTGCATATATAATAATCAATACGCTCATTATCAGTGTAAAATACCTTGAGAATCTTGGAAATCTATAGTTTTTTGGCAAACTGTATAAATCATCAAATAGTGGATTTGTCATATAAACCTCAATATATTAGAATTTCTTTTTATTATATGCTTCTTTAAGCTCTTTAATACAAATATCAGGAGCTGTATAGTTCAGGTAGTAAAAATCAAAGCCATGAAAATCAGATCCGCCAGTGCGAATCAAATTGTGTTCAAGAGCGATTTGCTCGTACAATTTAATCTGACCTGAAGAATGAGAGGCATAATATACTTCAATACCTTCGATGCCCATATCAATGAAATCATATAAAACAGTGTCATCTTCCAGTCGTCCGGGATGAGCAATTACCGGAATACCTCCAGCCTGTTTGATAATTTCAATTGCATTAGCAGTATCGATGCGATACTTTGGTACATAGATGGGAGAATCATTATTTAAATAATTGTCAAATACACTTTTAATCGTTTTACAGAAACCGTTTTCGATCATAGCTCTGGCAATGTGCGGGCGCCCGACGTATTTATTCTGACCTGCATATTTTAAAACATCTTCCCATCGAAGTTCAATACCCATGGTTTTTAGATTTTCAACCATTTGTTTTGCTCTTCCATAACGGCTGTCATATATTTTTTTGAGCATTTCATTCAAATTTTCATTGTGAACATCTACATAGTATGCCAGTATGTGAACATCATTAGTTTGATAAATTGTACTGACTTCAACTCCAGATATCAGTTCCATTGGGTAATTTGATAAGTGTTTTAGTGCTTCCTGATACCCTAGTGTACTGTCATGATCAGTGATTGACAGGTAAGCATAGTGGTTTTCATGAGCATACTTTAATAGTTGTTCAGGACTAAGTTTTCCATCAGAAAAGTTTGTATGCAGATGCAAGTCTATTTTCATTCATTCTCCTCTTCAAGTTTTCTGCAAATTTCTTCAACTGCTCTAAAATTGACTTTACCACTGGGTGCCATGGGAATACTTTCAAGAACATGAAATCTTTTTGGAATTGCCAGTGATGGTAAAGTTTTCGCAAGCAATTTTTTTATCTTCTTTTGATCAATTTCTTTTGTAGTGACTGCGGCTACAATTTCAGCTCCTTTTATTGGATCAGGGATCTCAACAACACAACAAATTGTGCCATCAGGTAGTACCAGGTCGAGTTCATTTTCAACTTTAGTCAGAGAAATCATTTCTCCGCCGATTTTTACAAATCTCTTTAATCTACCACGATGATAGAGATAGCCGTCTTCGTCGATCATTCCTACGTCCCCCGTATCATACCAGCCATTTCTGATTCTAAGTTTTGTTTCTTCAAAATCGCCAAAATAGCCTTTCATTACAGAAGCACCTTTGACGAGAATTTTTCCTTCTTGTCCAGCAGGAACTTCCTGATCTGTTTCCAAGCTGACAATTTTTACTCTCATGCCAGGTAATGGTCTGCCGATACTATGATCACGATTATATTCTGCCGTATTGGTGGAAATCACAGGACTGGTTTCTGTAGTACCATAACCTTCCATGACGTTGATATGATGCATTTTCATATATTCATCACGTAATTGATGGGGCAGTTTATCCGCTCCTGAAATGGCAATACGAACTGTAGCAAAGTCTCCTGGTTGTGATTTTTTCAGATACCAATAGTAGAAAGTTGGTGTAGCAACTGTAATCGTTACGCTATGTTTTCGGATAGATTCAACCACAGCTTTGTAATCTAAAGGGTTTGCGTGAGCGACAATTTTACTGCCAATGACAATAGGGATGAAAAAGTTGATGGTCAATCCAAAGACATGGAAGTAGGGAAGATTTGCAACAAAGACATCATTTGAGTTGATTGATAAAATATTCTGAATGCCTTCAATATTGGAGCAGATATTTTTATGAGTAAGCATGACGGCTTTGGGGTCTTTTTCACTTCCACTGGTAAATAAAATGACCAAGTCGTCATTCTCATTACTTTGTGCTACCAGATTTTTTAAGACTAATGCGGGGAGTTTGGTGATTAATGCCGCTTTAACTTTTTCAATAATATTAATTTTTTTAAGAATATCTTCAAGATAAACCATCCCTTTTACCGGCTCTTCCTGAATTTTTTCCAACAATTTTTCACTAGTGAGGATGACTTTGAAATTGCATTTTTTCTGAGCGTAGAGTGAGTTCATCCGAGCTCCTGTTGAGTAATTAATCATCACAGGAGTTTTGCCTGCAAAAAGAACGGCCATACTGGCAATAATACAGCCAGCAGAAGGGGGCAACATGATCCCGATAAATTTGCTTTTGTATGTTTTAACTTTGTCTGCCAATAAGAACGAAGCGAGTAGTAGGCGATCATAGGTATATTCTTTTCCTGTCATTTGTTCATAAACGGCGACTTTCTTTCCAAATTTCTTTGCTGTTTCAATAAATTGGTGATGAATAATCATTTCAACCTCTGTTTGTTTGATTGCTGACAACTAATTGTGGTGTTTGATTTTCGATGATACAATATGAATTATGGATCAACCAATCACCCGTATTGATGTAATATGAGTTATTAAATTGGATAAGTTTTGGCTGGTGTGAGTGTCCCATAAAAATAAAATCAAAGTCTTTAGAAAGGATTTCTGCGGTTAGGATTAAACCCTTTTCTTTTTTATTTTTTAGTTCAACAGAATCTTTTCTATTTCTGCTGGAACGAGATAGTTTTTTGCCAATCCTTAAAGTGATGTTTGGATTGAGCAGTGATACAATCGTTTTGACAATTTTACTGCGAATTACTTTTCTATAAATATGATAACGCAGATCGTTAACAGTGTGCAGATCGCCATGCGTCACGTAGTATTTTTTCCCATCAATGGTTTCTGAGAAGAAATCTTCAAAAATTTCAATCTTAAGGTACTTTGTTAGAAAATCATGAAACCAAAAATCATGATTTCCAGAAACCAAAATAATACGTGTGTTGTTTTCTGACAAATCAGACAATACTTTGAGTATGGGAAAATAATCCTTGATGATTACTGATGACCATTCCAACCAAAGATCAAAAATATCTCCATTTAGAATCAGTACATCCGTATTCTTTTTCAATGTTTTGAGAAATGTCAGCACATTTTCTTTTCTGATAGTATCTTCATTGTTTTCGTCAAATTTTAAATGAAAATCGGAAGCAACGACTACCTTCATTTTAATTGATGCTCCCGCTAAAGAAATAATATAAGATATTTGTCCCAAACTGTAACGCTTTTTCTTTTACTTCAGGGGGATCGTCATGAGTGTCTGCATTTGCCCAACCGTCACTGATATTAGCCTCATAGGAATATAGTACCATAATTCTGCCTTCGTCAGAAAAAATTGCAAATAACTGAGGTCTTTTTTTATCATGTTCGTGGATTTTTGGTAATCCCTGAGAGAAATTGTAATAGATTGTGAACAATGGATGATTTGATGGTAGTTCAACTAATGATTTTTCAGGAAATACTTTTTTCATTTCTCTGCGAAAGCTTTCATCCATTCCATAATCATCATCTGCGAAGAGCATTGCACCTCTTTCAAGGTGTCTTCTCAATGAAAGTGTCTCCTCATCACTCAATTTGATATTCCCATGACCGGTTAAAAACAGAAAGGGATATTCAAAAAGTCTTTTATCGTTTAGGCGAATATTTTTGTCTTTTACAGTAAAGTTTGTATGGATACGCTCATTGGCAAATTTTGCAAGATTGGGTAATAATTCAGGATCATTGTACCAGTCTCCACCACCATCAAATTGTACACGTGCCAACATTGCCTGTTCTTGTGAAAATAAAGTTGAACAGAATATTAACACGCTGATAATGACCAATAATTTATTCATTAATCTTCTTTTTCACTTCTTTTTGTGATAAATTTAATTGTCTCATTTTAAAACCATGTCCCATCACATCGAACACATCTGTAAGTGTGACAAAAGCACCTGGGTCAATCTCTTTAACATAATCTATTAATTGTGGTACCTGACGACGGTTAAGCACGCAGAATAAGATATCCTGTGGTTTCCCGCTATAACCGCCTTCACCCTTGAATACGGTCACACCTCTGCCAATTTTATCCATAATCTGTTCTTTGATTTCAGTAGAATATTTTGACATGATGAATACACCTTTGACATAGGGGAGACCTTCACTGGTTAAGTCAGTGATTTTTGAGGTGATGAAGAGGTTGATGTAACCAAAGATAATCAGTTTTGGATCTTTAAAAACAATGCCGACTGTTAAAATAATAAATGTTTCCACCATCCAATAACCTGTTCCAATGGAAAGTCCTGTTTTTTGCTTGATTAAAGCGACAGGGATGTCAGTCCCTCCTGTTGAACCTCTTGATCTGAAAATGATGCCCAAGCCCATACCCAGTAAGACTGAACCGGAAATTGCTGAAAGATAAATATCTCCAGGGGCTAAGAATGCATAGATAGTATGTCCATCCACGATATGCGTATAAGGGATTAAATCTTTGATTAAACCAAATTTATGTAATGATTGAAGACTAAGTAAGTCTGTCAAAGAACCTGTGACCAGCATCGCAAAAAAAGTATTTAGCCCAAAGGATTTTCCCAGATAAAAGATGCTCAGAATAAATAAAGGAATATTACACGCAATCATAAAAGTACCGACAGGGACACCCAAGGTATGATAGGCGATTTGGCCAAGACCTGCAATACCACCGGGAGCAATTTTATAAGGGACTAAAAACCATGAGTAGGAAATCGCAAATATTACCGCTCCGATGCAGATCCCAATGTACTCTTCTATTGATTTTATTAGTTTTTTAATTTTCATAATTCCTCTAAATCCAATTTTATTATCAGGATTATCTACGTCAATAAAAAAAAAAGATTAAAATTTGATCAATGATATAGGGTTTTTAAAAAGAATTACTATGTGATTGGATATTAATTATTATAAATCAATAATAATCAAATTATTTTTAAAAAAATAAAAAAAAGTTTGACTTGAAAGATTTATTTCTATATAAAGGGGAAAAATGGAGGTTAAAGCTATGAAAAAACTATTATTTGTACTCATGTTACTTGCTTCTGTATTCAGCATATATGCGCAGAATACACTTGTTTTTAACTCACAGGAATTTTCACCTTTTATTTATACTCAAGGAGGGAAACCCGCTGGTCCTGGAGCTGATATTATCGCAACAGCATGTAAGAATGCCGGGATACAGTATCAAATCAACTTTTATCCCTGGACCCGTTCGGTAAAAGAAGCAGAAGACGGAAAAGTCAATGGTCTTCTTCTTTTGGCAAAAAACAAAGAACGCGAAGCCTGGCTGGATTTTTCTGTACCATTGATTGACACTGAATACGGCTTTTTTGTCGTGAAAACAGATAATACCAAGTATAGTACTGACTTCAAAGAATTTGCTGGAAAAACAATTGGTGTTTATGGTCCTTCAAATACAGCAACTTCATTGGAAGCCTTTGCAAAAACTGTAGAGATAAAAACAGATATGACTGTTGATGATGAATCTGCTTTTAAGAAATTAAATGCAGGCAGATACGAAGGTGTTTATTCCAACAAAGATGTTGGCTTAGCACTTGTAAAATCATTATCGCTTAACAATGTCAAATATGCTGGGAAACAAAAACCTCTTGTCTATTATATCTCCCTTACTAAAAAAACAAATCCTGAATTGAGTAAAAAATTCCTGGATGAAGTGGCAAAAATGAAAGCTGACGGAACATTAAATAAGATACTCAGCAAATATAGCATTCATATGGCTAAGTAAACACTATCAGATAATTTCAAAAAAGGGTTAGAGTGATCTAACCCTTTTTCTTTGGGAGATTAATATTTGGATGATTAGTCCTTATATGAGCGTATGGTGAATTATTTGATTAACATCATTTTTCCTATACGTTTGTCATAGTTGGTCTGAAGCTGATAAAAATAAATGCCAGATGAAGATATCGAACCCGAGTCTGTTTTGCCATCCCAAGTGATACTATGTGTCCCAGATTTCATTTGCTGGCTAATCATGCTGTTGATTTTTTGACCTTTTACATTAAATATAAGCAAACTTACTGGTGAATCCTGTTTAAGATTAAAATTAATGATAGTGCTTGGATTAAATGGATTGGGATAGTTGTTAATATAAGGTACAGACAGATTAATCACATCGCTGGTCCCTGTTCCTGAATAAGAAAATTCAAATTCTACAGCATCAGATTCGATAAAATTTTCATAAAGAGCTGTGACAGAGAAGGTATGAAGTCCATTACTCAAATTTGATAAAGTAAATGAAGTCGCAGTTAATTCTTCTTCAAGTAGAACACCATCGAGATACACATTGTATTTATTGAGGAAAAAGCTGTTTCTAACTTCAGTTGTGGTGCTCACTTTTTCAGGCAGTTCATGAC
>CAZNKI010000013.1:38716-75310 GCA_964573665.1 uncultured Candidatus Cloacimonadota bacterium | reverse complement strand
ACCCCGTCAGCTGAAGCTGCCACCCCTCCACAAAGGGGAATGGAGCTGGTCGTATAAATTGATGTACCAGATGGATTGTATCTGAAAGTTAATTGCACCTTTTTCGGATGTACCGCCTTACGTTTAGTAAATCCTTACATGTGAGAAAATATCTAATGTATTTCTGTCATAATCTATTATGATATTACCGATATTCTGAACAGCGTAGCTGTGACAGAATACTATGGAGCGATGTACTTTTTCGGCCTTACGGCACTTCGTTTCGCAAAGCCCTACAAGTGATAATAGATTTTAGTATAAGATTTTAGGTTTTCGTAGTTGGTTATTGATTATTGTGGCAAGCTGGTAGCTCGTGTTACATTTCTGCAAGCAAGGATGCATGCAGAACGATATTATGCTGCAAACAGGGATGTTTGCAGAACAAGAAAGAAGATTTCTCAAGCTGGCAGCTCGCGTTACGATTCACAACCAAGTTGGTACGTTACTATACGGAAGTTAGTAGCACGCGATACATAAAAATCAAAGAAAATCACTAAAAATGAAAATATTTATTGACTAAAAAGCAAAGAGTATGATAAAAAGGCATGTTATGATATTGAGTGAGTCATAGCAAAAACAATAGAGGTGATTTATGTCAAATCTTGAATGCTATATCAACGATCGATTTTACTCTTTAAAAATAGACGCAGGATGGACAACTCTTCATTTACTTCGTGAAGTTATTGGTTTAACAGGCACGAAAGAGAGCTGTTCAGAAGGTGATTGCGGTGCTTGCACAGTTGCGGTAGGCCGATGGGAAAATGATCAATTTATTTATCGTTCAATCAATTCCTGTATTTATCCTGCAGCGAAACTTCATGGCGCACACCTAATCAGTATTGAAGGGCTTAGTATTGATCGAGAAATGCATCCGATACAAGAAATTTTATTCGATTGCAAAGGCACACAATGCGGGTTTTGCACACCAGGAATTGTGATGTCATTATTTTCACTTTATACTCAAGGTCCTTCTCACAGCAAAGATGAGACCTTTGCTTTTCTTGAGGGCAATCTCTGCCGATGCACAGGCTACTTGTCTATTATTGAAGCTGGTCAACATATCGAAGAATATTATCAAAAGAATCCCGATACTTATCAATACTACTTGCCAGCCTACTGTCATGAAATTATAAAAAAACTTAAAAATTCTCCTTCTCAGAAGATGGTTTATACAAGCAGTTTATCTATCGAAAAAGAAGAAACACATACCTATATTCAGGCAAAAAGTATGAATGACCTTGCTGAAGCCTTTAAAAAATATCCATCTGCAAAAATCATTTGTGGTGGCACCGACTTAATGGTTGAAGCTAATATCAGGAGAATCTTACATCCGATTTTACTGGACATATCAGAAATCCCTGAATTAAAAAGTATAGAACTAAAGGATCAGCAGATTATCATAGGTGCTGGAGTAACTTATGATGAATTATATCATAATGAGCTGATTAAAAACGAAATACCTGCATTCCAAAACATTATTCCATTGATTGCTTCTCAACAAGTGAGAAACAATGGAAGTATTGGTGGTAATATTGCCAATGCATCACCTGTAGGCGATCTAGCCTGTGCATTGTTAGGAATGGATGCTAAACTGATGATCTATCGTGATCATGAATTTTATAAAGTTCATCTAAAAGACTTTTACATCGACTATAAAAAGACTATTTTAAATTCCAATGAAATTATCTTTGCTATTATTCTCCCAAGAGACAATCAATTGATCCATTTTGAGAAATCAACGAAACGAAAAGCCGTTGATATCTCCGCAGTCGTTTCTCTGTTTAGCTTAAAAAAAGATCAAAGTGCACGTCTCTCTTTTGGTGGTATTTCAGCTTGCCCTCGAGTCATAGAAATCAGTAAAGAGGAGATGGAAGAAATCATAAGTCATGAGGATAGCCTAAACATCTTTATAGATAAAACACAGGAAAGATTTCAACCGCTTAGTGATGTTCGTGGAAGCGAAAAGTATCGCCGACTATTAATTGCCAACCATATATTGAGTCACATTGAAGCTATTAAAGGGAGGAACAATGAATAAAGAGAGAAATTTCAGCAAATGTTCCCCTGATCTCAATGGTAAACGACATATTCTCGGAGCCACCCGATTTATCACTGATGAAGAAAAATCTGAAAAGATGCTCTATGTCAGTATATATCATAGTCCTTATGCTCATGCCAGTATAAAAAATATTGATATCAGCGAAGCATTGAAAGTGAAAGGCATTGCCCATATCATTACAGCAAAAGACATCCCTGGAGAAAATCAAATCGGACATCTAATGGCTGATGAAGTTCTGCTTGCAGATGAAAAAGTAATGTACATCGGACAACCGATTTTGCTGGTACTTAGCGCTTCACTAAGAGATGCAGAACTTGCCATAAAAAAATTGAAAATCGAATTTGAAGTATTAAAACCAATTTTAGAAATTGATGAAGCAAAACTCATCGAATCTTACTATATAAAAAAGAGAGAAATCAAACGAGGAAATTTTACTGAAGCATATCAGAATGCCCCTCATCAAATCAAAGGGCGTGTCGTATCAGGCGCTCAAGAACATTTTTATATGGAAACTCAAAGATGCCGTGCACATATCGGTGAAAATGGCGAAGTGACCTTATATTCTGCGACACAGAGTACCAGTGAAATTCAGGAAATTACGGCGAGAGTCTTAGGTTTGAGCAGTAAAGATATCACTGTTGATGTGCGACGATTAGGTGGCGCATTTGGCGGTAAAGAGAGAAATGCCACATTGTTTGCCTGCTTAGCAGCGCTTTCAGCACACATCAGTCAAAGACCTGTTGAGTTGAGTCTCCCCCGTCACCGCGATATCGAATGCACTGGTAAAAGACATCCATTTCAATCTGATTATGAGATCGCTTTTGATGATCAAGGTAAGATTCTAGCTTATAAAGTTGATTTATTCAGCAATGGTGGCGCATCAATTGATCTTTCTATCGCCATTTTAGAACGAGCAATGCTCCATGCTGAAAACGCTTATTATATACCTAATATACAGATCAATGGTTTAGCCTGTCGGACAAATCTACCTCCTAATACTGCATTTAGAGGATTTGGTGGACCACAGGGAATCTTTGTCATTGAGAATGCAATTCACCGTATCGCAAGATATTTAAAAAAGAATCCCGATGATATACGGATGATCAATATGTATCAGGAAGAAGAGTTCACTCCATACGCTCAAAAAGTATATGATGCTCCTGGTGATACTTATTTCAAACGTTGCTATCAGATGGCAGATATTCAAAAACTTCAAAAAGAAGTCCAAGAATTTAACGCATCACATAATTTTCAAAAACTAGGGTTGGCTTCAATTCCTGTAAAATTTGGCATCTCTTTTACTACTGCATTTTTAAATCAAGGATCTGCATTAATCTGGATTTATGCAGATGGGACCCTTTCTGTTTCACATGGTGGTATCGAGATGGGTCAATCTTTAAACAAAAAAGTCGCTTTGATTGTCGCAAAAGCTTTAGGCATTTCAATTGGCAGGATCAGAATTGAGAGTTCAAACACCAAAAGAGTGGGTAATGCATCTCCGACAGCTGCCTCATCTGGAACTGATATCAATGGGAATGCTGCCAGATTGGCTGCTGAGGCATTAAGAGAGCGGCTCACACAAGTAGCTTCTGAACTATTATCATGTAATCCTGAATCAATCGTTTTTGAAAATGATCAGATATTCAACAATCAACAAATGGATCAAAAAATAAGCTTTGAACAACTGATTCATGAAGCTTATATGCGTCGAGTAGATTTAGGTGCACATGCATTTTATCAGACTCCTGATATCTACTTTGATCGCGAAAAAGGACAAGGACAACCTTTCTATTACTATGTCAATGGTGTTGCTTTGGTCGCAGTTGAAGTTGATCTGATTCATGGAAATTTTAAGATTAAACAAGCACATATCGTACATGAAACAGGCCGTACTTTGGATGCAGATGTGGATAAAGGTCAGATCTGCGGTGCATTTGTTCAAGGATATGGTTGGTGTACCATGGAAGAAGAAAATTTCAATCATAAAGGACAATATTTAGCTTTAACTCCATCTACCTATAAATTTCCTAGTATTCAGGATGTCCCTGAGATTTGGAATATTGAAATGGTAGAAAAGGATTTAAAAAAAGCGTCAGTTTATAAAAGCAAAGCCATTGGCGAACCCCCATTTATTTACGGGGAAGCTGTGTGGTTTGCAATCAAAGATGCCATTGAATCAATTGTTGACTATCAGACAGATGCAGAGCTGAAACATCCTGCGACTCCTGATGCAATACTGACAGCAATTGATCAGTTAAAAAAATTAAACAAATCAAAATATTAGTTTTCTGAGTGGAGGAGAAATGGATTTTAAATGTGTTGAATTAAGTGATGCTCAATTGTTATCAGAAATGGAACGTTGTGAGTATTGCGAAGAAAAACCTTGTAGGGAAGCGTGTCCTGCTCATTGTTCACCTGCTGATTTTATCATGGCAGCCAGACAGGGAGAACCAAGAGATTTTGAAAGAGCTTCAGCAATTATATTAGGATCAAACCCACTTGGTGGTATTTGCGGATATACCTGCCCTGATTATCACTGCATGAAAGCCTGCGTTCATAAAGATTTTGATCGACCCGTAAATATCCCTGCTGTTCAATCAGCGATTATTAAAAGAGCCAGAGAAATGTTTCGTGAGCCAATTTTTGAAACGGAAGCCCCCAAAAACAAGCATATACTGATTATTGGTGCGGGTCCTTCAGGTCTTGCCTGCGCTAGTGTTTTAGCGCAAAAAGGTTATCAAATCAGCATTTTTGATGAACAGAAGAAAGCAGGAGGAATGACACGTTTGATTCCTGAGTTTCGTTTACCCAAAGAGATGCTTGATCAGGATATTGATTTTGTCAAAGAATTAGGTTTAATCAACATTCATCTTGAAAAAGGTGTAGAACTCAGCAATAATAAACAAAAAGCATATGATGCTTATGTCTTTGCAACTGGTTTGGATCAAGCCAATGAGTTAAAAATTCCTGGTTCAGAATGGCTGATCCCATGGAATGAATTTTTAAGCAATCCATCAGTATTTTCAATCAAAGGTAAGAGTATTGCTATTATCGGTGGTGGCGCTATCGCTGCCGATGTTGCTAATGTGGCAATGCATAAAAAAGCGGATAATGTAGAAATGATTGTGCTTGAGAAGTTATCAGAACTACCCTTAAGCAAACGTGAGTTTGATGATGTGAAAAACTCAGAAGTCATTATCCACCAACGCACAAAAGTTCAGAAGATTATTAGAAATACTCATGATCAATATGATTTGGAATGTGCAAAAGTTGAACTACCAAAAAAGTCTAAGTTTCATCCCTCCAAACTTACAGAACTACTTGGCACACAGCATAAACTTAAAAACTTTGATCTATTGGTTTTAGCGATCGGTGCCACATCGACGAACAAGCATTTAAGAAAAAATAATATATTCTATACTGGTGATATGCTTCATGGCGCATCTACAGTCGTAGAAGCTGTTGCGTCAGGAAAAAATACGGCACTACAAGTAGAAGCGTACTTAACTGGACAAGAAATCCCTCATTTTGATCAAGCTTTAAAAAGCAGAGTCTCTTTATCAGGTAAGTTAATGGAGCCTGTTAGCCTGGAGTGTTCATTCTTTGGCAGAACAATCAATTCTCCATTTTTATTATCTGCTGCACCGCCTACTGATGGATATGAGCAAATGAAAAAAGCATACGAAGCAGGATGGGCAGGAGGTATCATGAAAACCGCTTTTGATGATCTTGACATTCATATCCCTTCACGCTATATGTTTAAGGTAAATTCTGATACTTATGCCAATTGTGATAATGTCTCCGCTCATCCTTTGAAAAGAGTGTGTGAAGAGATTAAGCAGTTAGTTAAAGAATATCCTGATCGATTAACGATGGCATCGACTGGCGGACCTGTCTCAGGAAACGATAAAGAGGATAAAAGTGTTTGGCAATCCAATACGCGCATGTTAGAAAAAGCAGGGGTCATGGGTATTGAGTACAGTTTATCATGTCCTCAGGGCGGAGATGGCACTCATGGCGACATCGTGTCTCAAAACGCAGATTTAACTGCAAAAATCATTGCTTGGGTGATGGAAATCAGTGATCCTGAAATACCAAAATTATTCAAACTCACCGGTGCTGTTACAGCCATCCACCCCATTTTATCAGCTATTAAAGAAGTGTTTAAAAAATACCCACATAAAAAAGCAGGCGTTACTTTAGCCAATTCATTTCCTGCATTGTTATTCCGAGACAGAGCACCTGAATCTGAAGAGATTTGGCAGGAAGGTGTGGTAGTAGGACTTTCAGGTGATGGTGTAACACCCATCTCCAATCTATCTTTAGCAAAAGCAGCTTCTCTAAATATGCACATTTCAGCTAACGGTGGTCCAATGGATTATCGTGCTGCAGCTAATTTTTTAGCAATGGGCGCTGAAACAGTTCAATTCTGTACTATTGTAATGAAATATGGATATCATATCATAGATGAACTTAAAAGCGGACTAAGTTATTTACTGGCAGATAAGCAATTAATGAATGTGAGTGAGTTAATCGGCATCGCCAGCACACATACGGTCACTGACTTTATGGATTTAAGTCCAGTTAAACTTGTTTCTGATGTCAATGAAGAATTATGCCAGCATTGCGGTAATTGTACACGCTGTCCTTATCTGGCGATTGAACTTGACGAACAAAAAATCCCTCATACAGATGCCAGCAAGTGTATTGGATGCTCAATTTGTGTTCAAAAATGCTTTGCCGGCGCTTTATACATGAGAGACAGAACAGATGATGAAGCGTGTAAGGAATAGGAGGATTTATGAATACATTACTCATAAAAAATGCTCATATCGTCAACTTTAAAGATCAATGCGACATAAAAATAAATCATGATCTTTATATTGTTGATGGACTTATCAAGGATATTTTCCCATCAGGTGAAAAAAACTTTGAGGCAGATGAAATCCTTGATGCCAATGGACAGTATCTGATGCCTGGTTTAGTAAATGCTCATACACATGCTTACAGTGCTTTGGTCAGAGGTTTTGGTAAAGCAGCTGAAGCACTTGATTTTCAACAGCAACTGGAAAATTTGTGGTGGAAACTTGATAAAGCCCTCAGTTTAGATGACTGTTATTACAGCACAATGGTATTAGCGATTGATTCGATCAAACACGGCACAACGACTGTAATTGATCATCATGCTTCACCTACTGCAATTTTAGGCTCACTGGAACAGGTTAAAAATGCTTTAGAAAAAAGCGGATTAAGAAGCTGTTTATGTTATGAACTATCTGACAGAGATGGCCGTCATGCATCTGATGAAGGCGTTCTTGAAAATGTCAATATGCTTAAATACTGCAAAGAGCACCCATCATCAATGCTCAAAGCTATGTTTGGTTTACATGCCAGTTTCACTATAGAAGATAAAACATTTGAAAAATTACTTAGAAATGTCGGTGATCTGAATCCAGGTTATCATATCCACGTCGCTGAAGCGCATTCTGATCAGCTTAGTACATGGAAAATGACTCAAAAAAGAGTTGTCCAAAGACTTTATGATCTGGGAATCTTAGGACCAAAAACGATCGCTGCGCATTGTGTCCATGTCGATGATCACGAAATTGACTTACTAAGTCATAGCAAAACCATGGTTGTACATAATCCACAGTCCAATTTAAATAATGCAGTTGGTATCGCAGATGTCATTAAACTTCTTTCTAAAGATGTATTGGTTGGTTTAGGAACAGATGCAATGACAACAAATATGCTTGAAGAAGCCAGAGTAGCACTCTTTGCTCAGCATTTAAAGAATAATCATCCAACTTGCGGTTTTATGGATATCATTCAACTCTTGTTTAGTAACAATTATCAAATCGCTCAACGGATCTTTGAGGTTCCTCTTGGAACAATTGAGGTTAATGCTCCAGCAGATATGATTTTATTTGATTACATCCCCCCTACACCATTAGATGCGAACACATTATTTGGCCATCTGCTGTATGGTTTCTCTCAAACACCTGTTAACACAACGATCGTCAATGGAAAGATTCTTATGAAAAACAGAGTTCTTAAAGTCAATCTTGATGAAGAAGAAATATACGCAAAAGCGCGTGAACATGCCCAACAAATGTGGCACAGATTTAAATAAAGGAGTTGAAAATGAGTGATACTTATAAAAAGATATATCAGCTGGCTAAAGAATATGAAATGGAATGCGCAAATATTTTAGTAGATTTAGTAAAAACACCTTCATATTCATGTAAAGAAAAAGATGTGATCGAAGTGATCAAACATAAAATGATCGGGAACGGTTTTGATGAAGTTCAAGTTGATGGACTTGGTAATGTCATCGGACGTATCGGCAATGGAAAGAAAATCATTGCTTTTGATGCCCACATTGATACCGTTTATCCTGGTGAACGCTCTTTGTGGGATTATGATCCCTATGATTCCAGAGTGGTTAATGAGAAAGTACGTGGCCGAGGATCTGTTGATCAAAAAGGCGGAATGGCATCCATGATTACAGCTGGAAAAATTATCAAAGAAATGAACTTAAATAATGATTACACGATCTATTTTACAGGTACAGTTAATGAAGAAGACTGCGATGGGCAATGCTGGCATTACATTATCAAAGAAGGTAATATAAAACCAGAACTTGTAATCATTACAGAACCTACAAATCTCAACATTTATCGTGGCCATCGAGGACGTATGGAGATGACTGTCAGTGTCAAGGGGCTTTCTTGTCATGGTTCTGCGCCTGAACGTGGAGATAATGCCGTTTATAAACTTGCACGAATAGCACTTGAACTTGAAAAACTCAATGAAAACCTGCACGTTGACCCATTCCTTGGCAAAGGCACACTTGTCGTCAGTGAATTTAAATCATCTGGTCCTTCACAATGTGCTGTTCCAGATTTTGCAAGCCTTTACATAGATCGAAGATTAACAAAAGGTGAAAACAAAGAATTAGCGGTTCAGCAAGTAAAAGACGCTTGTACAAGAGCAGGATATGAAGATGCTGAAGTAAAAATTCCTGAGTACCAAGAAGCAGCATATACGGGTTTAGTTTACCCTGTTGAGAAGTATTACCCAACATGGGTTTTGGAACCAGAATCACCTTATCTTAAAAAAGCAGTTGAGAACTATACACAATTATTTGAGAAAGCACCTTTTGTAGATAAATGGACATTTAGTACCAATGGCGTTTCGATCATGGGTAAATTTGGTATTCCATGCATAGGTTTTGGACCTGGAAATGAAGTTTTAGCTCACGCTCCAAACGAAGAATGCCCAATTGATCATCTTTCCAGTGCTGCTGCGTTTTATGCTGGTTTAGTCGCAAAACTCAATGAGAAATAAAATGATCAACTTTCATTATGAGTGTCATGACTGCGGAATGAAATATGAACGGGATGAAGTGAGATATCTTTGTCCAAAATGTTCTCCAGATGCACTTCCAAAGGTACCACTAAGGGGTGTATTAAAAGTCGTTTTCGATTATAAAGCTATTGCAAAAGAATGGTCTGAAGGTCATCATGACCTTCAACTCTTCTGCCCCGTTGAAAAGGAATACCATCCTGATTTTGAAGTGGCAAATACACCATTTATGAAGGCGAAACAGTTAGGTAAAAAACTCAATACCCCACATCTTTTCATCAAGAATGACTCCTTGTGTATGAGCGGATCCTTGAAAGATCGCGCTTCATTTCTTATGGTTGCCGAAGCAGAACGCTTAGGACTTGATACTTTGATTACAGCCTCAACAGGTAATGCCGCCTGTGCACTTTCAGCAATTTGTGCTGGAAGCGGGAAAAAAGCAGTCATCTTTGTTCCTAAAAGTGCACCTAAAGCGAAACTCACTCAACTTCGCCTGTATGGCGCAGATCTGAAAATCGTCGATGGCAATTATGATCAAGCTTATCGGGAATCTTTGCTTTATAGTCAAACACATCAAGGATTAAACCGAAATACTGCTTATCATCCTTTAACAATTGAAGGGAAAAAAACTGTTTCACTCGAAATCTTTATGCAAAACAATCAAAAAGCACCTGACTATGTCTTTGTCTCAGCAGGTGATGGCGTTATTATATCTGGAGTTTATAAAGGTTTTTACGACTTATATTTAGCAGGACTCATCGAGAAAATTCCTCATCTGATTTGCGTTCAAGCCCAGGCATCTGATGCGATTCATCGCTTATTTGTTAATGATGAATATAATGCAGCATTAAATCCAGATACAGTCGCAGATTCAATTTCTGTGATCAATCCAGGCAATGCTTATATGGCAGTTGATACAATCAAAAAGTCAGAAGGATTTACACTTTTGGTCAGCGATCAGGAAATCATGGACGCTCAAAAAATACTTGCAGAGAATACAGGCATATATGCAGAACCTGCAGCATCAGCATCTTTAGCAGGTTTGATCAAATGTATCAACAATCAAAGCATTGATACGAATAAAGAAATTGTCCTACTGATCACAGGTAACGGATTAAAAGACATTGAAGCCAGCATCAGATATCTGGACTCAATCAAAGAGTAATATTAAAATGAAGTATTTAATAAAAAATAGCAAGATTGTATTGGAAGATCAGGTAAAAACCTGTGATCTGCTTTTAGAGAATGGACTAATTGCAGAAATCGGAGCATCTCTTAATCATGACAATCACACACAGGTTATCGATGGCAGTGATTACTTTGCATTGCCGGGATTGATCGATATACATACCCATTTGGATGATTCAATAGGTCCATATTATCTTGCTGACACTTATTACACCGGGAGTCAAATTGCAATAAAAAATGGGATATGCACACTCATGTCCTTTATCACAGAATCAAATCAACAAGCATTGAATCAGGCGATTGAACAAGCTCATCTTAAAGCTGATCAACATTCTCTTTGTTCTTATCACTGGCATCTGACACCTACACGATTTGACAATGAATCTTTAAAGAACATTGAGCACTTGATACAACATGGTTTCAAGAGTTTTAAGCTCTATACTACCTACAAAGAAGCTGGAATATTTAGTGATTATAATCAAATTAAAGCATTTGCTCATTTCCTGAAATCTAATAATGCAAAGTTACTCATACACTGCGAAGACGAGTACATATTGCAACAATCAAAGAATGCTCAACATGACAGCGCTTATAAACATTGCCTGCAACGCCCCAAAAACGCTGAATACGAAGCAGTAATGAAAATATTAGATATATGTGCAACTACTCAAACATCGTGTCACATCGTTCATGTTTCAGACGCAAATACAGCAAAAGAAATCATAAAAGCAAAACAAAGCATGTCGATTACTTTTGAAACCTGTCCTCAATATTTATTCCTCAATGATACTTATTTGAAAGAGAATACTGGTTATCAGTATCTTTGTTCTCCCCCATTGAGAGACATTGATAGTGTTTCAGAATTAAAAGCACTTGCCGTTGAAGGATTGATTGATATATTTGCCACAGATCATTGTGCTTTCTACAGGATTGACAAAGACAAGTATAAGGAGCAAACTGATCTTGTGCCTAAGGGAATCGCAGGGATAGGCGCTTTATCTCCTTTGATCTATCAGCTATTCAAATCTCATTATGAAAATGACTCAAACAGCATTCTTCAAAAAATGGCACAACATTTATCTGCCAATCCAGCAAAATTATGTGACATATATCCTCAAAAAGGAGTTATTCGAACAGGATCAGATGCTGATATTGTTTTGGTGAAAGAAACCGAAGCGCATGAAGTTATCCCATCAATTTCAGATACATATAATCCATACAAGCATTTAAAAAGCAACTTTCAGGTGGATTACGTGTTTCGAACAGGTGAGTTGATTGTTGAGAAAGAAAAGATCAACTTAACCTATGCTCAAAGACTCAACAGAAAAGGTAATTATGAAAAAATGCAATGAAAAATCATGGAGAAACGACGCCTATTCAAAGGTGACAGGACGGGCGAAATATGCTGATGATTTCTTTTTTACAGATATGCTTCATGCAGTACCTGTCTATTCAGATTATATCCATGCTGAAATAATCAGTATTGATACCAAAGAAGCATTAGACTGTAAAGGTGTGATTCGTGTTTTAACGGCAGAAGATATTCCAGGAAAGAAACTGTTTGGGCAGATCAATAAAGACATGCCTTTACTCGCCTATAAGAAAATACGTTATCATGGAGAACCTGTAGCGATCGTCGTCGCAGAAAGTCGTGAAATTGCCATTGAAGCCAGTAAAAAAGTAAGAGTGAATGCGAAAGTATTACCAGCATTACTCAATTTTCATGAATCATTAAACCCTGATGCAGTACTTTTGCATGAAAATACTAATAACAATCTAATCAATGCGCATCATGTTCGTAAAGGAGATGCACAATCAGCACTTCAATCTGCAGATTTATATTTACATGAAGTATTTCATACGGCAAAGATTGAACATGCCTATCTGGAAACAGAAGGTGCTGTGGTAATTCCTAGATTTGATGGAATTTATGAAGTATATGGAAGTATGCAACATCCATTTAGTACGCGTCGATTTACCGCAAATTATTTGGGATTGCCATTAAATCGGGTAGAAGTAAAAACGATACCGATGGGCGGTGGATTTGGCGGTAAAGATGATACTGCAGCTTTAGTGTGCGCTCGGGCAGCTTTAGCAGCGTATTATACACAGAAACCTGTAAAAATTATCTATGATCGTGAATGGTCAATGAAAGAAAGTTACAAAAGACATTCATATAAAGTTGATTATCAGATGGGCGTAAGTCAAGAAGGTCAAATTCAAAGTGTATCGTGTCATATCCTTGCTGATGGCGGTGCTTATACTTCTGTCACACCATGGGTCACCTGGCGCTCAACAGTTCAATGTTGCGGTCCATACAAAGTTGATCATGTATTTTGCGATACTCATGGTGTTTACAGCAATACTGTATATACTGGCGCTTTCAGAGGATTTGGCTCACCTCAGATGAATTTTGTTATTGAGCAAATGGTGGAAAGAGCTGCTGAACGATTAGGCATGGATGAAATAGAATTTAGAAAAAAGAATATGCTCCGACAAGGTGATACCACTATTACAGGACAAATTTTAGATACACATG
This sequence comes from uncultured Candidatus Cloacimonadota bacterium, assembly GCA_964573665.1. Classification (GTDB taxonomy): domain Bacteria; phylum Cloacimonadota; class Cloacimonadia; order Cloacimonadales; family WRIO01; genus JAGOCT01. The sequence goes on along the minus strand of CAZNKI010000013.1, from coordinate 62,117 downwards.
CAGTATCTTTGGAAGAAGTTTTGGATAAGATGCTTGCTGAAAGCGATTATTATCATAAAAAGAAAAATTGTTCTTATGGAGATCCGACAAAAGAAGAATGGTATGGGATCGGACTCGCTATGAGTTATCGTGGCATGAGTTTAGGCGCAGAAGGAAAAGACTTTTGTTCAGCGATCATCAATGTTCAGTTCGACGGGTCAATTTTATTAGAAGCTGGTGTCCATGAAAATGGACAAGGGTCAGAATCAGCAATGATCGAAATTTTAGCTCAAGAACTTGGTGTGAGTCGCGACAGAATTCAATACCGAATGAGTTCGAGTTCCAATATTCCCGATGGAGGTACAACCGTTGCATCGAGAGGAACGCTTATGGGCGGTGGTGCTGTTGTCAATGCGGCTAAGCAGCTCAAGAGTATATTTACAGAGAATTTAAAAGAACTCCTCAATTCAGAAGAACTGATTTTTAAGAATGATCAGATCAGTGGTCAGTCTGGTAGAAGCATTAGCTTTGTAGATGCAGTCACACAATTGTTTTTAAAACAAAGTTATCCTTATGCTTTTGGGGTTTTCCAAGCACCAAAGGTAAGCTGGGATGAAGCTACGGGACAGGGGAATGCTTATTTTACCTGGGTCTATGGATGTCAGGTCATCGAACTTAGTGTAAATCCCAAAAAACAACAGATAAAATTACTCAATGCCTATGCAGCTCATGATGTTGGTAGAGTGATTAATCCTGGTATGCTCCTCGGTCAGTTTTTTGGCGGAATGACAATGGGAATGGGTTATGCGCTGATGGAAGAAGTTAAAGAAGAAGAAGGCATGATTAAGAATCTCAATTATCATACCTATCCGATCATGAAAATCAGTGATATACCTGAAATGAATGCCTTTTTTATTGAAAACAATGACCCACTTTCTCCTTCTGGTGCGAAAGGTATTGGAGAACCCACTCTGGAGCTTATGGCACCAGCTATTGCCAATGCTTTGTATCGGGCAACGGGAATCAGACTTAATCGCTTACCATTAAAGAAAGAGTTATTTAATTTACTGAAGGAAAAACAATTATGAATCACATTATCATAAATAATATAGAATATTTAATCAAAGAAGATGAACTAGATTTAAACTTAATTGACTATCTGAGGGAACGCTTACATTTGACAGGAACAAAAAACGGTTGTAATATTGGCGTTTGCGGTGCATGCACAGTACTCATCAATCAGGAAGCAAAACGATCATGTAAACTCAAACTCAGAGATTGCCTTCAAAGTCAGATTATCACAATAGAAGGCATGGAATTGCCAGATGGCAGTCTTCATCCCTTACAACAAGCTTTTATCGATGCAGGAGCGATTCAGTGCGGTTTCTGCACACCTGGGATGGTATTGTCTGCACATGCGCTGTTAATTAAGAATAATCAAGCTGACATTGACGATATAAAGAAAGCATTACAAGGTAATTTATGCCGTTGTACGGGCTATCAGCAAATCATCGACGCCGTATTATCAGTAAAAAAATATTATGAATAAAGGAGAGATCATGAAACATAATGATTTAACACAACTCATCAACTTTTTATCAGAACAGAAGAATGAATTATTTGCCAAAGATTTTTTACTCACATGGGATAAATCTGACAGCGATATCAAAGCTCTTGCCACCTGTGCAGAGATCTTATTTGAAATGCATCGTCAAAAAAAGTCTTTCCGTATCTTTGACACTGGCTTAGCTGTATCAATATTTAGAGATAATTCCACTCGTACTCGTTTTAGTTTTGCTTCTGCTTGTAATGCCTTAGGCTTGGGAGTCACCGATCTTGATGAACAGAAGTCTCAAATCGCTCATGGTGAAACAGAACGTGAAACAGCAAATATGATGTCATTTCTGACAGAGGTTATTGGCATTCGTGACGACATCTTTTTAGGAGAAGGTCATAAATACATGGTTGAAACAGGATTAGCACTCGATGATGGCTTTGAAAACGGTGTATTGCATCAGCGTCCGACCATCGTCAATCTTCAATGTGATCAAGATCATCCCACTCAGGCAATGGCTGATCTGTTAAAACTCAAAGATTATTTTGGTTCATGGGAAGCATTGAAAGGCAAAAAAATTGCGATGACATGGGCATATTCCCCATCCTATGGGAAACCACTATCAGTGCCACAAGGCGTCATTAGTCTCATGACACGTATGGGAATGAATGTATCTTTAGCTCATCCGGAAGGATATGATTTAATTCCTGAAATCGTAGATCAGGCTGGAAAATTTGCTCAAAAGAGCGGTGGCTCATTTGAAAAGGTCAACAGTATGCAGGAAGCATTTAAAGATGCAGATATCGTTTATCCAAAATCCTGGGCTCCATACAAAGTGATGGAAGAGAGAACTGCTCTCCTTACTAAAGGCGACAAAGAGGGATTGAAAGAACTTGAAAAGAAATGCCTCGCTCAAAATGCACAATTTACCGACTGGGAATGCAACGCTGAAATGATGAAACTCACTAAAAATGGTGAAGCGCTTTATCAGCACTGTTTGCCTGCAGATATCACAGGAGTATCATGCCAAAAAGGTGAAGTATCTGCTGATGTATTTGAAAAATACAGAATCCATACCTATCATCAGGCTGGATTTAAACCTTTTGTCATTGCAGCAATGATTTTTATGTCCAAAGTAAAAGATCCCGTAGCACAACTTAAACAACTCACAAAATAAATATTGAGATGACAAGGAGATAATATGTCAAAACTCATTCCAAAAATCAATCAGGAAGTTCGTATTAAAACAGCCCGCCGATGCAAAAAGCACCATATCATCATTCCTACTTTCGAACAGATGATTCATCCAGAACTTATTCCTCAGGAGATCAAGGATAAATTAAAAAATGTGGGTCTTTGGGATATTGACCCAATCAATCTGTTTCGTATTAGCTGGAAGAATGACATCGAAAGTGGTCAATTCTCAAAAGTCAATTATCTTGAAATACCAAAAGAGATCACAGGCATCAAAGCCAGAGTGATTGGTCTGGTTGGTAAATATTTTCCAACAGGCGCTCACAAAGTTGGTGCAGCATTTGGCTGTCTTGTTCCACGCCTTGTCTCAGGTCTATTTGATCCTGAGTATCACAAAGCAGTATGGCCATCAACAGGCAATTACTGCCGTGGCGGTGCTTTTGACTGTCGTTTACTTGACTGTACTCCTGTGGCAATTTTACCTGAAGAAATGTCAAAAGAACGCTTTGAATGGTTGAAAGAAATTGGATCTGAAGTGATCGCTACTCCTGGTTGCGAATCTAATGTGAAAGAAATTTATGACCAGTGCAATGCAATGAAATTAGATCCACAATATGTTATCTTTAATCAGTTTGATGAATTTGGCAATCCATTCTTCCATTATCATGTGACAGGCTCTGCCTTTCTTGAAGTTTACAATGAAATCAAGAATGATCACAGCCGTTTGTCTGCGTACATATCCGCTACCGGTTCTGCAGGAACCATCGCGGCAGGCGATCGACTTAAGAAAGAATCTCCTCATCTTCAGATTGTTGCCACAGAAGCATTGCAATGTCCAACATTACTCATGAACGGATTTGGCGGGCATCGTATCGAAGGTATTGGCGATAAGCATATTCCTTGGGTACATAATGTCAGAAATACAGATAATGTAGCAGCGATTGATGATGACGACTGTATGCGATTGTTAAGACTTTTTAATGAAAATGCTGGTAAAGAATATTTGAAAGGAGTTGGCGTCGATCCAAAAATCGTTGATCAATTATCTCTCTTAGGTATTTCCAGTATTTGCAATCTGATCGCATCGATTAAAACGGCAAAGTATTATGAATATGATGAAAATGATGTGATTTTCACTGTGTTTACCGACTCAGCAGATATGTATCTTTCTCGAATAGAAGAATTGAAACAGGAACAAGGTGATTATGCACATTGTAAAGCAAAAGCAGATCATTTGGCAGTTCTTTTGAAACAAGGAATTGATTATTTTAAAGAGCTTTCCTATTTTGATCGCAAAGCCATTCATAATCTCAAATACTATACCTGGATTGAACAACAAGGTAAAGAACTAAGTGAACTCAATGCGCAGTGGCATCCTGAATTTTGGGATCAGTATTTCAACGACGAGGAACTCAAAGCTATTGATGAAAAGATCAAAGAGTTTAATGATCTGATCAGACAATCATAATCATTATGTGAAAAAATATCAGCGGAAGAGTAGTCTTCCGCTGTTTTTTTTTTCTGGAATAATGAATGATTTTTTGAGCTAGCTGGTAGCTTACTTTACGAATACTAACTACAAGCAAGGATGCTTGTAGAACAGGACTATTAGCAAGCGGGAAGCTTACTTTACGGTGATTTATTCGTTCATTCGTCTGAAAATTCGTTTCATCATTAATTGTTTCACTAAGTCTCCAAAGGTTTTATCCTCGAGTATTTTTTCAAATATTTCCTGATTCTGATCTATTCTTCCGATTAATATATCAATAAATTTATCGTCAAAGGCAAATTTGAATGTATCAATTTTATTGACTTTAGCCTGTAATTGCAAAGTCTCATCCTCCATTAATTCAGCTTCGATCTGATCGAAGAATAATTTATCAGCTTCTTCAAACTCAGTTCCGAATTGTTCATTGAGAATATTAATGATTTCAGAGAGTAGAGCTTCTTCTTCTTTTGCTCTTTTTAAACCCGCTTCAGTAATCCCACTCAACTCTCCTTCTTCCCCCTTTTGAAGTTCGATAGAGCCTTCTTTGATCTTTTGCAAACGATAGTATTCTAAGGCAACTTCATCGTCAAGATGCAAAGATTCTGAAAGATCTCTTTTGGGTAGTCTGGTTTGTAATAGTTTTGCATAAGCATAGAATTTTTCTAAGTCGGTATCAATAAAGGGCATGATTTGAGAAAGAAAGGCATATAGATTTGTCCACGAACGCAACCCCTTTTTAAATTCATCTTGTTTCTCATCTTCACTAATAGCTTTGTATCTGTCCACAGCTGGGTCAGTAAAGGAATACAAAAACTTTTGCTGTTTTGGATTATTTAATTTAGTTTGAGGATTAAAATAGACATTGGCGAAGGCATCAATTTCCTGAACCCAATAGATCTGAAATCCATCCAATTTAACTTTAAGATCATAAAGATGGTTGATATCTGTTTCTTCTATTACAGAAGTCACTTCATAGTAAGGTTGGAAAGATTCAAAAATTGTTTGTCTATCATTCGCAAAATCAAGTACAAAAGTATCTTCTTTACCAGGATGCATTCGATTTAGTCTAGACAAAGTTTGAACGGCTTTAACTCCCGAGAGTTTTTTATCAACATACATTGTATGAAGTAATGGCTGGTCAAAACCAGTTTGATACTTATCAGCCACAATCAGCAGTTTGTAATCATCTTTCAAGAATACATTTGGCAATTCTTTTTCGTTATAACCCGTCAGTTCAGGTTCAGAAACACCATCAGGATAATTATCATCCATTACTTTTCCTGAGAAAGCGACCAATATTTTAATCGAATTATCATAACCTTTATGCTTTATATATTTATTTATTTCTTCATAGTAGCGTTTAGCATGAAGTCTTGAACCACAAACCAGCATTGCTTTTGCCTTACCTCCCATTTTTTTAGAAACAATATTTTTAAAGTGCTCGATAATAATTTCTGTCTTTTGAGCGAGGTTGTGAGGATGAAGCGAAACAAATTTTCCTATTGCTTTCGCAGCTTTTTTCTTATTAAGATTAGGGTCTTCTTCAATCGCTTTAGTTAATTTAAAATACAGCTCATAAGTAGTATAATTTTGTAAAACATCTAAGATAAAGCCTTCTTCAATGGCTTGACGCATGGAATACAAATGAAAGGGTTTAGGTTTACCATCGCAATCTTTATCTCCGAATACCTGCAAAGTTTTATATTTTGGTGTAGCAGTAAAGGCAAAGAAAGAAATATTGGAGTGCTGACCTCTTATGGATGCTGATCTTTCGATTTGTTCTCTAATAAAATCATCATCTGTGTAGTCATCATAATCCTCTGTTTCAGCCTGATCTAAAGATTTTGCAGCGAGAACTTCTTTTAGTTTTTTACTTGCTTCTCCCCCTTGTGAGCTATGAGCTTCGTCAATAATAACCGCATATTTTCTATTTGTCAATTCCCCTACTTTATCAACAACAAAAGGGAACTTCTGTAAAGTCGTAATAATAATATTGCTGCCATAATCTAAGGCAGAAGCCAGTTGATTACTATCTTTATCAATTTTCTGAACGACTCCCGATTTATGTTCAAACTGGTAAATGGTGTTTTGTAATTGATGATCCAATACTTTGCGATCAGTTATTACAATGACGGAATCAAAAATTCGCTCATTCTGTTTATTATGCAAACTGGACAAACGATAGGCAAGCCAGGCAATGGTGTTACTTTTACCTGAGCCAGCAGAATGTTGAATCAGGTAGTTTTTACCTATACCGACACTTAACACTTTTTCTCCAATGCTTCTTACAGCATCTAACTGATGATATCGAGGGAAAATGAGTTTTTCTTTTTTATACAGTTTTCCTTCAATATTTATCTCTTCTGTTTGCAAATGTACAAAGTGTTGGATGATATCTAAGCAACTGTCTTTAGGAAGAATGTTTTCCCACAGATAAGCTGTGCGATATCCATTAGGGTTTTGGGGATTACCTTTACCGTTATTTGCGCCTTGATTGAATGGTAACCAATAGGTTTTACTCCCATCCAGTTTGCAAGTCATAAAGACTTCATCCTGATCAACGGCAAAATGAACTAAAGCTCTTTTTTTAAATGTAAAGAGAATTTCTCTATTATCTCGCGTGCTACTATACTGCTTTAACGCATTACCGACATTTTGACCTGTGAATTGGTTTTTTAATTCCAAAGTTGCCAATGGAATACCATTCAGAGAAATTAAAACATCAATACTATTTCTATTACTTGCGCTGTAAAATATTTGACGATAGACCTTTAAATTGTTTTTACTATACAAACTCAACGCATCGGGATTTAGTCCAGAAGCAGGTTGAAAAAAAGCCATTTGAAAACGAACCCCATAATCAACAAAGCCATTACGCAGTATATCCAAACTGCCTCTTAAATCCAGCTCTTTATATAGTCTTTGGATTACTCGATTTTCGGCATCTTTCCCATGAATCGCAGTAATTTTATTCCAACGCTCTGGCTGAGAGTCTTTTAAAAATTGAATGATTTCTTGTTTAAACAAACCTAAATCAGGAGAGTAATCTAAAGAATTGCCTTCTGTATAACCTCCATGTTCTGTAAGAGACTGAACCAGGGCGGTTTCAAATGTCTTTTCTGTAATAATTGTCATATATTTCTCCGATAAGCATCAATAATTCTCAGCTTTAATAATGATCTTATATTAAACAATCCTAAAACAGTAGTTTTGGTAGGGACATTTATGACATGACCAAATTGTAACTTGAATTCTTTCAACATATTCCCCCGACTTAAAATGTATCCATTATATTTTAGCTCTGTTTCATATTTTTCTAAATAGCGCTTTACTGTTCGCTCTTCAATTTCATAAAAATCAGCAACCATTTTAGTTGTAAATCGATATTCTCCTTCAAACAACATACCTGGTAAACCAATATATTCCTGAATACGCTCTAAAGCGTATTGATTATTTAAAATGTTTTGTCTTTCTATGATAGAGTTTGTCAAATCTTTCATTTATATTACCCATTTCCCTTTTTTGCTCACGACATTTATGTCGTGAACAAAACATAAATATTGATTCAGCTTTGTTTTAAGTAGTCTTAAAATCACTTATAACCTTTACTTTTCCAGTCACTACTTCGCTAATTAAGGCAGTGCGGTATTCTGTTAATAACTCAATTAATTTTTGAGTTCTTGTTTTTTTTGCTTCAATTCGAGTGCATTCGGTTTCGATATGATTGACGATGGAGATCTGTTCTTGTATATTTTCTGGTGTTGAAATTTCTAAAAAAGCATATTTATCAGCACCTATATTTTGAATTGTCGCTTGGTTAAAAATACTACTCTTCCAATTTTCATAAGCACCAGTTTTGGTAAAATAGTATAGATAATCAGATGTAATAATATTAGGATTAGGTGAAGCTTTAATTAAATAACCAGCAAAACAAGCAATCCCATTAAAATCTTTAAACTGAAATGTCTTGCCAACAGTAGCACCACTTCTTGCGAACAAAATATCCCCTTCAAAAAGCAAATACTCATTTGCTTTTTCTGGAAGTAGAGACTTAAATGTGTCTGCTTTTAACTTACCATCATTTCCAAAATCTGAAATTCTTATGTATCTTGGGTTTTCTCTATTTTCTTCATCTGCAGATTCATTTGCACCATACTTAAGTTTTTCAATAACCACATACTTCAACCTCTTCACTTCCCAATGTTCTGGAATATCGCCCAGCCATTCTATGCCAGAATCTTTCATTTTTACAGAAGGATTGATGCCTTTAGTGACTGCTTGGTTGATGATAGCTGTCTTTTCTTCTTCATAGAGTTCCAAAAGCCGCTTCTTGTCTGCAATTAGAGCGTCTATCTCGGTAGTTTTACGGTCGAGGTAATTGGTGATAATGGTTTGTTCTTGCTTATCTCTTGGAAAAGAAATAAACAAATTATTCAAAGTATCAGATGTTAATTGATTAATAGTACTTGTTGAAAAAAGACCAGTTTGTGCTTTAAAAACCTGGGAATTGAAAAAATAAAACAAATATTTATCTAAGTTTGATCGAACAATCGACATAAACGCACCAAAAGTTGCTCCCACATTTTTCTTTTCAATAAACGCAGATTTTCCAACTAAATGAGCACTACCATTCCGTGCACAAAGCAGAATATCACCTCTTTTTACAAGATGCTTTTCCTGGACTTCTTTTTTAACATAAACGCAATCTTCAAATGCTAATTTCCCATCTTGGATATTGGAAGATCTAAGGACAAGTATTCCTTCACCTTCATTAACAACATTATCAGGACTATAAATAATGCCAATTATGGATTCACCTAAAAATTTAAGTTTTGTCGAATCCCATTGAGTAGGTATCTCGCCAATCCATTCGATGCCACTGTCTTTATATTTATCGTATTTTTTCATAGTTTCTCTTCTCTATTCTCAAACTCTTTTCGGGCTTCAATGAGCGCCTGATGAAGTTTTTCAGCAAATATTGTTTTATCAGGAATATTCGTTTTATACTCTGCAATTTCGATCAGTTCATTATCAAGGGTCATTAATTCTACTTGTTCTTTTTTCTTTTCAGCACAAAGAATCAACCCCACTGGTTTACTTTCCCCTTCTCTCATCTCATGTTTTTCAAGCCATCGGAGATAAAGCTCCATTTGCCCTTTATATTCAGCTTTAAATTTTCCAAGTTTAAGTTCAATAACAAGAAGTCGTCTCCAGCTTCTATGATAAAAAAGGAGGTCAATATAATAATCTTCATGATCTATTGTGATTCTTTTTTGCTGACCCATAAAGGCAAAATCAGCCCCAAGCTCAATAAGGAATTCTTTCATTTTTCTTAAAATGGCATTCTCAAGATCTTTTTCGCTGTAAGTATCATGGAGATCCAAAAAATCAAGCACATAAGGGTCTTTAAATGTTAAATCAGGTGAAATTGATTTCGTATCTTTTAAGGATTCAAGTTCATTCATTATTGTTTCTTCCGGTTTTCTTGAAATGGCAGTTCTTTCAAACAACATACTGTCAATCCTATCAAGCATAGTTCTGACAGACCATCTTTCGTAGGCAGTCATTTCAATGTAGAAATTTCTTTTTAAATCATCTTCTATATATATCAGATTTCGGATATGTGTCCAACTCAATTTATCACTCAGTGAGTGAGGAATTTGTTGGTCTGGATAAATCTGAAAAAACTTTATGCAGTTTCTTAGATTCGTTTCACTAAAACCTTTGCCATGTATTATTGATAGTTCTTTGCTCAATTCCTTTAAAATCTGTTTTCCATAATCAGCTCTTGAATTTTCTAAAATATTCTTACTGATAATACGGCCTAAGTCCCAGTATAACAAGATAATTTCACTATTAATATACTGGACAACTCTCGACTTTGAATGATCTATAAGCAATGAAACTTCATTAAACAAATTTTCAAAAGATGTCTTAATTATTTCATTGTTCTCTCTCATGATTCCAACACTCTTTATTCGCCTTCCAGAGTTTTCTCTTCTAAAATCAGGATATCAGACATTTTTTCTGCGAAAGTTCTTAGAGGTTTGAACTCATAAAAATACTTGGTGAAATTGATTACATCGCCAATCTTAGTTTTACTAAGGTCAATCCATTCGATGTCACTGTCTTTATATTTATCGTATTTATTCATTTTATGTTCTTTATCTCTTTTTCCAAGTCTTCTAATACTTTCAAATCTTCTTCGTCTGCTTGATGGGCTTCTTGAGCTTTCCTGTTTTTATCAAATTCTTCATAGATCAGACGAACCTTTTCTTCCATCATTTGATGCGTGATTGTTCCTGTGTTTTTTAAGACAGGCTTGTCATTAAATTCAAGGATTTTATCAACATTATCACGCCAGAAACTCATTCTAATATCTTTTCGGCTCTTCACCCTTAATTCAGCACTTTCTAAAAATATAACGACCAGCCGATTGAGCGTATCTATTTCATCTTGTTTTAAGTAGTTTTTTGCGATAATGATATCTTGTTTTCGGACAACACTCCCTTCCCAAGAGGTAAGTGCCATATTGGGTTGATTTGCATTTGCACGGCTGACTATGAGTTCAGCAGCTGTTTTTCCAGTAACAGCATAAATTAGTTTATTTTGTACTTCAGCAAAAAACATTTGAGTTGCTTTATCAGTTTTATCATAATCACTACTTAGTGAGAAGAGATCACGAACTTTTTGATAGAATCTCTTTTCGGATGCTCTTATTTCTCTGATTCGTTCAAGAAGTTCATCAAAAAAATCTGGTCTTCCATCAGGATTTTTTAATCTTTCATCATCCATTACAAAACCTTTTATCATGTATTCTTTAAGGTTTTGATTTGCCCATATTCTAAATTGAGTCCCTCTTTTACTTCTAACACGAAAACCAATAGCTAAAATCATTTCTAATGAGTAAAAAGTGACATTATAATCTTTTCCATCAGAGGCAGTTGTAAAGAAATTCTTTACAACTGAATGTTCTTGTAACTCATTCTCAGAGATAATATTAGATATGTGTTGACCAATATTTTGTTTTGAGGTGTCAAAAAGTTCTGCGATTTGACTTTGATTCATCCAAACATTTCCATCTTTTGCATAAAGAGTGACTTTTGCTTTTCCATCAACTGTGTTGTAAATAATCATGTTTTGATTTTGGTCTGGATAATTCTTCATATAGATCAATCCTCTAAAATGCTTTTTTCTGCAGAAAAGGTCTTCTCTTCCAAAGCCAGGATATCTGCTTTGATTTCAGCTAAAGATCTTAGGGGTTTGAACTCATAAAAATATTTGGTGAAATTGATTTCATAGCCAATCTTAGTTTTACTATTGTCAATCCAGGCATTAGGTAAATGTGGTTTTACTTCTCTTTCAAAATATTCGTCAATGGTTTGCCGAACGAGACTTCCGTTAAAACCCTTTTTTAAAAAAGGAATGTTTTCATAATCTCTTAAGGAGGTGTCTGCTTTTGGTTGTCCTTTGACTTTTACAATTTTATCATTTTCAATTAATGGTTGTTCAACTGTAATTCTCCAAAAACCGAAGAATTCATTGGGGTATATCTTCACAAATTCATTTTCTTCAAAATTTCCATAGAGTTGAGTAATAAAGCCAATACCTTTTGTATTACCATTCTCGGCAATTTTTTTTCGTTTATTGCCTAAACTGCGATCCATTTTTTGCCAAAAGCGATTGAAATCCAGTTTACCTGCTTTAATCAGTTCTTCATCTTTTGCACCTGTAGCATTAATCAGTTGGATTTTCCCTTTTCGCTCATGGCTTTTTTGATTTGTAATCAACCAGATATAGGTACTGATGCCAGTGTTATAAAATAACTGATCAGGGAGCGCTATAACAGCTTCTAACCAGTCATTTTCAATGATCCACTTTCTGATATTACTCTCACCGCTATCAGCAGAGCCTGTAAACAATGGTGATCCATTAAAAACTATAGCTATACGCGTTCCGCTTAATTTCATTTTGGAGATCATGTGTTGCAAAAAGAGAAGAGATCCATCATTAATGCGAGGTAATCCAGCCCCAAATCTTCCACTCATCCCTTTGCTTTCTGCTTCTGTTTTGATTATTTTTTCTGCTTTTTTCCAATCGACACCAAAAGGCGGGTTCGAGAGCATATAATCAAATTTTTCATCTTCCAGACCGTCCATAGTAAAAGTATTCCCAAATTTGATATTGCTTGGGTTTTGCCCTTTGATAAGCATATCTGATTTGCAAATGGCATAGGATTCGGGATTGATTTCTTGTCCAAATACTTTCAGTTCTGCTTTAGGGTTAAGTTCTTTAACATATTGTTCACCAACAGAAAGCATGCCACCTGTACCACAAGCAGGATCGTATAAGGTTTTAACAATACCTTCTTGAGTTAGGATGTCTTTATCTTCAATAAAGAGAACATTCACCATCAAGCGAATTACTTCTCTTGGTGTAAAATGTTCTCCAGCTGTTTCATTGGATTGTTCGGCAAATCTTCTGATGAGATCTTCGAATACATAGCCCATATCCATTGAATCCATGTCTTTGAGATCGATTTCCTGAAAAGCTTTAACGACCCGAAACAGGATATCTGTTTTGGGATCATCCATTCTTTCTATCTGGTCATCGAAATTGAAATATTCAATGATTTCTCTGGCACTTAATGAAAATCCATTTATAAAGTTTCTCAGATTTACAGACACATTGTTTGGATCGGCAATTAGTTTGTCAAAATTATACTGACTTCTATTATGAAAATTAAAACCTGCAATTTTATTAAGTGCAATATCTTTGGCACTATCTTTTAAAGATTCAACTTTTGGCAGATAATCTAAGACTTTTTGTTTGCTTGGTTCAAGCACACAATCTAAGCGCCTAAGAACAGTCATCGGCAATATCACTTTTCCATAATCTGATTGTTTATAATCACCTCTCAGGAGATCTGCCACTCTCCATATTAAATCAGCTTTCTCTTTAAAGTTGTTCATATATAATAATATCCTCATTTTCTGTAGAGACCTTGCATGCAAGGTCTCTACTATATTTTCATAAATAGTAATTAACTAAAAATATGTCAAGAGAAAAGTATGAGGCTTATAATAAATATTTCAAAAAAAGCTATTTAACTATCATCAGATCTTAAAAGAATTCTCTGGCGATAAAAGTGACCTGAAATGAATCATCTCCTTTGGCAAGATCAAGGCGTAGATTAAGTTTTTCTGAAGGGATGATACTAAATCTGATCCCCCCGCCTAAAGAGTATTTGATATCATCAGTGTTAAAATCCTTCATATCTTTTGCGATCTGGCCTATTTCAGAGAAAGCGACAAAGCCTAATCTTTTTTTCCAGGTGCTTTCCCATAGGAAAATCCGATATTCTGCTTTAAGTGCATAGAGATCATGATCAATGAATCTTTGGGGTTTATAAGCTCTCAATTCCTCTCCAAGTAGCGACATTTCAGAAAATGGGGCTTTTGCACTGCTGTTTTTTAGGACGCCTTGCAATGCCAGGACACTTTGATCATTGATTGAATGAAAATATCTGATTTCCGCTCGATCGCTGACATAAGCATGTTCTGCATTAAAGATATCATAATAATTAGAATAAAGATAACTAAGGTACCAGCCTTTTGAAGGATAAATGGAATTATCACGCGTATCCAGCTCAATGCCAATATTGCTCCCGTATAATGTAAAGCCATCAGTTCCAGGAATTTCATCAAGAAACATTTCAGGGATTTCTTTGTTAAGCAAGTTTGTTTTCTGATAACGGAGCCCACCTTTAAGAGAAATATCTTTGATGAGACGATACCTTGAATCAAAGCGAACTTCAAAATTTTCCTGAGTGTACTTACTCATATCCTCTTCACGAGTCTCATTACCAATACCGTAGAACTCCGTTGGCCAATTCTGATATTTTATAAAAGGGGTAATAATCAGTTTTCCATCAAGAAAGATCTGTTCCGTTTGTGTAAAGATCAGGGCATTTTTTTTGACACTAAACATCCCGTTGATTAGGTAAGTGGTTGGTGGGATGCTCATTTCCTGATTTTCAGGACGAATGGTTTTTATCGCAAAAGCACCGCCTGTAAAGGATGTTTCACCCGTATATAAGACAAAAGGGAACATGACTGTGGTACTTCTATTTTTCTCCTCAGCATGGAGATTATATAATAATACAAAGATTATAAAAATGAAAATTTGCTTCATAAACACCTCTATTTAAAATATCTTTTAAAAAGGCTTATAAAGCAAATCTTATTTTTTATACAGAGAACTTTTAATTAGAAATACTAGTGTTACTGATTTTAAGAGTTACCTATTAATCAATATTTGCGGCTCGAGCCGAGCCGGCTCCATGACATATTCAAAGCTCTCATATGCTGAATAAATATTCAATGAGCTGTTGTTTTACTTCAACATTAGCATTTTTTTTGTTTGTGAACCTTTTGAACTTTTTACCTGATAAAAGTAAATCCCTGATGCACACTTATTCTGATCATTGTCTGTACCATCCCAGTTAATATAATTTTCACCTTGAGGATATACTTTTTCTTTGTAAGTTTTTACTACTTCTCCTTTAACATTGAATATATTTAAGGAAATTAAATCTTCTTGAAATAACTGGAAGTAGATATTAGTATTAGGGTTGAATGGATTCGGAAAGTTCTTTAGCATGATAAGGTTATTAGAACCAATTGGATCTATGATATTTCCCACTTGTACTTCTTTTATTGAAGATTCCATGGGGTCATACCACAAATTACCTTCCTTATGCTGAGAGACTATCTTTACTTGATAAACATGATCATTTACAAGATTTTCGATGCGATAAGAGGTTGAATTAGCAGGAACTGCACTTGTCATCCATGGTGATTTATTTGTCATATCTCTCCAGTGAATATCTAGATAATAAGGCTGACTATAACAATGCCAGTTTACATCGATAGATGTTTTGTTATTTGAAACAACATCTTTGAGATAAGGACGAGAAGGTTTGTTAATTAACATTTCGGAGTTAAATGAAGACGCATGAAATTGATTAACTAAAAAATTTCTACTCAATAATTCTTGTATTGTTTCTCCAAAAAATACAGCAGTATAAAAAGTTTTTGATTCTCCTGGTGCCAAACACATTCCAACATTTCCTGTTGAGTTCTGGCCATATACAGAATATAAAAATCTTGTATCATTTGTTTCAGGATTAATCGAGATATGATAGTTATTATCTACAATATCAGGAATGTTTAGAAATTTATAATTTGCGACATTGGGATTTCTTTCTGTCATCAACCAGTATTTTTCATTTGCTGTTTTATTATTCAAATTCCAGTAATTTAATGGATTTTTATCATCAGGACCATTTGAAACTCTCCAAGTAGAAACACAACGATTGATATCTACCTGATCATTTAATACTTTAAGTGCTACATAGAAAGGAGCTAATCCACTATCAAAATCACTATCGAAAGAAAAAGCAAAAGCATCATTTACTGAGCTTATACACCCACTTCTATCATCATTTGACATAAATCCGATATCTGCATCATAATAGTATGATACAACGAAATTAAAAATTGTATCAACGGGACTTGAGTTTTTTATAACATTCTTAATAAAAAACATATAATCATATCCTTTAACAGGCCAAGTAAATATTTCCTGTGATATCGCTAATCCTAAAGGTATATGATTTGAGTCATCAGCATCATCACCATAATCTCTTTGTCCACTAAAATTGAAAGGGCTATAATCATAGAAATAAGAATATTTAGTTTCATATCCTTCACTCGTAATCGTAGTATTGTTAGGTATCGTAAAACAATAATTATTTTGAGGATCAGGAATCATAAAATCTCTAGGATGCGGATTTCCCATAATTCCAGTAAGAACTTTGTCGTTTTCATAATAATAATTATTTATATCCGTGAATTCTAAAGGATTATAAGCAGGTAATAATTCATTAACAAGATTATCTCCATCAAAACCAACAGAGACAAGTGTATCAATCACTGCAATCAGACTGCTATTCCATGAAGGATCGGATACAGAAATTATATCATGACTATATGAAGTTGGAGGGAAATGCCCTTGTTTCCAGTATAATTTTTCATTATTTTCATTTCTTCTGTGTTTAGTTCCTCCGACCCACAATGCACCGATGTACAAATGATTAATATTCGAATTCTTTGGATAAGTAAGATTTGAAACATTAGATGAAATTTTTCCTATTAAACCAAAGTTGTTGGTAATTAAGTTAAAATCTCCCGCTTCAAGAATTGCTTCATCAACAATTTTTTTAGTATTGCTTTCATGTAATGATAAAGCAAGTAAAGTGTTAACTCCAATTAATAGAATAACAAAAAAAATCCATTTCCTCATACTATCTCCTGCATTTACTCATCTCTCATTTAAGTATTTGATATCTCTTGTTTATATTTAGGACAGTATCCCAAACATCATGCTTTAAACTAACAATTAATATCAAACCTTCCTATTTAACACTGTTAATTTTTGTTAAGTTTTTTGTCAAATAATAATTATAAACAGAATATTCATAATATCTGTAAAGTTTAGTTGAACCATTCAAGAGAAATATAGTAATTCATATATTCTTTAAATATTCTATGAGCTGTTGTTTGATTTCATCTCTCACACGACGGAAAATAGGCAAGGCAATATCATCCTCGGCATCATTGTAATCTGCGGGATCTTCAAAACCGATATGCACACTTTTCACTGGTTTCAGAAAAACAGGACATGATTCTTTGGCATGATCACAGACGGTTATGACTAAATCGAGATCATCTCTTTGAAGGAATTCATTGACTGATTTAGAACGGTATTGAGATAGATCAATGTCAATTTCGTTCATAACCTGGATCGCTCTTGGATTTACTTTTGAAGGAGATACGCCAGCGGAAAAGGCTTGCCACTGATCTTTAAGATAATGATTGATTAAGGCTTCTGCCATGATACTTCGGCAAGAATTGCCAGTGCATAATACTAATACTTTTTTCATCTTGTTATCCTTTATTATTTATCTTGGAAACCAATGTTTTGTTCTATTGGCAATATTAACCAAACTCAGCATTACAGGTACTTCGACTAAAACCCCAACAATTGTAGCAAGAGCCACAGGAGAAGTCATACCGAACAAGGAAATAGCTACGGCAACTGATAGCTCAAAGAAGTTTGAAGCACCGATCATTCCAGCTGGAGCTGCAATATCGTGCGCTAATTTTAATCTTTTAGCAGAAAGATAAGCGATAAAGAAAATCAGGAATGTTTGAATTGTTAATGGGATCGCGATCAGAAGAATATGTAGCGGATTATCTAAAATTACTTTTCCTTGGAAAGCAAATATTATGATTAACGTGAGTAATAGTCCAATAATTGTGATGTGATTAAACTTCGTAATAAATCTATTATTGAAGTATTCAATGCCTTTATGTTTAATCACAGAGCTTCTTGTCAAAACTCCAGCGCTTAAAGGGATCACCACAAAAAGTACGACAGAAAGCAATAAGGTATTCCAGGGGATACTAATGCCACCAATTCCTAAAAGAAACGCGACAATAGGCGTAAAGGCAAGTAGAATGATGAGATCATTGGTTGCCACCTGAACAACGGTATAAGCGGGATTACCTTTTGTCAGATGACTCCAAACAAAGACCATTGCAGTACATGGTGCAGCTCCTAAGAGAATTGCTCCAGCCAGATAATCTTTTGCTAAATCTGCAGTGATTAATGATTTAAATACAACGTAGAAGAAAAACCAAGCGATAAAATACATTGTAAATGGTTTGATCAACCAGTTCGTTATCCATGTAACATAGAGTCCTTTTGGATTTTTCCCAACATTTTTAATACTGGCAAAATCAACTTTCATCATCATGGGATAAATCATCAGCCAGATTAAAATGGCAATAGGTATTGATACCTGAGCATATTCGAATTGACCAAGAAAAGCAGGCACTGAGGTCAGATATTTACCAATCAGTATTCCAACTGCCATACATGCAACTACCCAGAGGGTAAGGTATTTTTCAAAGAAACTGATACCATCGTGTTTTACTGTTTCTTTTGACATGTGATCTCCTTTTAACAAAAAAAAGGATAAACTCTCATTTATCCTTTTAATAATTTATTTCTTTTCAGATCTTTTAATTCCCAGATGCTGATCAACAATTTTTTTTATTTCTTCTTTGGGATAAAAGCCTTCATGCCGATGAAATTCTTTGCCATCTTTATCAAGAAAGACCTGAGTGGGGATCACTCTGATATTATATTTTTTAGCGACTTCACGATCTTTACTGACATCATGAAAAATAACATCAATCTTATCTTTATATTCTTCCTGAATATCTTTCATAACGGGTTTCATCATTTTGCAGGGAATACAGGTTTCAGCCCCGATTTCTAAAAAAGTGACCAGAGGTTTTTTCTTTGGTGCTGGTTTCGCTTCTTCTTTAGCAAAAAGAGCAAGAGTGCATATTGCAATCATTATGAGTAGTAGTATTTTTTTCATTATAAGCCCATTTCTTTAATATCATTTACTAAGCGGTCAATATGTGAAGGGTCATATTCGAAAACACCTTCTTTTTTGATGCCCATTTCAGTTAAAACGATATGATCGTAGTTTTCAATACCTTTATTATCAAACATTTTTTTCAAACAAGCTACAGGGCATCCATCAATCAAAAGGTTAATATTATCATCACCTTTGGCAGAATCAACAAAAGAGCAGATATCTCCACCAACGCCAGCAGTACAGCTCATTTTATATTTTTCCAGCTGATGCAGTTTTATCGCCAAATCCATTGAGATCTTACCAACATTACTTGCTCCAGCACAAGGGTAAACACTTTTTCGTGAGGTATTACTGGCACATCCACATGAACATTTACAGTCTCCCATTTTCAATCTCCTTATTTCTTTATCAAATTTATGATATCACCTGCAGAAAGCAGTTTGCCTGCAGCTACCACTTTATCATCAATCACCAGAGCCGGAGTCATCATGACCCCATAATCCATGATTTTGTTTAAATCAGTAACTTTTTCAACGCTTGCATCCAGACCTGTTTCAGCAATTGCCTTTAAGGCATTTTCTTCCAATTTTTTACATTTTGCACAACCCGTTCCTAATACTTTGATAATCATAATTCCTCCTAAATATATTTTTTAATCATCAGGTAAATGCCTGATATAAAGACCAACACCGCACAAACTCTGCGAACAATGAGGGTTGTCTTGTTTTTATTTGTCCAATGCAGATAGTTTTCAACTACTGTAGAAAAAGTACCTGCAAGGATGATCACCAAACAATGCCCAATGATATAAGCCAAAAGCAGAGATAAAGAATAAATCATTTGAGTTTGAAATGAACTAAAAACAATTCCGAGAATAGGCGCCATAAAGGCAAAAGAGCATGGTCCTAAAGCGATGCCAAGCACAAAACCCATGAGTAAAGCACCTAAAATACCTTTACCTTTACCATGGTGTAGTTGATGATGACCAAAAGAAGGTAAATGCAAAATATCAGCAATCAGAAGCGATATCAAGATAAAAATGACTCCCATCACAGGTTCAACCCATGAGCCAATATTTCCCATCATCCGCCCTAACAAACCGGTAATCAAACCAATGATGCCCATCATCAGAAGAATTCCAAGAGTAAAGTAGGAAGAAAGTTTAAAAGAATTCCATACAGATTTATCCTTTTGCCCATTCAGAAAGCCAATAATCAAGGGGATACTCGCCAAATGACAAGGACTGAGTAGAATACTCAGGATCCCCCAGGCAAAAGACGCCATGATCGCAACTCCCGGATTGGCGTATAATGCCATCGTCAGAGTTTCAAACCAAGCCATCATCATAATAAAGCTCCAAACAAGTAACCCGTGATCGTTGACATCAGTATAACCAAAATAACAAATGCTGCTGTTTTTTTAAAGCCTAAAACTGTATTTATCACCAGCATACTGGGTAATGATAACGCAGGACCCGATAAAAGTAGTGCCAAAGCAGGACCTTTACCCATTCCACTGCCTAACAAACCTTGCAGAATCGGCACTTCAGTTAAGGTGGCAAAATACATAAAAGCTCCAGATATTGAGGCAAATAAATTTGCAAACAAGGAATTTCCGCCAACGGCACTTTCAATCCACCAGGAAGGAATCCAAGCTTCAAAACCAGGTCTGCCAAGTAGCGAACCAGCAATCATCACCCCAATAAAAAGGAGCGGTAGAATCAGTTTAGTGAAATCCCATGTTGCATCCAACCAATCTTTCAATTCACCTTTTTCAAAAATCATGAAAGCTGTAAACATCGTAACAGCAACGACATAAGGCAACAAAGGCTGACCTTTAAACAGAAAGGCTGTAACAATTGTAATGAGTGCTGACAGAATCACTTTCCACATTTTAAAACCATAAAAGAAACTCAGGGTCAAACCAAAGATAAAGGCGATTATACCTGAAAGCATCCATTTTGAGGCATACATCCAGTTCATAAAGGGAGAGGCTGTCGCATCATTGGGTTTTGCCCAGTTTAAGACTAAAAGAATGATGATCATTTGCACAAAGAAGATCAGCGTTTGCCACAAAGGTCTTCCCTCTTCTTCAAGTCCATTATTCATCATTCCATCTTGACGTTCCTGTTCTTCTTTTCTAAACAGCAAATGCATTATAAAACCAATAATTACACTAAATGCAACAGCCCCAACAGCTCTGGCAATACCAATCTCAATTCCTAAGATTCGTGCAGTCATAATAATCGCCAGTATATTAATTGCCGGGCCTGAATATAAAAAGGCAATCGCGGGTCCGAGTCCTGCACCTCTTTTGTAAATTCCACTAAAAAGAGGCAAAATTGTACAGGAGCAAACAGCTAAAACAGCCCCAGAAACAGAGGCAACCGAATAAGCAATCCATTTCTTTGCTGTTGGTCCAAGGTATTTCATCACCGCACCTTTGCTGACAAATACGCTTACAGCACCAGCTATAAAGAGTGCAGGCACTAAACATAACAAGACATGCAATCGGGCATAATCCTGAAGCATAAAAAAGGCTTCATGAATACCATTTCTGAATTGGTCTGAATCAAAAGGAATAAAATAAGCCACCAGAAATATTGTGATCATTATCAGCAATATTTTGAGTTCTTTCAGTTTTTCATTCATCATATCTCCTTATTTAAGATCTTTGAATTAGAAGAAAAAAGTTGATTTCGTAATTTCTGAGTCCATTACTAATCGGCATTTTCGTCTTGAGTTGAGCCGGTTCCATGACTAACTCAAAACACTTTCATTTTGTTGATTCTCAGAAATACATCGGATAAATTCAAGCACACAAGGATACACTAAGCGATAAAACACTTGATTATTCTGCTTCCTTGAATCAACTATTCCCGCATTTTTTAGCACAGAAAGGTGCTTTGATACCGTCGGCATCTCAGAACCAACAATTTCTTTTAATTCACAAACACAGTGTTCTTTATCTTGAAGTGCTTTTATCATTAATAATCTTGATGGATGTCCTAATGCACTAAAGATTTGAGCCATTTGTTCCACATTTTTTACTGTACTCATTTTCGCCTCTTCTAATTTTCTATTTTCCTATTTAGCTAAATAGCATTTTTCAGTCAAGAAGATTTTTTAATTATTTTTATGATCAGTGTAGATGGTGTGATTAAACGTCTTCGGAATCAATCAATAAATTAACATTTGATCGCTTAAGTATGATTTATCACTCACTCAACACTTATTTCTATCCTGTAGAAAAAGTTCTTGACAGTCAGAAAAAAATCATTATTCTCGATGATAGATTTGGTTTTCGGATGTACGGCACTTCGTTTCGCACATCTCAACAAGCGATTTAAGCTGCAAGCAGGGATGCTTACAGAACGAAAGTGGGCAAACTGGTAGTTTGCGGTACTTTTGCTGCAAGCAGGGATGCGTGCAGAACGATATAATGCTGCAAACAGGGATGTTTGCAGAACGATATTTATTTCGTAGGCGGGGACGCCTACGCTCCCAACAAGGAGGTGAAGATGAGAGTTTATTTTTCAGAGACAAACTTTGATTTTCCAAAGAAGATTAATGATTTAAGAGTAGCATGGTTTCGTGAAGGTCGCATCTGTATCAGTCGTAATTACAAAAAGAAAGAAATGCAGGTACAGAATTATCGGATAATCCAGATGAACGCCATGATTAAAATGCTTTATGGGGAATTAAGTGCAGGATTTAAGAAGGACATGGGTCGCTATACTCAAATGTACAAGATACGTTATCCTCATTTACGAAAACGCGGTATGAGTGCTTATTCTGTCTTTTTGATGCTGGTGTATGCAATAGTACATCGATTTGGGTTGAATGATCGATCTGTGGATGAGATGAAAGAGATATTATCTTCTTTGATCAAGAATCTGAGTGTGGCTGAATGTGTTCGGTTGAAACTCTTGGCAGTAGTGAAAGGGTATTATATTTTGAATTATGTGCCACAAATGGATATCAGAAAGAGCTTCAATTTTGTAGAATCGGTGGAAAATGAAGGATCAAGGGAACGATTACTGGGTGTGAAGAGAGAGCTTGTTTTAAAATCGGGTTGATTAGTTATTATAAACATCACTATGAATGAGATATCTGAAAAAAGGATTAATTTACCACTTAAAACACGATGGAACTTATTGTGAGAGAATAGTTTTCGGATGTACGGCACTTCGTTTCGCACATCCCAACAAATGTGAAAATGTCTTATGTAATTCTTCATAATTTATAAGCGTGATATTAGCGATTTTCTGAACAGCGTAGCTGTGACAGAATCCTATGGAGCGATGAACTTCTTACATCAAAAAAAGATGCAATTTCACATGACCACCCCGTCCGCCAAGGCGTCCACCCCTCCACAGAGGGGAATGGAGATGGTCGTATAAATCATTGTGCCGGATGGAATTGAGATGCTTGTAGATTGTACCTATTTTATGACGAGTGGCTATTTATTTCATTTCGTTACTTGCGTTTTAAGCTGGAAGCAGGGATTAATGTTGAACAAAGGCTGCAAGCAGGGATGCTTACAGAACGATATTATGCTGCAAGCAGGGATGCTTACAGAACGATATTATGCTGCAAGCAGGGATGCATGCAGAACGATATTATGCTGCAAGCAGGGATGCATGCAGAACGATATTATGCTGCAA
>CAZNKI010000013.1:0-38616 GCA_964573665.1 uncultured Candidatus Cloacimonadota bacterium | reverse complement strand
CAGAACGATATTATGCTGCAAGCAGGGATGCATGCAGAACGATATTATGCTGCAAGCAGGGATGCTTACAGAACGATATTATGCTGTACACAGGAATCCGTGTAGAATGAAGAAAATAATATACCGACTAATAATTTCAAAGAATTTCTTATTGACAAGGATAATCTTTCTACTTAGATTATAAAAAAACAAGAAAAAAAGCAGGAGTTTACAATGAATGATATAGGTCAACGATTGATTAATGAAGCATCCTTTTCAGAAATTATGATGGGGAACCATGCTTTAGTTCGTGCATTTGTCGAATCTGGCGTTAGGGTGATCACTTCTTATCCAGGATCTCCAACCCCTGAAATAACTGAAGCATTAAAAGCCATCCCTAAAGAAGAGAACCCTTTTTACTTTGAATTTTCAGTTAATGAGAAAGTTGCCACAGAAGTCGCTTTTGGAGCATCTGTGAATGGTCATTTATCTTGCGTGTTCTTCAAAAGTGTCGGACTTAATGTTGCTGCTGACTCATTTGTTCAATTGAGTATGATGGAACTCATTGGTGGCATGGTGATCATTTTAGGTGATGACCCGGGTGCAAATTCATCACAGAATGAACAGGATAACCGTCATTTTGCTCAAATGTCTTACACTCCCATATTTGAACCGAATAGCCCAACAGAAGCGTATCTGATGTTTAAAGAAGCAGCAAAAAAATCAGTTGAGTTAAAAATGCCCGTAATTCTAAGATTAACCACTCATGTTTGTCATGCTAAAGAACGTGTCAATTTTGCTTCATATCAGAAACAGATTCAAAACAATCAATCACGTTTTAATCCCGCAAATGGTCCGTATATTCCTATAACTAGTCTTGTTTTTCCACTAAAACGTAAAGCACTAAATAAACTTGATCAATTTAAAAAATACACTGAAACTTCACAATTTAATCAAGTAATTGATCATCACAACAGAGATTATGGGATCATTACTTCTGGGCTAACCTTTCTTTCTCTAATGGACATACAGGACAATCTCAACTTCACACCTGACATTTTAAAACTTGGAATCAGTTATCCTTTACCTGAACAAACACTATTACAGTTTTTACGTAATCACAAGGAAGTTAAAATCCTTGAAGAATTAGATGATCTTCATGAAAAAGAGATCAAAGCGCTTGCATACGATCATCAGCTTGAGTGTAAAATCATCGGGAAAAATGACTTAATTGACTGGGAAAACGAATATACGGCAGATAAAGTCAGCGAAGTCTTAGAAAAAACATGGCCAAACATACTAAAAATCAAATCTGAGACACGAAAACCCCTCTACCCTATCTCAGATCGACCTGCCCAACTATGTCCAGGTTGCGGGCATCGTTCTGCATTTTATGCGATTAAGCAGGCATTGAGTGAAAATGATATTTCTGTAGCTGATATCGGATGTCATACTTTAGGATTTTTACCCCCGTATCAGATCGGTCAGGTTCTTTTGTGTATGGGTCATTCCAATGGAACAGCGGCGGGATTATCATTATTTAATTCTGAACGCAAAGTTGTCTCTTTTTTGGGTGATTCAACCTTTTTCCACGCTGGAATTCCCGGTATCATCAATGCCATTTTCAATAAACATAAACATACCTTGATCATCATGGAAAACGGTACTACGGCGATGACTGGTCATCAGGATCATCCTGCCGTGGGAAAAAACTTTACTGAAATAACTGAAAAGATCCCTGTACGAAGAGTTTTAGAGGGTATCGGAGTAAAACACATCTGGGAAGTGGACACTTATCAACAGGCAAAACTTACTCAAGCCGTTAAAGAAGCTTTAGCGGAAGATGAATTCAATGTAGTAATTGCCAAACATCCTTGCATGCTCAAGTTTACCAGAGAAAGCAGAAGAAAAGGGCAAGCAGCTCTGAAGCCTGTAAAAGTCGGATTGAAATGTAATTTATCCTACAAATGTATCAGTTCATTTGCATGTCCGAGCTATCAGATCAAAGAAGATGGCAGTGTATGGGTACAAAAAGACCTTTGCATTGGCGATGGATCATGCAAGCAAACCTGTCCTTCTGATGCTATAGAAAATCAAAGTTGAGGTGAATAATGAAAGCATTTAATATATATTTAATTGGAGTTGGCGGTCAGGGAATAGGTCTTTTAAGCGAAGCAATTATACGAGCAATTGATTCTGCGGGAATTGCTGTGAAAGGCGTCGATACTCACGGATTAGCACAAAGAGGCGGAACAGTCACTTCTCATATCAGAATGGGGGGACAAGTATTTTCACCCTTAAACAGCTTGCAAAACGCTGATTTAGTGATTGCACTTGAACGTCATGAAGCGCTAAGAGGATTGAACACTTATATCAAACAGGAAGGTACCCTTCTCTATTATGATGCTGTCTGGCAATCATTGAATGTGCGTTTGAGAAAAGAAAAGCAGTCAGATGTTCAGCAGATTTCAGAAACATGCAAGACACTGCAAGTGAAAGAGCACCGAGTATTCATCGATGAATTGAGTGATGCACGTATGCAGAACGTTGCCTTACTTGCTTATGCAGCAAAAGAGCAACTCATACCGGGTATTGAAAAAGAACACTATCTCAATGCTTTAAAATCTATTATGGATGAGAAAACATTTGATCTGAACCAAAAACTCTTTCAAAAAATTTGTAATGAGGTATAAAATGGAGCATCAGGAGCTGATCCAATATCTGGAGAATCATCAGGTCAAATTTATTCGTTGTATATGGACAGACAATGCGAATATAATTCGTGCCAAAGCGATTCATAGAAACATCATTGCTGATCATATCGACTATCCTGTAAGCATCAGTGAGGCGCAACAATCAGTTCCTGGTTTACAAGACTTAGTTGTAGAAGGAACAGGATTAAGCCCTGTTGGAGAGATCTTTTTAAAACCTGATTGGCGTTCACTGAAAATTCTGCCATATTCTTCAGCCCATGCATCGGTGATTTGTGATCTTCATTCCAATCAAAGAGAATGGGAGCATTGTCCAAGATCATTTTTAAAACGAATGATTCAAAAAGCTCAATCAATGGGATTAGTCATCAAGAGTTCCTTTGAGAACGAGTTTTATCTATATAGAAAAACCGAAAAAGGGGAAGTTCTATTTGATGATAAGAGTTTGTTTGCCTCATTTCAATCCTACAATCAAAACGAAGACCTGATCAATGAGATATCAGATCAATTAGATCAGCAAAATTTGAAAGTGATGAGATACTATCCTGAATCTGGTTTTGGCCAACATGAAATTAGTATAGAACACAGAGAAGCGCTGGAGTCGGCAGATAATCAAATTCATTTCCGAAATACAGTCAAAGCAGTGGCTCATCAAAAAGGCTATATCGCAAATTTTATGGCAAAGCCATTTGAAGATCTTGCAGGGAGCGGTTGTCATATCCATATTAGTATTGAAAAAGAAGGCAAGAATATTTTTAATTCATTCAACAGCAACGATGAGAATGATCTCATTGCGAAACAGTCCCTAGCAGGAATAATGTATCATTTACCATCAATTATGGCAATTTCTACACCTGGTATTAATTCATTTAAGAGAATTAAACCTCATTTTTGGAGTGGTGCATATAATTGTTGGGGTTATGATAACCGAGAAGCTGCGATACGGGTCATTTCACATGCTGATGCAAGGCAAATATCTCATTTTGAACTAAAGACTTCTGATGCTACGGCTAATCCTTATTTGGCATTGGGTATTGTAATCGCATCAATGCTTTATGGTATAGAAAATCAATTATCATTAATTGAACCAGTAGCGTATGATCCTGGATATATGCCTAAATCAGTTCTCAAAGAAAAAAAAATCAATTTACTGCCTGAGGACTTTGATGTCGCTTTGTATCATTATTTACATAATAATTATTTTAAAGAAGTATTAGGAGAAAAGCTCTTCCAATCATACTATTTCGTAAAGAAATATGAAATGGATAATACGATCAGACTAAAATCAGAAGAGTTTTTAGATTTATTTGAAGAAAAATATTAAAAAAGCGGGAGTTCATCCCGCTTTATCTCATTAAAACATATCAATACACTCATCACTATCAATGGATTTAATCAGAGTTGTAATCAATTTTACAGTATTTTCCAGATCAGCGTATGAAATCATTTCATTAGGACTATGCATATAACGACAAGGAATGCTGATTAGAACACCAGCAGATCCTTTTGCTTCTGCATGAATTTCATCAAGGTCTGTACCTGTATTTTTAGGCCAGATTTCTAATTGATAGGGGATTTTATTCTTTTCAGCTAAAGCTTTAATTCGTTTAAAGAGCTTAGGGTGAATCCGTGAACCCATTGTAATTGCCGGACCTTTTCCAAGACTGATGTCTGCCGAGTCTTTAGTACTTGTATTTGGGTGATCAATCGCAAATGTCACATCAATTGCAATACAAATATCGGGTTCGATTTCAAAAGCAGATGTTTTCGCACCACGTGCACCAACTTCTTCCTGAACATTTGATGCTGAATAGATACTGGCATAAGTGGTTGTCTTACTAAGTTCTTCAATCACTCTGGCACAAGTATAGACACCGACGCGGTTGTCAAAGGCTTTTGAGACATAAAAGTCATCATTGAGTGCAAAAAATTCTCCTGTCCAGACAATCACATCCCCTAAGTCAACTTTTTTTAAGGTTTCCTCTTTGGAAGATGTGCCGATATCGATCCAAAGATCTTTTGATTTTACAGCTCCGTTATCATTTTGGAGCAAATGTAAAGGCACTCTTCCGACTATGCCTTTAACGACTTCATTTTCATGATAGATGTTCACTCTCATACCAGGCAAAAGAACAGCATCAAAGCCGCCCATTTCCTTGAAATAGATAAATCCATCGGAATCAATATAATTGACCATCAAACTAATTTCATCTGCATGACCTGAAAGTAAAATCTTCATATCAGAAGTTCCTTTTTTCACGGCAATTACGCTTCCAAGTCGTGTTTTAATAATATCATCTGAATATGGTTTTACGTAATCTATAAACAGATGTTGAACATGTTTTTCCTGACCAGCAGGGGCAATACTTTGAGTTAGACTTTTTAAGAATGCCAAATTTTTCTTTTTCATAAACACTCCAATCTGAAAAGAGCCTGCGCTTTATGCAGGCTCATATTATAAATATTCTTGAGTAATCTTTCTTATTATCTTTTTTTCAGAATGTTAGCAATTATTAGCCGTGCCAGAAGCAAATGGATTAATCGCTTTTTTTACTTTTGGTTTATCATGTGGTATGATACATAAAAACTTCATGGTTGTATTTCCAGTATTTTTAAACTGATGCTCTATACTTGGATCAACGTAGATTACGTCCCATGCTTTAAAGGGTTTTTCACCTTCAGCACAGACAAAAATACCCTCTCCATCAAGTACAAAAACTTCATGTTCATAATCATGAGAATGTAAAGGGGTATGACCACCTGCTTCAACTTCAAACATTCTGAGGGCAAAATTGGGTGCGCCATCTTTTTGACCGATCAGCCATCTGATTTTGGTATTTAAAGCACCATCTATATTTACATCTTCTAGCGTAATATCATTAAAACTTGCTACTTTCATTTTTCCTCCCTAAAGATTACATGGGATCATATCCCAGATCAGTAATTTTTTCTTTAACTTCATCAATTGTAATGATCTCTGGATCAAAATTGACTTCAACTAAGGAATCAGGCAAATTTACACTCACACGATCGATGCCATTTACACGTTCTAAACCATGAATAATTGTTGTTCGACATTTCTCGCAGGTCATGCCATATACAGTGATGAGTTTTTTGACCATATTGTCTCCTTTTTAAAAATCACATTTATGCTATTAAATCTGTGTTCACACTCTTATATATACAAATTTTAATAATTCTCTAAATTTTGACAAGTTTTTTTATTCTTTGTAGAAATATTTCAACTTAAACAGCGTAATAAAATTAAGGAACAGTATTGCAATAAAACTAATTAAGAGGTTGAAGTATATTGTTTTAAAGCGTTTTCCCATAGATAGTTTGTAACTTGAGAGAAATACATTTTTATTTTGATTGAGAAATTTCCCATCCATTAAGCTTACGGTAAGATTGAGATATTGATTAGTATATTTTTCTTTTGGGTATTTTTTTGTTTTTTCACTCATATCTTTATAAATATCATTTAGACTATACAAGTAATCATTTCCCTTTAAATCGGACAACTTCTTTCTTTTTTCATCCAGATCTTCAATGGCTTTATCGTATGGGTTCAATTTGGATTGAGAAGTATATAATCCTTCAAAAAGCCATCGGGAAGGCATTACCTGAACCACTTCCGGAATAGGATTTGCATCGACAAGTTTTATGTTTCTGTTCATCTTTTCATATTCGATAATCGCTCCGCCAAAAATGATTTGAGGAATCAATATTAAGGGAAGTATATTGATGATTGCCTTACTATCGTTTAAGAAACTTGAAATCAATAATCCGATCGAATAACCGGTCACAGAAGATAAAAAGAGGTAAGTAAAATATGGCATAAACATTCCTCTGATATCTAGGATCAAGGAAGATACAAAAAAGTATAATACGACCTGAGCAATTGAAAACAAACCCAAAACGAATACTTTGGAAAGTAAATAATGTGACATTCGTAGGTTGAGCAGTTTCTCTCTAAGTATATTTTTTCTTTCTGCTAAAATTTCTTCAATACTATTAGATAATCCTAAAAAAATGAAGACGATGATTGAGATAAAGATAAAGATTCCTAAATTGATGTTATGATAAAAAGAATATGATGAGTTCGTCGGTGCTAATCGGAGAATAAATGCTATTATCAGAGCTAATAAAGGCGCTTCTCCAAAAGTAATAAACAAATTTGTTTTTGATCTAAATTTAGTAATTAAACTTCTCTTAATAAAGGAAATTAATTGTAATGAGCTGGAAAACAGATCATTTCTTTTTCTTTTTCGAATCAAACTCTTATTGGTTTTTATTGTCATACTGTCATACTGAATCAAATCAAAAAGCATTTTCCGTTTATACTTATCTCTCCAATAATCTGGTGAAAACTTTCTTTTGATTAAAGCATTTTGGGCGACCTGTTCATAAACAATCTCTCCATTATCCTTATATTCTGGATATTCAATAATCGAGTACATATATTCTGGTAAGCGGGCTTCCTTTTTATGCAAAAGCATTTTTTGATTAAACTTAATTGCATTGAGTTCATTATCAAAGTATGTCCAGGATTCTTCTGGTGAACCAAAAAATACTTGCTTTCCTGATTTATCCATCAGTAATATTTTATCAAAAGAAGCATATACAGGAGAGCTTGGTTGATGAATTGTAATAACAACGATTTTACCTTGATCTGCAAACTTTCTTAAAGAATCAATGATTTGTTCTGCATCAGAAAAAGAAAGTCCAGAAGTAGGTTCATCACAAATTAGCACAGTAGGTTCAAACAATAACTCAAGGGCGATATTTAATCTTCTGCGTTCACCACCACTCAAAAATTTCTTCTTAATATCACCCACTAAAGTATGCATGCGATGCTGAAGGTTTGTATTGATGAGAATATTTCTAATCTTCTGATCAAGATACTCATTTGAAAGTTTTGGCATTCTCAATCGACCCCGATAGAAGAGATTTTCATAAACCGTGAGGTTTGAGAACAATAAATCTTCCTGTGGGACATATCCAACAAATTGAGAAAAGAAATTGATGTTTTGATAAAAATTCTTACCATCGTAGAGAATATTCCCGTATGTCGGGATAATTTCTCCAGCAATACATTTTAGAAAAGTTGATTTGCCACAACCGCTTTGTCCAAGTATTCCGATTAATTGATTTTTTTCCACTTCAAAAGACATACTGTCCACAGCCAATTGGCCATCTTTATGATAGTGTTTCAGATCTAAAACATTCATTTGTTCAATTTCAAAAGGAATTTCAATTAAATCAAAGAAGTGATTAAGTCGAAAATTCTTTTTGTTAATTGAAATAATATCTGTGTTGATAAAAAGCTGAGTAATTTCAGATACTTTTTTATTATTAAGATAAAAATCCCAATTTTTTCTAGGCGGATGGAGATAATATTTGTTTTCAATGACTTCAATATAACCGATTGTTTTAGAGGTTTCTATCCTCGAAATAGAAATAAAATCGCCTTCAATCGTAATAAATAGCTCTTTTGGGATGATGTTTTCAATACCGATTTCACTTCTTTCACGAATGACATCATTTAAAGAAAACGCGGCATAACCTTTGATTTGAAGTTCATCGTCATAATAAAGGTTTACGCTTCTGCTTTTCACAATAGATTTACTGTTTCGATATACAGTTCCACTATTAAGTATCATTGAATATTTATTATGTTGATTGATAATTTTAAAATCATAGTCAGGTTTTTTGAAATCAATGACATCGTTGATATCCTGATTTTTATAAATTGAAAACAATGTTTCATAGTCAAAGCTTTGATTTGCTATGGACAAAATACTATTTTTGGGGAAAATATAGAGTTCGTTGGCGAACATCGCTTTTTTGTTAACTTCAGCGGAGACATGATTATTGGTTCCAATAAAGATATACTGATCGATCATAAACATCAGAAACTCTGTTGGATAAACGCTTTTAGACTGAAATTGTATATGATTGCTGTCGTTCCTACCAAAGAGGAGATGATCGCTAAAAATTGATTCTTCCACCAGATTGATATATCTAAAGCCTTTGATTGAAACAGGATCTTGAGCCTTGTATTCAATGGCATTGATCATATCCATAAAACCATCTGTTTCAAGGTCAAGTTTTCTTGCCAAATCTAGAATCTGAGTGATTTCTGAGATAGAGAAATCATTATCAGAAAATGACATCACAATTAAACTGAGTAATATTCTTACTTTATCGAGGCCAGTTAAATTCTCATTTAAATAACTTAATACGGCATCCGTATCAATTTCACTTTCGATGATCTTTCGAATATAGACTTCCCAGGAGATGCTTTCTCTTCGAAAGATATTGATCAAAAGACTATAAAGGATATTAATTTCATACGGAGAAATTTCATTATCTGATTTTAAAATTGAGACATACAAGCGTGTGACATTATCAATAATTTTTTTTCTTTCTAATGTAGTTTTTCTAACTTTTTTTGTTAAGTCTTTACTGAGCATCTATAATGAGTCCTTACTTTTTATTTCATTCACTTTTTGAGCACACATTTCACAAAGATGATTGATACAGTAATTCTGGTAAATCTGAATCAAGCCTTGCTGATAAATTGCCTTCATATTCACTCTCTGATCGATATCATCAGTCATATACTTTCGCATGGTGTTACTAATGGTATTCTCACTTAAGCCAGGAAACTCTTTGAGTAAAAAATAACAGTATTCTTCTAAATCAGTGTATTCCATTTTTTTTGCATAAAGTGTTATTATTGGAATGATAACGTTCACCAGAATGAGGTCGATTCTGCCAGCGCCCATTTTACTGTCAATATTTGCGAAGGCTTGTTTTGAAATGAACAGCTGTGCTCTTCTCCTAAATGCAGAAATGGAGAGTTTCTCTTTTTCAAAAGAAAATATTTTTAGTATATGATTGATCAATCCACTTTGGACACTGTCATAAATCAGATCAAGTATTTGAATCAATCGCATGACAGGATGATTTACTGGTCTGATTCGAAATAAATTCCATTCAAACTCAACATCAGGGAGTTCATAATTATGAGAAACAAAACTCGTATTCAAGTCTGTAGTTAAATCCGTTTTGATGCCAGATGGCATATAATTGATTAAATCAGAACTATGCAACAAGATTGATAAAACATCTGTTTTATTATAGCCCGAATGTATCATTGTTTGTAATTTTAAATACGGTATCTGTTGAGCAAGCTGATAGAAAGGAAATTTATTATTGCTGTAGCCTAAAGACTCAAAAATACCCTGATAAAGTAGCTGATCAAATGAGCAAAAGGAGAGCTCAGCCTGATAACGTTTAATTTTACGGTCAATACGCTCTTTTCCGTGTTGATATAAGACTTCAGGGATCCATTCATTCTGAATCGAAAACACTTCACAGTATTTTTCTTTTTCGCTAAATTGATCTTGATTGTAATCACAAAGCAGTTTTTGAATTTCTTCACTTAAAAGCTCTTTGATCACGAGCACCTCAATCAAATCACCATTTTCCTTAATTGTATATGCTGATTTAATCTTATGCTCATAGACGACATGAAGTACTACACCATTATAATTTGCATCATCATTATGCCCATGCGCAATCCAGTCGTATGATGAATAATGGATTTCAACATCACCCTGAATACTGATTCCTTCCATTTCTATAACTGAATTTTTGAAGTCAGGTCCCTTTCCCCTATTCCAGTGTCCAGCAAAGTTGATTTTCACATTTTTACCAGACAGTGTTTTTAAAGGTTCAATCAAATGTTGCTGATCCCAAATATGATAGAGGAATTTTTCGTTAAAATCGTTCATGACAGCCTCCAATCAATATCAATGGCATATGGAATCGGATCTTTAATGTTTGCTTCCTGAAATGCGTTAATTCGAAGTAAACAACTATCACACTCGCCACAGGCGACATCATTACGTTCATAACAACTCCAGCTGAGTTCAAAAGGAATATTTAATTCTTTTCCAATTTTGATAATTTCCGATTTTTTAAGATGAATGATTGGCGTCTCAATCGCGATATGAGTTTCCTCTTTTGTGCCTTGATTAATTGCTTGTTCCATTGCATCGTAAAATACTTTTCTGCAATCAGGATAACCTGAGCCATCAACTTCTACAGCACCTATATAAATTTTTTCAGCACCGGTGACTTCTGCCCATGAAGTTGCAATTGACAGAAGATTGGCATTTCTAAAGGGCACATAAGTATTTGGCACTGATGATCCATGCTGATTTTTAGGGATCATGATACGATCATCGGTGAGAGAACTTCCACCGATTTTTAACAGATAATCTATATCAACAATCATGTGTTTTTCCGGTTTAAAATAACTGCATATCTCTTGAAATGACTTGAGCTCTTTATCTTGAGTACGTTGTCCGTAATTGGCATGTAAAAGAAAAATCTGATCATTATCTCTATGAGCAATAGCTGTAGTAATGAGACTATCCATTCCCCCACTACACAGAACGACAGCTTTTTTCATCTTAGCCCTCCTCACCCATCTTTAATCATAATCATGTTATCATATTTATTATTTAAGGTCAAGCCTTATGATTTATATTTATATTAAATGAGCATACTGAAGATCAAATTCCAGAATATGTTTGATAATCCATTCTTTTAAAAATGACATTGTTTTTAGCTCTATCAGTTTTTTATCAGATCGATAAAGCAGTATAAGTTCTTCAATTTTATTGCGATAAATCTGATGTTGTGCTTTTTGTTTGATTAAACCTTCATAATTGATTGATTCTAAAAGAGCTTCCTCTTCAGTGAAATGGTAATTTGCATAATCTTTTAATTCTAAAAGATATGATTCAAACATATCCTGATCATTTTGATATAATAATATATCATGCATTTTTTTAATAATAGAAAAGATTTGTTGATGGTGTGCATCCATAATCGGATGATGAACACTATACTCGGATTTCCATTGCCATTTATCCATTGTTTATCTCTTTATCTTTAAAATAGTTATATATAATCTGAGCAAAGGATTGACCAATTCCTTTAACATCACTTAAGGCTTCGATACTTGCTTTTGATATTGCATCTACTGAGCCAAAATGTTTTAACAGCATCAATTTCTTTTCCTCACCGATGCCTTTAATATCATCTAATTCACTGTATAGAGTTCTGCTATTTCTTCTTTGTCTGTGAAAAGTAATCGCAAAACGATGAGCTTCATCTCGGATATTCACAAGCAAACGCAAGGCAGAAGAGTTTCTGGGTAAATAAATTGACTCAGACTGATTCGGCAGAAAAACTTCTTCTACTCGTTTAGCCAAAGAGATCATTTCAATATCACTATGAGGTGAATCCTGTAGAAGTTCGTAAGCAGCACTTAATTGTCCCTTACCTCCATCGATAACGATTAGATCAGGTTTTTCCCATTTTTCATCGTTTCCAGTATGCTGAAGAAAACGTTGCATTGTTTCAGCCATTGAAGCAAAGTCATTCTGTCCCTCAACAGATTTCATTACAAATCGCTTATACTGTCTTTTAAGTGCTTTGCCATTTTCAAAAAATACCATAGAAGAGACAGTGTCACTCCCTTGAATCGTTGAGATATCCATGCATACCATTTTTCGTGGTAATTTCTTCAACCCGAGTTTTTCTTTGAGTTCTTGAACTGGAACAATAGTGCGGCTACTTTTTCTCATGTGTGCAAGTTTTTGACTTTCAACAAAATCAAAAGCATTCTTCTCAGCGATAGTGATTAATTGTTTAAACTCTCCTCTTTGAGGGATATGTATTTTCTTTCCTAACAAGTCCTGTATTGACTCAAAATCATCAGGTTCAAACTGTAGAACAATCTGGTAAGGGAGATCTTCAAGTTTTGAAGAATAATATTGGATAAGAAAAGCATTCATGATCTCCTGTTTAGAGAAAAACTCAGCATTTTTTAAGGGATAAACTTCTTTACCGCTCATTTTACCGTTTAGAATTTTTAGAACTGTTACTGCGACATGCTGATCTTCCTGATATAGAGCAATGATGTCTCGATCTTTCTCATCAGTAAAATGCATTGTTTGAGACTTCTGTATTTTTTCGATTTCTCTAATCTGGTCTCTTATTGTTGCAGCTCTTTCAAATTGTAGATTTTCAGCACATGACATCATTTCATCGGAAAGTTCTTTGAGTAACTCCTGATTTCTACCTAATAAAAAGTTACTGATTCTTTGAATAATCTTTCGGTAATCTGCTTTATTAATTTCTCCAATACATGGTGCAGGGCATTTTTTCATTTGAAAATTGATACACGCTCTTTTATAAATCACAGGAGCTTCTGGGATCTCCCGACTACAAGTTCTGTGAGGGAAAATCCATTCCAATGTTTGCAATCTGCGCCTTAAATATTTCACATCAGTATAGGGACCATAGTATTTTGATCCATCTTTAATAACGTCTCTTGTCACCATGATCCTTGGGAAGGCTTCCTGATTTGTAATTTTTATGAAGGGGTATTTTTTGTCATCTTTTAACAGGATATTATATTTCGGTTGGTGTTTTTTAATTAGATTTTCTTCAAGAAGAAAAGCCTCACGCTCAGAATTTGTAATAAAATATTCAAAATCATCTATCTTTGAGACTAACTGTTCAGTTTTTTGGTCATTGAACTGACCTGTAAAATAGGACTTTACTCTATTCTTTAAGACAACTGCTTTTCCCACATAGATAATCTTAGCTTCAGCATCTTTCATCAGATAGACGCCAGGCATTTCAGGGAGTAAGCTCAGTTTTTGCTTTATTTTCTCATTATCTTTTTGCATAATCTTTGATAAAATATATCCCAGTATTCAAGCTTAAAAAGGAGACCTAAACCTAAAAAGAAAAACAGCCAGATAAAACCCATTGATAATACTTTTACAGCAAGAAGGACAAATGAACTGCTTATCCAGAAATGGGAAATAATTCTAATAATATAAAAGAGAATAATAGATATAATCACTATTTTAATCGTATTTCTAATGATTCCTTTGAGCTTTATTTTAGGGAATCTTTTTAACAATATCCTGATCATAATAACAAACTGAATCATCGCCGTGATCGATGTCGCTAATGCTAAACCTGCATGCTTTAAGGGGAACATAAGAATTACATTTAACACAATATTTGTAATGCACATAAACAAGGCAATTAACATAGGGGTTTTGGTATCTTTAGAAGCATAAAAAACAGGAGTAATCGTCTGATTCAAGCCATAGAAGCACAAACCCAAAGAATAGCAAATGAGTGCCTGTACCGTCATCAAGACGGCTTTATCGCCAAACACTCCGCGTTTAAATAACAATACTACAACTTCATAAGCTCCACCGCAGATAAATGCAGTAACAGGCAACATGATGTAGAGCATAAAAAGGATTGAAAATCGAAGTGTGTTGGATAACTCTTCCCAATCTTTGTTGATCAAACTTCTCGAAAATGAAGGTAAAACAGCTGTCCCTGCTGATATACCAAATATTCCTAAAGGCAATTGCATCAATCTATTCCCAAAACCTAAAGCAGAAATACTTCCACCAGGTAAGAAAGAAGCAATTAAGGCATCCATTAAAAGATTGATCTCACGTATTCCGAGTCCGATCATTCCAGGGATGAATCTTTTCCAAAGTGTTTTCATTGCTGTTGATTGAAGTTTTATAATAATTTTAAAAGAATAACCTATTTTTTTGAGGAAGGGAAAATTAATAACTGTCTGTAAAAAGCCACCCAACAAAATACCTAAACTTGCAAAATAGACTAATTGTTCTGGATCATCATTAAATAATGCACCGATGAAGATCATACCAATCCATGCAAGATTGAGTAGCGCTGAAGATAAACCTGTAATAAAAAATTTATTATGGGAATTTAGAATTGCAATCATGGTAGACGACAAGCCAATAAAAAACAGATAGGGAAATAATATTCTTGATAGATTAATTGCTAAATCACTTGTTTCTGAACTTAGTCCAGGATATATCAATTTTACAATCAAAGGCGAAAATAAGATCCCTAAAACAGTTAATATGAGTAGGATCGCAGAAACAACAGAAAGTAAATTTAAAGCAAAAAGAATTTGGTATCTTTTACCTCGCTTGATGCCAAATTCATTGTAAAGCGGTACAAAAGCAGCAGATAATGCGCCTTCTCCAAAAAGTCTTCTGAGTAGATTTGGGATATTATAACCAACATTAAATGCATCATTAACAAAGCTAACGCCAAAGTATGCAGCCATTACCTGATCACGAACCAAACCTAATATTCTGCTAAAAAATACAGCAATCGACATGATTCCTGTATTTTTTAATAGTTTCTTCTGGCTTTCCTGACTATTCATTAGCTACCATTTTATAGGTCGAAGATCTTACCCAGCCAGATAATCCATTATCAAGGGATAACAATGACCAGGCATTATCCTGTTTATTGATTTTTACGATCAAACCCTCATGAATAGTAAATAATTTTGTATATTTTTCTCCTGGACCACTGTAAGCAGAGACTTCTGATGATAAAATAACTGCTGTATTATTATTTTTATAATGATAAAATCGAATACCTGTCCATGAAATAAAAAGAAGATTGATAAATATGAGGACAATAAAAATCAATTGAACAGTATGAACATATTCTGGATTACCCCTCAGTAGGCGATGAATAATAACTACTAATAACAAAAGAAAAACAAGACAAATGATGGACAAGAAGTTTAAAGAAAGAGAATGGTAAACCCTACTAACGATGTTGCTTAAAAAATTTTGATTATCAAAATCCTGTTTATCAATTGTAAATTTCAGCGCAAAGTTTAGATTTTTTTGAGCCAACTGATGAGATGAATTGATGAGCAAAGCTTTCTTATAGTACAAAATTGCCAACCCAATACGATTTAATCTAAAGTAGCAATTACCAATATTGTATAATATATCAGGATTTTGTCCTATACTTGATTCTAATTCACTATACATTCTCAATGCAGTATCAAAATCATTATTTTTATATGATTCAGACGCTTGATGTTTTAAATTTTCTTCATTACTTAATGAATATATAGAGATACTTAATAAACATATAATCAGTAAAATAATATACTTTCTCATATCATCCTACCTAATCTTTCTTGTCAAATCTGATATTATATTTCTCAGATGGTGATAATCACGATGAAGATTACTAATATTTTCTGTGTTTGGCATATATTTAAATGCACTGCAATTTTCTAAAAACTGATTTAATTCATCATACAAATTATCATCTGGTAGATGTAGTTTCAGTTGTTCAAATATTTCTGTCTTTGTACTACCTCTTGATATTGAAAGTTTGTCTGTCAAATACTGCAAAATCCCTTTATATGCAGAATCATAAAACTGATCTTTTTGGTTATGTTTATACGCAAAGCTTGCTTCATTGAGATATTTCTTCAAAATTCTGTTGGCAGTTCTGTTTCTCAGATAATCAAGATTACTAGATAGTTTATCCTGTTCCAATTTGTAGAAATAATGAAGTGGAATTGTAAGTATAATGACAAATATAAACATCCAAAATACAGAAGTTTGCACTAATAATTTGCATTTATTCAATTGAAAATCTGTGATAATAAATCCAATGTCACTACCTTCTGCTGAAACAACTTTCTGATTATTACTAGTAGTAAGGACAACATTCCCACGTTCAACCTGCAATTTGTACTCAGGTGTTTTTAACTCAACAAAATTTGATCGTTCTGGATCAAAATAGATAAAGCTTACAGAGGGAATACTGTACAGCCCCTCTTCCTGAGGTAGAAACGAATATTTTAGTTTCTTTTCTGATTGATTTGATTGATTGTTTAATTCTGTTTCAGGTCCCAATACTTTTAACTTTGAGATTTCAGGAAAAACAGGATTGATCACCTGATTCAAATTTCCATTACCAGAAATGACCAATTCATAAGTCGCAGTTTCGCCTGCTTTTAAAGTATTTGGATTGATTGAAGAATGAATATTAAATTTTCCTACTGCTCCTGAAAAATCAGGACTACTTTTTGGAATATCCTTAACATTAATCGTCAGGGGTTTTGAACTAACATTTATTGATCGTGTGGAGGGAAATCCAAAGAAGCCTGATGAGGGAAGAATCACATCAGCAAATATTTTCAATGAAGGAACTTTTAATTGACCAGTTTTATTTGGAGATAAAAGCAATTTTCTAATATTCAAAGCATAATACTTTTTCCCATTGTAAGAAGATTCTTCCATTTGAATATTACCCTTGCCACTAATATCTTCTTTCCAGAATCCGCTAAAATTAGGCTCCTCGCCAAGTCGGTCTAATTGAAGATTATACTTTGTATACAAGATAAAATCTACTACAAAACTTTCATTTTTATACAAATTTGTTTTACTTGCCTTTGCAACAAAAATGATGTCGTCTTCGTTTATATTAGCTGAATTTTTAAATCCGCTGTTCGATTTTTTACTTGCATTTTGTCTTGCATTTGTTGCACTTTCTTTGCTCACTTCCAGATCAATCCCATTCGTTTTATATACTTTTCCTGAGACTTTTACAGTAATTGGTGGAATTTTAAACGAGCCTGTTTGCTGTGCTTGCAAAGTATATATGTAAGCTTTTTTGACTATCGATGTCATTTTGGAATTCACAACTGTAATCGATGTTGATGAGGATTGTGACATCCCTAAGTTTTCAAAAGGGATATTTGGTAATAATGGCTGTTCTATATCAGCAGATGAAGCACCACTGATTTCAATACTTAGTAGAAACCGATCATTAATTCCAATTTTATTTTTGTTAACAAAAGCTGTTACCTCAACATCTGAAAATAATTGAGTAAATAATACAAGTAAAAGTATCATTATCAAATATTGAAATCTATTCATGAGCAACCTCTGATTTTAGAATGTCGTTCCAAATTGGAAATGGGGTTCCCAGGTTTTTTCTTCAAAATTATATGCATAATCAAATCCGATAAGACCAAATGGAGTTCTGATTCTTGCTCCAAACCCTGCACCTTTTTTAAAATCCCAGAAGTTAAAGTTTTCAAACTTGTTAAAACTATTTCCTGAATCAAAAAAGATCAAGCCCACAATCTGATCGGTTGAGATAGGTGCAGTATATTCTGTTGAGAATAATACTTCTCTTTTACCACCATCTGCTGGACCAATAGAACGATCACCGTATCCTCTAAGCCCATCTGCTCCTGTTCCACCTAAATAAAATCTTTCATCAGGTGGCACATCATTTCTTGAATTGCCATAGGAAGTAACATAACCCATTCTCCATTTAGTTCGTAATACTAATTTCCAGAATGTTTGTGTGTACCAGCTGACTTCAGCGATTTGTTTAAAATAATTGAAATCTCCACCTAACAATCCGCCTGCTAATTCTGAATATAAAGTAAACTTAGAGCCAGACATTGGATAAAATACATTATCACGACTGTCTCTGCTGATGGTTGCGCTTACAGAACTTGTATTTTGCCATCCTAAGGAGTCTAATTCTGCTAAACTGTTGGTGTAACTATCACTCCAGTTTTGAATCTTATATTTCTTTGAATAATACGAATAACCACCAATAATTCTTGAATAATTTATAAATTTCAAAGGATACCCTAATTGTATTCCTCCACCATTGGTATAGATCTGATAATTAAAGCTATCCCAGTCTTTACGGGTATGATAGAAGTTGAAACCCGCCAGCATCTTTGTATCATTGAAGTATGGATTGGTAAAACTACTTTCAATATTTTGCACTGATGCGCCAAATTCCCATTTGAGACTACCTGTCCAATTATTACCTAAAATATTATTATGACTAATAGAAAACTGACCAATGACTTTATCTTGGCTGTTATAACCAATGCCACCATTTGCTTGTCCTGAAGTTTTATCATTAACATTGAGATACAAATCTATATCTCCTTCTTTGTTAACTGGCTGATAATCTAACTTCATGTCAGGTTCAAAAAAACCAAGGTTATAAACATTCTGCTGACTTTTTACGACCAAACTCTGCTTAAAATAATCACCAGGAGCGATCTCAAGCATTCTTCGAATCACTTTTTCTTTGGTTTTTCGATTTCCTGAAATATGTATTTTATGAACTTTTGCCCGATTATTCTCATTAATTAGCAATTCGATATTCACTTTGTTTTCGACTTTATTCATCTGTGGATTAAAATCTGCATAAATATAACCTTCTTCATAATACATCGAAGATACTGTCCCAAGCTGTTTATTAAATTCTTCCATGTTAAAAAGTTCATTTTCTTTTAAGGTGATTTTTTCCAAAATGCTT
The DNA here is from genome assembly GCA_964573665.1 of uncultured Candidatus Cloacimonadota bacterium. Taxonomy (GTDB): domain Bacteria; phylum Cloacimonadota; class Cloacimonadia; order Cloacimonadales; family WRIO01; genus JAGOCT01. The sequence continues at coordinate 19,651 of CAZNKI010000013.1, read as the reverse complement.
TCATTTGTGAATTTTGTATTTCCAGAGATACTTACAGAGCCAAAATAATACTTGATGCCTTCTTCAATATAAATATTAATATCGATGAAACGACCATCTTTTATTTCTTGTTCCACATTACTGATTCTGGCATCCATAAATCCTTGTTTTCTATATAACGTGATAATTTCATTCTGATCCTGTTCAAATTGTTCTTCTTCAAATTTTCCACTTCTGAATAAACTTTTTGATTTTGTTTTCATTTTCTTTAGGATCTGCTTTTGAACAATATTCTCATTACCAATGATATTTATATTTTTTACACTGACTTTCTTTTGCTCATCGATTATAATTTTGACTTCTACCTGATTTTTTTCATCAACTGATGTTTCATACTTCACAGTTGCCAGGTTATATCCTTTACTTTTATACTCAGCTAATATTTTTCTTGTATTATCATAGGATAATGAAGTTGACCAGTATGAGCCTTTTCTAATTAAACTTATTTCATCCAGTTTGGAATTGGATAATGTTTTATTTCCTTTATAATTAATACTTTTTATTACAGGTAACTCAATAACACTGATTTCTACCTGAAGTCCATTATTTATAGGCAGTGTTTTTATATCGATATCTTCAAAAACATTTAATTTGTATAATGATTTGATTGTTTCTGTACTCTTTTGCGCTTCATAATACTCGCCAACTTTTAATGAGATGCTTGAGAGAATAAGTTCATTGCTAATATTTTTATTTCCTGTGACTTTTATATCAACAATCATTTGGTTTTGTGCAAAAGTTTGTATGCTTATTAAAACAAACAACAGTATAAATAAAAATTTCTTAAAGTTCATAATACCTCCATAAGCAGATTTAAACCCAATTTATTCAAAGGCAGTTCAAAGTAAAGATATTTTTTATCTTGCTCTTTATATTGCATCTGAAAATCTCTTTATATTTCTTCTTTTAATCCGTGACAGATACTTAATTATATTCCACACATGATTTTGTAATTCGATTTCTGTGTTATTATTTTCAATTAAAAGATCAGCTCGTTTCACCTTTTCACTTAATGGCATTTGCGTTTTTATGATTTTTAAAGCTTCTGTTTCTTGATAATTATTACGATGCATGAGTCTTTGTAGTTGGGTTTTTTCATCAACAGCTACCAATACAATAAAATCAAGACATTTCTCTAAATGTGTTTCAAACAATAATGGAATTTCCATAAATAGATACTCAGATAGTGCATGATCAACAATATCATCCATTAGTTTCAAAATCTCAGGATGTAACAAATTGTTTAACATCTGCCTTTTTACTTCATCATTAAAAACAATTTCTCGTAACTGTTGACGATCGACAGTGCGATTTTTGACCACCGATTCGCCAAAATTTTCTTTAATTTTATTCACAATCTCAGGATAAGACAGTATTTCATGACCAATTTGATCTGAGAATATTACAGAATATCCTTCCTGTTTTAATAATTGACTGACAGTCGATTTTCCTGAGGCAATTCCGCCTGTAATTCCAATTAATAAAGGTCTCATTTTTTCTCTTCATCACTAAGTAATTGTAACAACTCTTCGATTGATACGCCAAATTTAATCATACCATTTGAGGCAAAAGATATCTTGCCTGTCTGTTCAGATACAATAATGCAATAAGCATCACTATTCTCCGTTACTCCTAAAGCTGCAAGATGACGAGTACCATATTTATCGCTGTACTCGGAATTTTTGGAAAGAGGTAACACCACTTTTGCAGCATACAATCTACCATTTCTTATCACTACAGCTCCATCATGAAGCAATGTTTTTGTATTAAAAATCGTCATAAGTAATTTTGTAGTTATTTTTGAATCAATAATTTCACCACTGTTATTGATGATTGTATCCAAATTTTGCGTTTTCTCAAATACGATTAATGCGCCGATTCTGCTTTTGGAAAAGGCACTCACGGCATCAATAACGGGATTATAATTTTTAACTAGATTCTTTTTCAGAAACAAGTTAAATAAGTTTTTATTTTGAAAGGATTGGGTCAGCGCCATTCTGATTTCTGGTGCAAATATAATTAATAAACCTAAAATCCAGTAATCCTGTATTCCCTTTAATACCGCCATAATCATTTCTAGGTTGAAATAAGATGCCAGGAAATATAAGATTACTATCGCACCGAGTGAAAAGATGATATCGAATCCATTACTGCGTTTGAATAACAGGATCACTCCATAAAGTAATGTGGCTACGATAAGAATGTCAAGGATATCAGAAAAGTTGGGTATTAAGAAATTCATTTTTGCTCCTTGATTCTGTCTAACACTTTGATAAAATCGACATTGGCTTTGACATCATGAACTCTGACAAAACTGATTTTACTGTGATGTGCTTGAGCTGTTGTAGCTAATGTTCCTGATAATCGTTCTGAAACTGAAGAAGGATATATTTGTCCAATAAAACTTTTTCTTGAACTTCCAAGTAATACAGGCAAATTGAAAGTTTTAAAAGAAATCAGCTGATCGAGAATACAAAAATTATCTTCTAAACGCTTGCCAAAACCAATACCAGGATCAATGATCAGTCGTTGGATTTCAATCTCATTTTGTGTACAATAAGAGATGCGCTCCTCAAAAAAATCTACAATTTCATCAATCACATGATGGTAAAAAGGCTCAACTTGCATCGTTTTAGGTGTCCCTTGCATGTGCATCAGTACAATAGGCACTTGGGTAAATTTTTTCATCACTTTGATCATTTCAGGATCGGATCTTAGCGCAGAGATATCATTGACAATGTCAATCCCTTCATTGATACATATTTCTGCTGTTTTTGCATGATAAGTATCTAATGAACAGATGATATTAGTCTTTGCTTTGATCTTTTTAATCACTGGCAATAATCTCTTTAATTCCTCATCTTCATCAATAGGTTCTGTCCCAGGTTTTGCGGATTCAGCGCCAATATCAATAATCACCGCACCCTCTTCATTCATTTGAACCGCGTGATCAAGCGCTTTATCTGGTTCTAAATAATAAGCCCCATCAGAAAAAGAATCGGGGGTGATATTCAGAATTCCCATCACATTGAGTTTTGTAAGATCAATCTTTGTGTCCTTGATTTGCATTAACCGGGGTTGATCATCAGATTCGATTACGATTAATTGACTCAAGTAAGATCGTATGTCTTTTAATCCAAAAATCTCTTGATGTTCTAGTTTTCTTATCAGTTTCTTATATTTATCGATACTGCCGATTAATATGACATCGCTGACCAATGCCTTTCCATTAACTACACCTCGAGCAACGGCTGCTTCTGCCCCTAATGAAAGCATCTCCTGTTTTAAGATATTCGCTGCACCTAATGAGACATTTCTGAGTTTGATGTTTAAAATCTGCATTTTGTCAGACATGATCTCAATTCCGCCACTGCTTACATATATCTCCTGAAGACTTTTTATAGCTTGTTTTTTGTTTTGTATATCTAGGTTGATGTGCATTTATCTAATTTTCCTATATAATCAATTATTCAATTTTAAAATGAAAACTGATAATTCCAGTATTCTTTTTATCTGATCGGTTAAACTTCCATTGATTCAAACTGGATATGGATATGTTCTCAAAAATTGGATCACTCTTCTTAATGATTACAATATCAGATACTGACCCATCAGGAAGAACAGTAAACTTTAAACTCACTGTTCCATCTTTCATTAATCCCTCAGGATATTCAGGCAACTTCTTTCTCAATAACTGACGATTAATGACTTCACCTTCCAAATTATAAGAAGATGACCCTTCACCATTACCGCTTGAGTTTTTTCCTATTTGATTGATATATTGTGAATTACCTTTTCCAGAGACTGATGTATTTAATTTTTGGTCTGTACTTGGTTTGAGCGAGGTGTTGTTTCCAAATGACTCATCAATTTGATCATTCATCAGGCGTTGATTGATCTGCTTTTCTTTTTTCATGGGTAAAGTTGATATTTTCATCACATCGTCATAATTGTGTGAAGAGACAGGTAATGAAATTTTGCTTTGAGCACTCATCGCTTGAGATTCAGCAGGAATAGATGATTTTGTTTGCTCTTCTGAGGTTTTTGTACTTTCTGTAGTATCTAAAAATTGATCAATAGCGATCACTTCGATATTTTCAACTTCTAAGCGAGCTGGAAAATTTATCTTTAAGTATATAAATAACAATAAAATGATGAGATGAATCAGAATCGCCATTATCCAGCTTAACTGATTTTCTTTCATTGTTTGTCCTCTTTATTTTGTAACTGAGTTGCGATGAAGAATCGTTTCGATCCAGCTAATTTTGTAATATCGATCAAAGCGATGATTTTCTTCAAAGGGATTTCCTGGTCTGCAGAGATCATTATAGAAGCATCAGGATTAATAACAACCAGTTTTTTTAAGTCTTCCACTACCGTTGTCCATGTACTGAGTTGATTATTGATATAAATTTCATCATCGTTGGTCAAAACTAATTGAATATTTTTTGTATATTCTTTTTGAGATGAAGTCGATTCAGGAATATTGATCTTTATGCCAGTATTGGTGATATAACTGGAGGTAATTAATAAAAAGATTAATAGTAAAAAAACCACATCTGTCATTGAGATCAACGCAACACTGGTGATGGGTTTTTTCTTTAATCTAAGCTTCATAATCACTTCCTTTGATTTCCATGATGACTTCATTACATTTTTCTTCAACTTCACCTGCAATATATTCAATTCGAGCGATCAAATAATTGTAAAATAATAAACTGATGATACCTACCACTAAACCGCCGACAGTGGTTAAAAGAGCTTCCCATATACCACCAGCTAACAACTGAATATCAACACCTGCCTGTGCCTGTTGTAATCGAATAAAGACTTGAATCATACCCGTTACTGTGCCTAAAAAACCAATAAGCGGAGCGACTGATGAGATGGTAGCTAAACTGGAAGTATGCTTTTCCAGATCTCGGATTAACCCACTAGCGCCTTGTTCAATGGCATCTTTAGCTAACTGTTTATCTGATTTGATAAATTCAAATCCTTTATTTAAAATCTTGTAAATATGATGATCATTGAGTTCACTTAATTTAATCGCCTGTTCAAACTGTCTTTTTTTGATCAAAGTCTTAACTTCACTAAAGATTTTATCATCAACTTTCTTTATCTTCATTATCTTGAAATATCTTTCAAAGAATATAACAAAAGCGAGTATTGATAAGACAAACAATACAATCATTAACCATCCGCCTTTTAATGTCATCTCAAGTAAACTTAATTCCATTTGACCTCCAAATTGATTTTTTCCCATTTTTTATTTGTTTCTCTTTTAATCAAGAAAAATTTATGATTTTATTATATAAACAGCAAATGCGTATTTTGTTACACCCGCTGTTGATAATACTACGATAACATCATCATTTCACGATCTCAATACTGTAGTGTCACAGCAATCACCACTTCTCGAGACGGGTGAAGCGAAATGGAATGGAGCGCCATTCATTCTAAAAACGATAATCTACTAATAAATAAATCAATAGTACACATTAATCCTCAACTTCATTTCGTGTATTTTCATGCTTTACTACATCAACATTCCTCTCAATGGATACATTATAAATAACGTTGAGCAAATTTACACTAACTATCTTGATTTAAAAATACTCATCTCTTTACATTAATAAAATCAGTTAATTTTTTATCAGCATCATTTATAGATATGCTAGTTTGATTAGAATCAAAAAAGAAGTCATAAATATTCTCATCAGTTATTGTATCATATTGTATTGTTTTTATAGGAATAACTTTATTTTTTTAGAAATTGAATTATCATAAACTTCTAGAATATATGAGGGAAAAGATAGAAAGCTGTAAATTCTTTCTTCTGTTGACAATTGATGCAATTCAGTACATTGTTTTAATGCGAAGAGATAAGTTTTAGATTCTTGTAACCCATAATCCTTGAGCATAAAATCTTTTCGTCCAGGATAAGCGAGCACAATTTGAATCTCGTGTTCTGGAAATAACTCGCTTCCTAATGCTTTTTCTACATTTATTGATAATTTTATAAATTCATTATGATATTCATCCTTTTTTTCAAATGATGTGATTGTTCCGACAATCCATAAGTAGTTTGTTGGAGAGAAATACATTTTTTTGTTCAATTTTAATTTTTTATATACTTTGTATGATAATCCACAATCCAAAGTATTTTTCTTTTTATCCATATTGTTGCTTAAGATTTTTAATTTTTTTACAAGAGAATGTTTAAAAAGATTATTATCGATTATATCGTTTATATTAGAGTTAATTAACGAATATTCAGAGCTATACGAATTGTAATGAGTTCGTAATATCCAATATGACTGTGAAATTTTTTTGTAATCTTCAAATGACAAACTATTCACGTATTCATCTGAAGCCAGATCATTCTCCATCAAGGTCTTATCAGGATCTTGAACCATTAAGTATTGATAAAAATATTGAAAATAATCTTCAATTCTTTTATCATAATCATCAGGAAGCGAGGTATAAGTCAGATGTTTTGGCATGATATAAGGTGTTAAATCCTCTTTTATATCTATGGCAAAAACAACAGTTATGCTGAATAACATAATCATCAAATTTATTAATTTATACGTTTTCATTTTTTTGTCCTTTTTTTACATTTAACATAATCTGTTATCATTTTATCAGCGTATTCAATTGAAATTTTTCTTTTATCATTAAATATATAGCTTTTTAAGTCTCTCTTTCTATCAAATATCCATTTGTTTTCCATATCATCTATTTCCTCGTTTTCGGACAATGATATTTTGTTATTATCAATTTGCATTATTGTTGACAAAGACGTTGTATAATGTGAAAAATCCTCATAATTAGGTGGAAATATTTCATATACGCCATATCTAGATATTGGTATGAGATATTTTTCTTTCTGGTTTAGACCAATATCTTCAATTGTCACATTTTTTTTTCCGTTATCAGGTATAATTGATAAATAGACACTAATACATTTTTCCTGAAAGAGATCACCTCCAAGCGAATAATCTACAGATAAGTTTAATGTTATAAAATCAAAAAAGCCTTTTTTTTCTATTTTATATGATTCTATATTACATACCAACCAAAGAAATTGTGTCGCTTGTACATTGATATTACGTTCATCAAAGAGATATTTTCTAAAAGCGAAAAAATCATTCTCTGTAAGGATATTTTTATCTTTATTGCTTTTATCATTTTTTGATTTGTAATAGTAGTTTACCAGAGAATTACTAAAAATATTTGTTTGAGTGTTATATCTTTGTTCATAAGGGATTGATGAATTGATATATTGAAATTCTTGTAAGTAAAATGGATATTTATTCATAAGAACCCATCGAGATAAGACAAGCTTTATAAATCTTTCTGTTGTTTGTTTATTATAAAATTCGAATACTTTTTTTGCATTTATATCAATAGATGCATTCGGATCTTGAACTGCCATATATTCACTAAAGAAAATGAAATATTCTTCAATTCTTTTATCGTAATCATCGGGGAGCGAAGTATATGTGAGTTGTTTTGGCATGATATATGGTGTTAAATCTTCTTTTATATCTATGGCAAATAAAATAGAAATGCTAAATAGTATAATCATCAGATTTATTAATTTATACGTTTTCATTTTTTCTCCTAATTATTTCTTTTGATTGCATAGTGTCTTGTTATTCTTTAAGAATAAAAGTTCAGAATGACGATGAATTTATTTTTATTACCTGCTAAAAAAAGATATTAAAACAAATAGTGAAGTTAAATATATAAAGACTTAGGTGATTAAGCAAAGAGAATAAGTATTAATTTTTATTGAGCTGATCATCCACTCCCCTATTTTATTCATACTCTATCTTTATAAATAAACAAATACAATTTCTGAACGCCTTATTGCTAAACCATTTCTTCTAAACTAATATTGAAAACTATTATGTATCATGTCAAGTTCTTTTTTCTATTTCGTAAAATTTTATTATCCTGTTTTTTTTTAGGACCTTTTACTTTTCTGCCGAGAGATAAAGCATTGTTATAAAATCATCTTTCTCCTTCTAAGTTCCCCGAAAATATCAATTCCATCCGACACAAAAACAAACAGACAATAAATTCTCAGATCATTATCTCTCAAAATGCTCAACCAAATACCATAAATATTTTATGAATCAATCTCTCAATAATCACAAAAAAATGGAAATCCTATAATACTTTCTATCACTTAAGTAGTCAAGTAGAGAGCAAGGGAGAGACAAGAGAGAGACAAGAGAGAGACAAGTGAAGTATAGATTAGATAAAAACGGGCAAAAAGTTAAGAATTTATCGTTTCTCTAATCTGTTGATATAAACATATTCAAAATATATAATGCAATAAACATCAAAACATACAAAGTCATTTAAACTAAATAAAGATCCTATGCGTATTGATCTTTGGACTTGACACTTTAAACACTTAAAATAGAAATACCTGATATTAGTTATTGGGGGGATTTATGAATTTTCATAATTTCAAAACATACCTGATCATCACTTTTGGTTTATTTATCAATGCCTTTGCCTGGGCAGGTTTTTTAATTCCTCATCAGGTTGTGGGCGGAGGAATCAGCGGTTTAGGACTATTATTATACTCCGCAACTGGCATACCTGTTGGGATCACCTTTTTTGCAGTTAATATCATCTTTATTCTTGTCGCGTTAAAAATTCTCGGAGCTCGTTTTGGTTCAAAAACCATTTATGGCATCATCATGCTCTCGATTTTATTATCGGTCTTACAAAAATTAATCCCCAATGCTTTAGTTCAGGATGCCTTTATGTCAACCCTCATCGGTGGCGCATTAGGAGGAACAGGGATCGGACTTGCATTCACACAAGGTGGCAGTACCGGCGGAACAGATATCATTGCCATGATTATCAATAAATACAGAAATGTCAGCCCTGGGCGTGTGATTCTAACCATCGATATATTTATCATCTCATCTTCATTTATTGTATTCCATTCAATAGAAAAAATAATCTATGGCTTTGTTTGTATGGCAGTAGCAACTTACTCTATCGACTTAATTCTTAATGGTTCACGAGAATCAGTTCAAGTAACAATCATTTCTAAAAAACATAAGGAAATCGCAGATAAAATCGGCATTGAACTCAATAGAGGCATCACACTGTTAGATGGTAAAGGCTGGTATTCGCACGAAAAAGTAGAAGTCATTATGACCATGATTCACAAAAGCCAAACCAATGAACTGATGCGTATTGTTACCAGCGTCGATAATACGGCATTTGTTTCGATGGCTCGCGTTTTAGGTGTGTATGGTAAAGGCTTTGAACAGCTAAGAAAATAAAAAAAGATGATCCTAAGACCATCTTTAATTTATAGAATATTAGAATATATTAGACCTATTAGTCTTCTACAATCTTCCCTTTTAATGTCCAACCCACCGCTTCATCAATCTTCACTTTAACAAACAGACCAACAAGTGATTCATCTCCTGGGAAAATTGTGATTTTGAAATCACTGGTTTTTCCAGAATATTCAGTAGTAACTTTTTTGGAAGGTCCTTCAACATAAACTTCTTTGATTTGCCCAATTTGTGCTTTGTACTTTTCATGAGTAATCGCAGTTTGAAGGTCGATTAGTTTCTGTAAACGGTCAAGACGCACTTCTTCTTCCACCTGATCCTCGAATTCTGCCGCTTTGGTTCCTTCTCGTGTTGAATATTTAAACATAAAAGCAAAATCATATCGCACATCTTCCATCAAGCGAAAAGTATCCATAAATTGTTCATCAGTCTCACCAGGAAATCCTGCGATCACATCGGTAGTTATCGAAATTGATGGTATCGCTTTTCGTAATTTCTGAATCACTTCTCTATAATGTTCAGCAGTGTAATTTCTGTTCATTCGTTTAAGGATTTCAGTATTGCCAGATTGCACAGGTAAATGAATATGATCGCATATTTTACTGCATTCAGCCATCGTTTGTATAAGCTCATCAGACAAATCTTTTGGATGAGAAGTGACAAATCGGATGCGTCTTATTCCTTCTATCTCATTCACCAATCTCAGTAGTTTAGGAAAGTTGATGTCTTGCCAGTGATATGAATTAACATTTTGACCCAACAAGGTGATTTCTTTCAGTCCCGATGCACTTGCTTTTTTTATCTCATTGATGATATCATCAACAGGTCGGCTTCTCTCTCTACCGCGAACATAAGGAACGATGCAGTAAGAACAAAAATTGTTACAGCCACGCATGATTGTCACAAAAGCATTGAGTTGATCAGCACGTACGGGGTAAACCTCATGATAGATTTCTGTATGATTCATTACCGTCTCATTCACAAAATGCTTCTTATGGTATAATTGATCGATGATCTGAGGTATTTTAAAGTAATTATCCACCCCAACCACAAAATCGATTTTCTTATTGATTTTTCCCAGTTCTTCACCCAGCCTCTGAGCCATACAACCAACAACACCAATGAGTAAACTCTTTTTATCAAGTTTACGGGCAATTTCATTGGAGATCCGTCCGATGACTCTGTCTTCTGCATGTTGACGAACTGAGCAGGTGTTAAACATGATAATATCTGCCTCTTGGATATTGGCTGTCAGCTCATAACCACTATTTTCCATGATGGAAGAGATCATTTCACTATCTGCGACATTCATTTGACAGCCATAAGTTTCGATGATAAATTTCATTTATTCTCCTGATTTTATATATTCTTCGAGGATCCAGTGATTGGATATCTGTGTGCCTTGATAATAAAATAATAAAATATCAAGATAAGAGTACCCGATATGAGCTTGAACAATCGCTCCAATCTGGCACATTCCTACACCATGACCCATTCCTTTTCCACTAACTTTATAACTATTCTCACGTTCTTTTAGATAAAAACTAGAACTTTTAGCATTGTCGAATACAGCTCTGATTTCTAATTCTTTAGTCAAAGTGACACTACGCTTTGAACCTGTAAATTTGATTTTGTGCACTCGTCCAGATTTCCCTCGTTTTAGCACTTCAATATTCTGTAATGTGCCAATCTTCAGTCTCTGCCCAATATCTTTCTTATTAACGCTTTCCGTCCACTGGTATGCTTTGTCATACCAGCCGATATACTTACCGCCTTGACTGCAATAGGGCTTTTCCTCAGATGCATCTGACTGATCTTCACGATAATCTTTGACATGCCTGAGATAGGGCAAATCTCCCCCCCATGCATCTTTGGCATCTTCAGTTGCCCCACCGCAACAACTGTGAAAAACAGCATCTATGACTTTGTTTTCATAGGTTAATATCTCATTCGAGGTTTCTATCGCAGCACGATAAGTGTTTTCATTTTGACGTGTCAATCCCTTATAAACCTGACAATGAGTTTTACTGCATAAATCATAACCATCTTCATTGTGTCGATTGTATAGAATCTTTGATATGGTTTGAGAACGAGCAGCAACTGCCTGAGCTTTCAATGCTTCATAAGGCGCTTCTAATCCGATTTCATACGGAACTACTCCTGCGACATATTCTTCCATATCGATGGTGTTGATCAGACGCATACTGCTTTGCTTTGAGTCAATAATACTCATTAGTCCATTGTATTTTGTCCCAGAATACTCAATCGGGGCATCAGACAATATCTGAACAGGCAATGAATACTTGCCATTGCTCTGCCCTTGAATCATGATTTGTCCCGATTCTTGCAGTATTTTGTACTTCTTTATTTTGAGACTTTTTGCAAAACTCACAGCTTTCTGTTGACTGCTAAAGTTCATCTGACTGATATATACTTCTCTCTTTTTAAATTGGAAATATTCCCCTTCCCAGCTATTGATCATGATTGAATCTGTGATAAATGAACGATGAGAAATCTGTTCAAATGTTTGTACTTCAAATGAACTTTTTATGGGTAGATAGGAGATTTTTAGTTTCTTCTGGGTTAGGGAAATCGTTTCGGTACCTGTTTGTATATAAAAATTCCCTTGAGTATTCAATTCAAAGCTATTCACTTCATCCAACAATATATCAAAAAATATACGGTTGTCGATTAATTGAATACTATATAGTGAGTTAAAATAAAGGAGGGATATCATGAGAACGATATTAAAAATATTTCTCCGGGCTTTAAACCCAAAGTATGATATCCCCCTTAAAATTCTGATACTAACACTCACTGAATTTTCCTGATGAATGTGTCGATTTATGATATTTTTGCGCCTGATTTCATCTTTTTCTCAGGAACTAATATGCTTAAAGAATCTCCCAGTTTCGCAGCAAGGATCATCCCTTGTGAAGTCTCTTTCATCAGTTGTCGTGGCTTGAGATTAAACAACATCACCACTTCTTTTCCGATAAGCTCTTCAGGGGTGTAATGCTGTGCAATACCAGCAACCACTTGCCTTTCTTCTGTACCTACTTCGACTTTCAGTTTTAGTAATTTATCCGATTTTTTGATTTTCTCTGCACTTAATACTTTCACAACTCTGATATCGATTTTCTGAAAATCTTCGAATTCAACTTCAGGTAAGAACGCTTCGATCTCAACTTCTTTCTGAGCGCTTAGTTCTTCTTCTTTTTTCTTTGCTTTTTCTTTCAGTGCTTCAATCTGCTTTTCAATTTCCTGATCTTCGATTTTTGGGAATAGTGGTTTAACTTCTCCAATCGCTAATTCAGAATTCAATCTTTCATTAATAGACGCCCAGCTTACCTGTTCATCAAGACTCATCAAAGCTCTCATCTTTTTCATACTTTGCGGAATTACAGGAGTTAAAACTATGCTTAATATTTTGAGTATCTCAGCGCAAATATAGATGCTCTCTCTACAAATTTCTTTATTCTCTTTAATCGTCTGCCATGGTTTGCTTTCATCAAAGTATCGGTTACCGATTCTTGCAATATCCATACAGAGTTTAATGGCTTTTCTCACTTTAAATTCGGAATAGGATTCTTCAATTTCTTTCACCAATTGATTTACTTCTTCAAGCGTCTTCAATGAAAATTCAGATAATTCTGATACGTAAGGAATGTGTTCGTCAAAATTCTTTTTTGAAAAACTCAACACACGATTAACCAGATTTCCTAATATATTCGCTAATTCATTGTTTACTTTATTCTGGAATTCTTTCCATGAAAAATCAGCATCTTTACTTTCTGGCGCATTAGCAGCAACAGTATATCTCAAAAGTTCACCGTCATAGATTTTGAGAAAGTCTTCGACCCAAATCGCCCAATCGCGACTGGTTGATATTTTCTCACCTTCCAATGTAAGATATTCATTTGCGGGAATATCATAAGGTAAAACATAAGAATCTTTCTGTCCCATAAGTAAAGCAGGCCATATGATCGCATGAAATGGAATATTATCTTTACCAATAAAATGCACAAGCTTGGTATCCTGATTCATCCAGTATTCTTTCCAGAGTTCTGGTTGCCCAATTCGCTCTGCCCACTCTATTGTTGAGGAGATATAACCAATTGGTGCATCAAACCAGACATATAACACTTTGCCTTCTGCACCTTCAATCGGGAGTTTAACCCCCCAGTTGATATCTCTGGTAATTGATCTTTCAATCAATCCTTCTTCAATCCAGCTTAGAATGAATTTTACAACATTATCTTTCCAGTTATTTTTAGATGATAACCACGTTTTTAACTGATCTGCAAACTTAGGTAAATCAAGAAACCAATGCTTGGTTTCTGAAACAATTGGAGGATTTCCGCAAATCTTACATTTTGGCTGAATCAGCTTGGTAGCATCGACAAGCTTTCCACAGGCATCACACTGATCACCTCTTGCTCCGTCTGCACCACAATGAGGGCATACACCTTCAACATAACGATCAGGTAAAAATCGCTGATCATGTTCACAATAACATTGTTGCGTTGAATGAGTATTGATATAGCCGTTGTCGATCAATTCCTTGAAAAACTTCTGAGATAAAGCATGATGTTTAGGACGGGCTGTTCCTGAAAAATTATCAAATTCAATCGAAAGCCCTTCAAAACTTTTCAGTATTGAATCATGATAAAAATCAACGATTTCCTGAGGGCTTTTTCCTTCTGCTTCAGCACGGATAGATATAGGTGCTCCATGCTCATCTGTCCCGCATATATATATGACATCTTCTTCTTTTAATTTTAAAAACCTTACATAAATATCAGCAGGAATATAAGCTCCTGCTATATGACCAATATGAAGTTTACCATTAGCGTATGGCAAGGCACTTGTGACTAAATATCGACTCACTTATTCTCCCACAACAATATATTGTTTAATTATTCTTTTTAATTCTGCTAAATTATATGGCTTTGAAATGACTTCATTAAAGCCAAGATCAAAGTAATCCTGTTTATCATCTTCTAAAAACATACCAGATGCAAGAATTGCTGTAAAATCTTCATGAATGTGTTTAAACGATTGAAAAACTTCTACACCCGTTGCATTATCAAGATTCATGTCAAAAATGACAATTGCTATTGATGTATGATGTTCCTGAAATATTTTATCTGCGTCTTTCTCATTTTGTGCGACAAATAACGGAGTTTTTAATAATTTAAACATTTCCTGACTGAGTTCACATAAAGTCTCATCATCTTCTACAAGTAAAACAGTATCTTTCATAAATCACCTTAAATATTTCTTGTGTACAAAGTCTAAAACACCTCTAAGATTATCCTGATCAATCAAAAGACTGATTCCTAATCCATTTTGATTTAGCTGATGTACCTGGGTTTCTAATTTATTTAACTCATCAATTAACTGCGAAATAAAATCTTTATCATTAGCAACGCGTATGCCTGTAATGCTTACCATTGCATATTTTTTTGAGTTGACGACAAAATCCCTGCCACTTAATTCTGTACTAATCGATTCCAAATATTTTGATTCGATGATCAAATATAGATTCCCTTGTAGGATCATGGATTCAAACACTTCTGTATTAAGTGACTTTAAAATCTGAGAGATCTCCGGATATTCACACTTTACGCTCAAAACAATAAGCTGATCTTTATGCGCTATGGCTTTAATTTCTGTTTCTTCCATATCTTGTATCATTGTACCTTCTTTAAATGTAAACGACGATTTTACTTCTGTGGGGATTTTATATTTCCAGGCAAATTCAACTGCCCTGGGATGTAAAACCTTTGATCCGTTGTATGCTAAAAAAAGCATTTGTTCATAAGAGATTTTATCGTATTTAACTGTATCTTGAATAAATCGTGGATCTCCTGAATAAACACCATCAACATCAGTAAAGATCTCACATTTATAGGCATTCAAATAGGAAGATAAAGCCACTGCTGTTGTATCTGATCCGCCACGTCCCAAGGTGGTGATCTCTTTTTCTGTACTGACGCCTTGAAATCCGGCGACAATGACGATTTTCCCTTTTTCAAGTTCCTCGCGAATACGAAATGCATTAACCGTTTGAATTTTTGCATTGCCATGAGTTGAATCTGTGATGATCCCACTTTGAGATCCTGTAAATGATATTGACTGAATTCCAAGTTCCTGCAATGCTAAAGAAAGCAGAGACATTGAAATTCTTTCTCCAGCAGTTAAAAGCATATCGAGTTCACGAGAACATGGTTTTGTCGAAATCTCTCGTGCTAAAGCAATCAAACCATCAGTGGTCTTTGCCATTGCAGATACAACTACAACAATATGAGGTTCACGCTTCTGTTCCTGAGCCAAATGCTCAGCAACTGCTTTGATTCGCTCAATATCTCCAACAGAGGTTCCGCCAAATTTCTTTACTAAGATTCTCATTTCAAACTAACTCTATACCCATATTATCTATTAAACGCGTTTTCCCGATATATACAGCCATTATAATGCGCATTTGATCTTCAACCTTTTCTAATACTTTCAGGGTGTCAGGATGAATAAATTCAATATAATCGATCTGACCATTTTTGCTATGTATATGTTGAATCATCTGATCTTTGATCTTCCAAAGTGAAGTTTCCTTATGAAAAATCAGCTCTTTGGCTTTGAGTAAGGATTCATACAAACACAAAGCATCTCTGCGTTCTTCTGAAGAAAGATATACATTGCGTGAACTCTTAGCCAATCCATCTGCTTCACGAACAATAGGACATTCCCGAATAATTGTATCCATATTTAAGTCTCTGATCATTTGCTTCAAAACGGCTATTTGCTGAAAATCCTTCTCCCCCATGTACATATAATCAGGTTTGACAATATTGATTAGTTTCGCAACAATTGTTGTAACTCCTCTAAAATGACCTGGTCTGCTATGACCGCAGTAAAGACGAGACAATTGTTCCACTTCGATCCATGTCAAATATCCTGAAGGGTACATTTCATCGTTGTTAGGATAAAATACAGCATCAACATTGTATTGTCCTAATAAATCTAAATCACGATCGAGATCACGAGGGTATTTCGATAAATCCTCATTTGCTCCGAATTGGGATGGATTCACATAGATACTCACAATTGTGATATCAGATTCTTTATTTGATCTTTCTACCAAACTCAAATGACCTTCATGTAAATAACCCATAGTTGGCACAAAACCAACATTTTTTGTGTTACCAATCAGTTTACGGTATTCTTGCATCTCTTGAATGCTGTGTATTATTCGTATGCTGTCTTTCATGTGGCTACAGTTTCTATTATTTCATTCTTCTCATTGAGAATGATCACTTTGGGCTTATGATTCTTTATTTCTTCTTCTGTGAATAAGCCATAGTTGACGATAATCACCTGATCACCGTAATGTACCAAACGTGCAGCGGCACCGTTGATCCCGATAATCCCTGATCCTCGTTCTCCTTCTATTGCATAGGTCTCAAATCGGTTGCCATTCTGAACATCAAATATTTCAACCTTCTCATATGGATTAAGACCAACTGCATCCATCAAATCTCTATCTATGGTGATACTGCCGTGATAATGCAAATCTGTTTGTGTGATCGTTGCACGATGTATTTTGCTCAGCAACAGTGTTCTATACATATCAACTCCCATATTTTATTTTGATTCAATTGTTAATTTACTTCGTTTTTTGTAAATAGTTTTTTTCATCTGACCCATTTTTCTCTGGCTTATATTCAAAATCTGCATAAAATCAGTTTTCACTCGACTCAACTTTATTTAAATAAATCCTCATTTTTCTTTTCCATTCATCTTTCGATGTTTCCATGTAATTATCATGTCCTGATTCATTCAACATCATCAAATCTTTCTCAGTTTTTAAGGCTTTATAAATTCTTTCTATCTCATTAAAACTGACTTTTTCATCTTTTTGTCCATAAACGAGTAATACAGGATCTTTAATCGATTTCGCATACTCTACAGGCTTATGATTAAATGCCCAAATCCCATTTTCAACACTTCCCCAAAACATCAATATTCCTGCTAAAGGAAAACATGGTGCATTTAATAGTTTAAAACGAGAACAAACAGTCTCATACATCGTACCAAAAGGACATTCTAGAATCAATGCATCTGCCTCGATTGGATATTCATGAACAGCTTTCATGATCGCCACTGCTCCTAATGATGTGCCAAATAAAATCATTTGCTGATAGCCTTGTTGATTGATTTCTCGATAAACATCATAAACTTCTATAGCTTCTTTATAACCTATTGTGGTTTGAATACCTTCTGAACCGCCCGAACCCATAAAATCTGTAAAAATTACATCATACTTTTGATCATAAAAAAACATTCCTTTTTCTAGCATAAAAGATTTCTGACGACCATATCCATGAAAAATGAGTACAACTCCCTTAGGATGCTTCTGTTTCAATGACCAGCACTCTATCTTCTTATTACTTTGAATATTAAAAACTTCATATTCCACTTCTGGAAGAGCATAATTCACAGGTCTTCTCATGTCAGTACCCGTAAATAATGCCTTGGATTTATCCCAAAAACTAAGTTCTTTCAAACCTTTTTCTACACTTTGTTGATTTGTAAAATGTGTAAATTTATAAGCATGAAAACCCGCAAGTATATTAACAATAACAAAAAGGCTACTAAGCCCAATAATAATTTTCTTTTTAATTTTTTTCATATTCTTTAATAGCAAAAGAGCTGACTAATATCATCAGCTCTTTTTGCAAGGAAGTGATTTACTTTTTTTTGAGCAAGCTGTTTAAGTGCTCAATATATTTCTTTTCTCCACCTTCCTGATATCCTGTTCGGTTGATTTCTTTGCCGTCAGAATTAATCAGTACGATGGTTGGAAAACCTTCAATTTTGAACTTATCTGCTAATGCACGATTGGCTTTCTTCATTTCTTCACTTTGTTTAATGTTTTTTGGAAAGTCAAGCTTCAGCATTACCAGGTTTTTAGTGGCATAACTTGCAAAGTCCTTTTTTGAAAAAACTTCTTTATCAAGTTTTATACACCATCCACACCAGTCTGATCCAGTAAAGTTAATCAGAATCGGGATTTTTTTTTCTTTTGCTATTTTGATTGCCTGATCATAGTTATCCAACCATTTCACTTCTTGGGAAAATAATGCCAGACATACAAAAAGCAATACGCTTATTATGATGATTCTTTTCATAGTATTTCAACTCCATCGATGATTATTTTGATTTGTATATCAAATGCTTTTTTAAGCATTGCCGATACTGCACAATATTTCTCTTCTGAAAGATGTACCGCTTTTTTGACATTTTCTGGATTAAGCGAACCTCCTTCAAAAATGTAACTTAAAACCACATTCTTATACACCATAGGATGAGTACTTTCATTATCCGCTGTCACATGAAGTTTAAACTTGAAATCTTTATACCTCATTTTCTCCAGTATAGAAACAACATCCATACCCGTACATCCGGCTAATGCACTCAATAAAAGTCCTTTTGGTCGTGGTCCTCGATCATTCCCACCATTTTCGACTGATGCATCTATGACAAATTGATGATTGTCAAGAGCAACATCAAAAGTATAATTCTCTTTCCAGGTTAATGTTGTTTCCGCCATCTCTTCTCCAATCTAATAACGATCATTTTCCTTTGGTAAATGATTTAAAAAATCCTTCCATACTTTTAAAGCTTCGATTATATCGTCAGCTTCTTTTTCAGTTAATTGAGGAAGAATTTTGTTATATACTTTTACAGATTCATTGATATGTTTATTGACAATATCTTTCCCATTCTGAGTAATTATTGCATAAAACACGCGACGATCTTCTTTTGAAGCGATTCTGTCAATAAAACCTTTTCTGATTAAACTATCCATTAAATGTGTAATTCGACTGTGTGTAACACCTAAAAATCGTGCTAATTCTTTCATGTTCACTTGTCGGTTTACATCGAGTAAATAATGAAGTAAATTGCATTCTACACGCCCTAATTTTGTACATTTCTTGTGCATAAATTCAAAGTTTGTCATTAACAATGAAATTTCATTGGTAATCTCAAAGAATTCGCTCCCGATATTTCTCTTCATTTTACACCCCTTTGTTTAATTATTCTTTTTTTATAGAGAACTATTTGAATTCACTTTTGTTGCTTTTTCTTTATATGATTCAATTTCACCTCTATATTTATTATAGTATATGATATTTTACTAATAAAAGCAAGATAAAAATTAACTTTTTTTTGTTTTTTTCTTTTTTTTTTATTTTAATATTTTTTTTTTTTTT
>CAZNKI010000012.1:0-75674 GCA_964573665.1 uncultured Candidatus Cloacimonadota bacterium | reverse complement strand
CTCAATAGAAGATGAAAAGAGGGCTTAATTATCAATATCGATTTTGAACAGTCTCCTGTTAATATTTTAGAACAAAAGCGTTATTTTTCTTGACATCAATTCCAAGTTACCTATTGTAATGAATATAATGATTTAAGGATGAAGAATGAAAAAAATATGTCTTGGTTTATTGATAAGTTTCTTTTTAATTTGCATTTCCCCATTATTCGCTGAAGATACAGGCATCTTAATTGGCAAAGTAATTGATGAAGATGATCGACCAATTCCGTATGCGAATGTTAAACTTAAACAAACCAATATTGGAGTGATGAGTGATGAAATGGGAAATTTTAAAATTAAGAATATTCCCGCTGGCACATATTCTGTAATATCTCAATTAATGGGATACATGCAAACTACAATCGATAGCATTCAAATTAAAGCAAATGAAACAACTGAACTTGAAATTTATTTGGTTTCCAGATGGAGAAGGAATGCCAAACTGACTTATGTTCAGGATGAATTATATATCAAACAAAAAGATAAGCACTTCAAAACGAACTCAACTCTATTTAAAAATACAGTGAATGATCCTGTTTCTTCATTTCCTTTCACTTCTGAGACTGTGACGTACTCATACCTTAAAAGATTTCTTAAGCATAATCAACCATTAGATCAGAATTATATCCGAGCAGAGGAATTAATCAATGCCATAGACTATGATTATCCAGATCCATCAGGTGAAGAGATTATTTCAAGTTCTTTTGAGTTAGGTGCATGTCCATGGAACACTGATCATGACTTACTTCGAATAGCATTGAAAAGTAAAAAAATACCTTATGAGCAAAGACCATCAGCAAACTTGATATTCTTGATTGATCAATCAGGTTCAATGCTTAAAGATGATAAATATTTATTAATCAGAGAGACTTTAAAAAGCTGTATAAGTCTATTATCACCTAGTGATTTAATTGGAATAGTCACATTCGATAGCCAAGCAAAGATCGCCTTAGCCCCTACCCTTGTTTCACAAGAACAAGAGATACAAAAGCTTATCGACAACTTATCATTTGGAGGGATATCTGATGGAGAAGAGGGATTAAATCTGGCTTACAAATTGATTGAAAAAGATTTGGATAAAAGTAAAAATAATCGCATCATCCTTTGTAGCGATGGAAACTTTAATAACGGATCGTCATCTGAAGCTATGATAAAAGAACTAATGCAAAAATCAAATTCATCTGTGAATCTTTCATTCTTCGGTTTTGGAGTAAGTGCTGATAAGCTTAAAAAACTTGATGTCTTCGTTAATAAAAATGTGAAGTTCTATTCCATTGATGATATTAATGGAGCAGTAAAAGCATTAAATCAAGAAATAAATGATAGTAATAATTTGATTGCCAAAGATGTAAGTATTGACGTCAGTTTTAATCCTGCTTTAGTTTCATCTTATCGAATAATTGCATACGACGATGATCATGAAAATTGTGTCAACACACACATGTCTTCTGAAGATATCTTTGCAGATCAAAGTGTGACAGTATTGTATGAAATCGTTAGAAATTCAACTCTTAATAATAATTCTGATGAATCAAATCGATCATCCATCAGTATCAGACCTAATACATTCCAATCAAATGAACTCATGAGATTGAAAATGAATTATAAACTCCCAGCAGATAGTACAAGTAAAGAAATCATTTATACCTTTAATGACATTAAAACTGAACCCAATACGAGTGACTTTCTCTTTGCCAGTTCAGTTGCAGGTTTTTCTCTCTTACTTCGAAATGACAGTGACAGTAAAAATCTATCATGGCAGAACATAATCGAATTAGCTTGGAAAGCACTTGGGAATAATAAAGATCCTAGGAAAGAAGAAATGATTTCTCTCATGGAAAAAGCAAAGCAATTATCATTAAGTGAATAATTTGATACAAGAAATCAGATAATTGTTATTAACTCACGAATGGCCAGTGATGTCTGCCCAATAAATTTAAAGTTATATTTCTCATACAATCGTATGGCTGATTTATTCTCACGAAAAACTTCCAGTCTGATATCACTTCCGATATAATGATTAAGATATCTTCTCATTAATTGATCACCGATGCCTCTGCCCTGATATTCTGGATGAGTGGCAATCGCATAAATGTAGGGGTCTTTCAAAGACATTGAGCCTAAAACACAACCAACAAGTTTATCCTCATCAAAAGCATAAATAACTGTTTTTTGAGAATCTTCATCGAAATAATAATCTGTCAACTCAGTCCAGTTGCCAACGACATATTCCTTTTCATAAGCAAAGCTCAGATTGAGCATTTCTTTCACTTTTTCTTTATTATCATAATCCGATTCCCATCTTAAGTTTAATGATTGAGTACAATAGGGCGTATGATTGTCCGTCTTGATATATTTGAGTGATGCATCCTCATAAGTACCATATTGTGATAACTGCTCAAAACAGCTAATCTGAGAATCACGGTTGAAAAAACTTATATATTTATATTGATATTCACTAATCTGCTTATTTAGTTCTGTTATCCAATATTTCAGTTCATCATTATCCAGCACACGATACAGATAAAAAGGGATTAATATCGTTGCTTTGTCAGGCTTTATACCGTAAAACAACAAATATTCTTCGTTGTTCTTTATCAAATATAATGATCTTGATCTGATGAAATAATTAAGACAATCCATTCCTCGCAAGGCAAAATATTGTTCATAAATCTGTGTCTTGTCTTCAACACTTAAATTCACTGCATCAATTAATTCCATCATGAACCTCCTTTTAAAATGAAGATATTGTTACTCATCTCTCCTTATTTCTGATATCTCTTCAATTGACCATTTAACAAGAGATCTTTCAGAACAGGATCATTACTCACAAAGCTGATCTTTTGATCATTGGTTTTTTTTATGATTACTTCTTCTGAAAAACCGTTACTGATCGAGCAAATCAAGCGATCAAGATGCAAATCATATAACTTAATGTCATTCTCATCTATTGAAAGAAAGTACTTTTGATACTGATAAGGGTACTGAATCAAGTGCTCTTTCCAGATACGACTCTGATAAATGGGTTCAAGATCAAGTTGAGTAGATGAGAAATATCCTGAATTCATAATAACATAAAAGAAATCCTTATGATCATTGACTTGATATACCTGAAAATCAGGAGTGTTAATTATCAGCTGATCATGAGCTTCATTCACTGGAATTATAACTTTGTGTTGTTTCATATATCGAGAAAAGGCATTCAGATTAAAACTGCTTTTTTGGATGAGCATTTGACTTAGTTGATCTTGAGAGCATGAATACCTCTGATACATATTTAAAAACTCCTGAGCCCCTCTTTCCTTGATCAGATAGTCAACCATTACCGAGCCAGCAGAATAAGAGATGGAAGGATCTGTTTCTGCAAAATCAACATGGTTTAAAAATAAGTCAGGTGTAATGTAACCAAGGTTAAAAAGTGATACACCTGTTTCCTTCATCACCTGAGCAGATCGGCCACTTCGACCACCAAGCGCAACAGCTACTCCTTCTTGCAGAAGTTGATGTGTATATAGATAATTGGGTGAAACTAAGAAATTCATCATGATATGAACAACTTCATGAAAATGAGATGGATCTATTGAAACCACGGTATCATCGTTCAACAAAGCAATGCCATTGGTTTCAAAACCCGTTATCTCTTTCATTTCATCCATATCTTTACAAATGATATAATCAATTTTATTCTTTTTCAGTAAATTGATTTTCTCATCTGTAAGAGCAAAAGAAAACATTACGATCATCTTCTCCAGTTCATTATCTAAAAACGCTTTACTTTCTTGATTAATTCTCGAAGAATCAGAATAGAAAAATCGAAAATAAGTGCTTTCTTCTTGATAAAATGTCGATTTAAAATACTCATCGGTTGAGATAAACTTCGTGTCTTTAAAGTATATATCCTTTGTTGTATTAGGGTCTATATCAAGTATTATTTTTGTATAATGATCATCCCATTGAGAAAAGATCCGCATTAAATCATCCTTTTTATAAGCTTCGATGAAATTAGGAGGTATTTGTGTACCTATCAGCGCTTTTTGAGGATAATCTTTATATTGAATATTCAATCGTTGACATTTTAAAAGATAATCATGATCAATCAATGAATCTGAAAGTTCAGTTTGATTTAAAAAGCTATTCTGCACTTTTATCTCATTATCTGAAATATCTCTGCAAAGCAATCCAGTCAATAAACTGCACAAGTGTACGAGAAGAAACATATTTTTATATACTCTCATAAAAACACCCCTCTATTGATTAACTTCAAAAAGCACCATTGTGTCAATAAATATTGATTGCTATGATCTTTATTTCCTTGCCCTTATTGAGAAAGAAAGCGGAATCATCCCTTTGTTTTGAGGAAATTGATACCAGCCATCACCGACATGAATCATATCCTCTGTATGTTGGTAGAAAAGCCGATCATGTTCATGAAGAAATTCTATACTCAAACCATGATCAGTCAACGCATTGATGATATCAGACATACTCCAAATCCACTCATGAGAGGCTTTATCACTGATAAAGGTCTGATCTGCATAATCTGGTTTGTCATCGTTGAATACTAAGGGCTCATCTGAGTGAAAATAAGAATAAATAATTCTCAGATCTTTTCCTGGATTCATATCATCAAACATTGTCAATACTGGATGAGAATCAAGGATATAAAACACACCACCTGGTTTTAAAAAACGGGCAATCAGTCTCCCCCACTCTTTTAAATCACATAGCCAGCAGAGCACACCCATCGAAGTATATACAATATCAAACTGCTCGTCCAGATGTTGCTCCAGATCGTAAAGATTAGAATGGATGAAACGTGCAGATAAATTAAGCTCAGAAGATAAATGTCTTGCATAATCAATAGCTGATTCTGAAAAATCAATACCAGTTACGATTGCACCTTCTTTTACCCAAGCCAGAGTATCAGTTCCAAGATGACACATCAGATGTAACATTGTTTTCCCTTTTACAGCTCCCAGTTCAACTAACTGAATCTCATCTAAAGGTTGCTTTCCTTCTTTGAGTATTTTAATACTATCATAAGATTTAATATGCACGGGTGTTTTTTCTTCCCACATCTCATGGTTAATCTTCATCGAATCTCTATATTCTTCTTTCATAATAATCTCCTAAACGTTTTGACACAAAGTATTCGTTATGTATTTTTTGTCAAGCATTTATAATTTTCTTTAATTACTAACAGGAGTTAATCCCATGCGTTGATATGGAATTTTTAATACGAACAATATTTTTAAGCTAATTATCAAAGCATCATTTCACTTGACACTCAGAATCAGACATTATAAAAATGGTACTAATGGAAGAATGAGGAGATTGATATGAAGAAGAATAAAGAAGTGATCATCATTGGTGCAGGTCCTGGCGGCCTTACTGCAGGAATGTTGTTACAACATCACGGATATCAGGTCAAGGTTTTCGAAAAATCAGATCGCGTTGGTGGTAGAAATGCAAGGATTGATCTTGGATCATACAAGTTTGATACAGGTCCCACTTTTCTGATGATGAAATTTGTCCTTGATGAGATGTTTCAAGCGGTCGGCAGAAAGACAGAGACTTATCTGGACATAAAACAACTTGAACCGATGTACCGTATCTATTTCAAGGATTTTCACATTGATTCCAAGACAAATGTCATGGACATGAAAGATGATATAGCCCGTTTGTTTCCTGGCGATGAAGTTGGGTTAAAAGCATTTGAAGAAAAGGAATCAGTCCGTTATGAAAAGATGCTTCATTGTCTCCAGGATGATTATAATCATATCAGCAAATTCTTCTCCAAATATTTCCTTAATGCTTTACCATACATGGCTATTGGAAAATCGCTATTTTCCAATCTTGATCATTATTTTAAACATGAACTTCTTAAACTATGCTTTACCTTTCAGTCTAAATATCTTGGGATGTCCCCTTGGGAATGCCCTGCAGCCTTTTCAATAATCCCTTATGTTGAGCATAAAGAAGGGATCTTCCATGTCATGGGCGGTTTGAATAAAATTTCTGATGCCATGGCAAAAGTGATAGAAGAAGATGGCGGTCAGGTATTGCTCAACAATGAAGTTCAATCCTTGATCCTTGAGGGGAAATCAGTCAAAGGTGTTCATCTCAAAGACGGTTCAGATCACTATGCAGATGCGGTATTTATCAACAGTGATTTTGCTTATTCCATGAGTCAGTATGTTCCAGATGGACTATTGAAGAAATATTCCAGAAAAAACCTTAAACGACTCAAGTATTCATGTTCAACTTTTATGCTCTATCTTGGGATCAACAGAAAAATTGATCTGCCTCACCACAATATTTTCTTTGGTTCAGCGTATAAAGAGAATGTCGAGGATATTTTCACACGAAGAAAGTTGCACGATGATACGGCATTTTATATTCAAAACCCCTCGGCTCTTGATCCATCCTTAGCACCTGAAGGTAAATCAGCACTTTATGTTCTGGTACCCGTCGCCAATAATAAAAGCGGAATTCAGTGGGACAATAAGAAACAGAGTTATCGGGATCATATCGTCAAATTAATCGCTCAAAAAGTTCCTGGACTTGAAGATATAGAAGCATGCATTGAAGAAGAAAAAGTCATCAGTCCCAAAGAATGGGAAAAAGATTATCACGTTTATATGGGTGCGACTTTTAATCTGGCACATAGCTTAGATCAGATGTTGTATTTCAGACCTCACAATAAGTTTGAGGTGCTTGAAAACTGTTATCTGGTCGGAGGAGGCACACATCCAGGCTCTGGTTTACCGACCATCTATGAGTCAGCGCGTATCAGTTTTAACTTATTTACAGGCAGAAAATCAAAATAGAGTCAATGGCAATATTCATTAGGATCTTTATCATGATTGCTTTAAGTATTTCATCGCTTATTGCAGACAATCCTGCAATTACCTTGAAACCGATTATCGTTGATCATGGGAAAATGCCTGACATTAGCAAAATGAATAAGATATGTACTGATCCGAAGAATGATCAGTCCATCGACTTTCTTGATCTGACTGAAGGTTATTTTGCATTTTCTCAACAGAAGATTTATGTCTTTATGCAAAACAGAGCAAGATCATACCCCACGTCCGGCAAGTTAGGCAGTCAGTATTACTCTTATATGGCAGTCATTGCTCATGATCAGAACAGCAATACTGTATGGGCGCTTAATTACATTTATGCTCCTCTTGGTGGCTTAAAACCTGGCTTGTATAAAATCAAAGGATTAGGAAAATCTGATCTTCAGCGTATTGCTGATATCGAATATCTCATTGATCGTAAAGATCACTATTTAAAAATGAGCTGTAATATTTCTGATCTTATCTCTGATCCAGACTTTAAAAAGCTCTATAACGCCCAAAAGCCAAGTTTCAGCATGACGTTTATGACTCACCGAACAATTATTCTGCCTTTTAAGACTGAAAGAACTGATAGCGATTTTCCAGGCCAAAAGATCAATTTGAAATTTAATTAAGATGAGGGAAACATGAGACCAATTGAAAAGAAAGTACTGGATAAAGTTGGAGACAAGGGCTTGAGCCTTGATGATATCTGGGAGATTGTGGACAGTACTCCTCCAACAGAATTAAAAAAGAGTTATCCTGATGATAGTCATTTCCAAAGCGGAAAATACTTTGCCAAACAGATAATGGACAGCTTAGTGCGTAGCGGGAAAGTGATCAAAGAAGGGCAAAGAATTGTTTTGCCTAAAAAAGAAGAAAAGAAATGAAAATCTCCATTCTATGTGAAAATCAGGTAGGAGAAGATCAGGCAAAAAACTGTCAGGCGGAATGGGGTTTGTCTTTATTTATTGAAAGCAATGAGAAACGCATATTATTTGATGCAGGTCATACAGGCATTTTTGCAAAGAATGCCCAGGCAATGAATATTGATATTGAACAATGTGACCTTATTGTTTTATCTCATTACCATTGGGATCATTTGGAAGGATTGTTTCATTATCAGTTTCAAAAGCGGATCGATCTGATTTGTCATCCTGATTTAATCCAAAAATGTACTCATGAAGAACGCATTTATTTAGAACAGTCATTTAATCTAATCCTATCCAAAGTAGCGCTGAAACTGAATGAGCATATTTACTTTCTGGGTGAGATACCAAGAATGACTCATTTTGAAAAAGGTAAATACAAAGATCTGCCCATGCTTGAAGATAGTGCCATCGCCATAAAGACTACTGACGGCTGTGTGGTGATTAGCGGATGCTCACATTCTGGTATTGTCAATATCTGCGAACAAGCCAAAAGAGTCACCCAACAAAAGATATCTATCGTACTTGGCGGATTTCATTTGTTTGAAGAAGATCGTGAAACGACAAAGCAGACGATTGAATACTTTAAAAATGAAAAGATTTCAGGCATTTATCCTGTTCATTGTATAGATTTACCGACCCTTGTCGCATTCTATGAAGCATTCCAGATAAAGAAACTTAGTACAGGAGATAGGATCGAGCTGCCTGATTGATCAAATCAAGTATTCATCGCATAAGAGATGACTTACTTACCGCTTCATTCTAATGTCTATCCTGTAGAAAAATAAAAATCCGCATGATATGATGATCATACAAACCCGTTAACTCGCCCCCTTCTATCCTGTAGAAAATCGAGTACAATGAATCATTTATTCTTTTACAGGATCAACACTATTCTTCTCTTGATTTTCTTTTTGTTTTTTTTTTAAGTCATTTAGTCTTTTTTCTTCATTGTATTTTCTGTTAATTTCATTGCTGGGACGAATTTTGCTATGCAAACCGAAATATTTAACTGGTAAATTTCTAAGATTACCCTGAAATTTTTTGGTACGTGTTTCAATCTTATTGATTTCATCAGCAGAAAAACGTTCTATTTCATAATTAACAAAGGACCCACTAAGGGCTTTTTGATAATATTTAATTTTTATTTTCATTGTATGAACTCTATTTTCATGGGTTAAAATAAAAGTTTCTTCGCCAAAAATTGTCAATTCGCGACCTTTGTCAGAAGGATTCTTTTCAATGAACTGTTTTTCGAGATATTGTGTTCTTTGAAAATCAACTAAGTAAACTTGCGTTGAATAGAATCCTTTATATTTATCCTCTGGTATATACTCGAATATACAATCAATAATTACTTCATCGCCAGGCATATAAACGGCCTTATCATCAGATATGGTGTAGGTTACTTTGATTGGGATAGCTGTCCTAATTCCTATGTGGGATACATAATGTGGAAAAACTTCTACTGTTACATCTTTCTCTGCAAAAAGATTGAACAAAATGAAGCTAAAAAGAATGATTGCAATTAATTTATTCATTTGAACTCCATATAATAATTATCTACTTGATTTTGGTTCAAAGTAATCTCTGATAAGTGTGACAGAGTTCACTTTCACATTCGCATTCTTATATATACAGTACTCGCTAAGCCCCACTTTTGAGATTGAGTTTCCCCAATCATAGGTATAACCTAACTGAGTCCAGGGATAGCCATTTTCACCGTATGAACTCTGAACATTCTGGTAATACCAGTTTTGATGATCAAGGCTCGTATTTGCAGGAAAAGTCAGCTGACAGACATAATCATCAATTTCAGGATCCATTGCCGGGCGAAACAGGTCAGCAGGATATACCCATAATTCAACTATATATTTACTATCATTTGTGGGTGGTAAACCCAATATTTGTTTGATTCTAAGATCAAGTTTCTGTTCGGTGACAATGCTCTGGTTAATCGTATTCTTGAGTTCATTACTCACTGTCACCCAATTGATTCCCCAATATGTGCTCATTGTATCGCCAATACTGGGGATATAACTCGAGGCATATTTAGTAAATATTGAGACTAAAAGGCGTGACTGTCCTGGCACTCCTTCCCAAATAATATTTGGATTGCTTGTATTGATCGCACTTAAGGGCTGATAAATATCTGAAGTTTGTGGGTTTTCAGATTCATCAACGGCTTCCTGATAAACCGAAGCGTATGAATCGACCACTTTGATCATCAAAGACTTTTCATCAAAATGATCATCTGTATCTGTAATTCTGCATCGAATGACTCTTATTCCAGAGGTGGTATCAGCAACAAATGAAAATGTATCCTGATTAAAGGGGAGCAATTGATTATCTATATACCATTGATATTGGATATGATCGGATTTAGAGACTTCTGTATCACATTTAAAGACAGTCGTATCACCTTTGGCAATCACCCATAAGTTTGATCTCAATGCTTTGATTTTAAGATATTCATTATTATCTGTGGCACAAGCATTAAAAAAGAGAGCAATACATAACAGAAAGAAAAGAGCGCTTCGGTTTTTCATTTGACCTCACTTGATTTCTATAATATTCACGATAATCATCGTTGATCATTTTGTACATAATCATAAATTATGAGATGTGTCAATAAAGAAATTTTGAGTTGATTGATTTACCTGAAATCTTTAGCAAGCTGGTAGCTTGTTTTACGAAAATGTGCAATCAAGGATGAATGCACAACAATTAGCAAGCTGGTAGTTGACCAATGAAATAGTTCAAGCAAGGATGAATGCACAACAATTAGCAAGCTGGTAGTTGACCAATGAAATAGTTCAAGCAAGGATGCTTGAACAACGATGATTGACAACGATGGCAAGCTGGTAGCTTGCTTTACGCTTTAGTGTTGACAATAATTTCATCTAATTTATTTATGGATTTAGTTTTACAAAAAAAGCATAAAGAGGAACCCATGATTGATATAAAAATACGTAATGAAGAAGAAAAAGACTATTATGATGTTGAGTTGTTAACCCGAGAAGCATTTTGGAATCTTCATGTTCCAGGTTGTGATGAACACTATCTTCTCCATGTAATGCGAACTCATCCTGATTTTGTTAAAGAGCTTGATTTTGTGGCAGAATATGAGGGTAAAGTTATTGGCAACATTGTATATTCAAAAAGTTATATCAGCAATGAACAAGGAGAGCGTATTGACACACTCACGTTCGGTCCCATTTCTGTGCATCCAGACTATCAACGAAAAGGGATTGGCACTCAGCTCATTCAACATAGTTTTGAAATTGTTAAATCAATGAATATACCTTTTGTTATTATTGATGGACATCCTGGAAATTATGTGAAGCATGGTTTTGTAAGCTGTAAGGATTACAATATTTGCACTGTTGATGGTAAATTTCCATTTGGAACAATGATTAAAGAATTATCTCCTTGTAATTTAAGAAATGAAACCTGGCAGTTGCATTACTCTGATGTTTATGAAATAAAAACAGATGAAGTTGCTGTTTTTGACAAGAAGTTTCCACCAAAAGAAAAGGGATTTAAATATTCTCAAGTAGAATTTTCAATGGCTTGCCGTGCATTTATTGAATAAAAAAAAAGAGGAAGCCTAAAAAAGCTTCCTCAAAAAGTTGATCAAGGATAATCTTGCTTTGTTGGTCTGACGATAATATCTGAAATATGTACATGAGGGGGTTGGCTGGCAATAAAATTAACTGATCGGGCAATATCTTCAGGCATCAACAGAGGACCGTACTTCTCTTTCATACCATTGACCATTGCTTCACTATATCCAGCAACATCCTGAAATCCACTTAAGACAAAACCTGGCTCTATCAGTGTCACTCTAATCCCTTTGGCACATATTTCTCTTCTCAAGGCTTCTGCCAATGAATGAATCGCAAACTTGCTTGAGCCATAAACAGCACTAAATGGGCTGACATGACGTCCCACTATAGATCCAATCACCACAATATCCAATGCTTGTTCTGGATAGCTAAGAGACTCTCTTTGATTGAGAAGATACTGTGCACTTATTTGCATTAGCTTAAGTGTCGCAGTTAAATTGACTCTGATCATTTCTTCAAACTGACTCAAATCCGCACTGCTTACAGGTCCGCCTAAGCCTCTTCCTGCATTGCAAACAACTAATGTCACAGGACATCCAAAATGATTTGATCCTTCGAAAAATAAACGATGTTGCAAATCAGTATCATAAATATCTCCATCAATTCCTAAAAATGCTTCTGGATATTGATTTTGAATGATGCTGAGTTTTTCTTTGTTTCTTCCTGTGCCGATGACTTTCATTCCAGCATTTATAAGATTCAAGCATATTGCTTCACCAATTCCTGATGTTGCACCTGTGACAAGAGCGAGTCTATTTTGTAAATTATTCATTATAACCTCTCAATCAATATTTATTGAAATTTTATTATTTTTATAATACTAGTATCCCATCGTTTTAACTATAATTAATTAGCTTATTAAAAAAGAGCAATTAGCGCAATTTTTTATCTTGCAGAGTTGATAAATAAAGCAATGAAAAAGATCAGAACAGGAGTCAGCCATTACCCCTCCATTAGCTGCAAACAATTCATCATCAGAGACTTCTCTTGATTTTGAGCAATCTATTAATCGATAGGTGTTATCTAGCAAATCAGAGGATACATCAAAACCATACTTATTCAGTAAAACATTCAGATCATTTTTTGATTGAATATTTTTAATAAGTTTCAACCAGTTCTTTCCCGCTTTTTCTTCAAAGCCTTTCATGAGATCAAAAAATTCTTTTGTCAATGCTATCTCCTATGATATATATAACATATCTGTATTACTTTCCGCCACCACTACCTTGAGATGCGGGACAACCAACACAAGTCGTCCTGTAACATTCAATACAACGACCAGGACCTGTGGGGTGACCTGTACTACCACCAGCGATAGAAGCTAATTCAGACTCAGAGATTTCATTCTTCTTATTATTTATTAAGAATTGATATGCAAACTCCGCCAGATTTTGTGAAATCGTCAAATCAGCTTCTTTAATCATCCTTACAATGTCATTTGCTGTATTGATCTTTGGTAATTGTTTTACCCAATCTTTACCATTTTTTTTCTCAAGTTCATTTAACAAGTTGATTAATTCATCAATCATGATCCCTCCAATACTATTTTAAACAAAATTTGCTAGTGGCTTTGATTATTGTCAATCTCTTTGTGAAGTTTTTTATGTTTTTTATTGACTAAATGTTTAAAAAGTATTAATAAGAGAATAAGGAGTTCAGAATGAAGAAAATTATACTACTATTTTTCAATATCCTTATCATTAGTTTTGTGTTTACCATAAACACATCAATTGATTTATACAATGGATCCATAGAGATTGAAATAAAAAAGCTGAATGAACGTATTCAACAATCTTTAGATCATAATCAGAAGATTGATTTATTATTTAAGGTATTAGAGCTAAAGAGTATCAACAATTTCAATTCTGAAGCGGATATCAGGCAGTTGGATTTATTATTATCAAAACAATCGTATTCTGAAAATCATGCAAAAGCTGATTATATTATTGGTAATATTTTAAAAATTAATGGTGCGGGTAATATGTCGATCGAACGATATAATCGCGCATACCGTTATTATAAACAGAAAAAAAACTTACAGGAACAAAGCAGACTAAGTATGGCAATTGCAGAAAACCTCAGAGCATTTGGTGAACAAAAAAAAGCTTTAGATTACCTAAAACAATCTTTAAATACACGAAAAGATAACAATGATCGTTTAGGTGCAGAAATCTATGATCGTTTTGCGGCAGTCTATTTTGAATATAGTATCATGCCTAATATTGGTGATGACTTAAAAGTTAAATTATTAAAAGATAGTTGTGAATACTATGGTAAAAAATCTTTAGCATATTCAACATCTGTCATGGATCATCAACTCATTTTATCTTCATGTACGATTTTAGGCGCTCTGGAAAAATCAAAAGGAAATTACGAGAAAGCATTAGTATATTTTAATAAGGCGATTCACTCTGCTGACTTATCATCAAGAATAGCAGACAAGTCATTAATTTTGTCAAACATTGCGCGAGTATATGAAGCACAGAAGAAAGATGATCTTGCTCTAAAAACAATACTTGAGGCATATGAATTAGCAGTACAAAGTAACATCAAAATTTACATTCTGATGAGTAGTGAAGTTATATATGAGCTATATAAACGGCAGAAGAATTATGAAAAAGCACTCTACTTTATGGAAGTTTTCCATAAATATCATGATCAAATTTATGAAGAAAATAAAGTCAGACAAATCAACCTAACCACAACTAAACTGGAATTAGATAATAGAAACAAAGAGATTGAACTTCAGAAAATCAAGATCAGCAAACAAAGACAAGGGCTTATCATCTTATTTATCTCATTAGTATTTATCTTTTTATTATTCTTTGTATTCTTATACTATTTCGTAAAAACCAAAAAACTGAATAAACAGTTAAAAGAAGAGCATGAAAAGGTTTTAGCATTGGAAAAACTCAAGTCAGTGTCAGCTATGGCACTCACAGCAAACCATGAGCTGAATCAGCCTCTTATGGTTTTTAAAGCGAATCTTGAGATGCTTGAAATGAGTTTTCCTGTATTTAATGATAAGCAGAAGAGATATTTAAAAAAGATTAATCTTTCTTACGATCAAATGCTTAAGATTCTCAGTAAATACAGGAATAACTATAATATGCATTTTGAGAACTACATTGATGATAATACCCTCGTTGTTTTTGATGATAAAGAACTAAAATCTTAAATTTTCACTAACACTGAGTTGAATTGATTTGTTTGATTATTATCAAGTAGAATATAACTATTATTCTTATCAGACATCGCCTTATTAAAAATCAGCATTTGACCTGTTTTAACATTATAGGTTTCAATTGCTTTCAAACTCATCTCTTTATCATTTAATTCATACACAGAGACTCCGTTCATTGATGATAAAGCAATTAAGCGATTATCTATTCTGGCAATCGTTGTAATTGGTGTTTCTGTAACTATTTCTTTTCTTAGTTTCTCTGGACTTGATAAATCAATTTGAACAATTTTCGTCAGAAGTTTATTTGTATTCTTGTCAAATATCATGTTATTTAAATAAAGCTTAGAATGATCACAGGAGATAAGATGTGTTGTATCCAAAGGTGAAAAATAAGAGTTTTTTATTTTGTATAAGACTTCAGAATTGCTTTTATTTATGCTTAAACTCAATATTTGCATACGTGAAAAAAACCAGAAGGTATTTAAATATGATAATGTAATTATATCCT
Source organism: uncultured Candidatus Cloacimonadota bacterium (assembly GCA_964573665.1). Classification (GTDB taxonomy): domain Bacteria; phylum Cloacimonadota; class Cloacimonadia; order Cloacimonadales; family WRIO01; genus JAGOCT01. The sequence continues at coordinate 60,540 of CAZNKI010000012.1, read as the reverse complement.
GATCTTCAACTATTTGAGTAGGGTTAGGTTTATTCTTTGAATAAAGGCTATTAAAAATTCTTGCTTTAAAACCAGAGTATTCAGAAATCTTCTTCAACTCTAAGTCATAAACAGTTAAATTGGTCTTTTTAAAAATCCAGAAACCTTTTATGTCAAATGCGAGAATTTTTGTGTCAGATTTTAAGCAGAAATCTACATCTGGAATCTCTTTAATGATCTGATTTGAGTCTTTAGCAGCTAACACAATTTTTTTATTAGCTTCATCAAAATATGAGATCTGAAGCTTTGTATTATGAAGGAGTTTCTGCTGAGATTTTAATAAAAATTCATTTAATCTTTGGTCTGATTTGTTTGTATAAACCATTGTAGTTTGATCATTTTTCAATAGAATGGATAAAATATCAGTATTGTCTTTTACTGGCAATAAATGTATTTGATGATTATTTTTTTTCTCAGCAAAGACGATCTGTCTTCGTTCGTCTTTAAAATCTAAAGATAATACTTTTTTCTCTACAAATAAAGAATCATCGTTGGACAAGGTATTGTAAGACACAAAGCCATATTCAGTAAGCATCAAATTATTAACTTTCCCCTTAAACTCATAAGAGTTATCCGAGTTAAAATCAATAGCAGCAAACGCAAAGAAAGCGACAAAGAGCATCATCAAGCATAACATCATCTTTTTCATATATCCCCCTTTAAACCAATTAATTTTAGTAATATACTTATCTATAACAGTAAATTAGTAAAAGGTTTTTTGTCAAGAATTTTATTGATCAGAGATTAATTATCTCAAGAAAAATTATAAATATTTAACCTTCTCGCTCCCTTTCCACTCTCTCTCCACTCTCTCTTCACGCCTTAGTTAATATAAAATATTTCTTGTAGGAATTTTTGGTCATTAGATAGACTGTTTTAATTATGAAAAATCTTCTTGCAAAAAATTCAGAAAGAAAAAGTATGCATAAAAGAAAGAGAGAATTATGAAAAGTGAAATTGCTCATTATAATTATTTTAAAGCATTGCTAGTCATTGGAATGATCTGTGGACATGCAGTCATGCTTTTATCTGATTCTAAAACAGGATTATTCTATTGGTTCAAGACTTATATCAATCTAATTACTTTTTCAGGTTTTGTTTTTGTTTTCGCTCAATTGCATGACCTTCATGATGCGACCATAAAAAGAAAAGTGTCTAAAGAAATGTATACGATACTCAAACTTCTTATTGCGTTTTATGTATCTGGTCTGTTTTATAGATTACTCATTTCACACACATCATTGAATCGTGATCTGATTTTAAAGATTCTCTTCTTAAAAGATATTCCTGGTTACTCTGAATTTTTATTGGCTTTTGCGTTATTTTCATTGATGTTTGCATTGATTAAAAGATATTTCGTCAAAGTGTGGTTAAATCAGTGGACTTTCATTATAATTTTAATTTTATCATTAGTATCTTCATTTTTAATTAAAAAAGGATCTACTTTCACTTTGTTAGGATTATTCGTTGGTTCACATCATTTTGGTGCATTTCCAGTGTTACAGTATAGTGTTTATTATTCATTAGGTATTTTAATTCATCGTAAAATATTATCCATCAACATATTTACGCTCATTTTATCGCTTTTAATCAGTAGCTCTTTTATCATTTTCACTTTACTTAAAAATCACATACCTGGCAGATTTCCACCCTCCATTTACTGGATTTTAGGAGCTTTGTTTCCTGTATTTATGACTTATTTAGCTGGAAATTTTATCAGCAAAAAAAGTGAAATTCAATCCAGCATATTTTGTTCTCACTTACAGCAGATTGGAAGAAACACTCTTTTTCATCTATTGTTGAGTAATATTCTCTTGTTCAGTTTATCAAACTTTTTAAAAACAAGCGAGTTATCAGCATTTTTTATTGGCATTTTTATAATTATCATCAATCAGTACTTCATCTCAATGATTAGAAATTAGATTGTCTCATGCAAAAGGAGAACCATTTTTTAAACTTTTATTATTTTTATCTATTTTTATTTAGACTTTTTTTATTTTTGTCTTGACATAAATAGACTTCTTTTTTTTCATCCCATTAAAAGGAGGACTTATGACAAGTATTCGAAGTCAATTATTATATTACGCTATCCGTTATCGTCATCTTTTTCAAGGCAAGCGATCAAAACCAGTTTTTGATGATCAAACATCGATTAGTGATTTTCGGGATCAATGCGAGAAGAGTGCTGCAAAATTAGCAAAAGCTGAAAAAGGTGTAGAGATTCAAAGCACACAGCTCAGTGGCATTCATTGTGAATGGATTAATCCAGAAAACAGTCCAGAAGAAAAAATGATCCTATATGTACATGGTGGAGGGTATGTTTCTGGCTCATGTAAAGATCATCGGGGTTTTGTCTCAAAGTTTGCAAAATTCATTGGCATAAAATGCATGCTCTATGATTACCGGCTTGCTCCAGAACATCCTTATCCCGCAGCAATTGATGACTCAGTAAGAGTATATCAGGACATTTTATCTTTAGGATATTCAGCAGAAAATATCATATTTGCAGGAGAATCAGCAGGAGGTGGACTTTGTCTTGCGTTACTGATCGCAATCCGAGATTTAAAACTTCCCTTACCATCAGCTGCAGTTGCTATATCTCCCTGGACTGATTTAAGTTGTAGCAGCAAGGATTATATCGAAAAAAACAAGGTATCAGTTGCGCCACTTAACTCCTGGCATGTGTTCAGCAAACATTATCGAGGAAATCTTAATGCTCAAGAAGGCTATATTTCTCCACTGTTTTGCGATTTACATGGGTTACCTCCTATCTTGATTAACTCTGGAGAGTATGATGAGCTCTTTGCCGATGGAGAAGCATTTTACCAAAAAGGCTTAAAGTCTGGCCTTGATATTCGTTTCAGAGCAGGGAAAAAAATGATCCACTGTTATCCTTTACTTGCTCCAATGTTTCCAGAAGCAACTGAAGCAATGGATGAAATTAAAACTTTTATTCATGAGCATATTAATAAGTGATAAGACAAGGTTTATAATTTTATTATGAGGGGACAGTTAGAATGGCATAATGATAAAAAAAGCTAAAGCGCTAAAAATTAAAAAGATACAAAATAATCACTGCCAAATTGGTGTCATAAAAAAATGCGAAAAATTGAGGATTTACGACATCAGTTTGGCAGTAAGTGTTTACGACATCAGTTTGGCAAAAAAAGAAAATAAAAAAAACGTTTACGACATCAGTTTGGCAAAAAATTAAAAATTACGAATAATTTGCTTTAAACTTCCTACAATAAAATATGAAGAATCTAAGATAATTGGTGAATAAGATTGATTAAGCGGAATGAGCAATGACACCTTATTATTATGGTCGAGCAAAAGACGCTTGATTGTAATGCCATCACATGATCTAACTGCGATGATGCGACCATCAAGATCATCAAAAGAAAACTCGCGCTTTAGTACGACAAAGTCGCCGTGCATAATCACAGGGTGCATACTGTTGCCATTGACTCTAAAGCAAAAATGATCTTTTGGATTGAGACCGATAGCGATCTCCTGATCTGAAGAATAAGCTGGCAATGGCTCACCTGCTGAGATCTCACCAGATACACCGATACTATATATATTATAAGGTGCGTATGATTCAGATACACCTGGTGTAATCGTCTCTATACCATTACCAGAAATCAGCCAGTTTAAGTCTATATTATATAATGTGCTGATCTTTTCCAATAAAGGCAATTCTGCAGGTACTTCGCCATCTTCTATACGCTGAAATAAAAGAGATGATACTTCAAGATCTGCACAAAGCTGGTCTATTGGTATCATCTTTTGTATCCTAAACTTTTTGATGCGAATCCCAATATCTTTATTGATCAGTTTCTTTTCTGGCCTGACCATCTCAGCTAATTGAGCCATATCATCAATAAGATCATTTCTAAACACAGATCCCTCTCCAGTTAATAGCCAATTTAAATTAACATTGTAAGAATCTACAAAAATATGCAGAAATCGTATGTTTGGCTCATTAACTTCATTTTCATATCTGTTATAAGTAGCCTGAGTTACATTTAATTTTTCTGCTAGATCATTTTGCGTAAGTCTTAGCAATTTACGCACTTGCTTAATTCTGTTACCAATCATAACAACCGCCCTTTAAAAAAAAGATACGCTTTTCGTATTTTTCTCTTGACACTATACGGTAATCGTATATATTCGGTTCTAAGATAGAACAAAATAAAGGGGATGTCAAGTGAAAAAAAAAGAGAACCCAGAAAAGTTAGAGATTGGGCTTAAATATAAGGCGCTGAGAGTCAAAAAAAGACTGAGACAACAAGATGTTGCTGATGAACTAAAAGTCTCTCAGAAATTGATTTCTTATGTAGAATCTGGTGAAAAACAAAGCCCAAGAGTCATGAGACTTTTGCAGGAGTTTTTCAGTGAATAAAAACCACATGAACCTTTCAAACAGTTGCCTTCATGGCGATTGTTTAAAAAGTTTATTTTCCGATCCATGTCATGTGGTGGGAGTTGGCCGACTCCTGCCACGCAATTTTGTGTGGATCGGGTAAGGAGACAGTTATGACATGGATGACGATTAAGGACGCTTCTGAGATTTTAAACTGCTCAGAAAAGACCATTAGAAGAAAAATTAAGTCGGATGAGTATGAAGTAAAAGAAGAAAGAATTGGATGTGGAAAACCTACGATTTTTATTAAACTGGACATTGATTCTAAACTGGACAAAACAGAAAATCAAACTGGACAAGTTAAACTGGACATTTCAAGTGGACATTCTAAAATTAAACTGGACAAGTTAGAAAATCAAATTGGACAAGCTGAAAGCAATGACAATGTAGAAAATAATACAAAAAGATCTAAACCCTTTAAAGAAAGCAAAAATCAAACTGGACAAGTTAAACTGGACATTGATTCTAAACTGGACAAAACAGAAAATCAAACTGGACAAGTTAAACTGGACATTGATTCTAAACTGGACATTTCAAGTGGATATTCTGAAAAAGATATAAATTTCCTCCAAATCACTCCAGATGAAAAAGCAGTGGAGGTATATACCTCTCACCTCCCTGCGATTTCATCTCCAGATCTCACACCTGCAAAAAACTTGTCAGATTATGAGATCAAAATCGCACAGTTTAAACTTGCGTTGATTGAAAGAGTGATTGATCAAAGTCAAAGAGGAAGCTCAAAACTTCAATCTATTAAAAACACATTGTTATTATACAATACCGGCACAATACTTAATGAGATATTTACCGAGCTTGGTGAAGTATCTGAGCGGACACTGTATCGCTGGCAAAAGCAATATATTGATAGCGGATGCAAATTGCACGCTCTTGCACCAATGTATTCATCCAAAATCAAAGGGCGTAAGGTGCCAGGATATATACAACAAATAATAATATCTCTTATCATGCACCCGAATGAGATCAGCACGGCAACTGCAATCAACAACGCAATACTGTACTGCCAAGAACATCGCCTTGAGATACCTTGCTCAATTCGCACAATACAAAGATGGGCAGAAGATTGGATTGATCAGCATAAAGCAGAATACATCTTAAAAAGAAAAGGTGAAAAATACTTCTCCGAGAAGTACAATAAAACAATACTTCGTGACCAATCCATTCTTAAAGTTGGTGACGTGTGGGTGCTTGACGGACATACGCTTGAAATAATGATCATTGACCCAAGAGACAGTAAAGCAAAGAAGTTTAGCTTGATCTGCTTTTTTGACTGGGCAAGCAGAATGCCTGTAGGCTGTGCTCTTAGTCTGACAGAAAGTACATCCAGCACTGCGCTTGCACTCCGCAACGGATTATTGATGACAAAATACAGACCACGAATTGTATATAGTGATAATGGTAGAGCATTTAGATCTAAATTTTTCATGGGTGAGAAAAACACAGATGACTTTGAAGAAAACATAAAAGGCGCATTTGCTCGACTCAACATCGATGTACAGTTTGCACTTCCATACAATGCAAAAGCAAAAGTCATTGAAAGATTTTTTAACACCCTACAAGAAACATTAGAAAAGCTTTATCCAGGGTACACAGGAAACAATGCGATCAATAAACCTGCAAATCTCATGCGTAATGAGAAGTGGGCAAAAAGAAATACACCTCACCAGGCGATCACGACAGAGCAGTTTTATGCAGGATTTGAATATTGGGCAAAGAATATATATGGCATCACGCCTCATAGCGGAATAGAAGACGCGAAACCTCTTGAAGTCTTTGAGGAAGGGTCTAAAGAAATAGCAAAAATGAGATATATCTCTGAATCTGATCTTAACCACCTGATGCTATGCCAAGAACACAAAAAAGTGCAGAATCAGGGCATTAAAATCAATACGCTTTGGTATTGGGATGCAAATCTTGTGCGACACGTTGGTAAAGAAGTGAAAGTCTTTTGGGATTACTTCGATCTAAGAACAATCGTAATTCATGATCAATATGATAGATTTATTTGCCAAGCAAAAATGAGAACATATCAACACCCAATGATCAAACTGGCAGTTGATCAACCTCTTGCACAAGCAGAATTAACACGCGAAATCAAAGAAATTAAGAAAATTACCAAGATGCACAAAGAATCTGCAGACGCACTGGCAAAAAGATCATCTGACAGTATCGACGACTTGATGAACCTACCAAACGTAAAACAGGCATTATTTTGTGATACACCTCTAATCCCTGAGTATAAAAAGCAAAAAACGACTGAGGAAATGGCTATGGAGATGATCAACAAGACCGAAATCAAAGAAACTCCAAAAGCAGAAACAAAAAAAGACAAAGAATCTGGAAAAATAAACCGCGAAGAATTGGAAAATCTCCAACGCATCGTCGGTATAAAATAGGAGGAAAAGGAAATGAAAGAAAAGCAACTTGTACCCATCAAAAACGTGCAAAAGGCAAACGAAACAATCAACTATTTACAGAACCGTAAGAAATCTGAAATCGTAGGGCTTGGGCTCGTATATGGTGAGCCTGGACTTGGAAAGTCGCGATGGGCGTTTAGTACCGCTCTTAAAATGGGCGCTATACTGATACGCTTGAATGAAACCATGTGCGCAAAAGATTTTATTAAGCAACTGTATTTCTCATTGAAGTACAAAAACGCGCTAAACGAGACTGTAAAAGGTACAAGAAACGACTTGTATGAGCTTTGCAAATCAACTTTAACAGAAAGACCAGACACAGTAATTTTGATTGATGAGATTGATTATGCATTTAAACAGATTAAAATCATGAATATGATCCGCGATCTTGCAGATGAAACCTTTTGCACTATCGTAATGATAGGCATGAGACAGGCAAAACAAGAACTTCTTAAGCTTAATGCACACTACTTTGACCGTTGTAATGCTTTTTGTGAGTTTACTCCGCTGGATTTTGAAGACATGAAGCTCTGGATCAACAATATTTCTGAGGTGGAGATGGATGACGAGTTAATAAGAGACATCTATACTCAATCTAACGGAACTATGCGAAAAGCTCTTAAACCTCTGGATGTATATGAAAAAATGGCAATAAAAAGCGGACTTAAAAAGCTGAAATTGAGCGATATCAGAGGAAAATAAGCAATGCGTCAGAAAGTAGAAATTATAAAAGATTATGTTCAATATTCAAGTGGGCAGTTTTCAGCGCTCCAGGTGTCTGACTTAACGGGCATTGCTCTGAAGACTGTCCAAAATACTCTGCGTGAGCTTGAAATTCAAAATCAAATCACGTCTTATTACCGAGAAAAAAAGGTGAAGTTTTACACAAAAAAGGCAAAAGTGGTCGTATTGGGAAACAAACCATCAGTACTGCTTATAGAACAGGTAAAAACATACATAAATAGTAATCTGAAGCATCATGAAATCGCAGAACTGCTTGGCGTCTCCCGATCAAGTGTCTCTATGGCCTTTCGCGTACTAAAAGAGCAGGGATTTGAAGTAAAAAGACAAAAACCTGTGAGCAAAAACGAGCTTCGATCAGAACTTCACACTGTGGCAGAACAAAGCGGTGAAAAGATATGCCTGCCCATCTGCTACATGAACAAAAAAGAGCTAAAAGACGAAATAAACCGCCACAAAGCAATCATAGAAAGGAAAAGCAATGAGCTACATGGATAAAGCAGTATTTGACGATCAGGGTAAGTATTTTTGGTCGCTGGTCAAGCAAGCTGAATGGGATCGCAAAAGAGTTGAAGCGTATATGATTAAGAAATTCAATAAAACCCATTGGTCAGTGCTAAACGAAAAGGAAAGAAGACAGAGCATCGCCACCATGAGAGGCTATGCAGACCAAAACAGACCAAAATTAGAGAGTAGCCTGCGACAACGAATCATGGCTAACGGCTCTAAAATTGGTCTTAACCGTGATCGCGTGCATGAATTGATGATTGAGTGGGGATATGGAAACTCCCTACGCAAATGCAAGCTGACACAGCTAAGGACAATATACGCAAACATACGAAAAATGGCAAGTAAAAACGAACAAAATGACACCAGTGGAGGTGAATGATGGCAGAAATAATTATCATAATGTTGTTAATAGTTCTAATATTCGCGTCTGACGCTATATTGTGTCATCTTTATAATAAGATTGAAATGCTTAACATGAAGATTGATAAAATCTTAAAAGATAAGGCAGGAGAATGATGAATAAGAATAACCCAGGATTATCGTTAAATCGCGTAAACACTCAAACGATGGTATGGTATAAGTGTCCAGTTTGCAAAGAAACGACTCACATGAATAACAACAGTGACAGAAAAAACGGACATACAACATGTAGCAGATGTTTTATCGAAAGAGATTATCAAACCTCAATTAGAGATTGGTTTAATCAAGGCGTTATTGCACTATATGATAAGACAGGCACTCTGCCAGTAATATCTGCACAGTATTTTGACGAAATAAAAAAAGCCGTTTCAGAAAACAACTATAAGGAACTTTGTAAAATATTAAGCCATAAAAAAGACTCACTTTTTCATGAACTCTATTGCCTGCTATCTGGTGATAACAATGTCCCATTGCGCGATGATCTGATCAAAGAGTTTTTCGACAAAAAGCAACAACTCACTATTTTTGATATGGAAGTGTAAAATGGAAAATAATGAAAACGGCAGTAGTAAAGAAAAAGTTTACAACTTAGGTTCCAGTTGTTCAGGATTACTTAACAACTCAGACCATCTTCCCGACGGGGGAAAGATGATAAATCAAGATAATATAATTACAAACAGAACTCTAATTTATGGAAAGTTAAACTCAGTTTATGTCCCTGATCACCCATATATTAAAAACATATACTTAGCTCTTTCAGAAGAAATAAAATACAATACTACTTTTTGGGCATGGATGAAGTATGATAAAAATGCACTAATTGCTTTAAATCTATTATCGGGTAAAGAATTAAAGCTACAAGTGAATGAATATTGGGATATTGATAGCTTTTTTGACGGAATTAAAAGACGTAAAGGACTTACTCCAAGAAGCATAGAGGTTATTGGATTTGAAGCAAGTACTGTAACGGATTTTGAAACAGCATTTAGAAGCCTAAAAGAATCATATCAAGAGTATGCTAATAAAATTGATAACCCTGATGAATATATTAGAAGTTTGAGAGGTGACAATGATTAATAAAAACGAACTTGAAGAATGCATAAAGCTGGTGCTTCCTGTGTGTAGCCATTGCGTTTACAAAGACGATTCACAAGAGTCTATCATGAAATGCAGAGATTGTAACGGTGTATATTCAAACTTTCACATGACCGACGAAGATTATCGAAAAGCTAAGGCAAAACTGGAGGAGAAATGTATATAATTGTTACTGACCAATACAAAACAACGAGTGTACCTGATGCACTGGAGTACTTTAAAAGTATCATAAATACCATAAAAAAAAAGGGTTGCCCATGCTTTTTGTGCCAAGATGATAAAGGGTATTATATTGCCCGTGAAGTGCAGAAAAAAGACGTTTTTAAATTTCGAGAAAAAGACTCATCAGCAATTACTGAAAATCTAACAAACCTAGTAGTAGAAGTGTAAGGAGATATATATGACAAAGAAAAAAGGAACTAAAAAAGAAGACAAACGCTGTCTTGTTGACTGTAATGGCGATCTGATGCCTGTAAAGCTTATTGATCAGCCAGTAGTAAAAGAACATGATCTTGTTGAACATCTGATCAGTGAAGCAAAAACACTCAATACCTTGCTTGAAGAGTTCAAAAAAAAGGCGACAAAGCTTATCAGTAAGCATCTTGACGATATTGCACAGCGATATAATGAAGACTGGAAAGGCAACGCGATACTGTACAATTATTCAAAGACAGAAGCTATCGAATTTTCAATATCAAACACAATTGACTTTGACTCCAGACTGGAAGTGGCAAAGACCAAGATTTACCATTGTATCGAAAAATGGTCGGAAGGATCTAATGTCCATATCATAGCCCTGGTTAAAAAAGCATTTGATTCTGACAAAAAAGGGCTCGTAGATACAAAGCGCATTATCTCTCTCACCACTCTCAAAATCGAGGATGAGGATTGGAAAGAAGCAATGCAGATCATTCGTGAAAGCATTATCACCAAATCAACCAAAAAATACATTCAGTTTAAGCAACGCGAAGACAGTACAGAAAAGCTTGCTGTCATCACGCTTAATTTCTCAGCAATATAGGAGGAGCACATGAAAGATATGACCATGAACAATGAACAAATATTTGCAGAAATAGAAGTATGCATTACGAACCTACACAAAAGTTTTACAAAGCTTGGTGAAACTCTCGCTGTAATTAAAGGTAAAAAATCACATAAAGAAAAAGGCTTTAATAACTTTAAAGATTATGTAGAAAAAGCGCTTAATATGCCTGTAAGTCTGGCAAATAGACTTATACGCATGTATGAACTTTATGTGGAAGAGCTGGACATTGATGAACAAACGCTTAACGAAATCGGCTATGACCGCCTATTTGTGATCAAACCTGTCATTGACAACAAAACAGTCTCACAAGAATCCATTGAAGACTGGATAGAAACAGCAAAAACCAAAGCACTTGACGAGCTGAAAGAAGAGGTTAGTAAAGAAAAGGCTAAAAATAAAAAAGGTAAATCGTTTAAAGATATCTTTGCAGAACAAAATGTAACAGGTCTTTGCACGTTCTTCAACTGCTCAACCAAAGAATTGGCCTTTAAAATGGCAATATATTTCCATGAAAGAGACTTGAACCAGGTAAAAGAAGAAATCAATACAAAACTCCAAAAGCTATCTGAAACAGGGCAATTAGATAACATGGTGCTAAATGCTATTAATGGAGGTGCAGAATGATCACTTTATTAACAATTACACTAATCCTTGTTCTTTTTATGGCGCTAGTATTTCAAAGACACCTGGTCTCAGAATTAAACAAAGATTACCTAAGAGAAAAGAGGGCAAAGCTTGGCTTGTATAGCGAAGTCATCAAGACAAAAGAACAACTGCAGGTGCAAAAGAACCTCTTTGCAGAGCAAAAAAATGAGCTGGCATTAAGAGATTTGCGCATACAGGCACTTGAAGAAACAGAGCAAGAACTGACAGAAGAAAACAGCAAGATGAAAAACGATTTTGAGGCGCTTAAGTTTGAACTTGATAGAGAGAAAATGGCAAGAATTGACATTGATTTTAACCTTAATTTGCTCAGAACAAAATATAATGATCTGCTAAAAGAATACGATAACAATTTAACCCAAGTCGTGTGATTTTTACCAATGCCCTGGCGAAATGACAGGGCACTATAAAAACCATATTGCAGGAGGTGAAGATGAAACTATTTGAAATAACATACAAAGGCGGAGATTCCATAATGACAATCAAGATGTTTATTGCCAAAGATATGGTCGGTCTCATGAAATATCTTGAATTACAACGATGGGTAAACACCATTACCAATATCAAAGAGATTGAGGTGATTGTCTGTGATTGATATACTCAGAGATCTCTATGTCAAGGCTGTAAATCTGATAGGAAAAGAGCAGATGGAGAAGAAGCAAAAGGCTTTTCTCGTAAGAGTGATTCAAAAAGCTGAGCAGGATATCCAAAATATCAACGCTGACGAATGGAAAAGAAAAAAAGCGATAGAAATACTCTCTGATCTTAATAATGTCTGTATGGCTCATTTTAGAGATACTTCTGCAAATATAGCTTTGATCTATGCCAGGCTTGCTGAATCATACACGATTGACGACTTTAAACAGGTGCATCGCGTAAAAGCTAGCCAGTGGTTGCCAAGTGAAAAATTTAGAATCTATCTGCGCCCATCAACTCTATATAATGCAAAAAACTTTGAGAGCTATCTCAACGAAGCCCTGGTAAAAACAACTATATCAGAAAAGCCAAAACGCCATTGGAAAGACTATAAAACACTGCAAGATCTGATAGATAACAGAAAAGATCTGGATATACCAGGAGAGATAAAAGATCTTTATGCGGTGTACGCTGTTGCTCGTGATAAAAATGAATATGAGAAAATGAATAAATTGAATGAAATATATAAGCAAAAGCTGGAGGTTTTATGAGCTTTGAATATAATGTGGATCCAGAAAAGAATTATCGGCCTGATGAAGTGGCGGACATTTTAAGAGTTGATACAAAGACCGTATATCGTTATCTAAACGATATAGAAGACCCTTTGCCATGCGTGAAACTAGGCTCAAAAACGCGCGGGTGCTTAAGAATATCAGGCGTTAAATTAAAAGACTGGTTATCAAAAAGAGAAGTAGAAACTTGGAGATAAATTATGCAAACTTTTTGATTTTTAAAGTAACGTAGATGTACATCACTTCTTTTAGGTAATTAATCTTTAACGATTTGTATGCATCATTATTAAAAAATCTGCCATAAACAACATGGAATATATATTTTAGAAATAAATTAAAAACAATAATAATAGAGAATAAATATTTGTAGAAAAATCTATTTAGTATACTTTGGTCTATATAAATGTATAGTATTATGTCTAGATAATCATTTAAAATCGTGTTATTTTTTAATTGCAAGTAAATTGAATCAGCAGAATCATGATTTTTAATAAAAACATTTATTAGGCTGTTAACAAGTTTAAATATTTCTGATGTAGGTATATAAAAGTTGAAATGTTTTTTGTTTAAATAATTATCATATAAGTCATTTATATGTTTTTTAAAAGAAGGATACTTCTTGTCAATAAGTCTTTTATTCTCCAAATAATAATTAAAAAACAAATATAAGTATTTGCAATGTTTATGCCTTGAAAGCATATAATAAGAGATCATCCATTTCAGCAAAAGATAGAACAAAAAAATATCAAACATGACGACAATATACTTATGGATCATTTGTTTATCCTTTTCTTGTTTAAATACTTTTCAGGAACTCTTTTCTGATCAAAACAGAAAGACATTAACATTTTTACTTCGTCTTCTTTTTCATCAAGTATTTTTTTTAAAGATCTTGTTCTGCAGTAATCTCTTATAAGATTAAATATAAGATATGCTACAAATACTATAATTATAGTGCTTTGTCTTGTTTTTTGTTCTGCCACAAAGTTTATAAGATCTAATACATCAGTAATCATAAAATCTCCATATTCAAAAAATACAATGATCAATAAAATTGTCAAACAGAAAATTTAATTTTTATTGACAATCTTTTTTAATTAATAGAAATTGACGATGTCAAAACTGCAAAGGTGATTCTCTGCCTTAACGAGAATGATCGGCAATCAACAAAAACAGATAGCCGAGACTCCTTATACCGTGAGGGTAAGGGCATCTTTGCAGATGTTGACAAGTCTCGGTCTTTATTATTTGCATTAAAAAACAGGGAGGTTGACTATGCAAAAGGATAATTTGTATTGTATATGTGAAGAGCTGAACGAGTTTGAAAAGGCATTGAAAGAATATTGCATTTTGATTAATCAGATTAATGCAGAAAGTGGGCATATTAGCAAAATGCTTGATCAGCGATTGTGCGAAATTATTGACGAATTAAAAAAAGAGATCTATTATTAAAAACAATTAAAAAAACAAATAGCCGGGTTTCCCCGGCCTTTTCTTTTCAATAAAAACTCTATTCAAAACTAACAATACAAAAACTTTTAAAGCTGTCAAGATATTTATTAAATAATTTTACGACATAAAAGGACATCTGTATTTGTAAAAAACAAAATTAATCTTACAATCTGTCTCAAAACTGGAGGCAGAGTGAAAGAAAAAGCAAAACAAAGCGCAGAAGACCGCAAACAAATCAAAAAAAGCGCAGAAGATTTATACCTTCATCAGGGCAAAGACTTCCCATTTATATCACGATTGTACAATGTGCCACTTCGTACGATACAAAGATGGGCAACTGAAGGCAACTGGATCCAGCTAAAAAATCAGATTAACGAGTCATCTTGGAAAACTATCCAAAAAGTAAGAGCAGTATTGCCAAGGCTTATTGATAAGCTTGAAAAAAGCGAAACGCTGGCAACTGATGTTGACGCATTGCTAAAAGCCGTATCTGCTATGAAAAAGCTTGAAAAGAATGTTGATATCGTCGGTAACGCGCTCATGGTATTTAAAGAATTTGCACTTTTTATCCAGCCGATCAACCCAAGTGCGTCTGAGATCATACAAGATCATTTAGAAGCTTTTATTGGTCATCTCCAACGGAAGTATCATGAATAAGCTGGATATTCAAAAATACATTGAAGAGATCCGCGCAATATGCCAGGCGGATATCGCTGTCTTTTCTGGAGATAGTCCAGAAGAGCAGTCACGGCGAAAAACACGCGCAAGAGAAGACTTTGAATACTTTTGCAATACATATTTACCAAACTATTTTACATCACCTTCAGCTCGCTTTCACAAAAAAATTGATAAAGAGCTGGAAAAGCGAAATAATGATGTCATAGCCGTAGTAGCCGCGCGAGAGCATGCAAAATCTGTGCGCTGGGCTATTGCCTATACCTTGCATCAAATCATCTATAAAAAACGAAGATTTATAATTATCGTAAGCGAAACAGAAGACATGGCAATCATGAAAGCTCTTAATGTGCGCGTACATCTGGAATCTAATGCAAGGATCCTGCATGATTTTGGCTCTTTCCAATCAATCAACTCATGGGCAGAAGGCGACTACGTGACGAAGCATAACGTCAAGGTGCTGTCCAGAGGATATAAGCAACCTGTAAGAGGTGCTATATTTGGGCCACATAGACCTGACTACGTCGTCATCGACGATATCAGCAGTTTCAAATCCTCGCGCAATGAACTACTTGAAAAAGAAAAGCTTGAATGGATCCTTGGTGAGCTATTTGGCTGTATGGCAGGAAACGGTACAATGTTGTGGCTGGAGAATATTAACAGGAAGACATCTGCAGTAAGCCAAGCAAAAAGAAAAGTCGAAAAAGGCGCAAACATTACATTTTATTTGATACCTGCTTTGATCAAAGGTAAGCCTGTTTGGCCACAAAAATATGATGTTGAGTTTTTTGAAAAGAAAAAGAAGATCATCGGCACAGTGGTTTATGAACGCGAATACATGCAGAATCCTGTTGTCGATGGTAAGTATTTTAAAATGGAGTGGTTCCAAAGATTTTCGCAATCTATTGCCAACAAACTCTACAAAGCATGTGACCAAAGAATCATATATATAGATCCATCTTATGGTAAAAAGAAAAAGACAAATAAACAAAGAGGATCCGACAAAAAAGTCGCGCTGGTACTCGGGCGCTGCCAAGGCCATATTTACATTTTTGACGGTATCTGCGGACAGTTTACTCCAAAGACTTTTTACGAAGCTGTTTGCCGTATGTGGGATAAGTGGCGCACTCCGATTGTACAATATGAAGGCAATTTTGGCCAAGCTGAACTTGTGGGTGAACCACTTCGTAAAGCGATGCTTGATACAGGCATATTCATGCCTATCAAGCCGTATTACTCTTATGATGCAAAAGAAGACCGTATTGAAGCTCTCTCCCCCACTGCAGAAGTCGGGGAAATACACGCTGTAAAAGATAATAAAGCTATCGAAGAGGTGCTTGAAAATCTCGAAAACTACCCTGACATAGAGTTTGATGATCCAGCAGATGCTCTTGCTACAGGATGCCAGGCAATGAATAGATTAAAAAGAAAGGTGAATGCAAGATGAAAATTAAAGTATATAAAAGCGAAATTATGAACAGTGTCCAAAGCAGTGCTGTATCTGCTGAAGAAACGGCTTTGCTTGGAGAACAAGGATGCGTTGTCCCTCCAGTTGATTATTCATTTTTGGCAGAAATACTACACGAAAACAGTTGGCACGAGCGCTGTCTTAAGGTTAAATCTCGCGTGGTAGCTGGTCTTGGCTATTCACTTAAAAATGAGAAAGTGCCAAATGAGATTGCTGAAATTATTAAAAAACCAAGTAAGGGAATTGGGTTTGTAACCATGCTTAACAATCTGGAGCTTGATTTTCAGATATTTGGAAACGCATATATAGAAGTAGTGCGCATCGGAAATAATGTAGAAGCTTTGTACCACATGCCTGCAAGAGATATACGGATCAAAGCAGATAGATCTGGATATGTACAAATCCCTAATGGCATTATGTCAAAATCGGTTGAGTTTAAAAACTTTGGTGCTAAAGACGATAAAAGAAATATCCATGAATTAATCCATCTTAAAAATTATAGTCCTTCAAGCTCTTATTATGGCTTGCCTGATTATCTTGGTTGTGTGCCTGCTATTACAACTCTTACGCTGATCGCTGAGTATAATATCCGATATTTCGCAAATGGATGTATGGCAGATCTTGCTATTATCGTCGAAGGCGGAGACCTGGACGAAGAGACTGAAAACAAGATTATTGAAAAACTGAAAACTGATATTACAGGACTCATAAACTCACACAGAACGCTCTTTTTGTCTGTAAACAACAAAGAGGTAAAGATCCGCATAGAAAAGCTAAATGACGTAAAAGATGGATCCTTTAAAATTTTGAAAGATTCGTCTCGTGATGAAATCGTAAGTGCGCATGGCGTACCTCCTAGACTCGCTGGAATAGTCGTCAATGGCTCTCTTGGTGGAACTAATGAAAGCCGTGGGCAGATGGAAACATTTTTGGAAATTGATATCAAACCCAGACAAGCGCGTCTGGTAGAAGTTCTAAATCAGAGCTATGAAGAGATGTACGGCGTGAACCCTGATTTTTATTTGTATGAGCTTGATATCATGAGCTATGGTGAAAAGATTACAGCGATGTCCACGGGTGTCAATGCTGGCATTATCACGGTAGATGAGGCGCGTGATGAAATCGGATATCAGCCAATGGGAAACAACAATTTAACCAAAGAATTAGTTAATATCAGAAAGCAGTATCTTGAACAAATATAAAAACACTGTGGGATGCAGTGTCCCACATTGCGAAGCGACTTACTGCAACAGAGTAAGATTAAAGATATGTGCTTTGCGCAAATACTTTCTTCTCAATGTGCTATCAATCAGGCGCATTGTAAATGGAAAAAGCAAAAGGAAGATCAAAAAATACTACTTTTGGAGGAAGTCTTGGAAATCATCGAAGAAATGACCGCAACCGTAGAAGCTGAGATAGACAAGTATCTGCATAAAATGGGCAATAGATTAAGAGCATACGTCATCAAGGATATAAAAAAAGAAGATAAGATCGCATGGCGAAATCTTGTAGATTCCATCACTTACAATGTGCTTTTCCCAGGCAATAAGATAGCTATTTTAGAGGTAGGTACCAATGTACCACATGCAAAATATGTCCACGAAGGAAGACAGCCTGGAAAGATGCCACCTGTTGATGCAATCAAGTCATGGCTTCGTACAAAATCAAGAAGATATCAAAAAAGCGGATTTATGGGCATACAAGGCTTTAAAAACAATCAGAAGGCTATCGACTCCATGTCGTGGGCAATCGCGCGTAAAATTAAAGAAAAAGGCGTAAAAGCGTATCCGTTTCTAGAGCTCGCTCTCAATCAGAACGCGGAATATATAGAAAATGAACTTAAAGCGACGCTGAAGGAGCTGGAAGCATGAAAAATATAACTGAGCTTGATATAGTGGATGCAGGTCTTGAAATGCTTGGAAAGGCTAAAAAGACTCCTAAAAATTTTGAAATCCTCATGAACGAGTGTTATGAGCTGATAATCAACACCAGGGATGAGCAATCAAAAAAAGCGTATAAAGAAATACTAAAAGGCTTGTATGATAAAGATATCAGTGCAGAGGAAGCTTTTGAGCTGATGAAACAAAAGCTTGGCAAAGATCTTGCAGGAGAGCTTGAAAAGCCTTTATTAGCATGGACAAAAGACGTATATCAGTTTGGACTGAAAGAAGTGATTAACCAGGTGGGAATCAAGCTTGGTTTTGATGTAACTGATAAAAAAGCAGTTGAAATAATGAACAATCACAACATATTTTTTATCGGCGAATATTATGACCATCACAACGGAAATATAATGAAAAACGAAATGGCGCTTATCTTTGCTGAAGCTGTGAATAAAGATGAGGTTGCTGAAAGAGTGGCAAGTCTTGTAGAGCTCGATAAAAACCTATCATTGAACTATTTTGAGGGCTTTGTAGAGCATTCGACATCGCGCATAAGAAACGTTGGCAATATCTCTGGCTATGAAAAAGCGGTGATAGAATATGCGGAAGTGTCTGCAATCATCGACGACCTTACAACCGAGATCTGCAGAGAAATGAACGGTCGCCTGATCCCGGTCAAAAAAATGGTCTCCATAAGAGACGAGATATTGGCAATTGATACAGAAGGGCGGTCTGTACAGGATATTAAAAACGAGTTAAAAAACATTATACCGTTTTGGCGCGATAAAGACACCGAAGACATAAAAGGTAAAGATACAGTAGAAATAATTGATCTTCATCCTGGTCTTGCACTTCCTCCCTACCACTGGAGATGCAGAACAACGACAATTGCACATTTTGAATAAGTTTAGCGACATAAAAGGACATCTGTCTTTGTATATATTTTAAAACGCAGTACAATTGACCCAAAAGTAAGGAGGGCACATGCCACGAAAACTGAAAAACCTTACCGTTTCGTATGTAAGCCTCGTGGATAAAGGCGCAAACCAAAAGCAAATTATTATGAAATCCGCTGATGGTGGCAGTTTGATAAAAACCATTACCATTGTAAAGCAGGATAAGCTTAAGAAAGTTGCTTATGGTATCGTTTACCCGGCTGGAGAGGTTGACGCTCACGGAGATTATGCCGATGCCGAAACTGTCGAAAAAGCCTGCTATGAGTTTATGAAAGCTCTTAATCTCCACAACATCGACAAACAGCACAATCTTGTCAAACAAGATGCTTATGTCGCTGAAAATTGGATTGTACGAAAAGGTGACGCATTATTTCCAGACGATGAAAATGCTTGGGCTATGGGTATCAAAATCGAAGATGATGCGCTATGGAAGTCTCTCGAAGATGGCGAAATTACTGGCTTTAGTCTTTATGGAATGGCAGAAGCGATACAAGAAGATGATGTCGAAAAATCTATGCTTCAGAAGATCATGAAAGCATTTGGACTGGCTAAAGATTTCAACGGTGAACAGTATCTGAAAGATATCAATTCGATGATATGGGCTTTGCAAGACTGTATTTGGGTGATCGGTAAAAACGATGTAACCTTAGAGGATATCAAAGCAAAAGTAAAAGAAAACGTCGCACAGTTTCAAGAAGCAATCACTAGTATTTCTAAATCACTACAACTTGATCAAAAAGCGATTGAGAATCTTGAAAAATCCATTGGAAGCCTTGAAAAAACTCAAAATGAGGAGAGTAATATGACTGAAGAACAAGTCAAAAAAATGATCGATGACGCACTGGCGAAACAAGCGGAAACGCTTCAAAAAGCAGAAGCCGAAAGAATGCAAAAGATCGAAGAACAGTTAAAAAACATAACTGCGGAACTTGCAAAATCTGCTTCTAACCCACAAGACAACCCACCTGAAGAAGAAAAATACGTATAAGGAGTTATAATGAAACTTTCTGAATTGGTAAAACTTCACAAAGCGAACAACGCACAAACGTTGTCTGTTAACCAAACATTGCACCCTGGTGCAGCTGCAAAATTGATCAATGACATCAAAGATCAATCAGAATTTCTTAAAAAAATCACGGTTTTACAATCATCTACCATTACTCATGCGTGCCCTGTGCTTACAATGTCTTCTCGTAATCTTACCTATCTTGCTGAAGGTGGCTCTGGTGTAGATGAAAATACGAAAAAAGCAGAATCTAGCAACATTGGTAAAGATCTTACCTTAAGAGATGTTGATCTTGTTTATGATCTTTTGTATTCTGCACTTGATAATGATGAAACTGGTGAAATCGAAAAGACTGTGCCTGAACAGATATCTGCAACGTTTTCAAACGATTTGCATGACCTTGGCATGAATGGCTTAACTGATACTAGAAATCTTGTCTATAACGAGACAACTAATCCTGAACCGATGTTTACTCTTCATAAAGGCTGGGCAGTGATCGCAAAAACCAGTACAAACACGAACAAAGTAAATACTCATGGAGATACCGACATTTTGGCTTCTATGGACAAAATGATTAAAGCAATGCCAGCAAGATATCGAAACAAAGCAATCGTAGAATTTATATTAAGTTCTAATGATTATGAAGATTTCGTAAAGCTAATGGCTCCAAAAGATGCGTCTGGCAGTATAGCGCAAACTGGCAAAGTACTTGGTCATAGAGGATACAATGTTACTGAAAACCCATATTTGGCAGACGGTGTCCATTTCTTAACTAACCCTAAAAACCTTATTCTTGATATGAGTGTAAAAGGCATAAAAAAATCCATCACAAATAAACCTGAAAACAAGTGCTATCGCTACATTTACACTCTTCCATGCGATTATGAAATCAGCGTAGATCCTGCTTTTGTTGTTGCTTGGGATCAGGGGTAATCCATGAGAACTCCAAAGAAACCCGCCAATCATGATCAATTAGCAGATCCTGTAAACGATGAAATCAGAGAAGATGCTGACGCTAATGATCAAAATGCAATTGAAACCCAAGATCAAAAAGAGTCTGACGCAGATGATGAGATTGATATAGATCCCATATCGCCAAGCGATAATGATTCTGCAGAAGATGAAGAAGCTGATGCAGATGAAGAAACTGACGCAGATGATGAAGCTGGTAGCACTGGAGACGCTGAATCACATGAAAAAGGAAATATTGAAAGTGACGGGCTTGTGGAAGTCCGTTTCACCTTCAACTATTACGACGATGTGTTGTATCAAGCTGGTCAAAGCTATCGCGTAACACCCGAAAAGCTCGCAGAATTTAAGAAAAGAAAGGTATTATAATGGTTACTGTTGATCAAGTTCGCGCACTACTAAAAACAAAGGAAGATATCACCGATGATATGATAGAAGCGGTGTTTCCTGTAGTAAGAAGTGCTCTAAAAATGAGAATGGGGATATCAAACTACGCTGAATATACAGAAATGGCAAGCGGTGAGACTTTTGAAGAATTGCAAATGGCAGAGGTCTATTACTGTCTTGCTAAGTTAACGCCCATCTTACCTCAATTTGAACTTGGTCAAGTCGTCGCTGAAAATACCACTTTTGGAGAGGGTAAACGAACAGGCAAAAGTCTTGATGAAATCCGAAGAAACACTGTCGAAGTGTATGAGAAACAGGCTAATGAAATCATCGACTTTTGGCTCGTTACCAAAACATCAACATCACCCAATAGTGTTGGTAATACGAAAATCAGGATCGGCGTAATATGAACATTGTTGATAAACAAGAAGAACTCGTTGCAAAATTAACAGATGTAAATGTCTATACTGATACTATTGTACCAGTAAAGCAGTTTCCTTCTGTCGTGCTCGATATAGAAGAAGAAGGGATGTATAATGCTGGATCATACGCTGAGCCACAGAGCTATATTTATATGCTTTATGCGATTTGCAAAGTCTCAGAATATACAAACCTACAAGACGCAAGACGCGCTGTTTCTGAGCTGATAAAAGGTACAATAAAAACTTTTGAATGCAATGTAGTGGAAAACATAAAATATACAGAGCTTGTGATTAATAGTTACGACTGCTCGCTTGCTTCTGTAAAAATTGAGGTATCTATATGAAAAAAATCCGATTAATACTCTTGGCAATGATCATTCTTGCCTTTGGGATTGGCTTAACTGCTGATACAACCCAATCCTTTTCACCTGGTGTACAAGCTGAAGATTTCAGCTATCAAGACAGTGCAGAAACAATTGAAATTGGTGGAGCTTATACCGCTGAAACAGGAGGTGCTGAAACTCTACCAGAGTTGTTAAAAAAGGCACTTGGTAATGTCATAAGCATCGTACTAATTGCCATTATATCAGCCTTAGGTATATGGCTAAAAGAAAAGTTTGATATTATTATTGAAATGCCAAAAATCAACAAGGAAATCAGGAAAACCGCCCTAAATGTCGATAAATATAATATCAGCTCTAAAGAAAAAGTTAACCAAATCAAAGCTGAATTAAATAGTAAATTAACGGTAAAACAAAAAAGCATTGTGACGAAGGTTTGGGACACTGTTGAAGATGCGATAGAAGACGTATTTTACAACAGTGTTAAACCCGAACGAATATACAAATTTCTCAAAGGAATTGTAAAATAAATGGATAAGGCAAAGCAATTGATTAAACAATTTGAAGGCCTTTATTTAAAGGCTTATGTGTGCCCTGCTGGTAAGTTAACAATCGGCTGGGGTCATATTGTTTTGCCTGGTGAACCTAAAATTATAACGATAGAGCAGGCGGAAATGTATTTGTCAGCGGATGTGAAAAAAGCTGAGTCTGTACTCCGCGTGGTAAAAGTACCCATAAACGACAATCAGAAGTCTGCTCTTATCTCTTTTATATTCAATTTAGGCGCGGGGGCTTTTAGCACTTCTACACTGCTCAAAATGCTCAATAAAAAAGATTATACTGGCGCATCAGATCAGCTTTTGCGCTGGGTATATGCAAAAGGCAAAAAACTCCCTGGTCTTGTAAGAAGACGCGAAGCGGAAAGAAAGTTGTTTTTGTCATGATAGCGATTGAAGACTTATTTAGATATCTGTTTTTTACTCTTATTCCTGCCCTGATAGGTATCATTTGGGGCGATTATAAGAAAAAAATAAACAAACTTGAACAAAGAGTGTATGAGCTTGAAAAAGACAATCACAAGCTCACAAAGGACGACATAAGGGATGTGATCAAAGAAGAGTTCACGCGCTTTGAATTAAAACTAATTAACCAGGGCAGGCTAAGCCCTGAATGTGATGAGGTGAAATAATGTCTCTACAAAAAATTACCGTACCTGATGGCGGATTCGTTCATGGAGCAAACAGGCTTCTTAACAAGAAGTGCCGTGTATATGTGGCAAAAGGCACATTTGAGACAGCAGATATACCAGCTACTAAGGTAGCTTTGAAAGCTCTGTATGAAGGGGCAAGCCTTAAATTTGTTCCACTAGGAACAATGGATAAAACAGGATCTGAAGTTGATTTTAAAACAACATCTTATGAATGCGACTTTTACGATGAAAAGGTTGATAATGAGTTTGTTGGAACGCTTCAGTCTATGACTGTAAACGCAGAGATGATCACATTTTGTGATTCTCTTGGGGGTATGTATTCGTTGTTATTTGTTCCTGATGGAGATGATGCAACCTTCTTTGCTCTTAATGGTATTTCAATGCTTCCAAATGGCAAACTTCCTATCGTAAACGATAAACCGGGAATTATCACTTTTAACATTAAGAGAACAGCAAACCTGATTTCTGATGTTATCAAAATCAAAACAGTTTCTTAAGGGGTTAAGATGATTAGGATAAAAGTCGGAGATACGATATATGATTTTCACGGCACTATTAATGTGGATCAAAAATCTAAATTTCAGTCTGTAAAAAGCAATCCGTATGCTCCGACTAGTCCTTTTCAATTTGGGAAGTATTTTGTTGATACACTAGACATTTCAATCATATCGGATCCAGAAAAATACGAAAGCTTATATTACGATGTATGCGAAAATGCTGTATTTTTTGTCGCATGGGAAACATATACAGGATATCAGTATAGAGAGATAAGAAATCAGTCATTGCCTTATCCCTCAAAATCAAGATTTTTAAATAATGTTATTAGTTTTAAGCTTGAATCAGAACAATATACACAGATCAATCGTGACATGCCAAACATCACAATGAACCAGAAATTTAACGTATCTACTATAGATAATACAATATTTTAAAAAGGAGATAATATGCCAAATATAGACCTTCCAACAGATGGCGAAGTAGGAACTTGGGGTGGAAAAATAAGACAGGCTTTAACAATACTTAACACCGCAATAGAAGCAAATATTACATCAATCAATCAAATCAATCAAGCACTTAGTAGCATTGGTAATTATGTGACTACGGCGACTTTTAATAGTACTGTTTCTCAAATAATGACGGCTATCGAAGGATGCGCTCCAGGTGAGCATCAGCACAGTCTTGCAGATATTGGCGATTTTGCTAACGCACTGGCTCCTGTTACAAACATACCAATACTGCATGTATCTGGACTTGATAACGAGTCGCAGAACGTTACTATTAATGCGACATTAAACACTCTAGCTCCTTTGTTGGTATTTAATTTTGATGTAAGATTTGGAGAAGAAAAAGTCGAGAAAAAAGACAGTGACGGAGAGGTTGTTGTTCAAAAACCTGCACGAAGTGAATCTCTATGGGATAGTAGCGGAGAGTGCACACTGACTGTTTATGTAACTGTAAAAAACAGGTTTACAGGTTTGGTTTCTCCACAAGCGTCTTATTCTGGTACTTGTCACCGTTTTAACTTTGTTGACGTTGATGCTGTCGTGGATGGCTTGTCAAACAAGACGGTGTTTATCAACAATGTTTCCGACGCTTCTTCAACAAAAGTAATTGCTCGCGTTCTTGCGATACAGGGGAGCTAATGAGTATTATAACAGATGCACTTAAATCAAAGCTTAAAGAAGATCTTAAAGATATTCAGATACTTGCAAATACCGTGTTATACGACAGTTACGGCCGAATTGTAATCAAGGACGGTAAAGCCGAAACGCTAGCAATAAAGATAGTAGATACAGACACCGTTTTACCTCAAAAAGAGGGTGAAATAGCTCAAAAGCTTAATGGGAAAGGCTTCGTTGTCGCACAAAGAGATACACCAGGCGGACAGCTGTATTGGTCAGATAAATCGTCTGGCTCTGGAGGTGCAACATGGGGAAGTATTACTGGAGATCCTGCGTTACAATCGGATATAATACAAATAATTGAGCAAAGCGCAGGGGAAGTAAATACGGCGTCGAATAAGGGTACTGGACAGGGTTTATTTGCAGAAAAGGTAGGAGAAGATCTTGCCTTTAAATCAATAAAAGCTGGCGCTAATGTAACAATATCTGCAAATGGAAATGAAATAACTATTAGCGCTCCAAGTGCTGGATCCGATGAGCTTTGGTCTAATGATCTTGTATATACAGGGTCAGATATAACACTGAATAACTGGACATCAATACAGTCCATGAATTTGCCGGCAGGAACGTATTTTATCTTTGGTAAGGTAAGTTGTAAAAGACTTGCAACCACAGCGCAAACTTGGCAAATGAGAGTATATAACGCAACTTCATCTTCAGATTTATCAAGTACAAGCGATCAAACTGCAAGCTCTTCAAACCAGTGGTGCGAACTCAATTGCTGGTGTATCGTCACTTTAACAGCGGAAAGCACAACAATCAGAACCGAAGCCAGGGCTTCATCTGCTACAGGCAGTGTAGTAACTAAAGACAGTATTAATAGTGTACCAGGTGCAACGAGACTTACAGCAATTCGTTTGGATAATATTGCTGGCGGTGGTGGATCTCCTGTATGGGGTGCTATTATAGGCGATATCAATGACCAATCTGATCTTAAGGATGCATTAGGCCAAAAACAAGATGCATTGATCTCTGGCACAAATATAGCAACGATTAATGGAGAAACATTGTTAAACGGAGGGGATATTGAAGTAACCCCTGTAATACAAGATCACTCTATTGAAGAGATAAAGCTTAATCTAGCTGACAATACTGAAGGAAATGTGACTTTATTAAAGCATGGGTTTTTCCCAAAACTTCCGGGGCAAAAGAGACTGTTTAACGGAAATGGTAACTGGGTCGGTGGGTCTGCCACGAACTTCGTATTGTTCACCGGAGATTTAGCAGGTTATAGAACTCCTGGTATATACTATGTGGCATCATCTTGTGTCGGCAAGCCTTCAGGCATGGAATTGAGTAACTTCATGATGATAGTCTTAGAAAACGATCTTTCTGCTGTTCAGGTGCTTTATGAAATTGGTTCACGAACAAGTTGTCGAATTTTTTCACGTTCTTTTGATGGTGATGTTTGGTCATGGTGGTCAGGTCAGTACAGCAATGATTATTTTGAAATTCCATATTTTAAAGAAGTATTACCAAATGATGCAAGCATTGATGATGCAAATCCAATTCTTATAACTCTGTATGATATTCCAAAAGGATTTTATAAGGTGGATGTAAGTCTTGGGTATTATGCTAACAATAACAGCGAAGATGTAGTTACAGCTCAGTTAAGATATTTCAATGATGGTGCAGTACCTACAGATACAGTGATTGCTGACTGTGTAAAATCTGTACCTAAAGGTGTAATGTGGTCAGACCATATTTCTTTTTCTTGTATCGTAGAAGCAGAAAATGGAGACCCTGGGGCAAATGAAATAAGACTTAGTGCAAGTACCTCTGGAAATGACATTGTAATTGCTAAAAGTGGTACTAATCAAACATCTGTAATATTAACAAAATTAAGTTAAGGAGATATATATGAAATACGAGATTAAGACTAATGTAAAAACACTTAAAAAAGTGTGGAATCTGCTTGCAGATCTTGGCATTGCTGGCCTATTGTTTGGTACAAAAACTAAACTGGAACCTGAGACAATCGTCAACAAAGTTGTTTCAGAAAATAAGGTAAATGAACTTTTGCAGACGATTACAGGTGATAATCAAACAGATTTTGAAGAACTTGAAATTGAGGAGGTAATTGAGATCATCTCATGTTTTTTCGTCAAATTCGCATCGTCAATTCAAGGGCTGGCAAGTACATTCAAAG
The DNA here is from genome assembly GCA_964573665.1 of uncultured Candidatus Cloacimonadota bacterium. Taxonomy (GTDB): domain Bacteria; phylum Cloacimonadota; class Cloacimonadia; order Cloacimonadales; family WRIO01; genus JAGOCT01. Next base: position 33,358 of record CAZNKI010000012.1, on the reverse strand, counting down.
TTCAGACTCAGGAAGTGACAACAGAACAGGAAATGAAATAATAAGCGAAGAAAACCCGTTTTATACGATGTGTTTTACACTGCTTATTAATGGCATATCTCCAGACGAATTGGAGCTTGATGAGGCGTTTTATATCGTTAGAGAACTCAACAAACTGAATAGCAAAGGAAAGTAAAGATGGCAAAAGAACTTTATGTATCACTTAAAATAGATCTTTCTAAGTTTAAGGGTGGAATGGATGAAGCAAAAGCTGTGTTACAAGGCATAGAAGGCTCTCACAGCTTAGATCTCAAAGTGGATTCAAAGCCTGCTCTTGATTCGTTTTCTCGCATTAGTATTGCTTTGTCTGGTATCAGGGACGGGATGCACATGATTAAAAGTGCATGGGAAAATACTGTATCTGCTTGGGTGTCCAGTGCACAAACACAAGAAAGAGCCGTTAAGCTCGTTGATGGTGGTCTACGTGCTACGGGTAACAGTGCCAAACTTACGTCTGCTGAGTTGCAGAAAATCGCATCAGGTTTGCAAGAGTTAACAAACTTCGGTGATGAAGATATTTTAGCCAATGTCACATCACCGTTGATCACATTTAGAAATGTAGCTGGAGAGACATTTAAGGAAGCACAGGAGCTAATATTGGATATGTCAGAAGTGCTTGGGCAAGATCTCAAAAGCTCTGCTATTCAGGTTGGAAAAGCACTGAACGACCCTATTCAAGGTGTTACAGCATTACGTAGAGTCGGCGTTCAGCTTTCAGATCAGCAGGAAAAGCAAGTAAAAGACTTCATGGCTGTCAATGATATAGCATCAGCTCAAAAGGTGATACTGGCAGAGTTGGCATCAGAGTTTGGAGGGCAAGCGCGTAATGTAGTGGATCCACTAAAGCAACTTAAAAATACAATTGGTGATATTGCTGAACAATTGGGAAATATTCTATTGCCTGTTTTAAGAAGTTTAGCATCAATAGTTAAAGATACTATTTTGCCTGCAGTAAGCGCGATGATATCCTTTTTTGATGAGTATGGCAAGTCAGTAATTACTTTTGTTACCATTACATTATCAGGGTATATTACTCAGCTTATAGTGGCTAATTTTGCTAGCATAAAGCTTGCTTTTTCATCTGGATCTCTTGCGTTGTCTATGGCTACGCTAAACAAAGTGTTAATGGCAAACGGTGTGCTTTTAATTGCGGCTGCTTTTGGCTTTTTGGCTTCTCAGATAATGCGCGTTCACGAGTTAACTGGAGATTGGAAAGACTCATTTTTCTTTTTAGGCGCTGGTGTGCTTGCTTTTGGATATGGTATAATAAATACAATCATGGCAATAGGCAATACTATCCTTTATGTTATTCAAACCGCGATAAATCCACTAAAGAATGTTATTGGAGGCATTATAGATGCCATTAGACTTGCATTTACAGGTGATTTTAAAGGCGCAATTGATAAGCTTAACAGCGGTATTGTCTCATCTATCAAGGAAACACAAAAGACACTTAATAAAAGCCTGTCTGAAACGTGGAAAAATGTATTAAATGATCCTCTTTATGATGATATTGGGAAGGCTCTGTATGATAAATTGAGCCCTAAAGTAAAACTAAAAAAAGAAAAAGATAGCGAAAAAGATGAGATAAATAAAGCTGTAAATGAATATAAAAAACTTATTGATTCTATTGCAACAACTGATGCTATTGATTCCAGCAATAAGATCAGCACAAAAAAGAAAGATAATCGTTTTAATGCTATAGAGATAAAAGAAGAAGATATTGGCGTTAATTTATATGAAGAAGCAGTTGAAAGAGCAGATAAAGCTAATCAAGAGCTTCTTGACTCTATATTGGAAAGAGAGCAGGAAAAGGCAAGGATATTACAAGAATATGAAGATTTCCAGTATGAGCTTACTACAAGTTCTGAGCAAAAGAAATTTGATGTAATTAATGCTTTTTACAATAAGAATAAAGAGTCGTTGCTTGAAATGGGTTTAACTGAAGAAGCAATAGAAAGTCAAAGAGCAGAAAGACTAAAACAAGCATCAGAACAATACAAACAAGTACAGCGCTCTATAGAAAACGTTAAATACACCTTAGAAAATGGGCTTGCAAATGCTTTTACTCAGATGATTATTGAGGGTAGATCTTTTGTAAAAGTGATGGATTCTTTAATCAAAAATCTTGTAAATTCGATAATTCAAGAGTTTACTAGGCTACTTGCATTTAGTATTATTAGGTCAATTTTTGGTTTTGCTTCTGGTGGTTTAGGGTCAATCTTTGGATCTGCTTTTAGCATTACTGGTGGTGCTTCTTTACCTGCGGTATTGCCCCAGGCTTCTTATCCTGGTGCTGGAGGTTTTGGCGTTATTGATGATTTAAACAATCAGATGAGAATGATGAACGAAAAGCTCGAACGTTTAAACAATAAAGAGTATAACGTGGTTGTAAAATCTAGTTTTAAGTCGATAGAATTTGCTAAAGAGGTTAATAAAGCACAGGAAGCTCTAAACCGGGCGGTACTAAAATGATTGCCAAGTTTAGTGTAAATGGCTCAGATGTTTATCATAATAATATCGTAGATATTGATATAAGCATGTATGATGAAATTATGGTCTCATCAATGTCATCACCTGAATTTTCTGTTACATTTGCATGCAACTTCTTAGACAAGAATATTGAAAACTCTTTTGCGTATTGGTGGAGCGAGATTAAACATCTTAAACCTGAGATTACCCTTATTGACTCATCTGGAAACAGTCTTGCATCTGGATTGGTCTTTGATTATGAGGAACTTTATGAAGAGTTCAAATTAAGATTGACGGCGAAAAGTTTTGTTGGGGTTATTCTTGACGCTAATTATGCAGTATATCCTAATCTTGTTTATCCTTGGCTTTCTGTAATTTGTCAACCTGATAATTTTGAAGGTTCTTTTGGCTCTTTCATGTTCAACTTGATTGACGCTTATAATACATTATTTGGGGTTAACCCATACGATTCAAACTCAGCAAATGAGATATCCCTTACATTTAACTATAATTTTGTTAAGGAAAGATTTAGAAAATATTATGATTTTGCAAGATCAAAATATAATCATCCCATAATCCGCTTTTATTCCTCTTGGTCAGGCCGGGGCTACGACTTCCTAAGACAATTGTCAAAATTCTTAGGGGTTAAGATTACTTACTCAAATACAGGAATTAAGTCCTTTGTGCTTGATATGCTCGGTAACTGCTCTGAGCCAGTTGGAGTACAAGGTTATTTAAAAAGCTCGTCAACGCAAATTTACGAAAAAGAGGTTTATGATTTGTCTCTCTTTGACAGGGTTTTTGCTTCATCATTTGGAGACAGTAACCTCGAAAATAGAATTGACATCACTTCTAACATAAAAGAGATATCAACAAGCTTTGACCAAAACATTGATGAATACACTCTTTACGAAATTTTTGGCTTTGCTAGTCGCATAATCAACACAGGGGAGACAATAAGCCTTGACGGTGTTATGTATTACGTTAAGGAGATTAGTTATGATATGGAGCGTTTAAATGATGTTAAATCGTTCAATTGTGTTGGGGTAAGGTTTTCATAAGATAAACCGCCTCATATGGCGGTTTATCTTCTCTTTTGATTCTTTAGATTATCTATAGATCTTTGAATTATAGTTTATTACTCCATATGCAATTGAACCAATTACAACGCAGATTACGGAACTTCTAAAAATTGTCTTTTGTATTTGCTTCGTATTTTCTGTTTGCTTATCGCTTGTTAGATGGTTTAGATAAACTTGAAATTCTCTTTCTGTCATTGAATCATATTTATTAACAGGCTTAAATGAGTCTTGCTTATATCTTATTGTTGTTGGCAACGGCTTGTATTCTGATACACTGTTAATATCGAATGTTTTTTGCATCCAGTCGTTTTTGTTTAATTCAATATTTCTATAATCAGCTCCATTTACAAGGATAGATTTAATATTTTCTTGATCAATTTTATAAATTAGATCATCAAGTAATATATAGATGTTTCCAGATTGCTTTCCTACTAATTGACAATCTATTTTGTTGTTGTCATTAAGTTCAACAGTAACACTGTGCAAACTAACAAACAATATTAATATTATTAGAATTAATACGTATTTCATTTGTAATATCCTTTTTTTGCTTTTTACTTAAACATATATCCAAGAGTGAATGTCATTGACCTGTTGAATCTGTCTTTGAAATCATCATTATCAACAATTTTTGTTAACCCATAGTTATAAATAAATGAGACTATTATATTTTCTTTTGATATTACATTAAACCCACCTGATAGACTAATATTTGTTTTGCTTAAGTCTTTTATGTCAACATCTTCACCTAAATAACTTATTTTATCTTTTGCAAGAATACCAAAGTCAATGCCTACAAAAGGTGATATTACAGTGTTCTGCTTTAAATCTTCTGGCAAAGCATAACAAATAAACAGGTTTGTTGAAACGTAATCAAGCCTATATTTTACGTCGTTTTCGTCTATTGCTCCAATTGGCTGGTATCTAATACTGTTCATCAAATAAAAGCCATGATTAATCGCTTTTATCATAAAGACATCACCAGTGAATGACATTCTTGGCTTTCTTGTCTCGATTCCGTCTCCTTTAATAACGCTGTTTTGAAGGCCTCCTTTGATACCAAAATGAAAGTTGTCATCAAGATCTATTGCACAAAGATATGTTGTTGCAATAAGCATCATAACGATTAAAACGTTTTTCATAATTCCTCCGATTTAAAATAAATTAATGCACTTATACCCTATATATATAAAGATGTCAATCTAATAAATAATAAAAATTAATATTTGTTTTGGGAGTTTATACTTTAAAAAACAATAAAAAATGTCGTAAAATCATCTTTTCGCCAAACTGATGTCGTAAATTACTGCCAAACTGATGTCGTAAAATCATCTTTTCGCCAAACTGATGTCGTAAAAAATGACAAAGGTTTGGCAAAAAACAATAAAAAACGGAGTTCGCCAAACTATTTGTCATGATTTGCCAAACTAAGTGTCGCGCGATATTTATATCTCATTGAATCTCATTGTGTTAATCATCATGATTTCATTGCTAAATTGTAGCCTACTTTTGAAAAAGAAAAAAACGCTTGACGAATATTATTAGCAATCTAAATTGGAGTTTGCTAAAAATAAAAAATAGCATATATTATGAATAGAAGAAATCAATGGAGGGAAAAATGACCTTAAAACCAATTGAAGACAGAGTAGTCATTGAAATCGAAAACGAAACTGCTGAAAAGAACGTTGGGGGAATTATTATCCCTGATACAGCGAAAGACAAGCCAAACTTAGGTAAAGTGATTGCTGTAGGCACAGATGAAGATTTACGCAAAATCATTAAAGAAGGTGACAGAGTCATCTATGCAAAATACAGTGGCACAGAGATCGAAGTTGAAGGAAAAAAATTACTTATCATTTCAAAAAACGACATTTTAGCAATCGTTGCTTAATTATTCTAGAATGAAGAAGGAGCTTTTTACAAAGCTCCTTCTTTTTTTTATACTATTTTAGGTACTTATCCAGTATTTTTTGATAGGTACCATCTTTTTTCATTTCATTAAAAATTTTCTGAATATTTGCAATTGTTGCATCTGGAGTTGATTTGTTAAATGCAAAGTACAAATCAGAAGAAAGCAAAGTATACACGGACTCATACTCACTAAGGTTTTTACCATTGCTTTTTAACTCCCAGCGAGCGACGTTTTCTTCATAAGCCCAAACGTCAATACGATCTGCATCCAGTTTTTTAATATTGGATATAATATCAGCTGACAGATCGACATTAGTCGCTCCATTTTTTTCTAACAGCTGATGACCGATATCTTCTCTTATTGCGCCAGCTTTATATTTTTTTATATCAGCAGCGCTTTTAATCGTAATCTTCTTTGCTTTTTTTGCCTGTAATGTGATTTTTGTAGGAGAAATAGGACCTACCCATTTAAACATTTTTTCTCTTTCAGTACTTCGTGTCATCGCAAAGAGGATAGTATTCGGTTTTTCTTGCACATCTTTATAACCTCGTGCCCAAGGAAGTAGTTGAATATCTTTCACCGTTTTTTTGGATCCATCTCTTTTCAAGATTTCTGCCATAATATCAATTGCGATCCCTTTTAATTGTCCTCCCTGTTCAAAATTATAAGGTGGGTACTGTTCTGTCATAATCACAAAATTATCAAGATTTGCAGAAAATAGTTGTGATGTGAATAAAAGCAGAATAATCCAAAAGCTGATTCCCATTCTTTGATTTCTCATCATTTCCTCCAGTCATTTAATAATCAAATATTACAGATAAAAAAAATAATGTCAAGGTTTTTCAAAAAAATAATCTAGTTTTTTTTATAGAAAAATGTAAAATCTTCATTTATTTTATAGTTTCAATTCAGTAATATTCTTTTACTTATATAACTATCATATTCAAGTAGAGGGTAAGTAGAGGGCAAGTAGAGAGTAAAGCGTAGTCAAATTACCAAAAAGGCATGATTTTTAACTTAAAAAGAGGCTTTAGAATTAGTTGATATAAACTATATAAATCAATACTTATTCTTTTTTCATTTTTAAATATTTTAATCTTAGTTCTTCTGGAAACTTCTCTATCGCATATCGTAGCATTGTTCTTGGCATTTGTGTTGTATGAGCATCTAAAAAAGAGAGTTCAACGGCTATATCTCTTTTACCTATTTCTCGAAGCATCCAACCTACAGCTTTATGAATCAGATCATGCTTGTGATTTATATGCATTTTAGCGAGCTTAAGAGTAAGTTCATAATTATTTTTTCTAATAAATGCAAAGGAGGAGATGATAGCAATACGTTCTTTCCAAAGATGCTGACTTTTTGCTAAATCCAATAAAACCTTAGTGTTTTTATCAAAATAATAGTCTCCTAGAATATAATGAGCTGAGAGATCCACCAAATCCCAGTTATTGATCCATTCAATATGACTTAGGTAAAAATCTACTATTTGCTCTTTTACAGAAGGATCTTTAATTTTCTGATATTTTAAAACAAGCATCATCAGAGCGATTAATCGATATTCATGCACCTTAGTCATCATCAAAGAGCTCAAATCTTCAAAACTAATTTCTTGATAATGCTGCTTTGATAATGTTCTTAATTGAGGGGTTTTAACACATAAAAAATGATCTTCTCCCCCATATCCACCAGGAAATGCTTTATAGAATTTTTGATGTGATGCTTCATTTTCAGGATGGGACAAAGCATTCAATTCATTAATCAACTGATCACTATTTTTCATATAATCTCCTTAAATAATTTTCTTGTCAGATTTATCATTTATTGGATAATTTGTCAAAAAGAAAATACAGGAGGAGAAATGATTATATATATTTCACTCGACATGGAAGGGATATGTGGCACATTTGATTGGGAACAAGAAACAAAAGACCGATCTTCCGTGATTAACGCGATAAAAAAACAAGTAGAATTTGTTATTGAGGGGATTAGAAAAAGTGAAAAAAACACAGTGATTACAGACATAATAATTGCTGATTCACATAGCAAAGGCGATAATCTGCCATGGTCATTTTCAGAAATTGATGAACGAATTTCCTTAATCTCCGGATCTCCTCGACCTTTTTATATGATGCCAGCCTTAAAAAATGAGATCGACCGCATCTTTCTGATTGGTTATCATGCCGGAACTGGTGCATTTCATGGTGCGATGGACCATACTTATTCAAATCGTAGAGTCCATCAAATAACGATGAATGATATTCCTATGAATGAAGCAACTCTTAATAGTGCATTTGCATCTTGTTTTAATATTCCAGTAACCTTAGTGAGTGGTGATGCGTGTTTAAAATCTGAACTTCGATCTGATGATTGTATGCCATGGATTGATTATATTGAAGTAAAGAAAGCACTTTCAAAATTTTCGTCGATAAATTACTCCATGGAAAGAGTTAAACAAGATACAATCAACAAAGTCATTAGCAATTTAAAGAGAGAGAGAACATCATTTCCATTGTATCGATTTTCTGGTGATATCAGCATGAAAATTACATTTAATTCCAGTTCATTTGCAGATATGGCTGAGATGATCCCTTATTCAAAGAGATTGGATGGCAGAACGGTTGAGTTTAGAGAAAAAGATTATAAAATATTATTTGAGACGATGACTGCAATGATCGCCTTGAGTTACACGGTAAATCCATAACATAAAAAAAGCCGCTATCAAAGCGGCTTAATATTATTAGCGAGTAATTATTGTACCCGTTTTACCTTCAAAAGCATCAACGATTCGTTCGATAGATGTGATAAGCACCTTATTACCGCCTTCTTCAATAAATCTTATTGCAGCGGCGATTTTTGGACCCATACTACCTTTTGGGAACTGACCTTCATCAAGATATTTTTTTGCTTCTGAAACTGAAAGAGATTCAAGATCCTGTTGATTTTCTTTACCAAAGTTGATTGCCACACGATCAACACCTGTTAAAATTACTAACAAGTCAGCATCAATTTCTTTTGCAAGAAGACCTGAAGCAAAATCTTTATCAATAACAGCATCAACACCTTCAAGAGAGCCATCAGCTTCTCGATAAACAGGGATTCCACCACCACCGCAAGCGATCACGATTTTTCCTTCTTCTACAAGATTTTTAATCGTGTGAAATGGGATAATTTCAACTGGAATCGGAGAAGGAACCACTTGACGATAACCACGACCGGCATCTTCAACAATTGTCCATCCATATTCTGCTTTTAATGTTTCTGCTTGTTCTTTAGTATAGAAAGGACCTACAGGTTTTGTTGGATTTTGAATACTTGGATCATTTTTATCAACGAGTACTTGAGATGCAATAGTAATCACTTCTTTGTCAATCCCACTTTTGATCAGCTTATTTTGTAAGCTTTGTTCGATCATATAACCCATTGTGCCTTCTGTAGCAGCGTTGAGAACACCTAATGGAAGAGGAGCGATCCCTTTTTCCATTCCTGCCATTTGCTGAATAAGCAGGTTTCCTACTTGAGGTCCATTGCCATGAGTAATGGCAAGTTGATAACCTTGTCTGATTAATTCAACTATTCCACCAAGGCTTTCACGGGTATTTTTAAATTGTTCAGCAATAGTGCCTTTTTGACCTGGTTGAATGATTGCATTTCCACCAAGTGCTAAGACTGCTTTTTTATTCATTTATTTCCTCCAATATGCATTGTTAATGATGCATGTTTGTATTTTTGAAAAAAAAACAGGAGACCTAAAGGATTAGATCTCCTGCAAAGGATTTATTTCTTTATTTTAAGAAATTTTCAATAACTTGTTTAACAGTTGGGAAACCAATTTCTTGCAATTCATAGGATACTCTGCAAGAAGGTTTATTGATTTTGATAATACGATTCAAGTCAATCGGAGTAGCAATAACAACAGCATCGCATTCAGTTGCATTGATTGTATCTTCAAGATCTTTAATTTGTTGATCACCATAACCCATTGCTGGTAAAAGAATACCAATTTCAGGATATTTTTCGAATGTATCGGCAATAGTACCAACAGCAAATTCTCTTGGGTCAACCATATCGTCACAACCGAATTTTTCAGCGGCAACAACACCAGCACCGTAAGTCATTTCACCGTGAGTTAAAGTTGGGCCATCTTCAACCACTAAAACAACTTTACCCTGAATTAATTCTGGTTTGTCAACAAATACAGGAGAAGCACCGTCAATAACAATAGCTTTTGGATTAGCAGCTTTAACATTTTGACGTACTTCTTGAATATCTTCAAAAGAAGCAGAGTCAATTTTGTTAATCACAATTACATCTGCGTTATAAACATTGGTTTCGCCTGGATGATAAGTTAACTCATGACCAGGACGATGTGGATCTAAAACAACGATGTTTAATTTTCTATCTGAAGTATAGAATGGGAAATCATTATTTCCACCATCCCAAACAATTACATCCGCTTCTTTTTCAGCTTCGCGAACGATTGCTTCATAATCAACACCTGCATAGATTACGCTACCCATAGCGATATGTGGTTCGTATTCTTCCATTTCTTCAATGGTACATTTATGTTTTACAAGATCAGATAATTCAGTAAATCTTTGAACTTTCTGAGCAACTAAGTCACCATAAGGCATAGGATGACGGATAGAAACAACCTTCAATCCTCTTTCCTTTAATGCACAGACAACGGCACGTGTAGTTTGGCTTTTTCCACAACCTGTACGAGCAGCACAGATCGTAATAAGTGGTTTTGTAGTTTTAACCTGAGTATTGTTCAAACCCATTAACATGAAGTCAGCGCCAGTAGCATTCACTTTAGAAGCATTATGCATAACTCTTTCATGAGGAACATCAGAATAAGCAAAAACGACTAAGTCAATATTATGTTTTTTAATTAATTCAACTAAGTCTTCTTCAGCATAAATTGGGATACCTTCAGGATATAAATCTTGTCCAGCTAAAGCTGCAGGATATTTTCTTCCATCAATATCTGGAATTTGTGTTGCTGTAAAAGCAATTACATTGTACTGGTCATTATTTCTAAAAAATGTGTTAAAATTGTGAAAATCGCGACCAGCGGCTCCCATTATGAGTACTCTTCTTTTTTCCATCGTTCACTCCTTAAATTGGAAATTGTACCAATCTTGATCGTGACATTTTTTTCGTCAAGAAAAATCATTTGATTTTATAAGTACTTGATTAGCAGTGTATAAGATAGATATGACAAAATAAAAAATAAAAAAAACGGCTTCGTTTGAAGCCGTTTTTAAAGTAAAAACTTTTTTTATAATGAATTAAAAGGATTGTCTTCTGGGACGCCTTGATAAGAATCCTTAGATTTGTTAGCATCATTGACAAAGCTTTCTTTTTCTACGAATTTTTTCTCTCTGCGAGGTTTTTGTTCTTTTGGAGTTTGAGGAGCTCTTTCTTCCCATTCTGGCATGTTTAATGGTTCAAGAGAGATTCTTCTTTTAGTTTCATCAATATCAGAAATTTTTAAAGTAATTGTTGTACCAATTTCTTTAGGAGTTAATTTCAGTTTTGCACGAGCAATTTTTGATTTTGGAAGTAATCCTACTAAACCTTCAGTAATTTTGATATAAGCACCGAATTCATTGATGGTTTCGATCGTTCCTTCAATTTCTTGATTAACTTTGTATTGTTCAGAAATTGTATCCCAAGGATTTTCTTCTAAATCTTTTACTGAAAGAGATATTTTATTTGAATCTCTGTCGATTTTGATAATTTTTGCATCAACTGAATCACCAATATTTAAAACATTTGAAGGATGTTTAATTTTTTTGTAAGAAATAAATGAAAGAGGGATAAGACCTTCGACACCTGGTTTAATTTCTACAAATGAACCAAAATTTTCATGTCTGAGGATTTTGCAATTAACAACCATTCCTTCGCTTAAATCAGTCATAGCAAGTACCATTGGATTTTCAAGAGTTGCTTTGATTGATAAAGAAACTTTATCATTTTCTTTTTTAATGACTTTAACAGTAACTTCATCACCAATTTTTAATACGTCATCTGCTTTTTCAATTCTTTCCCAAGCAAATTCAGAGATATGCAGTAACCCTTCAATGCCGTTAATATCAACAAAAGCACCAAAGCTTGCTAATCTTAAAACTTTACCAGTAAGGATATCGCCAACATTTATTTCATCTAATCTTTTATTTTTTACATCACTTGCATCTTTTTGAGCGAGTGCTTTTCTTGAAACGATAATATTATTATTTTTTTCAAACTCGATAATATCAAAATCAAACACATTACCGATATATTGAGCTGGATCATTATTTGGATAAGCATCAATATGTGATACAGGGCAGAAAGCTCTGATTCCTAAGACATCAACAGAAAATCCACCTTTAACAGCTTGTGTAACTTTACCTTTAACTGGGATATTCTTATCAAAAGCTTCTCTCACTAATTTTTTATTACCATGAGAAGCATTTAAGCTTTTAGCAATAACAATTTCATGATCAGTAAGTTTAACAACAAAACCTTTGATTTTGTCACCAACTTTGAAGTTTAATACTCCATCAACCATGTAATCGCCAACTTCAGCATAAATATCTTGTTTTTGTCCAAGTGATACAATAATATGAGATTCAGTAATAGAAACAATTTCTCCTTCTACTACATCACCTTTTCTTAAATTCGAATTCACTTGATTAAGATTTTGTTCAAGTAATGCTCCAAAATCTTCGCCTTGCTCTTGTATGTTTTTTTCGTTTGTGTTGTCTGACATACACTATCTCCCAGTTCATTTTTCATATTTGAATGTCATTATTTATTTCAGTAAATTATTGTCCAGCATTTTTGTTAAATTCTTTAAATATTTATTTTTAAGAATAGAGATGATCCAAAAAAATCCGTATTTACATAAAAAAGGTAACAGGAGGTTCAATGGAACCTCCTGAAATTAGTTTATAAATCTTCTGGGAAAATTTTATTCAAAGCAATGCCAATAACAGCAGCGATTGCTAATCCTGAAAGTGATAATGAAGATCCGATATTCACATTATCAATAGCAATTCCACAAACAAGAATTAAGGCAGAGATAATCAAATTTCTGCTATGTGCAAAATCGAGTTTTGCTTCAATAAGCGTTCTCATCCCTACAGATGCGATCATACCGAAAAGAATAAGAGAGACTCCTCCCATTACAGCGGTTGGGATTGTTTGGATCATTGCACCAAATTTCCCTATGAAACTGATACAGATTGCATAAATTGCTGCGATTCTTAAGATACCTGGATTATATACCTTTGTCACAGCTAATACTCCTGTATTCTCGCTGTATGTAGTGTTTGCTGGACCACCTAAGAAACCAGCAAGTGCTGTCGCAATTCCGTCTCCTAATAAAGTACGATGTATGCCTGGATCCTTGAAAAAATCTTTGCCAACAACAGCACCGTTAGTGGTAATATCACCGATATGTTCGATAAATACAACTAAAGCAATAGGTGCGATCGCAATGATACCTGTCACATCCCAATTGGGCATAATTTTTAAGTTTTCTAAAGCTTTTGGGGTTAAACCAAACCAGTTCGCCTGATTGACAAGTGTGAAATCGACCCTTTGAAAGAGTATGGCAACACAGTACCCAATGATTACTGAAATCAGAATTGGAACTAATTTAAAAAAACCTTTAGAAAAAATTGAAACTAGAATCATGGTTAAAACGACACTCGATGCAATAATTAATGAAGTTTGGTCAAAAGTACCAAGAGCTTTATCATAACCGATCATGCTCAACGCCACTGGAGATAGTCTCAAGCCAATGACCATAATAATTGGTCCTGTTACTATTGGAGGAAAGAAAGATTTTACCCTACTTACCCCAAAAATTTTAACAAGAAAAGCCATGACTACATACAGTAAACCGGCAACAATAATTCCAGATTTCACAGAAGGCAATCCATTTTGTTTTAAAACCAGCGCAATAGCTCCGATAAAGGCAAAACTGGATCCAAGAAAAACAGGAACCTTCCATCCAGAGAAAAAGTGAAATACAAGAGTTCCCAAACCTGCGGATAATAACGCAATTGATGGATCTAATCCAGTCAAAAAAGGAACAAGAACTGTTGCACCAAACATAGCTAACACATGCTGAAAGCCTAAGATTAAGTGCGACGGTTGAAAAAGAGCATTTTGATTCATCCTACCCATAAAGACTCCTTATTATAGTTTTCATAACTAACAATCAAAAGATTAGAAGCTTTATAAAATGAGTCAAGAAAAAAATGAGAATTTATTAAATTATCTATTGACATACAACAAATAATAAAGTAATCATTAGGTAAATCGAGATGTAGGAGGATTTATGGAAGGACAAGAAGTCGTTGTCTATGGTATTTTATCAATAATACCCCCATTAATTGCAATCATTTTGTGTATTGTAAGCAAACAAGTGATCCCTTCATTACTTTTAGGGATTTTTTCAGGTGTCATGATTTTAAATTCATGGAATCCGGGTACAGCAATTCTGGACACCTTCTCAAAGTACATCGTAGGGAAAGGTATCGCAGATCCTTATAATGCAGGATTGATTACCTTTTGTTTAATCATCGGCGGTATGGTTGGCGTCATCAACAAATCAGGTGGTATGGTGGCAATTGCAGAGTCAATTGCAAAAAGAGCAAAAAGTAAACAGTCCACTCAATTTGCAACGACAATCTTAGGTACCGTTGTGTTTATCGATGATTATGCAAGTTGTATGATCACAGGAAATACAATGCGTCCGATTACTGATGCTCAAAAAATTTCAAGAGAGAAATTATCATTTATCGTAGATGCAACAGCAGCAGCAATATCATCAGTCATTCCTGTCTCAACATGGATCGCAACTGAGCTTGGTTTAATAAAAACAGGTTTAGATTCTGTTGGAATACAAGCAAATCCATTAGTTGTATTTGTTGACACAATTCCTGGACGATTCTACATCATGTTTCTTATAGTTTTCATATTTATTATGTTGTTAACCAAAAGAGATTTTGGTCCTATGTTAAAAGCTGAAATCAGAGCAAGAAAAACTGGAGAAGTCTTTGCAAAAGATTCAAAACCAATGATCTCTGATGATAAAGAAATTTTACCAGATCCAGGTATCAAAGGAACGATCTGGAATGCAGTTATTCCGATCTTAGTGTTTATCGTTTCAACAGTTTTAGGATTATGGTATAATGGATATGAAGCGGGTCTTTCATTTAAAGATTGTTTAGGCAATGCGGATGCCTCAGTTGTTTTAACATGGGCTTCAGGTATTGGTTCAATCACTGCGATCATGATGAATTTATTATTCACTAAAATGAAATTTGGTAAAATTATCGATTCGTGGATTAATGGTGCACGCTCGATGCTTTACGCTGTGATCATATTAACTCTGGCACTAACAATCAAAGCTGTAGTCACTGATTTAGGAATGGCGACATATATCGTTGAAGCGACAAAAGCATGGTTATCAGGTCCAATTGTTCCTGTATTAATCTTTCTTATTGCATGTGGTATTGCTTTTGCCACAGGCACATCATGGGGCACGATGGCGATTCTTATGCCTATCGCAATTCCAATTTCATGGTCAGTCGCAGGCAACCCCACAGAAGTGGTACCATTAATGACTTCAACAATCGCAGCAGTTTTAGCTGGAGCTATCTATGGTGACCACTGTTCACCAATTTCAGACACAACAATTCTGGCATCTCTGGCTTCTGGTTCTGATCATATAGCCCATGTTAACACTCAGTTACCTTATGCGACAACAATAGCTATTGTATCGGCAATTATCGGTTATATTCCTGCTGGTTTCGGGGTTAATCCATGGATTTCAATTGCAATTGGTACAATTGCAATTTTCTTTATCTTCAAAATTTTCGGAAAGAAGATTGATGATCAAGGAAATATAATAAAGTAATCAAAAAAAATAAAGGCAGTATCTCAATTGATACTGCCTTTTTTTATTCATCAAATTTATATTGTTATCGTTTTTAATCCATGCATATAAGGAACTAAAACTTCAGGAACAGTAATAGACCCATCTTCATTCTGATAATTTTCAAGAATAGCAATAAATGTTCTTGGCGTTGCTAAACCTGATCCATTTAAAGTATGAACAAATTTTACTTTTCCATCCTGATCTCTAAAACGAATCCCCGCTCTTCTTGCTTGAAAATCAGTGAAATTACTGACTGATGAGACCTCAAGATATTTGTTTGCGCCAGGGACCCATACCATCAAGTCATATGTTTTTGCTGAAGCAAAGCTCATATCACCAGTACATAAGGACAAGACATGATACGGAAGCTTTAAAGCCTGTAGAATATCTTCTGCATCCTGACACATTTCTTCTAAAATCGTCCATGATTCGTCTGGATGAACAAAACGAACCATTTCTACCTTATTAAACTGATGAAGTCTTTGTAAACCTTTTGTATCTTTACCATAGGAACCTGCTTCTCTTCTGAAACATGGTGTATAAGCAATGAGTTTTTGAGGAATTTTTTCAAAAGGCAAAATCTCGTTTGCAAAAAGATTTGTCACTGGCACTTCTGCTGTAGGAATCAAGAAAAAATCATCTTCATTCACATGATACATATCATTTTCCAGTTTGGGGAGCTGACCAGTACCTGTCATGGTTTGTCTATTGACAATATGAGGGACCATTACCTCTGTATATCCATGTTTTTGAATATGAAAATCAAGCATAAAATTGATTAAGGCTCTTTCTAACAAAGCACCTGTTTTATAGTAAACAGGGAATCCACTGCCTGTAATTTTTGCTCCACGGGAAATATCTAAGAGATTGTTTTTTTCAGCGATTTCGGTATGTTCTTTTGGTGTAAAATCAAACTCTCTTTTTGTGCCCCATTCTTTGACAATAATATTTTCTTCTTCAGATTTTCCGATTACAACAGAGTCATGAGGAATATTGGGGACAGTAAGAAGGAGCTGATCTAAATCATTAGAAACCTGACTCAACTCATTATTTATGTCTTTTATTTTTTGAGCTAACTCTTGCATTTCTTTAAGTAAGGGATCTGCATCTTTTTTTTCTTTTTTTAGATTAGCAATTTCTTTGGAAACTCTATTCTGTTCAGCTCTGAAATTATCAAAATCAAACTGGATTTTTCTTTTTTTTTCATCCAATAATAATATATTATCGATATTTGCTTTTTCATTTTTATTAGAAACGGCAATTTTAACCATTTCTGCATTATCACGAATCAATTTTAAATCTAACATTATATTTCTCCTGCTATAGAAAGCATTTTTTTATATGATTGAATATCTAGCGCAGCTCCACCGATTAATCCTCCGTCGATATCCTGTTGAGAAAGGAGTTCCTTAATATTATCTGGTTTTACACTACCGCCATACAAGATTGAGATCGAATTTGCAAAATCAGCAGAATACTTTGTTTCAAACCAGTTACGTATAAAACGATGAACTTCCTGAGCTTGCTCTGGGCTGGCAGTTTTACCTGTTCCTATAGCCCAGACAGGTTCGTAAGCAATCACAAAGTCAAAACCAATGGAGTTAAAATGATTGAAGATACTATTAAGTTGATGCTGAACCACTTCAAAAGTTTGATTCTGCTCTCTTTCTTCCAATGTTTCTCCAATACAGAGTACAGGAATAATATCTGTATTAACCAGTTTGCAAAATTTTTCATAGATCATATCATTCGTCTCATTGAATATTTGTCTTCTTTCTGAATGGCCGATGATGCAATATTTAAGATTTAAATCATTCAACATTTCTACTGATATTTCACCCGTATAAGCCCCGTTATCATATTGCGAGCAGTTCTGTGCTCCAATATATATATTCGAATTAGAGCAAGTTTGATTCAGAGTGTCAATATAAAGATATGGTGGGCAAACAAGTTGAATTACATTTTCAGCTGAATAATCAATATTAAAATTTAACAAGTCATTAATGAACGAGATTGCTTCAGTTCTACTTTTGTTCATCTTCCAATTTGCTGCGATGATTATCTTTCTCATCTTTTTCCCTCAATGAAATTGATTGAAAGGGTCTTCTGTTGTGTTGGATAATTTGATATTTTTGCAACAACATTAGCTAAACCACTCTCTTTGCTTCTGATGTTTGTGTAAGCATATCCTGATGCATTTGTACTCATTGAGTCTGCATCAAAAAAACCAACATTACTTGAGAATTTGATGTATTTTCCGCTCACAGGTGGCATCATTTTAGCACTGAGTAACGAAAAAGAGATACTATCTGCAATCACAGATTCTGAAGAAGCTACGAACTCGACAATTTCAGGAAGGCTAACAACAATTGATTTATTAATGTTAGTACTCCATTTTCTCACTTTTACATTAATTACAGCAGTTCCGGCTTTTCTTGAAATAATCGTTGCTTTAGCTATAGCATTATTATCAGTTCTTAAAACTTTATCGTTTCCGGTACCATATTCTGTATCTGGGATTATCCCAATAATCGTATCATCATAGGTTAAATCCAACAGAACATTATTGACTTGTGAAGCGGTTCCTTCTAAGCTGATATTTATCCTTGCTTCATGGTAAGTCACTCCATTAATCTCAGAAAAATGAGGATAGTAAATTTTTGCTTTATCGATCGATACCTGAATTGTTGGGATATCTACATTTCTTGAGTCACAAGAAGTTAATCCTACAAGAATTAAAGTAAAAAGAATCAGGTAAAAAATCCTTTTCATACTATTTACCTTGATCAATCAGTTTTATGAAATCAGTTGCCGTTTTTCCATACTTTGCATTCTTCTCAATCTTTTTGAAATCAGCTTTTGCTAAATCTTTTTTATTTGTATTGTAGTATGATGAAGCTCTTAAATAAATTGCATCTGCATTTGAAGCATCAGATTCCAATACAATATTTGCATATTTGATTGTATTCATATAATCTTTTTTGCCATAATATTCTGATGTCAAAAATAATGCAATTTTACTGTCTGGTTGAATTTCATTAGCTTTTTCATAGTATTCAATTGCTTTATTCGTATTCTTCAATTTATTATAAAGAGTACCTAAATTGATATAAGCTTTCACTTTATCGGTATCATTAATATCGGTAGCTAAATAATCTTCATATACTTTGATGGCACTTGTATTGTTATTGAGTTTAACATGTAAATCAGCAATTTTTTCTAAAAGATCAGTATTTTTACTTTGATCGTATGCGATTTGAAACCATACTACTGCATTTTTATAATCCTTAATTTTGTCATAAGTATCTGCAATCAGATTTCTTACTTCATAAGTTGGATTGTTCTTTTCAAAACTCAAGAGAATTGATACTGCCTTTTCATTATTTTTTAAGCCAATTCTATAAATTAATGATATATTTTTTACTAATGAAAAATTGGTTGAATCTTTTTCTAAATATTTTTCTCCATAAAAAACTGCTTTATCGTATATCTTACCGTTTGTTCCTGTTGAATAGAGCTTTAATGTAATGGCTTTTATCTCTTCATCAAATGGAGTTAAATCTGTAATCGCTTCTTTATAAGTAGCTAAAGATTTTTCATATAATGGTATTGCTCCTGCATAATCTTTCGCATAAAATAATGAATCAGCAGATAAAGCATACTCCTGAGCAATTCTTTCCATTGATTTTTCTGCACTTAACAATCCTACAATAAGTATTAAAGCAAAAAGTATAATATACTTTGAGTGTTTCATTTTTTCCTCCAGATTTTCTTTTAAATTACACAAAAACATATCAATCAGATATTTGTCAAACTAAAAATCCAATTTAATCGATTAAAAGACATTTCTGAGTATCAATAAGGGGGATATAAGGGAATTTCTTTTTTAATATTTTTATTACAAATTCGCAATCAAGATGCTGTTCTTCGGTACTGTAACTATTTATAGCAAATGCACTTAATGGAAGTCTATTTACTGTTCTAAGATTTAAAGAGTGCATTTTAAGAAGATGACAATATGAAGTTAATATCTTTAATGGGTGTTGAAATACGAGAAGGCCTTGATAACTAAGCAATGTTGATTTCAGTCTATTAAAAGTAGTATCGGTGAATGCAGAAGGGATATAGATTAATTCAGGGTTTATCTTTATCAGTTTAATCATTTCATCTTCATTGTCAAATAAGGTACTAAAATTTGTTTGATAGATTTTGTCATTAAGTTTATATGCTATATAAGATGTTAATTGCGATATCCATTGATCAGAAAGCAACTCAATTTTTGAAAGCATATAAATTCTTTCAAATTCATTACTTATTAATTCAATATTGCCAAAGCTTGCACTTCCTAAAACGATTACATGATCAACGATTGGGGACAGAGCTATGCTTTTTCGATCCAAAGAACCATCAATAAAAATAAAATCAAGTCCCTCATCATAAAGTAAATTGCATAAATGTTCCTGATCGGAAACATGTGAGGCACCAAAAATCTCAATTTCAAGATTATTCAATGCCTGATAAAGATACAAATGATGTGACAAAACCTTATAATTCAGCTTTTTAATGGTTTTAATATTTAGAGATAAATCTTTACATGCTGAGGGTATGGATGTAAAGAAATTACCTTTTTTTATTAACACTTTAGGTTTCTTTAAACCAGTCAAAAAGTCTTGATCTTCACCATCATGACCTGTTGTTGAGATCACATAACGACAATCATCAGGAACAAATTGGGTGATATAGTTTAAAAAGCTGGTCTTTCCAGCATTCTTGGATAGACCAGCGATTGTTATTGTTTTCTTTTTCTCTTGATTATAAAGTGAATTATTTAACTCAATGATGTCTTTTATTTCTTTTTGTGTCATTTGGGCCTATAGATATTTTCTCGCCACGAATCAAGCTCATGATACCTTCATCAGATTTTCTTTCATCTCTGCATTTTTCAGAATAAGCATTTTCATCCATAGCTTTGAAGTCTGGTTCAGTATAGGTAGTAATAAAGCCTTCATAATTTCTTAGAATCCAGCGATCGGGTGACATTGACATGACGTAATTTGGCATCACAGGAATTTTACCACCACCACCTGGAGCATCTACAACGAATAATGGTTGGCATAATCCTGATGTATGACCTCTTAGTGATTCCATAATTTCAATACCCTTTGAAACAGGTGTACGGAAATGAGAGATACCGTTTGATAAGTCACATTGATAAATATAATACGGTCTGACTCTATTCTTTACTAATTGATGAACAAGATTTTTCATCACATCGACATGATCATTAATTCCTTTTAATAAGACAGATTGATTCCCTAACACTATTCCATTGTCAGCTAATTTTGCAAGTGCTTTCATTGCATCAGGAGTCATTTCTGATGGATGATTAAAATGGGTATTCAGCCAAATTGGCGGATATTTTTTGAGGACATTAATCAAATTATCAGTTATTCTTTGTGGTAAGACAACTGGAGTTCTAGTGCCGATTCTGATAATATCAACATGGTCAATCGCATAAATTTTTCCAATAATTTCATCCAATCTTTCATCAGAAAGCGTTAAAGGATCACCACCACTGAGAATAACATCTCTGACTTCAGGCGTATTTCTAATGTATTCGATTGCTTTATCAATCTGATCCTGAGGCATTGCTGCATCATGTTCTCCCGCTGTTCTTCTTCGGGTACAATGGCGACAATACATTGAGCACTGATCAGTTAACAATAATAAAGTTCTGTCTGGATAACGGTGAGTAAGCCCTGGTGTAGGCGAATCAGTATCTTCATGAAGTGGGTCTGACATATCAGAAACAGAGATATTTGATTCTTGAATTCGAGGTATTGCCTGTAAACGAACAGGATCGTTGGGGTTGTTTTCGTCAATTATGGATAAATAATAAGGTGTGATTGCCATTCTAAAAGAAAAATTTTCATCTTTAAAAACTGCTTCTTCTTCAGGTAAAAGTGTGATATATTTTTTTAAATCTTCATGTGTAGTGATACGATGTTTCAATTGCCAGCGCCAATCATTCCATTCGTCATTGGATCCGATTGACTTTATCTTTTTCTCAACATCTGACATTAATCCTCCTTTGAGATTTTAAATGATGAAAGAGACGCATAAAACTGCGTCTCTAACATTAAATTATATAAATTAGATGTATCTTTCTTCAAAGAGTTTCATTAAAATGGCATTTCTTCTTAACAGATCAATAGAAATCATTGCATGATCATGAGCATAGCCATTACCAAGAATCATATCTACATCAGCGCCAATACCTTCTGCGCCTAGTGCAGCTTTTGTAAATGAAGTTGCCATTGAGAAGAAATAAACTAAACCACGGTCTTTACAAGCCATAATTGTTGCCATTTCTGTATCTTCAACATTCACACAGTTGATGACAACATCAGCCATTTTACCATTGGTTAAGCGTGATACTTCTTTCTCTACAGTGATCGCATCTGTTGCATCAGCGATAATCACTTCATCACAACCAGTAATTTTGCATGTTTCAGCATAATCCTGTTTTCTTACGATACCAATCACTTTACCTGAAACGCCAGTTCTTTCTTTTGCGATGGCATTACAAAGTACACCTGATTTTCCATTTGCACCTAAAATAACAACATTGTCACCTGGTTTAACCAAGCGTTGTACCTGAGCTGGAGCACCAGCCACATCAAGAACTGATAAAGCAAGATTTTCATTCATATCATCAGGTAATTTTGCATAAATTCCAGAAGAGAAGAGAACTGCTTCGCCTTCAATTTCAACCTGATCTTTATCAAGATGCACTTTATTCACTTTTTTAACTTTTAATGGTGTTAATGAAAGAGAAACAAGTGAAGCAATTTTATCACCGACTTTAATTTGTTCTTTCATTTCGAATTTTGGTCCAATTTCTTTAACAACGCCAATTAACATACCACCTGATCCGGTATCTTCATTTTTATGTTTTCCTGTACGGGTTGTTAAATCAATCACATGATCAGCAAAAGCTTTTTCAAGATCAGCATGACCTTGTTTTTCTAACTTTGTTTTGATTTGATGAAAAGAAGCAGAATCCACATTCAAACGGATAACATCAAGTTTAATTTCATTATCCCATATTTCCATATCATTGCTAATAATTCTTGCAGGCTGTGGTAATACCCCTTTTGGTTCAATAACACGATGTGTTCCGTAACGATCGCCACCAGTTTTCATAAACTGTCCTCCTTCTTTTTATAGTTTTTCTAAAAACATCTTTTTAAACTATTCGATTCTGTGTCAATAAAAATCATTTTGATTTTTCAGTATTTTAAATATTGAGTTCATAGCGCATTATAATTTTATTAACTCATAACTCATAGATCCTAATCCGATTTGCTCTGCATAGATCAATTGTCTTAATGGATCGATATTGGGATGAATTGAAGTAAATATTTCTCCTTCTTTCCCTTCAATTTTTGAATTTGCCAAGGGTTTAAACTGGTTTACCAGATCAAACGAAGCTTTATCGATTGCCACCGGATCATCTGAGGCTAAAATACCAATATCATTTACAACAGGATTATCAACTGCAGAATCACAGTCACAATCTGGGGTAATATTAAGTAAGAAATTGAAATAGTAAAGTTTTTGATTCAATACATGAACAGCACCAAAAGCAGTTTCTGCCATCTTCTCAGCCATAATTTTCGGTGTCTCATTCCATAGTATCTGCATTGCTTGAGTAGGACAATGAGTAATGCATTCAGCACAGCCAATACAATCTTCTTTAGAAATAAAAAGATCTTTTCCTTGCCCATTTATTGCATTTACAGGGCATACTTTTATGCAGGCATGACAGGCAATACATTTGTCTTTTAAAAATTGAGGTTTGACATCTCCGTGCATTCTTTGTTTTTGTGTTCTGTTTGCCATACCCATAGCCAGATTTTTTACAGCCCCACCCATACCTGCAAGTACATGTCCTTTGATGTGTGATAGTACGATACAGCCATCCGATTGAGCAAATGCTCCGGCGATCTGAACTTCCTTAAAATGATGCAAATTCACTTCAACTTTTCTGTAATAATCACTCTTCATTCCGTCTAATATCACAATAGGGGCATTTATGGATGCATAAGAAAAACCATGTTCTAATGCTAACTCCATGTGAGAAACAGCTTTATTTCTTCTGCCACGATACAAAGTGTTTGTATCACCAATAAATGGATGAGCTTTTTTTCTTTTCAAATAATCTACCGTTTTTCTCACATAAAGAGGATGTATATAGGCAGTATTCCCATCTTCTCCAAAATGCGTTTTCACCAAAACTTGTTGATCCGGTGAAGCAAACTTTATATCAGACATTTCTAATAATTGCACAAAACGTTCTAATAGACTTTTCCCTTTTTGAACTCTCGAACTAATAAAAAATACTTTACTCATTATCGCCTCTTACTTTGTTATTTCAAAATCAATATGATCACCAACACTAATGTTCATTTTGTCACTTATTCCTGCTTTTACTTCTAAAGCATACAAAGCAGGCTGATCAGAAGGGATCATTTTTTCACTTAAAGGTTCTGTATTCTTTGCAATTGATACGATTTTCATCTCATTATTAATAAATATAATATCAAGTGATATATAGGTATTTTTCATCCAAAAAGATAATGGTCTTTCATAATCAAAGATAAAAAACATCGATTGATGATCTTCCAAATGCGTTCTGTACATTAACCCCAATGCCGATTTTTCATCTGTATCTGCAATCTGAGCATCAAAATGAATCTTATCACCATTTTTTTTAATGATTAAGACATCCGCTTCTTTTTTAAATTGTGGTTCATCATTTTTAATACTTGAAGTTTCAGACTTGCTCTGCGAAACACAAGATAGAAGTAAAAAAGTTAATAATAGGGACATAACAAATTTAATCATGATTTATACCTTTTTAAAACATCAAGAATAAACTCTGTTTTAGCCTGAGTGTATGATTTACGATCATTTGAATATTTCATTTCCAAATTTTGTTTTAAGTCTTGATATTCTTTTAACACCTTTGGATTCGAAAGAACAATATCTCGAAAATGAATATGCTGATTATAAAAGTCTGATTGATAATGACAAATATGTAAGTGGTGAGTGATATGTTCATTGATTCCTTTTGATAAAAAATGCCATTCATCAGGATTAAAATTTGCCCGATATTGATAGCCGATAAGTTTTAACTGATGAATTGTCTCTTTTTCCTGATTTTTCTTTATCCCTAACATAATATCTATGATAGGTTTAGATTGAAGGCCAGGGATTGAAGTACTGCCAATATGCTCAATTTGCACAGGATCTACACTGCAAACAGATAGGATAGCCTCTCTTTCTATATTGAATAAATTTTTCCATACACTCTGATACTTTACTAAATTCACACTATTTGCATTTAACCCCAGAGAAAGATAATCTCCATTTTCAAGTGATAAAAGGTATTTCTTACGCCAAGGATTTCCGGAATACCCTCCTAAGTGATGCTTTCCGATTACCCGATGACAAGGAATAATAATTAAATGTTTATTCTTTCTCATTGCGGAAGCTACTGGTCGTATTGCACGAGGCTTTTGGATCATCATTGCCATTTGACTATATGTTATTTTTTGTCCTGAGGGGATCTTTTGCAGCTCTTTATATACATACTGATTAAAATCAGATTGATCTAATAGTAATGGTAAATCAAAATGAACATTTTTACCTAAAAAATACAAAGACAGCAGTTCTTCTGTTTTCATTAGAAGGGCTTCATCTGATTGATCAATTGTCTGCTCTTCAGAAATATTATCTGTAAATCTCAGACCCGATAACTGATGATCCTTGAATTTCAACTCGATAAATCCCAAGGGGGAAAAAAAATAAGCAATACCCATAAAACCTCTCAATATCCATGTATATTCACTATCTTCCCACAACTTTGTTGAATAAAAAGGAATGTATCATAACGCTACATTCCTTTTTATAATCTACTAAATTAAATCTTGATTGTCAATATAGAATTATTTTTTTATAACTTTGACAAGCTCAAGTTCAAACATGACTCCTTGATTTGGTCCAAGTTCACCAACTGGCTGATCGCCAAAGGCTAATGAATCTGGAGGATAAATTTCCCATTTAGCGCCTTCTTTCATATTCTTAAGGGCAATATTCCAGCTTGGGAAAAGCATATTGAAAGAAACGACGATTGGAGTTGGAGATTCTTTTGAATTCATAATTTCTTTGCCTTCAAATGTTTTTCCAACAAAGTTAATCTGAACAGAATCTTTTTCAGTAGGTTGAATACCGGTTCCTTCTTTGATTACTTTATACTGCATTCCTTCAATTAATTTAATGCCAGGATTTTTGGCATTTTTAGCTAAAAATTTCTCTTGAGCCTCTTTGTTTTTCTTGCTGTCAGCAATTTTCTTTTGTTCCATTTTCATTTGAGTTTCAACCTTATAAGTCATCATAAGACTTTGAATCTGTTGATCTGTTAAGGCAATTTTTGATGTATCAGCAGCATCTTTCATGGCACGAACAAACATTTTGTAATCAATAACGGTAAGACTTTTGTGCATCGCATCGCCTACTTGCAAGCCTAATGCATAGCTCAAGCTATCCTGACGATTACTGAGTTTCACTTTACCGTTATTTTTGCAACCCAAAGACACGGCAATCACACTAATTAATACAACTATGAAAATGATCTTTTTCACATTTCCTCCATTTATTTTTTTTAGAAAATACTTATTCTGAAATATTTCCTTGGACTTTTTTTAATGTCAATTAAGAGAGAATCTACTCTCTCACTGGATTGAAGCAGGTTGTTATACAACTTTTTATCGTTGAGTAAACCACCAATATTGTTATCATTGGTATTTATCTTTTGCGCAATAGTATTAAGCAGTACAATCGCAGAATCAGCGGTTGACAGAGTATAGTTCAGCTTGTCAAATGACACTGCAGAAGACTGTAAAGTCTTGCGTATATTCTCTTTATTATCAATGAGAATCGAAGTAAGTTCTCTTGTTGAACTATTGAGCTGAGTAATCAAGGTTTTAATATCATTGTTGCTTTTAGGATTGACAAATACCTGATCTACCATCGTAAAGGTATGATTTGCGTTTTCTAAAAACAGATTTAAATTATCAAGCAGATTATCGGCATTCTCGAGCTTAACAAATATCCGCTCAACATTGACTGCCATGCTGTTCATACGAGCGATTAAATCAGTTAATCCTTCCCGCGAGAGACCCGCCTGAACTTGCGTTAAATCGAGACTGACCTGACTTTTACCAGGGATGATATCGATCTGATGATTTCCCATCAAATCTGACTCTTTGATGATAAAAAGAGTGCCTTCTTTTAATTCAAAATCAAGATCTACTAATGTATGAACAAGGACTCCATCTTCTGATATTGAGATACTTTTCACACGGCCTCGTTTAAATCCGTTAATTGTTACTGTATTGCCTATTTCCAGATTATTGATATTAGGAAAGGATATCATAATATCTGTATATTTGTAAGATTGTAACAGATCGTTTAAATAGGAATAACTAATGATAAATATGATGATCACTACGATTGAGAACAATCCCACTTTGAAGCTAATATTCTTTTTATCCTTAAAAAATAATGACATGCTTTTTCCTTTAATTCAACAAGATTTCTACTCGTCACATATTGTCAACAGAAAAGATATTGATCAAATCAAAATTACGAAAAAGAAAATGGGCATCCACTGATGAATGCCCATTATAATTTATACCATTTCTATGGCTTTTTTAGGACATTTTTCGACACAGACTTCACAACCGACACATAGTTCCTGATTAACGATATGCTTCTGTTTCAATTCACCAGATATCGCCTGAACTGGACATTTCTTTGCACAGATAGTACATCCAATACATAAATCTTCATGAATGACTGCTTTTTTTCTTGTTCCTTTTAAGTCAATAATTGCCTTGGTGGGACAAGCTTTTGCGCAGATACCGCAATTGATGCATTTATTATAGTCAATGATTGCCAGGTTATTTTCGATGGTAATTGCCTGAACTGGACATTTTTTTGAACAAATGCCACAACCAATACATGCAGTTGAGTTACCACAATTCTTTTTAGCAATAGGTCCTTTATCTCTTGAAGCACATAAGACATGCACTTTCTTGCTCACAGGCACTAAATCGATTAAACTTCTTGGACAAGCCCTGACACAAGCGCCACAACCTGTACATTTTTCTTCGTTCACTATTCTCAGTCCATTTTCATCTAAAGATATTGCATCAAACATGCATGCTTTCATACAATCGTTTTGATACACACAGCCCCATGAACAAAGATTTGGACCTGAGGATAGACTTGCTGCTGCTTTACAGGATTCAATACCTTGATAATCGTATCTAAAAAAGGTATTGTTATAACCACCTGACTGGCAATGAATACGGGCTATCTGTCTTTCTTTTTCGCTGGCAGTAACACCCATTATTTCTGCAATCTTCTTTGCTGTTTCAGCACCACCAGGGGCACAGAGCGAAACACTGACACCCTTTTGAACGATAGCATCAGCATATCCTGAGCAACCTGGAAAAGCGCAAGCACCGCAGTTAGCGCTTGGCAATACTTCGATAATCTGTTCTATTTTTGGATCGACTTCAACAAAAAACTTTTTGGAAGCGAAGGCTAAAACTAAACCAAATAAAGCGCCTAATGATCCGATCAATAAAGCTGGAATTAAGATACTATTCATTTAATACTCCTTATTAGCCTAATTTTAAACCAGAAAAACCTAAAAAGGCAAGCGCCATACAACCTGCAATAATCAATGCGATTGGCATTCCTTGCATACTTTTAGGAATATCTGCTTTTTCAAGACGTTCACGGATTCCGGCCATCATTAATAAGACCAATGTAAAGCCAACTCCACCAAAAAATCCATTGAGAATACTTTCGATAAAATTGAGTTTATCACCAATATTGATCACTGCGACACCTAATACAGCACAGTTTGTGGTAATCAATGGTAAATAAACACCCAAAGATTTATATAAAGCAGGTGCTGACTTTTGAATAAACATTTCTACAAATTGAACCAAAGAAGCAATCGTTAAAATGAAAGCTGTCGTTTGTAAATATTCAATATGATAAGGCACTAGCATATATGCATAAATAATCCATGTCAAAGCAGAGGCAAGCGTCATCACAAAGATCACTGCCATTCCCATACCAAAAGCTGAGTCGATCTTTTTAGAAACACCCAGATATGGACAAAGCCCAAGAAATCGGGCAAGTACAAAGTTATTTATAAAGATAGCTGATATTGCCATAATGATGATTTTAGATATAAATTCCATAATATTTCTCCTATTTATTCAGCTATTTCTTAATGATGTTCATTAATGCCATGAGAAATCCAAGAGTAATAAATGCTCCTGGCGCTAATATTGCCACTAACATGGGTTGTTGAATATAGCCTGCAGGAAGTACATTCATACCCAAAAACTGTCCAGCTCCAAGGACTTCACGAATCCCTGCAACAACAACCAATGAAAGTGTAAAACCCAATCCCATGCCAATTCCATCAAGAGCTGAATAAAAAACATTATTCTTGCAAGCAAAAGCTTCTGCACGACCAAGAATGATACAGTTAACCACAATCAGTGGAATAAATATACCTAAAGCTTTGTGTAATGGTGCAGCATAAGCAGCCATTACCATGTCGATTATCGTTACAAATGATGCGATCACAACAATATAGCAAGGTATTCTGATTTTTGAAGGAACAATATCTTTAATCAATGAGATAAGAATATTTGAACAGACTAGGACAAATGTTGCCGCAAGTCCCATTCCTAAACCATTAAGTACAGATGATGTCACAGCAAGCGTTGGACACATACCCAGTACAATCACAAAAATAGGATTCTCTTTTATAATACCTTTAGTGAGTTCATTCAAAGCGCTCATTCTAAACCCCTTTTTCTACTTTACTTGTATCTTGTACAACTGTAGATAAATTGTTTTTTAAATGCTCCAGACTTAACTTAATAGAATTACTAATAGCTCTGGTAGTAATTGTTGCACCAGAAATACTCTTAATCTTTCCACCATCTTTATCTACTCTCAAATCTGCGATTCCAAGTGAAGCAAATTTTTGATTAAAATCTTCTTTTGTACAGTTAGCTCCTAAACCAGGAGTTTCTGTTTGTTGAACCACAAGAATCTTTTTTATCACAAAATTCTGATCAACGCCCACCATTGTTTTAATGACGCCACTATAGCCTTTTCCTTCAGCCATGAAAGTATAGCCTAAGATTTCTCCCTTGCTATCTTTGCCGACATAGTAAATCAGTTCGCTTTGATCTTCTAACTGTACTTTGTTCATTTGAAAATCAACAGCACCTTCAAGTACCATTGATCTGGCATTGTTTTCACTTTCTGCCTGATTCTGTTCAATTACTGGTTTTGTTTGATTGTTTACCAATGCGAGAATTGCGCAAGCTAAGCCAGTAAACAATAATAATACAATTGCGTAGTGTAAAAATACTTTCATGCTTTCACCTCACCAAACGCTTTAGGCATTGTATAGCGATCAATTAATGGTACAAATAGGTTCATAATCAAAATCGAATAAGATACGCCTTCTGGATAACCGCCAACAAGACGAATCACCACGCAGATCACTCCACAACCAATACCAAAGATTATTCTTCCACGCTTAGTCACAGGAGAGGTCACCATATCGGTTGCCATGAAAAAGGCACCGAGGAAAAGTCCACCGGCTAATATGTGGAATAATGGAAGAAAGATCGATGCTGAGAATATCCCATTTAATCCACCAAAGATATAAGTAAGAACAAACACTGTTCCAATATAAAATACAGGGATTCTCCATTCAATGATATGAAGAAGTAATAAGTATAATGCGCCTAATAGAAGAGCAAAGGCTGATACTTCACCGATACAACCGCCAATATTTCCCCAGAAGAGATTCATCAAGGTTGAATAATCGGTAAGATGACTAAAGATATTTTGGGCATTATCAGTTCCGATAGAGCTGATGATATCTGGATTTCTCAGCATTTTTGCGACACCTAAGGGCGTTGCTGAGGTCACTAATTGATGTGCTTGTTCAGGGATATGCGCCATGTTCAAGCCACTGGTGTTACCTACATTTGAAGGTACCCATCCAGCAGTGACGAGTGTAGGCCATGATGCAAGAAGAAAAGCACGGCCAAGTAATGCAGGATTTACAATGTTATGTCCTAAACCGCCAAATGCATGTTTACCAATTGCGATGGCAAATACAGAACCTATAACGCCTAACCACCATGGGGATCCGGCGTGTATATTAAAAGCGACCAGCATACCTGTAAGTACTGCTGATCCATCCATGATTGTCACTTCTTTTTTTCTTAATTTCTGAATCAGGGCTTCTGCAACAACTGCCCCAATCACACTGTATATAGTAATACTCAATGCTTTAAATCCATAGTGGATCACTCCGGCAATCAATGCAGGGAGTAAAGCGATCACAACATTCCACATGACGAACTTCACATTGGATCGATCATGCAAATGCGGAGAGCTACTGACGATTATTTTATTTTCCATAAATACTCCTTTGATGAATCTTGTCAATCACAGCAAAGCTGATTATTTACTTGCTGCACGTCTCATTGCATTAATACGGTTTTTTCCCATATCAATCCATTGGATCAGTTTAATATGTGCAGGACATACATAGGCACAGGAACCGCACTTCATACAATCCATCGCCCCTGCTTTTTCAGCAGTTGTCCAATCATCATATTTCACTGCAGAAGCAATAAAACTTGGCATTAAATTTAAAGGACACACATCGACACAACGGCCACATCTCAAACAGGTATGTTCGACAAGGGTTTTAGCTTCTTTTTCATTCAATAAGACAATGCCTGAAGCTGTCTTGGTCACAGGTGCATCAAGTCCAGGAATAGCAAAACCCATCATTGGTCCGCCAGAGACGATTTTACAAATCTCTTCTGACGTGCCTTCGCATGAATCAAGCAATTCAGATAAAGGAGTTCCAATGCGTGCTTGAATATTCTTGGGAGACTTTACGATCTTTCCGGTAATCGTTAAGACTCTCTCAATCAAAGGTTTTTT
This sequence comes from uncultured Candidatus Cloacimonadota bacterium, assembly GCA_964573665.1. Lineage (GTDB taxonomy): Bacteria > Cloacimonadota > Cloacimonadia > Cloacimonadales > WRIO01 > JAGOCT01. The sequence goes on along the minus strand of CAZNKI010000012.1, from coordinate 1,767 downwards.
GTAACGAACGGCTTCATATACAGCAACAGCTGTTGCCACATTTTGAACAATTACTTTTACAGCTGAAGGTAAGCCACCTTTATTTGGCACTTTTCTGCCAGTTGCAGCAAAGATCAATTGTTTTTCAGCCCCTTGAGGGTATTTTAACTGTAAAGAAACGACAGAGATATTCTTTTCATTTTTTACACACTCATTCATGATCTTAATCGCATCAGGTTTATTGGCTTCGATGCCAATATGCGCTTTTTCAGCCCCCACGCATTTCATCAGGATCTTTACCCCATCAAGAATTTCCTGCGGTTTTTCAAGCATTAAGCGATAATCTGCCGTCAAATAAGGTTCACATTCCACACCATTGATCACGATTGTATCAATTGGCTTATCAGCTGGCGGAGATAACTTAACGATGGTTGGAAATCCTGCACCGCCCATACCGCAAACGCCTGCATTAGCAATGCGACTTTTCATTTCTTCAGCTGAAAGATTGAGAAAATTCTGATCATCAATCAAATCTACCCATTCTTCATTTTCTGCTGTTTCAATTTCAATGGCTTGTGATAAAAAACCGCCAGGGTGAGGGAACATATCAATCTTGCTCACCTTCCCGGTAACTGAAGCATGCATCGGAATAGACACAAAAGCCGATGCTTCAGCAATTAACTGTCCTGTTTTAACAAAATCTCCCACTTGAACCACTGGCTTAGCGGGTGCACCAATATGCTGAGAAAGAGGAATAATCACTTTTTTCGGGATCGACATCTTCTCAATTGGAGCGTTTTTAGAGAACTCTTTAAAGTCATGAGGGTGGACACCGCCACCAAAGCTTTTTAAACCCATATTTGCTCCCCATTTTTTAATTACAAATATTTCAGACAATTTTTAGAAAAAGTTATTTAATGGCAAGACTTTTTTTAGATTTGTTCATATCAAGCGTGATTTTCTCTGTATCATTAAGTTTAATGACTTATAGGTGCAAAATCATCTTTTATTTCATTTATATCGAACTTCTTTTATTTTAACTTTGATGCCCAGTTTTTACCTGATGAGAGTTTGATTCTTTCAAATTTTCCGTTTTCTCTGCTCTATTATCTTCACATATAAAATATAAATAAGAAATATCCTATTGCTTCATTTTCTTTAATCATCAGCTCATTTGACTCCCTCTTCACACTCACTCCACTCTCTCTCCACCTCTTAATTGATATGACTTAAACATATTGGGTGTTTTTGGCAGATAGTTTATAGTTTTTGGTCGTGATTTTTACCAAAAAGAGAGTGTTTTTATATAAGTCCTATCAATTAAATAGTCAAGTAGAGGGCAAGTAGGGGGTACTAAGAGAGTAAGCGGAGAGTTTTTCTGGTAAAATTCATCAATTACTTTACATTTTTACGTTTTCTCTGATTGTTGATATAAAATAATACACAAGCACGGATTTGTTCTGATATGCTACTCTGTGTTAGACTAATTATTCCGGCAAAATGATAAATACGATCATCTGTCACCCAGAGCGGAACGTAGTGAAGCGTGGGGTCTCCTTGATGAACTACTTGCATCAGATGAACCCTTCATTTCTTTTCTTGAAAAAAGAAACGAAGCAAAGAAATTCAAGCGCTGTAGGACAGGAGAGGAAGTTGCAAGCTGGTAGCTCGCGTTACAATATTCAGACGCGATAAATCGCATCTCTACTATGACTTAAGTAATATGCAAGAACTGACCACCCCGTCCGCTTAGGCGTCCACCCCTCCACATAGGGGAATGGAGCTGGT